>NZ_JACSQX010000002.1:405672-534593 GCF_014836395.1 Xanthomonas bonasiae
GGCCTTACCGGGAAAGCCCGGTCGCGGCTGAAGCCGCTCCTACAGGTGCGTCGGCGCTGACGCAGGCCGACGCCTGCGGCACCATCCTGTTCGAAAGGCGCTGCAGATCGCCGATCGCAACCTGCAGCGCAACCGCAACCGCCGCGACTCAGCCGAACACGAACTTGCCCTTCATCATCGCCCAGTGCCCCGGGAACGAGCAGAAGAACGTGTAGTCGCCGCCCTTGCTCAACTTGGCGGTGGAGAACTTGACCGTGTCCGACTGCCCGGCGCCGATCACCTTGGTGTGCGCGATGATCCGCGCGTCGTTCTTCGGCAGGTAGTTGTCGGCCAGGCTGGAACTGGTGCCGGCATTGGCCACCGCCTGGAAGTCCGGGGTCTTGGTCAGCACCCAGTTGTGGCCCATCACCGCGGCAGCGAGCTTGCCGCTGTGCTTGAGCGTCAGCGCCACTTCGGTGCAGTCGGCGGCGACCTTGATCTGGGGCTGGTCGAAGGACATCTGGTCGGTACCGGTGATGGTCACCGCGCAGGTCTTGGCCCAGGCCGCCGGCGCGAACGCGAGCGCGGCGAGGACCAGCAAGGGGGACAGCGACTTCGCTTTCAAGACGGACTCCTTCAATGGGGACGGCACAGCAACGCGAACCTCGCCAGCATGCGCTGCGCGCGCAGCGGCGTCGCCACGACTGTCTGCCTTTGCGCAAATGTTTGTCAACGACAAGCCCTCGTGCACTGCAGCATCCGGCGCAGGCAATGCCTAGGCGTTGCGGAAGAATCCATGCAGCGGATCGTGCAGCGCCATCCTCGGCGCCGGCACCGGCAGCGGCCCGCGCTTGCCGGCCGCCACCTGCGCGAACGCGCTCTTGAATCGCGCCATCTCCGGCGCGGTGCCGACGGTGATGCGCGACCGGCTCGGCCACAACGCCCAGCTGCGGCCGACGAACACGCCATAGGTGGCCATCGCGTCCATGAACTCTTTCGCCGGGCGCTTCACGTCGACCATGAAGCAATTGCTTTCCGATGCCGTGCACGCATAGCCCTGCGCCCCGAGCCAGCGCACCACGTCGCTGCGGATGGCGCTGTTGAGCGTGCGCCGCTGCGGCACCAGCGCCGGATCGCGCAGGCTGACCAGGCCGGCGGCGACCGCGGTCACCGGCAGGCTGTTGACGCTGTAGAACTTCAGCTTGGCCAGCAGCTCCGGCCGCGCCACCGCATAGCCCAGGCGGATGCCGGCCATGTCGTAGAGCTTGGAGAAGGTGCGCAACACGATCACGTCGTCGCCGGCGGCGACGCGGTCGACCATGCTGCGGGCGCTGTCGGAGAAATGCAGATACGCCTCGTCGACCACCAGCACGCTGCCCTTGGGCTTGTGCGCCAGCGCGTAGTCCAGGTCCTTGCGCGACGTCACCGAACCGGTGGGATTGTTCGGGTTGCAGATGTAGATCACCCCGGCGTTGGCGTCGGCGGCGCACATCGCCTGCACATCGTGCGCGTCGTCCTTGCGCAGCGGCACCTTGATCACCTCGGCGCCGTTGCGCGCGGCGGCGCGCCAGCCGGATTCGAAGGTGGGGTCGGCGGTGACCAGCGACGCGCTGGGCGAGGTGAACGCCAGCATGGTGTAGTCCAGCGGCTCGGTGGAACCGGCGTAGGCCATCAGGTGATCGATGCCCACGCCGAGCTGGTCGGCGAGGGTCTGCAGCAATTCCAGTTGCAGCTCGCCCAGGTAACGGCCGCCGCTGGACGCGATCGCGGCGATCGCGCGCTGCGCGGCCGGCGACGGTCCGCCGGGATATTCGTTGGCGTTGATCAGCACCGGCGCCAGGTCGGCATTGGTCGCCTGCGCCGCGGCGGGCGCGGCCTGCGCCAGCCACGGCGCGCCGAAGCCGGCCGCGGCGACCAGCGCCGAGTCCTTGAGGAAAGTGCGGCGCGAACGCGACGGCTGCTGCATGGCGGACTCCTTGGAAGACAGGGCGAAGAACCTACGGACGCACGGCGACCACTTCGATCTCGATGCGGTACAGCGGATTGCCCAGCGCGGCGATCTGGAACGCCGAGCGCGACGGCAGGTTGGGCTGTTCGGGCGTGCCGAAGAACTGCCGGTAGCCCTCCATGAACCCGGCGAAATCCATCTTCCCGCCCAGCGCCGGATCGCCGACCAGGAACGCCTGCATCTTGACCACGTCGCGCATGCCCAGGCCCATGCCGTGCAGCTGCGCCTCGATCTGCGACAGCACGCTGACGGTCTGCGCCTTGGTGTCGCCGTAGGCGGCAGGCGAATCCTTCGGCGCGCTCGCATCGATCGGCCGCGGCACCGCGCCGCTGAGATAGACCGTGGTCTTGCCCGCCGGGATCTCCACCGCCGCGGAAATCGGGAAATCGCTGTTGGGAATCTTGTGCCGCACGATTTCGGCGGCGCCAGCCAGGGCGGGCAGCCACAGCGCAGCGCATAGACCGGCACGGAGCGAGCGGGAAACGAACGAACGGCGCATGCGGAACTCCTCGCGATCGGAAAAGAGAATGAAACGGAACCGGCTCAGTGCCGCAGCGTGCGCACCTCGTCGGCGCTGAGCTTGCCGGGATAGTCGTTGCCGAACTGGCTGCGCACGTAATGCACGACCTCGGCGACCTGCTGGTCGTTGAGCATGCCGGCGAAACCGGGCATGCCGCCGCGGCCGTCGAGCACCATCATCGCCACGTACGGCGCAGCGGCCACCTTGGGGTTGCCGGCCAGCGCCGGATACTCGCCGCCGCCGCGCGCGCCCTGCCCGCCGGGCATGTGGCAGCTCTGGCAGATCGCCGCGTACACGGTGGCGCCGGAGGCGGTGGCGAACGCGGCCTGCGGATACAGCGGCGTGGCATCGGAACTCTGCGCCGCGGCCGGGCCGATCGCCGGCGGCAGCATCAGCGCCAGCACCCCGGCCGCGACCGCCGCGGCGAGCATCCAGTGACGATCCAGCTTCATGCGCGGGCTCCGTTGACGACGCGGCGATGCAGGCGCTCGATCGCGTCGAGTGCCGAGGTGATGGCCCCTTCCTGCCAGGCCGGAATGTACGAGGCGTGCTCGCCGGCGAGCGCGATGCGGCCGTCGATCCGGCACAGGTTCTCGTAGTGCTCGGCGCGTGCGGCATCGCTCCACACGCCGAAGCAGCCATGGGTGAACGGCACCCGGTGCCAGCCCACGGCGATGCCGTTGTCGAATTCGCGCGGGTACTGCGGATGCAGCTGGGTGCCGTATTCCACCGCCTTGGCCACGCGCTGCTGCGGCGTCATCGAGGTGAACTCGAACGCCTCCAGTCCCCACACGTAGGCGCCGAGCAGCACGCCCTTGCCGGCTCTCTGGAAACCGGTGCTCGGATAGCTGATCAGGGTGATCGGCAGGTCGGTGTAGCTGATGCCGCCGTAGATCGCCTCGTCCTCTTCCCAGAAGCGGCGCTTGAACTGCAGCCCGACCTTCACCGAAGCCGCGTACGGCACCTGCCCGATCGCGGCGGCCATCTTCTCGCCCACCGCGAGCGGAATGCGGCTGAGGATCGACAGCGGGATCGTGCACACGCACCAATCGGCCTTGGCCAGTTGCTCGGCGCCGGCGCCGTCCTGGTAGGCGACGCTGACCCCGTGCGCGTCCTGGTCGATGCGGGTGACCCGTGCGTTATAGCGGATCGCGTCGCCTAGCTCGCGCGCGAACGCCTTGCCGATCTGGTCCATGCCGCCGACCGGCTGGAACATCGCGGTCTGCATTTCGTAGTTGTTGCCCGCCGCCAGCGTGGTCCACAGCCGCGAGCGCAGGATGTCCTGGGTGGTGAACGGTTCGGAGAACTGCGGCTTGCCGGACAGGCCGCCGCCGGGATATTTGGCGAAGCCGCGGCGCTCGCTGCTCTCGCGGCCTTTGACGTAGCCGAAGTCCTTGTCCAGCGCGCCCCAGTTGCGCAGCGACTCGAGCAGGATCTCCTGGTCCTCGCGCTGCACCTGCGCATCCAGCGCGCCCTGCCGGGTGCTCTTGGCCAGCAGTTCGGCCACGTGCCCCTTGTAGTCGGCGTCGATGTCGCGGAAACGCTGCGGCTTGCCGCCGAACCCCTCGCGGCTGTGCAGCAGCGCGTTGAAGTTGACCTGCACGAACGGTTCCAGCGCCACCCCGAACTGCTTGCAGTAGGACAGCACCGCCTTGTGATGGTGCGGGATGCGCCACGGGCCGGGATTGAGGTACATGCCCTCGTCGAAACCGCACTGCTGCTCGAAGCCGCCCAGTTCGGTGTAGCGATCGCCGCCGCGCAGCGTCCAGTTGCGGCCGCCGGGACGCGCGTTGTACTCGAGCACCTGCACGCGATAGCCGGCCTTGCGCAGCTCATAGGCCGCGGTCAGCCCGGCCAGGCCGGCGCCGAGCACCAGCACCGACGCGCCCTTGGCGTCGCCGTCCAGCCGCGGCACGCCGCCGAAGCGCGATTCGGCGGCCAGGCCCAGGCTGTGCATCGCCTGGTACATCATCGCGCCGCCGCCGGCCAGGCCGATCCTGGCGAGCAATTGGCGGCGGGTCATGGCGCCCCTGGTTGGTGCTTGCATCGTCGATATCGCCTCACGGATTGCGGATCGACCATAGCCGCCGCGGCGGCGGCGCAGGCCGTGTGCGGCGGGTAGGTCGCGATGGAGCGGGTAGGAGTGCGGCCGGCGGGGCACGGCGCGAGCGGACGCGCCGCTGGCGGACGGACCCTCACCCCAACCCCTCTCCCGGGGGGAGAGGGGCTCAAGCGGGGCGCGCGCAGCTCAGAAGCGGTAGGTCAGCTTGGCGTAGTAGCGCGCGCCGAAGTAGCCGACCGGGCTGCCGGTCAGGTACGGCGAGTTGTAGTAGCTGAGGTAGTTATTCTCGAGGTAGTCGTACGCCGCCGCCGGCACCTTGTCGGGGTATTTGTTGAATACGTTGTCGCCGCCGACGCTGACGGTCAGCTGCTCGGTGGGTCGGAACGTCAGTTCGACGTTGGTCAGCGCCATCGTGCCGATCTTCTGCTTGTAGTACGGCGCGCCGTTGACGTCGACCACGTCGAGCTGGCTCAGCACGCTGTCGGGGAAGATGTCGCCGTTCCACTCGTCATACGGCGCGATCAGCTGGTACTGCGGGCCGTAGACCGCCTCGGTCACGCGCAGGCTGAACTTGCCGATGTTGAACGTGGCGCCCAGGTTGAACCGGTACTTGGGCGCGTTGTTCTCCAGGTTGATCAGCGTCGCCGCGCTGTACATGGTGGCGCCGCCGAGCACCTCCGGCGCCGGCTTGGCGCTGAGCACCTCGGTCTTGTTGTAGTTGGCCGCCAGCATCCAGTCGATCGAGCCCCAGTCGAACTCGCTGATGTAGTTGGTCACCCAGTCCACGCCGGTGCTGCGCGTCTTCAGCGCATTGTTGAAGATCGCCACCGAGATGTTCTGCCGCGCGGTGGCGTCGAGCGAGCCGCCCGGCGCAGCCGGATCGATGCCGCCGAGATAGCCGAAATCGACCAGCGCCTGGCCCAGCGCGGCGTTGTAGGCGGCGTCGGGGGTGCCGTCGCCATTCGTGTCGCCCGGCTGGCCGGCCTTGGAATATTCGAAGGTGCCCACGCCGATGCGGTCGGAAATGGTGATGCGGTAGAGATCGAGCGTGCTGTCGAAGTTGGGCATCGGCCGGAACACGAAGCCCAGGCTGTAGTTGGTGCTGGTCTCCGGCTTCAGGCTGCCGAAGCCCAGCGCCGCCGCGGCCGCGCTGTTGGGCTGCAGGGTCGGGGTGGCGCTGGTCGGGCCGACCTGCACCGCCGAGTAATAGCCTTCCTGCAGGGTCGGCGCGCGGAACCCGGTGCTGGCGGTGCCGCGTACCGCGAAGGTGTCGGTGAAGTCGAAGCGCGTGGTCAGCTTGCCGACCACCTTGCTGCCGAAGTCGCTGTAGTCCTCGTAACGCCCGGCGACATCCACCAGCCACTTCTCGGTCGGATTGAACACCACGTCGGCGTAGGCTGCGTAGCTGTGGCGGCTGTAGGAGCCGGTGTTGAACAGCGGGTTGTAGCCGGGGAACGAAGACGCGCCGGCGCCGTAGTACGAGGTCGGATCGCCCGGATCGATGCCGTACTGGT
The DNA here is from genome assembly GCF_014836395.1 of Xanthomonas bonasiae. Classification (NCBI taxonomy): domain Bacteria; kingdom Pseudomonadati; phylum Pseudomonadota; class Gammaproteobacteria; order Lysobacterales; family Lysobacteraceae; genus Xanthomonas; species Xanthomonas bonasiae. The sequence goes on from NZ_JACSQX010000002.1 coordinate 411,756, forward strand.
CGCGGCGGTATTCGACGCCGGCGTTGAAGGTCAGCGGCTGCGACAGGCCGACGTCGAAATCGTGCGTGGCGTTGAAGTTGGTGGTCCACTGGCTGGCCCAGAAACTGCCGTCGTAGAAGTCCTCGGGCGAATAGCCGTAGTCCTGCCACAGGCTGAAGTTCATCGAGTTCAGCGTGTACACGTCCATCTCGTTCTTGCCATAGCTGCTGGAGAAATCCCACGACCAATCGGCCAGCACGCCCTTCAGCCCGGCGGTCAACTCGTAGTCGACCTCGTCGGAGGCCTCGGACGGATTGAAGCCCAGCGGATACTTGTGGCTGACCGCGCCGGTCACCGGATCGACGTAGCCGCCGTCCTGGCTGGGACGGCGGTAGTTCTCCTCCGACTGCGCGGTCTTCTTGCCGTAGCTGCCGAACGCGTAGAACTCCAGGGTGTCGCTCAGCACCACGCCGGAGTTGAAGAACAGCGCCTTGCGGTGCACTTCCGGCGGGTTGAGCCAGGCATTGACGTTGGGGAAGCGCCCGTTGAGGGTCATGCCCTCGACGTCGTCGGCCAGGAAGTCGGCCATGCTCGGATTCACCGCGGTGCAGTCGGCATAGTTGGCCACGCAGTCGGCATAACTGTACGAACCGAGGCGATACACGGTCTTGCGGTTCTCGACCTCGGCGCTGAGGCTGAAATACGCCGCGTCGCTGCCGAAGCCGATGTTGGCGCCCCACGAATCGGTGCCGCCACCGCCATCCTTGTAGCCCGCGTAACCGGCGTCCACTTCGCCGCCGTCGTGGTTCTTCTTGAGGATGATGTTGATGACCCCGGCGATCGCGTCCGAACCGTACAGCGCGGCGGCGCCGTCGGTCAGCACTTCGACGTGATCGATCGCCGCGGCCGGGATGAACGACAGATCGGCCGAGGCCGCGCCGGTGGTGGTGTTGACGTTGGAGGTGATGTGGCGGCGCTTGCCGTTGACCAGCACCAGGGTGTGGTTGGGCGAGAGATTGCGCAGGCTGGCGGTGAGCGTCTGGCTCGCCATGTCGTTGCCGGTCTGATTGGCGTTGTACGACGGCACCTGGTTGGCGATGGCATTGATCAGGTCGGGCGCGGCCGACTGCTTGAGCATCTCCGCACTCACCAGTTGGATCGGCGCCGGGCTGTCGGTGACCGCCATGTTGGTCTTGCGCGTGCCGGTCGAAATGACCGTGATCGCATCCAGCGTCTTGGCCTCGCCACCCGGCTCTTCGGCCAGCGCCGGCAGCGCCTGTGCGCCGGCCAGCAGCAGCGTCAGCGTGGCCAGCCCGTGGCCGTGCCGTGCATTGCACAGTCCCCTGCATACCGATTCCGCCAGACGATCGGCGTTCAAACGCTTGCTCATGTTCAAGACCCCCGAGGTGACGTGGATGTGGCGTGGATGCGCACCGGTTCCCCGACCGGCGGCGCCGCGATCGCGGCGTGCAGGGACCATAGCCAGCGCACGGCACCGGACGACCGGATCCGACGGGTAGGTGCGCCGCGAGCGGGTGGGTGGGGGGTGGCGAGCGCCGAGCCGCGGGTAGTGGCGTTCATCGCCGCGGGGGAGTGGGTTAATCTCGGCCAACGACACTTCGGACCCGACCCATGTTCCAGGCCGCGCCGTTGCGTGCAGCGCCAGACGCGGTGGCCGCGTTGATCCATCCAAGCCCGAAATTGCTGCTGCTCGACTTCGACGGCGTGCTGGCGGCCTACTCGCGGGCGGCACGCATCGCGCACCTGGCCACCCATTGCGGCTGCGATCCGGCGCAGGTGCGGGAGGTCCTGTTCGCCTCCGGACTGGAAACCGCCTACGACGGCGGCGCCATCGCCACCGCCGCCTATCTGCACCGGCTAGGCCAGGGCCTGGGCGCGCAGGTGGACGAAGCCGACTGGATCGCCGCGCGCGTGGCTGGCAGCCGTGGCGACCCCGGCGTGATCGAACGCGTGCTGGCGCTGGCCGGCAAGGTCGCGCTCGGCGTGCTGACCAACAACGGCCCGCTGATGGCGCAGGCGATCCCGCAGATCGTCCCGGCGCTATTCCCCCTGCTGCAGGGACGCGTCCTGTGCAGCGGCGCACTCGGCGGACGCAAACCGCAGGCCGAGGTCTACCGGCGCGCGCTCGACCATTTCGGCATCGCCCCGCGGCACGCCCTGTTCATCGACGACCTGTTCGTCAACGTCCGCGGCGCCCGCGCGATCGGCATGCCCGCCGAAACCGCCAGCGGCGCCCGCGCCCTGCGCCGCGCCCTTGCGCGGCACGGCTTGGGCTAGACGACGCTCCTATCGCCGACAGAGCCCGCGTCCGCCGCAGCTGCCATAACGCCCGCGGCCATTCCTGCTGTAGCTGTAGCTGTAGCTGTAGCTGTGGCTGTAGCTGTGGCTGTTGATGCTGCTGTTGCTGTGGCTTTGCTTAACCGGGTTCCCTTACGTAGCGGCGAATAGGACGGGAAAAACCCCGAAGGGGCGGCGCACATGGATGTGCGCCGTTCACGGCAGGGGCAGGATGCCCCTTCCGTGAATCCCGGCCTATTCGCGGACCCGGAGCGCGCAGCGCGGAGGGCGCGAAGTCAGGGTGTGCTTGACCAGCCTTCGGCTGTGGTAAAGCGCTTCTTTTGGTTACTTTTCTTTGCACAAGCAAAGAAAAGTGACTCGCGCAAAGCGCGAAAGCTTTGCTTGTACCGTTGCCGTTGCCGTTGCCGTTGCCGTTGAATCAAAAGCCAACAGACACTCAAACGTCAATCAGGCTCAACGCTTACCGACATAAGCCTGCAAAGCCGCCCGCAACCGCTTCAACCCCTCAGCCATTTCCTGATCGGTGATATTCAACGAAGGCACGAAGCGCAACACATCCGGCCCGGCCTGCAACGTCAACAACCCATGCGCAGCGGCATGATCGAGGATCGCCCCGGCCTGCCCCGCATGCGTCTGGTTCAGCACCGCGCCGAGCATCAAGCCACGCCCGCGCACCTGCGCAAACAGCTTGAAGTCGTCGTTGAGCGCGGCCAACCCCTGCCGCAGCGCCGCCGCCTGCCGCGACACGTTCGCCGCGATCGGCGCCGACGCCAGCTTGCGCAGCGCCACCCGCGCCACCGCCGCGGCCAGCGGATTGCCGCCGAAGGTGCTGCCGTGCGCGCCGAACTGCATCGTCTCGGCCACCTTCGGCCCGGCCAGCAGCGCGCCGATCGGGAAGCCGCCGCCCAACGCCTTGGCCAGGGTCACGATGTCCGGCGTCACCTCGTCCTGCCAGTGCGCGAACAAGGTGCCGGTGCGACCCATGCCGCACTGGATCTCGTCCAGCAGCAGCAGCGCGCCATGGTGGTCGCACAGCGCGCGCACCTGCGCCAGGAAACCCGGCGCGGCCGGCATCACCCCGCCCTCGCCCTGCACCGGCTCGATCATCACCGCGGCCACGTCGCCGGCGGCCATCGCCGTCTCCAACTGCACGATGTCGTTGAAATCCACATAGCGGAAGCCGCCGGGCAGCGGCTCGTAGCCTTCCTGGTACTTCGGCTGCGCGGTGGCGGTGACCGCGGCCAGGGTGCGGCCGTGGAAGCTGCCGCGGAAGGTGACGATGACCCGCCGGTCCGGCGCGCGGCCCTGGCTGGCAGCCCACTTGCGCACCAGCTTGATCGCCGCCTCGTTGGCCTCGCTGCCGGAGTTGCACAGGAACACCCGCTGCGCGAAACGCGACGCGGCGACCAGCTCCTCGGCCAGGCGCAGCGGCGGCTCGCTGTAGAACACGTTGCTGGTGTGCCACAGCTTGCCGGCCTGCTCGAGCAGCGCCGCCGTCAGGTCCGCATCGTTGTGGCCGAGCCCGCACACGGCGATGCCGGCGGACAGGTCGATGTAGTCGCGGCCTTCGCTGTCCCACACCTTGGCGCCCTGGCCGCGCTCCAGCACCAGCTGGCGCGGACGGTAGATCGGCAGGTAGTAGTGCTGGCCGAGGGCGATCAGATCCGCGGCGGAGGAAGCGGTCATCGAAGGGATTCCTGGGAGAAAGCGCACGAGTATAAGACCGCCGGCGCGGCGGCCGCGCGCGGCCGCGGCTACGGCCTCGCGCCGCTGCCCAGCGATGCGGCGCAGTCGGGCGCACACACCGCGCCGTCTGCGCTCGACACCCAGGGTGCGCCCATCGCCGGCAGCCGCGCCACCGCCGCAGGCACGCCGGGATCGGTTGGCGCCCGCCCGGCGCGCAGCGGCGGCGCCGCCAGGAACACGAATCCGTCGGCGACCGGATGCCAGCCCAGCCCGCGCCGGCGCCAGCGCAGCACCGGCTGCACCAGCACCCGGTTCGGGGCTACGCCCGGCAGCCGCGCCAGGTCCTGCGCCAGGCGCAGCGCCGCCGCCGCATTGAGGTCGTGCACGCCCCAGGCCAGCAGCGCGCAGCCGCCACCCGCGGCCGCCTGCGCCCGTGCCGCCAACTGCGCAGCGAGCCCTTCCGCGGCAGTGCGCCCGGCAAGTTCGTCGGGCGTGTAGGCGCGCAGGCGATGGCCTTGCAGGTAATGGCCGAAGAAGTCCTGCTCGGCCAACCTGCGGTACGGCGCGCTGGAGGGGCCGAACTTGTACGGCAGCACCACCGGCAGCACGACATCGCGGCAACCGGGCAGCCGCTGCACGACCTGCGCCGACCCGCGCCAGGCCTCGTTGCGCTGCAACGGGCGGCCGCGCAGCAGCCACAGCTGCGCGCCCACAAGCACGATCAGGACGGCCGCGGCGATGCGCCCGCCATGGCTGCGCGCGCTCGGTCCCGCCACGTCGTACAGGCGCGCCAGCAAGGCCCAGGCGAACGGCGCGGCGGTGAGCAGGTTGCGCGCGGAAAACGACGGCGCAATCGCGACGCTCACCACGATCCCGCTCACCACCATGCCGACCAGCACGCAGCCGCACAGCGCCGCGACCCAATCGGCCTGCCCGCGGGTCCGCGCAGGGTCGCGCGGAACCGCGCGCAGGCGCCGCCACACCCAACGGCCCAGCAGCGCGAGCACCGCCAGCATGGTGCCCGCGGACAGCAGGTCGCGGCTGGCGCTGAGCAACTGGACATAGAAGAACCGGGCATCGTTGCGGAACCACAGCTGGTGCACGTCCTGCTGGGTGCAGTGCAGCAACAACAGCACGAAGCCGACATTGAGCGCCAGGATCGCCACGCCGGATACCGCCAGCGCCACGCGCAGACGCGTATCGCGCTGCGTCGCGATCAGGAACAGCAGCAGCATGCCGACGCACAGCAGCAGATAGGCGTGGGTGAAGCTGGCGATCAGTCCCAATACGCTGAGCGCGGCCCAGTGCGCGAACGGGAAGACGTCGCTGGTCTGCGCACGTCGGCGCAAGGCGACGGCGCTGCTCAGCAGGCCAGCCGACAGCAGCAGGCACAGCGCATAGCTGCGCGCGTTCTGGCTCTGCTCGAACCAGAACACCGACACCGCGCCCGCCGCCAGGGCGAAGGCCAGCGCCGCCGGCGAGAACACGCGCCGCAGGCCGGATCCGAACACGCCCAGCGCCAGCACCGCGGCCACCGCGCTGGGCAGGCGCAGTGCCGCCTCGCCGTTGCCGGCCAGTTGGCTCCACGCATACAGCAGCACGTAGTACAGCGGCGGATGGGTGTCGGTGAGCGCGCGCCGCCACAGTTCGGCCAGGCCCTGGCCGTGGCCCATCACGTGCAGCGTGTACAGCTCGTCGATCCAGTAGTCGCTGGCATCCAGGCCGACGAAGGCGAACACGCAAGCGCAGGCCGCGATCGCGGCGAAGGCCAGTGCCGGCCAGCGCGGCGCCGCGCCGACGAGGTTGCGCAGCTCGCTCACTCCTTCATCGCCAGCGGCGACGCTGCGACGGTGTCGCGGCTCGGCGCGACGCCGGCCGCAGCATCCTCGGGCCGCCAGGCGCCGCGCTTGGCGGCGTGGTAGTTCCACCCGCCCGCGGCCAGCGCGCCGGCGGCGCCGGCCAGCCACCACGGCAACCGCAGCGCATGCAGGCCGCTGCCGATCAGCTCGCTGAGGATCGCGCCGCCGAGACAGGCCGCATAGAACATCGCCATGCCGTGCAGCAGGCGCATGCCGCTCAGGCGCCGATCGCGGAAGGTCAGCAGGTTGTTGCACTGGAAATTCCAGCCCATCGCCGTACAGATCGCCAGCAACTGCGCCAGCCAGAAGGTCATGCCCAGCATCAGCAACGCGCCCAGCGACAGCAGGTGCACGCCCATGCCGCTGAGTCCGACCGCGAAGAACAGGCTCATGCGCGCCGGCAGCCAGCCGCGCGTGCGCTTTTCCAGCAGCAGTGCGGCCAGGTCGGCGACCACCCGCGCGTCGAGCTTGGAGGCGCCGCCGCGGCGGCGGCGCAGCTGCGTCGGCACCTGCACCGTGTAGGGACGCCGCCGCGCCGAGGCCAGCACATCGACCAGGATCTTGAAGCCGACGCCGGACAGCTGCGGCCGCACCTGCCGATACCAGGACCGGCGCATCAGGAAGCAACCGCTCATCGGATCGGCCACGCCCAGCCCAAGCAGCGCCTGGCTCAGGCGCACGCCGACGCGGCTGAGCGCATGCCGGTGGCGGCACAGGCCGGAACCGCCCGCGTCCAGATATCGGCTGGCGACCACCACCTCGGCCTCGCTGTCGCGCATGCGCCGCAGCATGCGCGCGATCAGCGCCGGATCGTGCTGGCCGTCGCCGTCCATGATCGCCAGGCAACGGCCGCGGGCGCTGTCCCATCCGGCGATCGCGGCCGAGGCCAGACCGCGGCCGCCGCGGCGGCGCACCAGGCGCACCGCCGGATTGCCGGCCGCATACGCGGTCACCGCCTGCGCGGTGCGCTCGTCGTCGGAGTCGTCGACCACGATCGCTTCGTAGTCGACGTGCCGCAGATGCGCGGCGAGTTCGCGCAATACCGGACCGATGGCCTCGTGTTCGTTCAAGGTACAGATGACGACGGAGACCGTCGGCGCGGCCTGCAACGCGGCGGGCGAAGACGAGGGCATGGACAGATCCAGGGGCGCGGGGGCGAGCGCCGAAGGGTCTGCAGCGGATGTGGCGGCGGATTGCCGTCGCATGCCGGTTTCGTGCATCCATGCGCATACGCTGCAACGCAACGTCACGCACTGACGCAGAAAATGGCGAAGGCCTGCAAAGGCAAGGACGGCGAGGATCGCCGCCCGGCTTGATCGGTGATGAACGGCCGGCGCGCACGAATCGCGGCGGCGACGCCTGCGCGGCGTCTGCCGGTCGCGCAGGCGCGCATTTGCGCAGCCGTCGCCGGCGCAAAGGCCGACTACCCTGCTTTCGATGCGCCCGGCGCGCCCCGGAGCGGCGCCTGCGACAGACTGCGCCAACGGTTGCGACCGTCCGCCATCTCCGCGAGCGGCGCCGCCTGCCGCGCTGCCCTGCCGTCGCCCCCCACCGGGGCCGCTGGCGTGTCCACGCCACCACCATGCCGGCGCCGTGCAAGGCTCCCACCCGCGGCCGCGCGCAGACGGCGGGTCCGCCGACGCCGGCGTCGGGTTAGCATGCGCGGATGCGACTGTTCACCGATCCCCAGCTCGCCCCCGCACGCGAGCACGGCTGGCGGCGACGCTGGTTCGACATCATCTATCGGCACGACACCCGGCCTTCGCGCAATTTCGACCTGCTGCTGGTCGCGGCGATCGTGGCCAGCGTCGCGGTGATCATGGCCGACAGCGTGCCGGCGCTGCACGCACGCTACGCCAGTTCCATGTACGTGCTGGAATGGGCCTTCACTGCGCTGTTCACCGCCGAATACGCGTTGCGACTGATGACGGTGAAGCGGCCGTTGCGCTATGCGCTGAGCTTCTGGGGCGTGATCGATCTGCTATCGACCCTGCCCACCTACATCTCGTTCCTGCTGCCCGGCGCGCAGACGCTGCTGGTGGTGCGGGTGCTGCGGGTGCTGCGGCTGTTCCGCATCCTCAAGCTGACCCGCTACGTCGAGGAAAGCAGCCTGCTGGTCGACGCGCTATGGCGCAGCCGGCGCAAGGTGTTCGTGTTCCTGTTCACCGTGATCACCCTGGTGGTGATCTTCGGTGCGCTGATGTACGTGGTGGAAGGGCCGGCCAACGGTTTCACCAGCATCCCCACCGCCATGTACTGGGCGGTGGTGACGATGGCCACGGTCGGTTTCGGCGACATCGCGCCGCTCACGCCGCTGGGCCGCGCCATCACCTCGGTGCTGATCCTGATCGGCTACAGCATCATCGCCGTGCCTACCGGCATCTACACCGCCGAACTGGCCAACAGCCTGCGCGACGCCGACCGCAGCCGCGTGCCGGATCAACGCACCTGCGCGCACTGCGGCCTGCAAGGCCACGACCGCAGCGCCGGCTACTGCCGGGGCTGCGGCCAGGCGTTGCCCGATCCCGCAGCGCCCTGAGTCCTCACCACACGCCGGTGTTGGGCATCGATGCCCACGGCTCGGCCGGGGCCAGCGCCTCGCCCTTCTGCAGCAGTTCGATCGAGATCAGGTCCGGGCTGCGCACGAAGGCCATGCGCCCGTCGCGCGGCGGGCGGTTGATGACGATGCCCTGCGCCTGCAGGTGCGCGCACAGCGCGTAGATGTCGTCGACCTCGAACGCCAGGTGGCCGAAGTTGCGTGCGCTGCCGTAGTCCTCGTCCGACCCCCAGTTGTAGGTCAGCTCGACTTCGGCCTCCGGGTTCTGCGGCGCGCCGAAGTACACCAGGGTGAACTTGCCGGCTTCGTTGTCGATGCGCCGGGTTTCGCTCAGGCCCAGGCCCTCGGTGAAGAATTTGCTGGTCTTCTCCAGATCGTGGACGCGGATCATGGCGTGCAGGTATTTCATCGCGACAACTCCAGTGGATGGGGGAATGGGCAGGACCGCCGCGCCTTGCGGCGTTGCCGCCACGCGCAGCGCGACAGCGGAGTCCTTGCACAGGCGCATAGGGTAGCGCCCGCGGCGTGCAGGCGCAGGCAAGCCGCAGACGCCGCCGCTGCGCCCGCCGCTCAGCGGAAGTAGCAGGCCTTCAACGGCAGCGTGGCCGCGCCGACCGCGCTGGCGTCGGCCATCGCCGCGGCCGGCAGCAGCACCGGCAACGGCCGCGCCTGGCCGCGGCGCGGCTGGTTGTCGATGCGTAGCTGCGGGATCAGGCGCAGCGCCAGATCGCGCGGAATGCGTCCGCCGAACACCACCGCCTGCGGATCGAAGACCGCGGTGATCGCCGAGACGATCAGCGACAGGCCCGGCACCGCGCGCGCGATCCAGCGCTCGATCGTCGGCCAGGACGGGTCGTAGGCCGCCACCAGCGCGCTGACGTCGGCCAGCACCACCCCGTCCTCGCCCAGCATCTGCCGCAGCAGTTCCAGCGTGCCGCGCTCCAGGCCCGGCCCCGGCAGCATGCCGGCGAACTCGCCGGCATTGCCGTGCGCGCCGCGCAGGCAGGCGCCGTCGATCACCACGCCGCCGCCGAGACCGTAGCTGAAATACAGATAGGCGAAGTCGCGATACTGGCGGCCGACGCCGAGCAGGCTCTCGCCGACCGCGGCGACGCTGCCGTCGTTGTCCACCCACACCGGCAGGCCCAGCGCGTCGGCGAGCCAGTCGCCGATCGGCAGTTCGCCCAGCGCGCGCAGCGGATCGGGCGGGTTCATGCGCTCGGCGCCATCGACGAAGAACCCGGTCATCGCCACGCCCGCGCCCAGCCGCGGCCCGAGTCCGCGTCCGGCCTCGGCCAGCAGCGCCGCGTCGGCCTCGCGCAACTGCGCCAGCAAGGCCGCCGGCTCGGTCGAACGCAATGGGTGCTCGGCGGTGGCGCGGACCTGGCCGCTGAAGTCCAGCAGCGCCAGCGACAGCGCATCGGTGGCGATCGAATAGCCGACGGTGTGGCCGTGCGCGGGATTGAGCGCGATCGCCGCACCCGGCTTGCCGCGGCCGCCATGCGCCAGCGAGGCGCCGATCAGCACCAGCCCGCGTTCGGCCAGGCCATCGATCAGGCGCACCGCCGATTGCACGGTCAACCCGGTGATGCGGCTGAGATCGGCACGGGTGACGGTGCCGAACAGGCGCAGGCTGTCGAGCATGCGCCGCTCGTTGTCGCTCAGATCGGCATGCGTGGCATGGGCAGGGCGGGAAGCGCGCGGCAGCGAGACGGCGACGGGAGCGGGCATGAGCGAGGATCGGCGGAAGGTCGGGAAAGCATAGCGGGCAATGGTGAAATATTTAATTCATCCTTAGTTATTAAACTCCGACCATCGCCATGGAAGATCGCCACTTCGTAACGTGGCCGACGCTCCAGAAGACCGGCGCTTCATCGGTTCCCGGCCGCACCTTGCAAGGAAAGCCGCTCTGCGGCGACCAAAGCAATGGGAGTTTCCAGTCCGGGAACACGATCGGAGCTGAAACCCTTCCTGCGGCCACCGGCGCGAAGAACGCATCGTCGCCGCACGGCCGGCGCGTGCCCCGCTCAATCCAGGAACAGATCCGGCAACAACGGCTGCGCCGGATCCAGCGCGTAGCCGGACAGGTCGGTCACGCCGGCCGCGGCCAGCACCTCGTCGTCGATCAGGAACTGCCCATGGAACCCGGCCGCGGTGCGCGTCAGCACCGCATGCGCCGCATCGGCCATGATCTCCGGACGCCGGCCGTTGCCCGCATCGACACCGGGAATCATGTTCAGCGCCTCGGTGGCGATCAGCGTGCGCGGCCACAACGCATTGACCGCCACGCCCTGCGGGCCGAATTCGCCGGCCAGGCCCAGGGTCACGAAGCTCATGCCCATCTTCGCCAGCGTGTAGCCGGTATGCGGCGCCCACCATTTCGGATCCAGCGACGGCGGCGGCGCCAGGGTCAGGATGTGCGGATTGGCGCTGCGCAGCAGATGCGGCAGACAGGCCTGCGCGCACAGGAAGCTGCCGCGCGCATTGACCTGCTGCATCAGGTCGAAGCGCTTCATCGGCGTGTCCAACGCGCCGCGCAGCCAGATCGCGCTGGCGTTGTTGACCAGGATATCGATGCCGCCGAACGCCTCGACCGTCGCCGCCACCGCCGCGCGCACCTGCTCCTCCTCGCGGATGTCGCACTTCAGCGCCAGCGCGCGGCCGCCGGCCACCTCGACCGCCGCCGCGGCGCTGTGGATGGTGCCGGGCAACTTCGGATTGGGCACCGCCGACTTGGCCGCGATCGCCACATTGGCGCCGTCGCGCGCCGCACGCAGCGCGATCGCCAGACCGATCCCGCGCGAGGCGCCGGTGATGAACAGGGTTTTGCCTTGCAACGTCATGGGATTGGGGATTCGGGATTGGAGATTCGCCGCAGCTTAGCGCTTTTGTCGTCCCCGCCAGGACAGCCCAGACACAGCCATGCGCTTTACCAATCCCCAATCCCCAATCCCCAATCCCGGCACTTCAGGGCTTCGGCCCCTGCCCCTCGTTGTCCTCCCACTTCAGAATGCGCCGGGTGACGAAGCGGTAGACCGGCTTGCCGGTGGCGAACCACAGTTCGCGCACCCAGGAGTGGCGCTTGAGCAGGCGCAGTTCGATCGGGGTCAGCGCCTGCCGGCAGTACATGCGCTTGTGCTTGAGCAGGTGGCGCAGGTCCTCGCGCGCCAGCAGCCGCATCCAGCGCGAACGCGGCGCGCCGCGCACCGCCAGCTGGAAGTCGATCAATGCCGGGCTGCCATCCTCCAGCACCAGCCAATTCGCTTCCTTGGCCAGATCGTTGTGCGCCACGCCGCGCCGGTGCACCTGTTGCAGCAGGCGCCGTGCGGCACGGAAGTAGGCCAGGTCGCCGCGCGGCGGGCGCTGGTACATGGCGTCGCCGGCCAGGTAGCTGCGGTCCAGGAAGGTGCCGTCCCAACCGCGCAGCTGCGGCGTCGCCGACATGCCCGACAACTGCTGCAGCGCCCGCGCCTCGCGCCGCGCCAGCCACCAGGCCGGCAGGCGCAGCCACCATGGCGCGGCGGTCAGGTCGCGGCGCACGAACACGTGCTCGCCGTCGCCGTCGGCTTCGCGTACCAGCAGGATGCGTCCGAAGCTGTCGGACTTGAGGATCTGGGTGGAAGCGGCCGGCGCGCGTGTCATCGCGCCAGTTTAAGCGGAACGCCATGCTCGCCCACTTATAATCCCCCCATGAATGCATCATGGATCGACGCCACGCTGGAGTGGGTCGCAACGCATCCCATCCTGGCCGGCGCGGTCATCTTCGCGATCGCGTTCTGCGACGCGGTCATCGTGCTGGGCACCATCGTGCCGGCGTTGCCGCTGCTGTTCGCGATCGGCGTGCTGATCGGATTGGGTCAGATCTCCGGCCCGTACGCGGTGGTCAGCGCCGCCCTCGGCGCGCTGGCCGGCGACGCGCTCAGCTACTGGGTCGGCCATCGCTGGGGCCACCAGCTGCGCAACTACTGGCCGTTCCGGCGCTATCCGCAGCTGCTGGATCGCGGCGAGGCGATGTTCCGCCGCAATGCCTTCAAGAGCATCCTGGTGGCGCGCTACGTCGGCGCGATCCGCCCGTTCGTGCCGGCCGTGGCGGGGATGATGAAGATGCCGCTGCGCCGCTACTTCGTCGCCAGCGGCGTCGCCGCGGTGACCTGGGCGCTGCTGTTCCTGGGCCCGGGCTGGCTGCTCGGCCAGGCCTACGATGCGGTGGCCGCGGTCGCCGGGCGCCTGTTCCTGGTGCTGGGCCTGCTGGTGCTGGCGCTGGGCCTGGTCTGGGCGATCGTGCTGTACGGCTATCGGTGGTCGGCCGGGCACATGGACGCGCTGCTGGCGCGCGGCCTGGACTGGTCGCGCCGGCACCCGGTGCTGGGCCGCTATTCGATCGCGGTGTTCGACCCGCAACGGCGCGAGTCGGTACCGCTGGCGATGCTGGCGGTGATGCTGCTGGCGCTGGGCTGGGGCTGGTTCGCGCTGCTGATGGTGGTGGTCGGCCACGGCGAGCCGCTGCGGCTGGACCTGGCGGTGCACGACCTGATGCTGGCGCTGCGCAATCCGCTGGCCGACTACCCGATGACCGCGCTGGCCTCGCTCGGCGACTGGCAGGTGCTGGTGCCGGCCACCGCGCTGGGCCTGGTCTACCTGATCTGGCGCCAGCGCTGGATGGCCGCGGCGCACTGGCTGGCGGCGCTGGCCTTCGGCCTGGCGCTGACCAAGCTGCTCGGCACCACCGTGCACGTGGTGCGCCCGCCGGCGGCCAGCAGCGGTTTCGGCTTCCCGTCGGTGGCGGTGACCATGGCCACGATCAGCTTCGGCTTCTTTGCCGTGCTGATCGCGCGCGAACTGCCCGGGCGCTCGCGGGTGTGGCCGTACCTGCTGTCGGGCGTGGTGGTGACCCTGATCGGCTTCGCCCGCCTGTACCTGGGCGCGCACTGGCTCAGCGACGTGGTCGGCGGCATGTTGTTCGGCATCTTCTGGCTGCTGGTCCTGGGCATCGCCTACCGCCGCCGCTTCAACCGCGCGTTCTGGATGAAGCCGCTGGCCTGGCTGTTCTATGGCGGCTTCGTCGCCGCGGCGCTGTGGTACGCGCCGCGCAACCTGGAGCAGAAGCTGGCCAAGTTCGAACCGCCGCCGCCGGTGCTGATGGATCTGGCTGCCACCACGTGGTGGCAGGACGAATGGCGGCTGCTGCCATCGCGGCGCAACGAGTTCGACGACGACCAGCGCTGGCCGCTGGACCTGCAGGTGGCCGGACCGCTGGCGCCGCTGCAGCGCCAGCTCGAAGCCGCCGGCTGGCGCGTGCAGCCGCAAGCCGGCTGGCAGCAGGCGCTGCAGTTGCTCGACTACAAGACCCAGGCCGAACGCGTCCCGGTGCTGCCGGCGACGCTGGACACCCGGGTGGAATCGCTGCTGATGCTGCGCAGCGGACCGCGCCCCGGCGAACTCTATGCATTGCGCCTGTGGCCGGCCCCGGCGCGGCTGCAACCGGGCAACGTGCCGCTGTGGCTGGGCAGCGCGCAGAGCCTGCGCTACGAACGCCACTTCAACCTGATCGGCCTGTGGCGCCCGCTGCGCGGCGCCGATCCCGCGCTCAACGCGGTCACCGACGCGCTGCACGCGCTGCCCACGCGCAAGGACATGCATCGCCCGTCGGATGTGCCGGTATTGCTGGTGCGCAGCGAGGGCGAGGCGCCGGTCGCGGCGCCCTGAGCGCTTTCGCGGTCGGCCGAAGACCAAGGCCACCCGGTGTGCCGTGCCGCCCATCATGGCCAGGAGCACCCGCTCCCAGCCATGTGGGCGAATGGCGATGCATGCAGGAATGCATTCGATTGGCCTCGTGCCATCGGCCCGCGACGTTTGCGCGACCGCGCAATCCCATACATCGCATATCGCACCCGGCTCCCGGCCCCCGGCTCCATTCCGGACCGCAGCGCAGTGCTACGTCCAACTCCACGCCGCAGCAGACCCGCTAACACACAGCGAGACGCGCCCTCGTTCTCCGAGTCAGCTGCCGTCGAGACGACGGCCGGCTTGCGCGCTGTTCATGACCAGAGCGGCCTCGATCGCGACAGATCGTCCAGGTAGAGCGCGTCGCGACTGAAGTCGCTCCCACACACAGGCATTACCGGACGAACATGCTGCTGTAAACCGCAGGCTGCGTTCAACGCATCCGCCGCCAGCACTCCTGCGAATCCCGAATCCCCAATCCCGGCTTCAAGGAATCCACCCCAGCAACTGCTCCAGCCGCTCGTGCGGATCGTCTTCCTGCAGCAGCGCCAGGCGCTGGCGCTCGTCCAGCGGCAACAGTTCGGCCAGGCGCCAGCCGACCCAGGCGGCCTGGTCGAGCAGGCGCGGGCCGACCACCGGATACACATCGGCGGCCTGGTCCAGAATGCTGTCCAGCACGGTCGACAACAGCGCGTGCTGCGGCTGCAACTCGTCGTCCTCGTCCGGCTCGCGCCAGTGCACGTCGCCGACCACCAGGCCGTTGTCGCGGACCCGGCTGCGCAACACGTGAAAGCGGCGTTCGCCGCGCAGGCTCAGCACCAGCACGCCGTCGGCACCGACATCGAAATCGACGATGCGCGCCTCGGTGCCGTACGCCGCCGGCACGGCCGGGACGCCGGTCTCGGCGCCCTCCAGAATCAGACACACGCCGAAGCCGCTGCCGCTGCGACCGCAGTCGCGCACCATGTCCAGGTAGCGGCGTTCGAACACGCGCAGCTTGATCGACGCACCCGGCAGCAGCACCGCATGCAGCGGGAACAGCGCCAGCGTACTGCGCTCCTCGCTCATGCAGGCGCCCCACTGCGCGGCACGACGCTCATTGCAGCGCCGCCAGGAAGCGCCGCGGCGCACCGTCGAAGCCGCCGTTGGACATGAACACCACATGGTCGCCGGCACGCGCCTGCGCCTGCAGCGCCGCCAGCAGCGCATCCACGTCCGCGGCGGCACAGGCCTGGCCGCGGACCGCGGCGATCACCTTGCCGGCGTCCCAGGCCAACTCCGGCCGCTGCAGGAACACCACCGCATCGGCCGCTTCCAGCGCCGGCGCCAGCGCCTCGGCATGCGCGCCCAGCCGCATCGAATTGCTGCGCGGCTCCATCGCCACCACGATGCGCGCCGCGCCCACGTTCGCGCGCAGCCCTTCCAGGGTGGTGCGGATCGCGGTGGGGTGATGCGCGAAATCGTCGTAGACGGTGATGCCCTGCGCCTGGCCGAGCACTTCCAGGCGCCGCTTGACGCTGCGGAACTGCGCCAGCGCCGGCATCACCTGCGCCGGCGCCACGCCGACCGCGTGCGCGGCGGCCAGCGCCGCCAGCGCGTTCATCACGTTGTGCCGGCCGAGCAGCGGCCAGCGCACTTCGCCCAGTTCCTGGCCGCGGTGCAAGACAGCGAAATGGCTGCCGTCGGCGGCGAGCGGACGCGCGCTCCATTCGAACGCCGGATCGAAGCCGAAGCGCTCCACCGGCGTCCAGCAGCCCATCGCCAGCACCTCGCGCAGATGCGCGTCCTCGCCGTTGACGATGAGCCGGCCGCGCCGCGGCACGGTGCGCACCAGATGGTGGAACTGGCGCTGGATCGCGGCGACGTCGGGGAAGATGTCGGCGTGGTCGTACTCGAGGTTGTTGAGGATCGCCACCAGCGGCCGGTAGTGCACGAACTTGCTGCGCTTGTCGAAGAACGCGGTGTCGTACTCGTCGGCCTCGACCACGAACAGCGGCCGCTCCTGCGCGGCTGCGGCTTCGGTTTCGCTGACGCGCGCGCGCGGGCCGGTGGCGACCGCTGCGTGCTGGCGCGCAACGACGGCCTCTGCGACCGGATCGCGATGCGGATCGCCGGCCGAAGACGCCGTGCCGCCCAAACGTGCGGACACGCCGAAATCCTCGGCCACGCCGCCGATCAGGAACCCCGGCTCGCGGCCGGCCGCCTGCAGCAGCCAGGTCAGGATGCTAGTCGTGGTGGTCTTGCCGTGGGTGCCGGCCACCGCCAGCGTGTCGCGCCCGGGCAGCACCCGCTCGCTCAGCCACTGCGCGCCGGAGGTGTAGGCACGGCCGGAATCCAGCACCGCCTCGACCGCGGCATTGCCGCGCGACAGCGCGTTGCCGACGATCACCTGCGCGCAGTCGGCCCCGATGTGCTCGGGCAGGTAACCCTGCTTCAGCGCGATGCCCAGGTGCTCCAGTTGCGTGGACATCGGCGGATAGATCGCCTGGTCGCTGCCTTCGACCTCATCGCCGAGTTCGCGCGCCAGCGCGGCGACACCGCCCATGAACGTACCGGCGATGCCGAGAATATGGATCTTGCTCATGGCGCGATTGTCGCCGATCCCCCGACGCGCGCAAACCGGCACGCTGCGGCTGCCGGCCGCCGCGGGGCCTCGCAGCGGGGTGAGCGGCCCGCGCTTGCCCTCGAAACGGCGGCGACGTCAAGTGGGAAATCCCCCACACCCCCTGAAGAAAGTTCCCGATAGGCAAGTCGGGAGCCAGCGTCGAAAATGAACAAGCCAGCCGCAACCCCCTGCGGTCCTACTCCCCAAGAGGCCATCCCCAAGGGAGCTCATGTTGTGGGGCCCTGAGCAAGCCCGTTCGCTGGCACCTAACGTTTCCGGCCTCCCGCCCGCGTCCACGTGGCGGGAGGCATGGTTTTGTTTTGCCCTGCCCGCCCTTGGCGACGGATATAGCTAAACCCTGGCGCAGAACGCGGCTCGCCGACCAGGTGGCACGGACGCGCGGCAGCCGGAGTCGGTCGACGCCCTGGCGGGCTTGAGCCCTGCGCGCGCCGCACACGCCGGCCTTGCGTCCCTTTATCCCTTGCAGCAGCGGTTTCAACCCCGACAAGCGCAGTGTGAGAGGTACGGACGTCGGACACAGCCTGTCGGGGCTGAAGCCCCTCCTACAGTGCACCCAGTCAGCTTGCCGCAAGTCCCTGTAGGAGCGGCTTCAGCCGCGACGAACGAAGCGGCGTGCTTTCCGGCAGCGCAATGCGTCGGGACTGAAGTCCCTCCCACAGTGCACCCAGTAAGCAGGCCACAAGTCCCTTAGGGAGCGACTCCGCTGGCCTCGCTATCAGTCGCGACGAACGAAGCGGCAGACCTGACACGGCGTCGGGCAGTGCGGGGGCCGAAGCACGCCCACGACGCACCCAACCCACCAAGCGCATATTCCCTGTAGGAGCGGTTTCAACCGCGACGAGCACAGCGGCGAGCCTTCCGAGGTCGGAAGCCGTCGGGGCCGAAGTCCCTCCTACAGTGCACCCAGTCAGCTTGCCGCAAGTCCCTGTAGGAGCGGCTTCAGCCGCGACGAGCGAAGCGGCGTGCTTTCCGGCGGCGCAATGCGTCGGGAATGAAGTCCCTCCCACAGTGCACCCAGTAAGCAGGCCGCAAGTCCCTTAGGGAGCGACTCCGATAGCCTCGCTATCAGTCGCGACCAACGAAGCGGCAAACCTGACACGGCGTCGGGCAGTGCGCGGGCCGAAGCACGCCCACAACGCACCCAACCCACCAAGTGCATGTTCCCTGCAGGAGCGGCTTCAACCGCGACGAGCACAGCGGCGAACCTTCCGAGGTCGGAAGCCGTCGGGGCCGAAGCCCCTCCTACAGTGCGCCCAGCACGATGGCGGCAGGCCTGCAAAGCAGGGGCTACGGATGCGTCGGACCAGCAGGCGCCGAGCGCCGCAGCGAGGCGGCCGCTCGACGCAAGGCTAGCTCAGCGGCCGATCGCCGCCAGGATGCGCGTCAGCACGTCGTCCAGCGAACCGACGCCGTCCACGCGCGCCAGGGTGCCGCGCTTGTCGTAGAAACCGATCACCGGCGCGGTCGAATCGTTGTACACCTGCAGGCGCTTGCGCACCGACTCGGGGTTGTCGTCTTCGCGGCCTTCGGCCTTGGCGCGGCCTGCGATGCGCTCGACCAGCAGCTCGGTGGCCACGTCCAACTGCACCACCGCGTCCAGCGGCTGGCCGATCTTGGCCAGCAGTTCGTCCAGCGCCGAGGCCTGGGCCAGGTTGCGCGGGTAGCCGTCGAGGATGAAACCGTTGGCGACGTCGTCGCGGCCGAGCCGCGATTCGAGCATGCCGAGCAGGATATCGTCGGAAACCAGGTCGCCGCGCGCCATCACTTCCTTGGCCTGCACGCCCAGCGGAGTGCCGGCGGCGACTTCGGCGCGCAGCAGGTCGCCGGTGGAAATGTGCGGGATCTGCAGCTTGTCCTTCAGGCGGC
Source organism: Xanthomonas bonasiae (assembly GCF_014836395.1). NCBI lineage: Bacteria > Pseudomonadati > Pseudomonadota > Gammaproteobacteria > Lysobacterales > Lysobacteraceae > Xanthomonas > Xanthomonas bonasiae. The sequence continues at coordinate 430,372 of NZ_JACSQX010000002.1, forward strand.
TCGCCTGCGTGCCCTTGCCCGATCCGGGCGGTCCCAACAGAACCAATCGCATCAACCTGACTCCTCGAGGAAATTACCGTGCGCGGCCGGCGGCGTTAGACTCGGGGGCCACGCCTGCGCTGTACCGCAAGGCCCCCAGCTTAACGCATCCGGGCAATGTCCCGGCAATGTCCCCACCCCAGGAGCGAGTCCCGACCATGGCCCAAGGCACCTTGCTGTATGCCCAGTCCGGCGGCGTCACCGCCGTCATCAACGCCAGCGCCGCCGCCGTGATCGGCGAGGCGCGCGCGCGCAAGATCAAGGTCCTGGCCGCGCGCAACGGCATTCTCGGCGCGCTGCGCGAGGAGCTGATCGACACCTCCAAGGAGTCGGCCGCGGCGATCCGCGCGCTGGCGCACACCCCCGGCGGCGCGTTCGGCTCGTGCCGCTACAAGCTCAAGTCGCTGGAGGCCGACCGCGCCAAGTACGAGCGCCTGCTGCAGGTGTTGCAGGCGCACGACGTGCGCTACTTCCTCTACAACGGCGGCAACGATTCGGCCGACACGGCGTGGAAGGTGTCGCAGCTGGCCGACGCATTCGGCTATCCGCTGCACTGCATCGGTGTGCCCAAGACCATCGACAACGACCTGGCGGTCACCGACACCTGTCCCGGCTTCGGTTCGGCCGCCAAGTACACCGCGGTGTCGGTGCGCGAGGCGGCGCTGGACGTGGCGGCGATGGCCGAGACCTCGACCAAGGTATTTGTCTACGAGGCGATGGGCCGCCACGCCGGCTGGCTGGCCGCCGCGGCCGGCCTGGCCGCGCAGTCGCCCGACGACGCGCCGCAGATCATTCTGTTTCCCGAACGCGCCTACGACGAAGCCGCGTTCCTGGCGCAGGTGCGCAAGGTGGTGGACAAGGTCGGCTGGTGCGTGGTGGTGGCCAGCGAAGGCATCCAGACCGCCGACGGGCGCTTCGTCGCCGATGCCGGCGGCGGCACCGACGCGTTCGGCCACAGCCAGCTCGGGGGCGTGGCCTCTTACCTGGCCGGCAAGGTCAAGGCCGAACTCGGCTACAAGGTGCACTGGACCCTGCCCGACTACCTGCAGCGCTCGGCCCGCCACATCGCCTCCAAGACCGACTGGGAACAGGCCCAGGCGGCCGGCAAGGCCGCGGTGCAGTTCGCGCTGAAGGGCATGAACGCGGTGATGCCGGTGATCGTGCGCAGCAGCGATGCGCCGTACCGCTGGAAGATCGAGGCCGCGCCGCTGAGCAAGATCGCCAACCACGAGAAGAAGATGCCGCCGGCGTTCCTGCGCAAGGACGGCTTCGGCATCACCGAGAAGGCGCGCCGCTATCTGCAGCCGCTGATCCGCGGCGAAGCCTATCCGCCCTACGACCGCAACGACGGCCTGCCGAAGTACGTGGCGCTGAAGAACGTGGCGGTTAAGAAGAAGTTGCCGGCCTGGGAGGGGTGAGGCATGGCGCGGGTGCCGGGGCGCGGGCCCCGGCGTCCAGCGCGCTTCGGTCATGGCCGCCGGGACAGTGCCGCTTTCGCTGCAGCCGGGTCCCCGACGCCACATCTCCTGCACCCGACGCGCTGTGCCGGTTGAGCGCCGGGCGGATCACCCTGGCGGGCGCAGAAGCTTCTTCAGCCCGCTTTGGACGATCTCCGCGAACACCTTCGGTTCGCCATAGGCGCGCGCGGTGAGCATCGCGCCGTACACGATCGACATGAACGCTTCCGCCTCCAGGCGGGCGGAGCCTTGCAGCTGGAAGCGGCCCAGTTGCGCGCCCTTGGTCAGTACGATTTCCAGCCAGTTCGACAGGTCGCGGAAGTGCGCGCGCACATGCTCGGCCAGATCGTCGGGCAAGGTGGGCAATTCGCTGGCGAGCATGCCGGCGACGCAAAAAGGGGCGGACGCGTCGGCGATGCACCGCTCCCAGTAGCCGGTATAGAAGCCGAGTTGCTGCTCGGGATCGAAGACGCCGCTCTCCAGCATCCGGGTCTGCGCAACGATCAGGGCGCGGGATTCCTCCACGACCGCACGCGCCAGATCGGCCTTGGCAGGAAAGTGGTGGTGGATGCTCGCCTTGCGCACCTGTACCTGTTCGGCGACGTCGGCGTAGCTGAAGCCGTTGTAGCCCCGGGTCTGGATCAGGTAACGGGCCGAATCGATCAGTTTCTGCTGCGTGGTCATGGCTGGATTCTACCACCCGGTAGGTAGCCACTCGATCCATCAAGCCCTGTATGGCATTAGATCAAGGGGTCTCAGGAATGCGTTGACTATTTACCTACCAACTAGTAGGTTTGTATCTCTTTCGAGGATGTCCTCCATGAACGCACTTCGCAATTTCTACTTCCTGCGCGCCGCCGCCGCCTTTGCCTGGGTTGCCGCGGTCCTCCTTTCCTCGCCCGGATCCGCGGCGCTCGCCGGGACACTCCTGGTGCTTTACCCGGCCTGGGACGCGCTCGCGAACGTTCTGGATGCGCGGCGCAGCGGCGGACTCCAGGCCAACCCGGGGCAGACGTTCAACGCGCTGGTCAGTGCCGTCACCGCCGTCGCCATGGCCATCGCGTTCGCGCTGCACGGCAACCCGGGTGGCGTCCTGGTCTTCGGCGCATGGGCGCTGCTCGCCGGACTGTTCCAGCTCGCCGTGGGCATCCGCCGCCGCAAGCTCGGCGGCCAGGTCTTCATGATGCTCAGCGGCGCCCAATCGGCGCTCGCCGGCGTCTTCTTCGTCGTCCAGTCGTTCGGCGCCGCGCCGACCCTCGCCCAGCTCGCGCCCTACGCTGGATTCGGTGGCCTCTACTTCCTGCTTTCCGCCCTGTGGCTGAGCTTCCGGAAGCCGCGTCCGGCGCCCTCGACTTCCTGAGGCGCCTGGCGAGAACACGCTCCCCGCCTTGGATAATGGTTGTCCAGGCGCAAGGGTGCTGCGGATTCACGGCGCAGGAGGCGGTGACGCTATCGCACGGCAACCGGCATCCGCCCTGCAAACCGGCGACAAGGAACCGGAATGGGCATCGATTGGCACAACGGTCCGATCACGCACGCAACGCCGGTGGACGAGACCTACCGCAATGCGCAGGCCGTGCGCCGGTTCCTGGCCGGCGCGTGCGGGGCCGGGTTCAAGTTCGATCGCGCCTTCATGGCATGGATCAAGGACGGCGCGCCCAAGAACATGGGCGACGTTGCCGCCGAATGGCTGCGCCGGCGGCGGGCAGGACTGTCGCCAGCTCGATAGCTGCGTGGGTTCGCGTGGTCTATATGTTCGACTGCGCGTGCGTGGCCTGTGCGTTCGATTAAGAACTGGCGACAAAGAACGCAGTGGCATCAGTTCTCCAACCTGCTGCCAAGTGCGGCTGCGCAGCGCAGCCTCGCGACTGCCCAGGACCTGGCGACGTGATTGGGCCAGGCGGCGCCGATCGCGTTGCAGGCCTTAGCGCGCGTCGCGTTCCTGCACGGCATAGCGAACCGGCAGCGACGGCAGCATCAACGCGGGAGCTGCGGTTCCCGGCGCGACCAGCACCTGGTCCAGCGCGATCGCGTCGTCGCCCTCGCGCGCGACGAAGGCCTGGACCAGGCGGGTGCCGGCGGTCGGCAACAGCGCCTGCGGGATCGGACTCGGCGTGCGGCCCATGCCCGCCAGCCATTGCGGACGCCCGGCGACGAGCGTCGTGCGCGGGTGCACGACCTGCAGATCGACCGAACCCGCTAGCAGGCCCACCGTCAGCGGCTTGCCGTGCCGCATCAAGACCACGGAGCGGCCATGTGTCTTGGGTTCGGCGATGGCGTACAGGTCGGCGTCGGGCCGATTCATCGGGATCGGCGACAGGCCCGCCTGGTCGATCGTCAGCGGATCGATGCCCGTGGCGCGCTTGAGCCGCTGCGCCATCATCTCGACCTTTCCGCCCTCTGCGGCGATCGGCCGTTCGGCGGCATGGTGTTCGCCGGCATAGATCAGGATCTTGCTGGCGGGAGCGTGCTCGAGCGCGCGCCGGATGAGGTTGTCGGCCTGGTCCTGCTCCCGCTGCGCCTGGGCCTCGCCGGGATCGGCGGCGTAGTCCGTCCGCGTGGTTTCGTACGACACCAGACGGTAGCCCAGCGCGAGCGACTGGCGCAGGAAATCGGCGAAGACCGGATCGTGCAGGTAGTAGCCGCTCGTCTGCCGTGGGTAGCCGTCCTTCGAGAGCGCCGCCATCTTGTCGCGCGAGACCGCATCGTCGGCATCGCGCTTCAACGCCTCCGCCGCCAGCACGGTGTAGCCGAGCGGGCGCAAGGCGCGCGCGACCTCCAGCCCGAACGCGCGGCCGCGCGGATCGAGATGGTTCTCGTCGAGGATCACGATGCTGGTGCGGCGCGCGCGGCGCACGATCTCCGCAAGCGCGGAAACGCCGTGCGCGGCGCGCAGGTCGGCGAGCTGTTCTTCGGGCACGTGGAAGTCCGCCGCCTTCGCCGGATTGAACGTCGGCATGCCGGTCATGCACGACATCACCTGCGCCCATTGGTCGAACACGTCCGCATCCTGGATATCGCCCGCCGAGGCGACGCCGAGATGCGCCAGCAGGCCGAACGAGGCATCCAGATAGCGGCCATGCATGGCGTCCTGGACGGACTGGTCGTTGGCGGCCTGGGCGCGCGCCGCCGCATCCGGCGCGGCCGGCAAGGCCGTGGCGGAAGGCATCGCGGCCGTACTCGCAGCCGTCGCCGCCGTCAGCCACAACAAGCCGCTGACAATCGATTGAAATCGCATGGATGCTCGGACCTTTTCGCGCGTGCAGCACTATTGCCAGGAGCGCGACGAAATACAAGACCGCGACCGGCGCGCGATCGGCAAGGAACGAGATGAGCTTCGACTGGCACGACGGCCCGATCACGCGCGCGACGCCGGTCGACAGGACCTATCGGAATACGCAGGCAGTACGCCGCTTCCTCAGCGGCACATGCGGCGCCGAGTTCAAGTTCGATCGCGGCTTCATGGCGTGGATCAAGGACGGCGTGCCCAGGAGCATGGGCGAGGTTGCCGACGAATGGTTGCGGCGGCGGCGACAAGGGCCGGAAGCGGCGCGCTAGGCCTGCACCGGCTCGAATGCGCCCACGCGCCGAACTGCACACCTGAAACAACGGCAGTGCGCATCGGCGGCGGGGCGCGACAGTCCGAGACAGCCGCCAGCGGCGCTGGACGCGATGAAGCTTGCGAGCATGCGCATCGCACCAGGCGAGGACGCGCCGCACCCGCCGATGTCCATGCATGGCATCGGCGGCGGCGTGTGAGCAGGCGCGCAGCGGGCGACGTCCCGCAAATCTCGCCGGAACCAATTGGGGATGCCGCGCGCGGCGAAATGCCGCTCCGCACCCCGGCTCAGCGGCAGGCCTTGCCTTCCAGCGTCATCTGCGCGGCGAACTGCGGCACCTGCGCGATCGCGCCGGCCGCCGCCTGCTTCTTCGCCTCTTCCAGATAGATCCGCGACTGGCCCTGGCCGTCGAGCTCCGCCTTGGTCGCCACCGGCTTGCGCCACACCCGCACCACCACCTGCTGCGACGGACAGGCCGCGCTGGGCACGCGGATCACGTCGTTGAACTTCCAGCCGGTGGCTTCGCTGGGCTTGGCCTGGTCGAACTCCACCAACTTGGCGCGCGGCTGGCAGGTGGGGCTGCTGCGCACCGCGGAAAACTTGTAGGGCTGTGCCGCATCGCCGGTGTAGACGCCTTCGAAGCGCACGCAGGCCTCGGGGATCTGCCGGATCGTGTGCACCACGCCCACCGCCTGAGGCGCGCCGGGCTGGCGCTGCAGTTCCGGGACCGGATCGGCGGCCAGCGCCGCCAGCGGCGCGCAGGCGCACAGGCCCAGGGCCAGGGTCGAAGCGAATGCGCGCACCCGCGCCGGGATCGTAGATTGCATGGGCTTGCTCCTTGGAAGCGATGCGCAACGCTGCCACGCGCCGACTGAACGCGGCGCCAAGACAGCGCAGGGCGCCTGCCGCTGGCGATGCGTAGGACCCGGGCGCATACTCGGGCCGTTCAGGCCAGGTCGCACATTGCGATACGCACCACCGGCGCGTTGCGGCCGCGGAGTCGTTGCATGCCTCAGGCTCCTTCGGTGTGATCCCGCTGTACGTCCACACGCTTGGGCGACATCCACATCCTTGGGAGGGGTCATGCTGGAACGATATGCGGTCACCGTGGCACTGGCGTGCGCGGTCTTGGCAGTACTCTACGGCGTCGTGTCCACGCGCTGGATCCTGGCGCAGCCCGCCGGCAACGAACGCATGCGGCAGATCGCCGATGCGATCCAGGAAGGCGCACGCGCCTACCTCAACCGCCAATACCAGACCATCGCCATCGCCGGCGTGGCGCTGTTGCTGCTGGTCGGGTTCTTCCTGAGCTGGTACACCGCCGGCGGCTTCGCGATCGGCGCGGTGCTGTCCGGCGCGGCCGGCTACATCGGCATGAACCTGTCGGTGCGCGCCAACGTGCGCACCGCCGAGGCGGCGCGGCGCGGCCTGGGGCCGGCGATGGACGTGGCGTTCCGCGGCGGCGCGATCACCGGCATGCTGGTGGTCGGGCTGGGCCTGATCGGCGTGGCCGGCTACTACGGCGTGCTGCAATGGCTGGGGCGCAGCGTCGAGGAAAGCCTCCACGCGCTGGTCGGCCTGGCCTTCGGCAGTTCGCTGATCTCGATCTTCGCGCGGCTGGGCGGCGGCATCTTCACCAAGGGCGCCGACGTCGGCGCGGACCTGGTCGGCAAGGTCGAGGCCGGCATCCCCGAGGACGATCCGCGCAACCCGGCGGTGATCGCCGACAACGTCGGCGACAACGTCGGCGACTGCGCGGGCATGGCCGCGGACCTGTTCGAGACCTACGCGGTCACCGTCATCGCCACCATGCTGCTCGGCGGGCTGATGGCGGCCGAGGCCGGGCGCAACGCGGTGCTGTATCCGCTGGTGCTCGGCGGGGTGTCGATCGTCGCCTCGATCGTCGGCACCTTCTTCGTGCGCGTGCGGCCCGGCGGCTCGATCATGGGCGCGCTGTACAAGGGCGTGATCGTGTCCGCACTGCTGGCCGCAGCGGCGTTCTGGCCGGTGACCCAGCAGCTGATGGGCGACACCGCCGCCGGCGCGACCAAGCTGTACGGCTGCGCGCTGATCGGCCTGGTGCTGACCGGCTTGATCGTGTGGATCACCGAGTACTACACCGGCACCCAGTACAAACCGGTGCAGCACGTGGCGCAGGCCTCGACCACCGGCCACGGCACCAACATCATCGCCGGGCTCGGCATCTCGATGAAATCGACCGCGCTGCCGGTGATCGCGGTGTGCGCAGCGATCTGGGGCGCGTTCGCGCTGTCGGGCCTGTACGGCATCGCCATCGCCGCCACCGCGATGCTGTCGATGGCCGGCATGATCGTCGCGCTCGATGCCTACGGGCCGATCACCGACAACGCCGGCGGTATCGCCGAGATGGCCGAGCTGCCGCCGGAGGTACGCGCGGTGACCGACCCGCTGGATGCGGTCGGCAACACCACCAAGGCGGTGACCAAGGGCTACGCGATCGGCTCGGCCGCGCTGGCCGCGCTGGTGCTGTTCGCCGACTACACGCACAACCTGCGTGCCGCGCATCCCGGCGAAACCTTCGCCTTCGACCTGTCCGACCACACGGTGATCATCGGCCTGCTGCTCGGCGGCCTGATTCCCTATCTGTTCGGCGCGATGGCGATGGAGGCGGTGGGCCGCGCCGCCGGCGCCGTGGTCGAAGAAGTGCGGCGCCAGTTCCGCGAGATCCCCGGCATCATGGAAGGCACCGGCAAGCCGCAGTACGACCGCGCGGTGGACATGCTGACCCGTTCGGCGATCCGCGAAATGATCGTGCCGTCGCTGCTACCGGTGGCAGTGCCGGTCGTGGTCGGGCTGCTGCTCGGCCCGCGCGCGCTCGGCGGCCTGCTGATCGGCACCATCGTCACCGGGCTGTTCGTGGCGATCTCGATGACCACCGGCGGCGGCGCCTGGGACAACGCCAAGAAGTACATCGAGGATGGCCACTTCGGCGGCAAGGGCAGCGAGGCGCACAAAGCCGCGGTCACCGGCGACACGGTCGGCGATCCGTACAAGGACACCGCCGGCCCGGCGATCAACCCGCTGATCAAGATCATCAACATCGTCGCACTGCTGATGGTGCCGCTGCTGTAGCGGCACGCGCCCGGCACCGGCGCTGGCGATCCGCCGGCACCGGGCCGCACGCAGCGCGACTACAGGCAATCGATCAAACCGTCGTTGACGCTGCGCTGGCTGTGCGGCAGCGCCGCGAACAACGGGTGCTCCCCTGCCAGCGCCTGGTACAGCGCGACCAGCCGGGTCTGCGGCAGCAACGGCGTGGGGCACTGCCACAGCTTCGCATCCACCTGCACCTGGCCGGTGGCCGGGTCGATGCTGGCCTCGCTGGCCCCGAAGGTCCACACGCACTGGCCGATCGCCCCATCGCGCTGGCGCACCGAGCAGCGGTAGCGCAGCGGCTGGTAGTCGCTGTACTCGCCCTCGCAGAAGGTGTCGCCGCAGCTCTGGTCGAAGTCCTCGGCCAGCCGCCGCTCCAGGTCGTCGAACGCCTCCCAGCCCGCGCCCGCGGTGGGATAGTCGACCGCATCCACGTAGACCTGCTGCGCCTGCGCCTGGAATGCGCCACAGGCCAGCAACACGACCGCCAGCAGCGGGCCCATCGAATACCGGATTCCTTTCATCGCCTTGCTCCTTGGGTGGACTGTGGACACAGGGTCGCCTCGCAGGCGGCCGGACACTATCGGACACCTGCCCATGCGCAGCGGTACGGAGTCCGAAAGCCTTGTAGGAATAGGCTTATCCGCCCGCGCTGCATTGCAACAGCCAACCGACTAGAATGCAGGCCTCTTTGAAGCCACTCCACTGGAGCTAGCGCATGGGTCTGGAACTGGTCACCTCCGGCAAGAATCTCCCGGAAGAAATCAACGTCGTCATCGAAATCCCCAAGGATTCGGAGCCGGTCAAGTACGAAGTGGACAAGGCCAGCGGCGCGATCTTCGTCGACCGGATCCTGTCCACGCCGATGCGCTACCCCTGCAACTACGGCTACGTGCCCAACACCCTGTGCGGCGACGGCGACCCGGCCGACGTGCTGGTGGTGCTGCCGCTGCCGCTGGTGCCCGGCTGCGTGGTGCGTTGCCGCCCGGTCGGCGTGCTCAAGATGAGCGACGAGGCCGGCAGCGACGAGAAGATCCTGGCGGTGCCGGTGGCCAAGGTGTTCGAGGGCTACGGCCACATCGAGGACATCGCCCAGGTGTCGGGCCACTGGATGGAGCGCATCGGCCACTTCTTCGAGCACTACAAGGATCTGGAGAAGGGCAAGTGGGTCAAGCTGGACGGCTGGGGCAACGCCGCCGAGGCCAAGCAGATCCTGCTGGACGCGGTCGAGCGCTACAAGGCCGGCGCCTGACCCGACCAACCGACGCCGCGGTGGGGGGGACCAACCGCCGCGGCTGACTCGCTTCACGTTTTACGAATGCGGACGCTGCCGCATTCCGGGGTTTAGAGTACATTGCTGAACGAATGTCCGGGCCGGTCGAGCGTGAACCGGCCCCTCTTGGGGGGTAGTCTCTTGCGTATCCTGTTCGTCGGCGACGAGGCGAGCCTGCCGGCCGAAGTCACCGAATACATCCGCGAATTGGGCGAGGACTGGCAGGTCCAGACCGTGACCGACGGCAATGCCGCCATCGCCGCCGCGGCGACCGTGCACCTGGATGCGGTGATCGCCGCGCCGGCGCTGCCGGACCTGACCACGGCCACCCTGCTCGGCCAGATCCGCACGCTGAGCCCGGAAACCATCCGCATCGCGCTGATCGACGCCGAACAGAGCAACCGCGCGCCGCCGGCGCGCATCATCGGCGTGGCGCATCGCTTCCTGCCGCTGCCGCTGTCGCCGGAAATGCTGCTCGAGGCGGTCACCAGCATCGAGGAACTGCAGGAGCTGCTCGGCGATCCCAGGCTGCGCGCCAGCATCGGCCGCATCGAGAAGCTGCCCTCGCCGCCGCACCTGTACCTGAGCCTGATGCATGCGCTGGAACAGGACGACGGCAGCAACGCCGCCGACCTGGCCAAGCTGGTCTCGGCCGATCCGGCGATCGCGGCCAAGGTGCTGCAGCTGTGCAATTCGGCGTACTTCTCCAACGGCCGCACGATTTCCGACCTGCGCACCGCAGTGACGCGGCTGGGCATCGCCACCTTGCGCGACCTGGTCCTGGCCAGCGAAGTGTTCTCGGTGCAGGCGCTGTCCAATGCCGAACGCAACGCGTTGCAGCAGCGCTCGCTGCTGGCGTCGAAGCTGGCGTCGAAGATGCTGCCGTCCTCCAGCGCCGAACTGGGCGCGACCGCCGCGCTGCTGGCCGACATCGGCCTGCTGCTGCCGGGCATCCGCAACGAGCGCGAGCCGGCCGTCGAAGGCGACGAGGAACGTCCCGGCCATGCCGAGGCGGGCGCCTACCTGCTCGGTCTGTGGGGCCTGCCGATGCCGATCATCGAGGCGGTGGCGTTCCACCGCGAGCCGCAGCGGTCCAGCACCCGTAGCTTCTGGGTCACCGGCGCGGTGCACGTGGCGATGGCGCTAGCCAGCGGCTCGGAGATCGACGAGGACTACCTGGCCAAGACTGGCACGCTGAACAAGCTGCCGACCTGGCGCGAACAGGCGGAAAACCTGATGGGGCTGACCTCGGCCTAGCCGCGGCCGCGCTGCCCTCGCAGCGCAGGGAGGTGATGGGAAAGCGGTTCTCTTCCGCGAGAGCCGGCCCCATCGCGCACCGGATCGAAAGGAATGAAGTGCGCAGCGCCGCATGCGGCGCTGCCGCTGGCGGCTTGCCGGCAATCCGGCGATGCATCGCCGGCACAGGCCATCCAGGTAAAAACATGGGTGCAGCCTCGCTGCGCCCGGCCACGCTGTGCGTGCCACCGCCATGACGGCTGCGCAGGGGGAAACAGGGCGTCGGCACTGCTGCCGGTTCTGCGGGAGCGACCTCGGTCGCAACACGCATTACCGGGAAGGCCGTCGCGACTGAAGTCGCTCCCACAAAAAAAAGCGACTCCTCGCCTCCTGGCCGCCGCAACGTTCGGCAGAAATGGCAAACAAAAAAAGACGGGCCTTGCGGCCCGTCTTGTTTCTTGCTCAAACGCCGGTGGGTCAGAAGCGCTGGGTGTACTTCATGTACATGTAGCGACCGATATCGAAGCCGCCGTAGTAAGCGAAGCTGCTATCCGGCGCCGAGTACATCAGCGGACCACGGTGATCGAACACGTTGTTCGCACCGATGGCGATCGTCGCATCCCACGGCGCCTTCCAGTTGACCTGCAGGTCGTGGAAGGTGTTGGAGCCGGTGTGACGCAGCGGATCGGACTCGCCGTTGGCGAAATGGTCCGGAGCGTCGCAGTAGCCCTGCGCCAGGGTGATGCAGCTTTCCTTCATGCCCGAGTAGTAGCGCAGGGTGTAGTTCACACCGAAGTCGCCCATCGACCAGTTCACGCCCAGGTTGGAGCGCACGCGGAAGATGCCCGGCTCGCCGACGCGGCCGATCATGATGTTGTCGCCGGCGCTGTTCTGGCCCGCTTCGTCGTACTTGCTGACGTAGCTGCTCTGCCAGTCGATCAGGATGTTGCCGATGCCCATTTCCGGCAGACGGTACTTCACGCCCAGGTCGTAGCCTTCGGTTTCCATCTGGCCGAGGTTGGCCACGCCGTAGGTCATGGCCGAGATGTGGCCGTCGGCCGCACGCGTCACGCCCGCGCAACGCGAGGCGTCACCCAGCACGTAGCAGTCGCGCAGGATGCGGTCGACGCTGTCGGCGATGATCATGTCCTTGATCTCGTAGCGGTACCAATCCAGCGAGATGTCCAGGCCCTGCACCCAGCGCGGGCTCCACACCAGACCGGCGGTCTTGCTGGTGGAGGTTTCCGGCTTCAGGTTGGCGTTGGCGCCGCTGATGAACTCGTCGGGGGTCTGGCACGGATAGGTCGTGCACGGCACGTAGCCCTGGCCCAGCTGGGTGTAGCCGACCGGCACGCCCGCCGCGCCGCACGCCGCGTTGCCGTTGACGCTGTTGGGAGCGCCCACGCCGCACGGATCCACATACGACTCGAAGCTGCTGCTCAGGCCGCCGTACAGATCATGGATGGTCGGAGCACGGAAGCCTTCCGCGTAGGTGCCACGCACCAGCAACTCGTCGATCGGCTTCCAGGTGAAACCGAACTTGGAATTGACCGTGTCGCCGAAGTTGCTGTAGTCCGAATACCGGCTGGCGGCGTTGATGGTCAGTTCCTTGGCGAACGCCATGTCGCTGAGGATCGGCACGTTCAACTCGAGATAGAACTCGTCCAGCTTGTAGTTGCCGGCCGTGGTCTTGGACCCCAGGCCGGTGCTCTCGCCCGATTGCGCGAACGCGTCCGGTGCGAAGCGGCCTTCTTCCTTGCGGTGCTCATAGCCCACCGCGATGCCCAGGTCGCCCGCGGGCAGGGTCGCCAGCGTGCCGCTCAGGTTGGCCGTGTAGCTGTTGGTCTTGGTCAGGCCGGTATCGGTGAAGTCGGGGAACAGGAAGCTCTGCAGATCGGGATCCGCCAGCGAGCCCTGCCCGGCCACGCCGTACGGCAGCAGCGGGTTCCACGGACGGCACGCGCTCAGCGGCACCGGGTTGGCGGCGGTGCCGCACTGGGCGACGCCGTTGGCGTTGATGAAGGACGAGCCCAACGCCTGACGCGAGCCGATCAGGCTCATGTCGCCATGACCGATCTTGGTGCTTTCGTTGCGGTTCCACAGGGCGCCGACGTCCCAGTCCCAGGTCTTGCCGGCGAATTCGAAGTAGCCGCTGACGGTCGGCGCGAAGCGCGTGGTCTTCAGCTTGCTTTCGGTGGTGCGCGGCACTTCCCACAGGCGGCGGCGGAAATCGATGTCCTGGCCGATCGGGTTGAACGCGCTGTCGCCGGCCAGCGGCGTGTCGAAGGACGCGGACTGGTACGGATAGCCGGCGATCTGCTGATCGGTGGTGCGCTCGTTGTAGAGCACGTCGGCATTGAACACGATCGCATCGGTCAGGTCGTAGTTCGCGTTGGCGAACACCGACTTACGCTCGATGCCGGTCTGCGTCATCATCTGCTGGTTCGAGTTGGAATACTCGGACGGGGTCAGCGTGTGGTAGTCGGCCGGATTGTTCGGGTTGCCGCCCCGATTCAGGGTTTGCCACACCGCCGTGTCCGGATCGGTGCAATCGACCGCGAGCGGGTTGCACCAGGAGCCGTTCTGGCTGATCGGGCTCCAGCTGTTCGGGGTCGAGTTCGGACCACGGCTGCCGTCGCGGCTGAACCAGCGGTTCTTGGCGAACACCGGATCCTGCTTGGAGTATTCGGCCGACAGGGTCACGCCACCGCGCTCGCCCTGCGAACCGATGGTGAGCGAGTACTGCGAGGTGCCGCCGTCGCCCTCGCCGAACTGGCCGTACTCGACCGAGGCCTCGGCGCCGTCGAAGCGCTTGCGGGTGATGACGTTGACGACGCCGGCGATGGCGTCGGAGCCGTAGATCGACGAGGCGCCGTCCTTCAGCACTTCGATGCGCTCGATCGCGGCCATCGGAATCTGGCTGAGGTCCTGCAGGCCGTAGGTGGTCGCACCAAGGCGCTTGCCGTTCACCAACACCAGGGTACGCTCGGCGCCCAGGTTGCGCAGATCCACGTAGTAGCCGCCGACGTTCTCGCCGGAAGCCAATGCGTCGGCACGCGAGATGGCCGGGGAGCCGGCCGAGGTCAGGTTCTGCAGCACGTCGGCGACCGACGTGTAGCCCTGGCGCTCCAGTGCCTGGCGGTCAAGGGTCAGGATCGGCTGCTGCGTCTCGACGTCGGCACTGCGAATGCGCGAGCCGGTGATCTCGATGCGGTCCAGGGTGGTGGTCGACGCGGCGGCTTCTTGCGCGCCGGCCATGGCCGGCGTCAACGCGATCGCGATGCTGGCGGGCAACAGGCCCAGCCGCACTGCGGAAGTGCGAAGGTTCATTCATCTCTCCAGGGGTAACGTTAGGGGCGTGTTAAGCGCCCTGGGCACGTTACGTTCCGGTGAGCACCGGCGCTTTGCTGCGGCCGTTCGCAGACTTTGCCGACTCTGGCGGCACGGTCGCCGCCTGCCGATATTGCGAAGCGGACACCCCGAAGCGCGCACGGAAGGCGCGGGCGAAGCTGCAGCAATTGTCGAAGCCGCTGGCCGCGGCGACCTCGCCGATCATCATCGTGGTGTCGCGCAGCAGATCCGCAGCGCGCTCCAGGCGCAGCCGCGCCGACAGCGCCTGCGGGCTTTCCTCGTACAGGCACTGGAAGGTCTTGGACAGATACCAACTGGAGAAGTTGGTCAGCTCGGCCAGTTCGCTGATCCGCACCACGCGGTCGCGGTGCCCTTCCAGATACAGATGCGCGCGTTGCATGCGCCCGAACACCTGGCGCTTGCGCACCCGCGAACGCCCTGGGCAACGCTGCACGCGGTGCGACAGCTCGCCCTGCATCGAGGCCAGGTGCAGCAACACCGGACGCATCGCCAGCACATCGCCCGGCCGCGCCGCCGCCTGCCGCCACAGCCGCAGCGCGATCCGCGCCTCGCGCGGCGGCAGCACGCCACGGCCGGCATACAGGGTCGCATCGGCCATGCGCCCCAGCGCCTTCAATGCGTCGGCATCCAGGCTCAGGCCGATGCACAGCCCGTCGCGATCGGCCTGCACCAGCGGCCGCGAATCGCGCTCGAAAGCAAGCCACTGGCCGCGCTGCAGTTCGAAACGGCCCTCCTTGGCTTCGATCCAGGCGCTGCCGCGCAGTTGGATCCAGACCGTGAACGCGGCGGCCGAGGCCTGCAGGCTACCCAGGCGCGCCGCGCCCAGGCAGGCCGAGCCGGCGGGCGCGTCCTCGTTGTCCAGCATCCGTTGCTGCCCACGATCGGCCAGGAAGACTTGTCGCATCCGATGCACCCGCTTTGCGTTAACCGGCGCGCAGTGTTGCCGGATGTGGCGGCAGGGTCAGGACGATGTGGCGATATTTGTCCGAAATCGGCACGAAGCCGTCACGAATGACTTACGAAGCTCACTTTCCCTTGTGCAACAACCACTTGGAGGCGATCACCGAGAACCAGCCGGTGCTCTCGGGCATGCGCATGAAGCCGATGTCGCTGCCGTCCTCCACCGCCAGCGACGCGTACACGTCGCCGCTGCGCCGATCGATGCTGAAGCCGTTGACCGCGCTGAGCCGGTCGCGGTCCAGGCATACGCTGTCGCCCAGGCCGCCGCCGATCCGCGCCAGCCGGCTGGCGCACTCGCCGGTCGGGAACAGGTAGCGCACCTCGCCGTCCGTCCCGAGCGCCCAGGAGCGGTAGCGCCACAGCGATGGCACCGCCGCGTCGACCGCCGCCACGCTGGCCGGGTCCAGGGTCGCGTCGGCGCGCCACAGGCCGCTGCGCGCCAGGCGGGTGAACAGCACCCGCCCGCTGCCCGGGTCCACGCGCAGTTGCGAGACATCGTCCAGCGACGCCAGCCGGCGCCATGGCAGGCTGCGCCGGTCGTACAGCTGCAGACGGGTGCGGCCGTTCTCGCCGAGCAGCACCAGCAGTTGCGCCGGATCGCCGGTGTACTCCGCCTGCAGCGGTTCGCCGGACGGCACCGGCAAGGGCACGACGCTGCCCGACTGCGGCCGCACTTCGTAGATCACCGAGCGCCCCTGCGCATCGCGGCCGCTGACCAGCAGCGACTGGCTGTCGGCCGACCAGGCCGGCGCCTGCCCGGTTTCCGGGCGCACGCCCTCGATCAGGCGCAGCGACTGCGGCCGGGTCACGTCGCCCCACCACAGCGCAAAGCTGCCGGAGCGGTCGGAGGTGAAGACCAGCTGGCGGCCGTCGGGCGCGATCACCGGCTGGCTGTCGCGCCCGGTCGAGGCGAACAGGCGCTGGCTGTCGCGCTTGCCGGAACGGTCCGCGGCGGAGATGCGATACAGCGCGAACTGCGGGCGCCGGTGCACGAACGCGAGCCGCTCGCCGTCGCGCGACAGGGTCGGCGACTGCGCGTCGCCCAGGTCCAGGTCGCGCAGGCGCTGCGAGGCGGCATCCAGCCGGTACAGGCGCGTCTCGCTGTCGACCCGGCGCCCGAACACCAGGCCACGGCCGTCCTGGGTCCAGTCCCAGCCACGGATCTCGGCGAACTCACGGGTCAGCGGCTCGGCCCGGCCGCCGCCGGCCGGCATCCGCCACAGGCCGCCCATCTGCGGGTTGCGCACGAACGCGATCCACTGGCCATCGGGCGAATAACGCGGCGCGTAGTCGAAATCGCCCGCCGCGAGCGTGTAGGGCAGCGCGCGCCAGTGGCCGCTGGCCAGGTCCAGCACACGGATCCCGCGGCTGGGCTGGCGCCCGGTCATGCTGCCGAACAGCAGGCCGCGCCCGTCCGGCGTCCAGTCGAAACTGAGCAGCTCGGTGCCGTCGCAGCGCGTCGCTTCGCGCGCCACGCCAGGCCTGTCGGCGGCCACCAGCAGCACCTGGCACTGACCCTCCGGCCCCAGCCGGGCGAAGGCGATGCGGCGGCCATCCGGCGACCAGGCCGGCAAGCGGTCGGAATAGCCCTTGCCCGGCACGCCGAGCGAGCGCGGCGGCGCGCTGCCGGCCGCACGGCCGGTCGCCTGCACCAGCAGCTGCGTCCCCGCGCGGCCCTCGATCCCGGCGGCATACGCCACCTGCGCGCCATCCGGCGACAAGGCCGGCTCCAGCTCGAAGCCCGGCATCGTGGTGATCAATCGGTACGGCCGCTCCGGGCTGCCGACCACCCGCTCCTGCTCGCTGCCGGCCGGGTCCTGGCCGCCCCGCGGCAGCCACCAGACCAGCATCGCCAGCAGCATCAGGCCGGCGCCCGCGGCGGCGGCCAGCACCGCCTGCAAACGGCGCGACGGCGGCGCAGGCACGACCGCGGCCGGCAACGGCGCTGCGTCGGCGACCGCCGGCGCGGCGACGTCGGCATCGGCATCGGCGCGCAGGTCCTCGCTCGCCACCGCAGCGGCATCGGCCTCCACCTCGGCCAGCGCCTGTACCGGCGCCACCAGGCGATAGCCGGTCTTGGCCAGGGTCTCGATGTAGGCCGGCGCATCGCCCTTCGCACCGGCGGCGAACGCCTTGCGCAATTGGGTGATGGCCTGGGTCACCACATCGTTGGTCGGCTGCGTGTCCGGCCAGACCTGGGCCAGCAAGGTCTCGCGCTCCACCACCTGCCCCGGCTGCGCCAGCAGCACGCGCAGCACGCCCATCGCCTTGGGCGTGAGCCGCTGCGGCCGCCGCGCGCGCGGCGCATGCACTTCGCGCAGCGACAGCAGCACCAGGCAATCGCCGACCTGCAACCGTTCCGGAAGCAGTGGAGTGGCGGAGGATGGAGAGGACATGCGACTAAGGCAACGACGATCCGCGATGGAGTGGGAACCACGTCGCGGCAAAATGGCGCCGCGTGGCGTCAACGGGCAGATTCGGCAAACCAATGCGACGAATGCAGCCAGGCGTGGCGACGCCGACAAATTCTACCCTAGTCGTTGCCGCCGCCAACCGCGGCGAAGCACTACAGGCTCTCTCTCCGCCGACGAAACTCACATAAACGTTGCAAGATTACGCGCCACTTGGCGCGTTTTTTTTAGCCACAGTTCAGGCTCTTGATTTGCGTGTGACGCTGAGCCCAATCAGTCGCGACACCACCAGGGCGATATACATCACCCCGGCGAACTGTTCGAGCATCACCAGCGAACGCGCCAGCGGCAACACCGGCAGCACGTCGCTGAGGCCGACCCCGGACAGCACGCTGAAACTCAGGTACAGCAGTTCCATCCAGGTCCGCGGCGACTGCGTCGTCTGCGCGCCGATGAAACTGCCCGGCAGCCATTGCTGGCACACCGAGAACGCGAAGGCGAACGCCCATGCCAGCAAGGTGAAGGTCGCGCCTGCCGCATACAGTTCGTCGCGGGTGACCTCGTGGTCCTGCAGCATGTACGCGATCAGGCTGGCCGCGGTATAGAAGTACAGCAGGCTTTCCAGCAACTGCGCGAACGCGCCGAGTTCGGGACTGTGGCGCAGCGCCGCGGCGATCGACAGCACCACCGACGGCACCGCCAGGCACCAGGCGATCCACAGCACCGACGGGCTGCGGTTGACCACCCACAGCGCCAGGCCCAGCACCACGATGCCGAACGCGCCGAACAGCGCGCGCCCGGCGGCGGTGTCTTCCATCAGCGGATACAGCAGCAGGCCCAGCAATTGCACGCCCAGCAGCAACGCGGACGGATGGCGGCGCAAGGCGAGCGCGTAGCGGAGCATGCGGAATTCCGGAGGTGGCGTGCGCGCATCATAGACAAGCGCACGCCACGGCGGCGGCATGCCCCGGACTACCCCTGCCGATAGACCTCGGCGCCGGCGTCCAGGAACTGCGCCGATTTCTCGGCCATGCCGGCCTGCAGCGCGTCGCTCTCGCCGACGCCGTGCTCGGCGGCGTAGTCGCGCACGTCCTGGGTGCCCTGCGCGGACTCGCCGCGCAGGTCTTGGGATATGCTCATGGAACAGAAGTGCGGGCCGCACATCGAACAGAAATGCGCCAGCTTGTGCGCGTCCTTGGGCAGCGTCTCGTCGTGGAATTCCTTGGCCTTTTCCGGATCCAGGCCGAGATGGAACTGGTCGTCCCAGCGGAATTCGAAGCGCGCCTTGGACAGCGCGTTGTCGCGCACCTGCGCGCCCGGATGGCCCTTGGCCAGGTCGGCCGCGTGCGCGGCGATCTTGTAGGCCATGATGCCGTCGCGCACGTCCTGCCGGTTGGGCAGGCCCAGGTGTTCCTTGGGCGTCACGTAGCACAGCATCGCGGTGCCGAACCAGCCGATCATCGCCGCGCCGATCGCCGAGGTGATGTGGTCGTAGCCGGGCGCGATGTCGGTGGTCAGCGGCCCCAGCGTGTAGAACGGCGCCTCGCCGCATTCGCGCAGCTGCTTGTCCATGTTCTCCTTGATCAACTGCATCGGCACGTGGCCGGGGCCTTCGATCATGGTCTGCACGTCGTGTTTCCACGCGATCCTGGTCAGCTCGCCCAGCGTTTCCAGCTCGCCGAACTGCGCCGCGTCGTTGGCATCGGCGATGCAACCCGGGCGCAACCCGTCGCCCAGCGAGAAGGCCACGTCGTAGGCCTTCATGATTTCGCAGATGTCCTCGAAGTGGGTGTAGAGGAAGTTTTCCCTGTGATGCGCCAGGCACCACTTGGCCAGGATCGAGCCGCCGCGCGAGACGATGCCGGTGACCCGCTTGGCGGTCAGCGGCACGTAGCGCAGCAGCACCCCGGCGTGGATGGTGAAGTAGTCCACGCCCTGCTCGGCCTGCTCGATCAGCGTGTCGCGGAAGATCTCCCAGGTCAGTTCCTCGGCGCGGCCATCGACCTTTTCCAGCGCCTGGTAGATCGGCACCGTGCCGATCGGCACCGGCGAGTTGCGGATGATCCACTCGCGGGTCTCGTGGATGTGCTTGCCGGTGGACAGGTCCATCACCGTGTCGCCGCCCCAGCGGATCGACCACACCAGCTTTTCCACTTCCTCGGCGATGCCCGAGCTGAGCGCGCTGTTGCCGATGTTGGCGTTGATCTTGGTCAGGAAATTGCGGCCGATGATCATCGGCTCGCTTTCCGGATGGTTGATGTTGTTGGGCAGGATGGCGCGGCCGCGGGCGATCTCGTCGCGCACGAACTCGGGGGTGATGACGTGCTGGATGCTGGCGCCGAACGCCTCGCCGGGGTGCTGCTGGCGCAGCAGCGCATCGCGCACCGCCTCCAGCCGCTGGTTCTCGCGGATCGCGACGAACTCCATCTCCGGGGTGACGATGCCGCGGCGCGCGTAGTGCATCTGGGTGACGTTGGCGCCGGCCAGCGCGCGTCGCGGCAGGTGCCGGGCCGGGAAGCGCACCGCGTCCAGCCGCGCGTTGTGCTCGCGGCCGCGGCCGAAATCGGAGCTGAGCTGGGCCAGCGCCGCGGTGTCGCCGCGTTCGGCGATCCAGCGCGCGCGCAGCGGCGCCAGGCCGGCGCGCAGGTCGATGGTCGCGTCCGGATCGGTGTACGGCCCGGAGGTGTCGTACACGGTGACCGGCGGATTGTCTTCGCCGCCGAACAGGGTCGGGGTGCGGGTCAGCTGGATCTCGCGCATCGGCACGCGCAGGTCGGGACGCGAGCCTGGCACGAAGATCTTGCGCGAACCGGGGATCGGCCGGGTCACCGACTCGGACAGGGTATCGGCCTGCTGCAGCAACGGGCTGGGTACGGCATTCATCGGCATTCGTCCTATTTCTGAGAGCCTGCAGCGAGTGCAGGCGTTGCGAGCGAACTCGCATCACGGACGAAGCGGCGGCGCGGGCACGGCCCGGCGCGAACGGCGCACGGACCAGGCTTGCGAAGCTTCCCTACGCCGGTATCAACCGGATCAGGTTCGAAGGGACTGTCTCAACCGCGGCCTGCGCCGACGGTACCCCCGCTTCTGCGGCTATTAGACCCGTTTCCGCGGCCGCAGCCAACCGCGCGCAGCTGAATCGGTGCACAACCGGATCCGCTTCTTGTCAGCGCCGGCACGCGCGCACGCCATTGCGGCAAACCCCGGCGAAATACCGGGCCTAGCCTGGGTCCCACAAGAACGACGTCTCTCTCTCCCTGCCGCCGGCTCACCCCGGTGGCGTTTTTTTGTGCGGCGTTCGCCGCGACGCTCATTCCAGCACGTAGGCCACGCGCAGCCCGCCCCAGTGGCGGCCGCGCACGTGCACCGGCACCGACAGGTCGAACAGGATCTGCCCGGTGTCGCGCCGATACACCTGCAACAGATAGGGCTGGGTATGGCGGCCGACGCTGCGCCCGACCCGATCGGTGAACATGCGCTTGGTGCGGTTGCCGACCAGATCGCGGGCGCGGTCGCCGCTCAGCGGCTGGCTGAAGCGCAGGTTGTGGGTCGGCACGTAGCCGTCCGGATTGGCGCAGATCGCGAACACGATCCACGGATGCGCGGCCAGCAGCGGCTCCTGCAGCGGCGGCAGCAGTTCGTCGCACAACGCATCGAAGGCGGTGCGGTACTTGGGCGGATCGATGCCCGCGATCGGCGTGTAGTCGGTGGAAAACAGCGCGTCCTCGCCGATGCGGCCGCGTGCGACCGCATCGGCCAGCGCCTGCCCGATCCTGCCGGCGGTCGCCGTGGCCAGTTCGCGGATGCGCGCGTGCCGCGGCTGCTGCATCGGATCGGACGGCAAGCGGAACAGGCCCACGCAGTCGTGCAGCGTGGTGCTGCCTGCGGCCAGCGCCGCGCTGCGCTCGACCACGCGCGCGACATGCTCCAGGTTGCTGCGACTGAGCCCGACCACGTGCTCGACCGCGCGATCGATGCCGCCGATCTCTTCGCCTTGCGCGGCGACGCGGGTGGCCACGGTTTCCATCGCCGCACTGGCGCGGCCGAGCAGTTGGCCGATGCCGCCGAGCACCTGCTCGGTGCGCTGCGCCGAGGCGGCGCTGTCGTGCAAGGCGCTGCCGGTCTCGCCGATGATGACGCGCACGTCGCGCGCAGCGGCGGCGGCGCGTTCGGCCAGGCGCCGGATCTCACTGGCGACCACGGCGAAGCCGCGCCCGGCGGCGCCGGCGTGCACCGCCTCGATGCTGGCGTTGATCGACAGGATGTTGGTCTGGAACGCGACCGCGTCGATCACCTCGATGACCTCGGTGGCGCGCGCCGAACGACGCTCCACTTCGCGCATCGCCTGGCCCAGCGCACGCGCCGCTTCCACGCCCTGGCGCGCGCTGTCGTCGGCGCTGGCCGCCACCGCGATCACCGCGCGCAGCTCCTGGTCCATCTCGTGCAGGCCCTGCAGCAGCCGCCGGGTGGTCGCCACCACCGTCTGCAGCGCCTCCATCTGGGTCTGCGATTGCTGCGCCAGTTCCTCGTTCTCGGCGACCACGTGCGGCACGTCGGCGGCGATCTGCAACGACAGCGCCACCGCCTGGCGGATCGCCTCGGCCAGATTGCCGAAGCCGGCCGACAGACGCCGCCCGGCCATCGCCTCGGTTTCCTGCGCGGACAGCGGCGTGCTCAGTCCCAGGTCCAGATCGCACCCGGTCAGGCGCTCGCCGACCCGGTCCAGCAAGGCCTGCGCCTGCGCACCGGCCTGCAGCCGCTGCGCCAGCGCCTGCAGCGCCGGACTGATGGCGTCTTGCGCCTGCCCGGCGCCGAGCAGGGCGACGTCGCGCAGCAGCGCGGCGGTTTCCGCATGCGGCAGCGACAGCAGCCAACCGTCGCCGTCGCGATCGCGTTGATAGCGCACGCGCCGCGCCGGATCGGCGTCCGACGCCAGCCAGCTGCCTTCCGCACCGACCAGCGACGCCAGCGGCAGGCCCCACACCGCTTCGCTGGGTTCGCCGAGCACGGCCTCCGCGTGCACCCCGAGCAGGTCCAGCGCGGCACGATTGGCGGCGCAGACCCGGCCTTGCGGGTCCAACCGCAGCAACGCCACCGGTGCGTCCGGCAGGGCCGCGGCATGTCCGGCATCGGCGTTCGGACCGCGTGTGAACAACGACATCGTCTTCCCCTCCAGGAATTCTTCCGCCATGGTATCGGCCGCCGCCGTGCAACCTGAGCGGAGACACGCGCAACCGGGATCGGCGTCATGTCCGGGCTTTGGCGGAATCAGGTGCCGATGGCCGCGCCGCGATGGCGAGAATCACAGCCGATGGGAGCGGACAGCGTCGTGAAGGGAGCCGGCGCCGAGTGCGTGGGACGCGGCGGACCCGGCTGCGTGCCGTGTAGCCTGGTTTGCCTGAAAGAAAGAACCTTGGATCCGCACCGCTCCGGCACCGGCCGCAGCGCACCATAACGGTACCGTGACGATGCGCCGGGTATCGTTGCCGGCTTCGTTAGTGACCGCCGCTTCGCTGTCGCTGCGGCGATTCCGGACCGGCAACCGCTGCGTGCCGCCTGCCCTTGCGCATCGCTGCAAGGCCGGCGCGCTCCCCCTCGACCCCTTGCCCGGAGACGCTGCTCCATGGTGTTCCGTATTTCCATCGCGCTGGTGGCCCTGCTGGTGCTGATCGCGGGCATCGCGCCCGGCCCGTTCAACGACGTGGTGCAAGCGACGCTGCTCCAGGTCATCCGCGGCGCCGGCTGGATGTACCTGCTGGTGGTGTTCCTGACCCTGGCCTTCATGCTGTATCTGGCCTTCGGCCGCTTCGGCCATCTGCGCATCGGCGGCGAGGATGCCGAGCCGGACTTCTCCCGCGCCAGCTGGCTGTCGATGCTGTTCGCTGCCGGCATGGGCATCGGCCTGGTGTTCTGGGGTGCGGCCGAGCCGATCTCGCACTTCCTCAAACCGCCGGAAGGCTTGCCGCCGCAAAGCATGGAGGCGGCGCGCGCGTCGATGCGCTACGCGTTCTTCCACTGGGGCCTGCATCCCTGGGCGATCTATGCGCTGATCGGCCTGGCGATGGCCTGGTTCCAGTACAACCGCAACGGCCGCGGACTGGTCAGCGACATGCTGCAGCCGGTCATCGGCCGCCATCATCGCGGCTGGATCGGGCAGGCGGTGAACATCGCCGCAGTGGTGGCCACCGCGATCGGCGTCGCCACCACGCTGGGCTTCGGCACGATCCAGATCGCCGCCGGCCTGCACCGCGTGTTCGGCGTGCAGGCGAGCATCCCCGTGCAGATGGCCATCATCGCCGTGGCCTTCGTGCTGTACATGGCCTCCACCGCCAGCGGCGTGGAGCGCGGCATCAAGTGGCTGTCCAACTTCAACCTGGCGCTGGCCGCGTTGCTACTGGCCGCGGTGCTGGTGCTCGGCCCGACCGGCTTCATCTTCGACACCTTCACCACCACGCTGGGTTCCTATCTCAACCAGCTGGTGACGATGAGCCTGCGCATGTCGCCGTTCTCCGGCAGCAAGTGGGTGGCCGAATGGACCATTTTCTACTGGGCCTGGTGGATCGCCTGGGCGCCGTTCGTCGGCGCGTTCATCGCCCGCGTGTCGCGCGGACGCAGCATCCGCGAGTTCGTGGTGGGCGTGGTGCTGGCTCCCACTCTGCTCGGCTTCGTATGGTTCTCGGTGTTCGGCGGCACCGCGCTGTGGTCGCAGCTGTTCGGCCACGTCGACATGCTGCAGGCGCTGGGCAACGGCTACGAAACGGTACTGTTCACCCTGTTCGACAGCCTGCCGGGGTCGCTGCTGCTGTCCGGCCTGGCCCTGCTGTTGCTGATGATCTTCTTCGTCAGCTCGGCCGACTCGGCGGTACTGGTGCTGGCCAGCATGTCCACCGACGAGGCCGGCGACCCGCCGCTGGCGCGCAAGCTGGTCTGGGGTGTGGCGGTGGCGCTGATCGCGGCGGTCCTGTTGCTGGCCGGCGGCCTGGACGCGCTGCAGGGCATGATCACCATCGCCGCGCTGCCGTTCGCGCTGCTGATGGTGCTGGTGATCGTTTCGCTCTACCGCGTGCTGGACGCCGAGCACACCCGGGAACGCCGCCGCGCTCGACGCGCCAGGCACATGATCGAGGCATGGATCGCGCGCGAACAGGCGGCGCAGGAGCAGACGCGCACCGAGGTGGGCGGCGCGCAAGCGCAGGAGTGAGCGCGCCGGCGCCGGCGCGCGCACCGCCGCAGCGCGCCGGCTACCGCACGCGAGCCGACGGCGGCACTGCCGCGGCGCAGGCTCAGTAGCCTGCGGCCTGCCCGTCCTTGCGGCTTTCCGAGGCGCCGTAGTACACGCCGCTGACCGGGTCGCGCGCGATCGCCTGGTAGCCGCCGTACGGGCCGTCGGCGAAGATCACGCGGTGGCCCTTGCGCATCAGCGCGCGGATCGCGTCGTAGGAAAACCCGGTTTCCAGATTCAGCTCGCCGCCGTCGCTCATCGCCGTGGCCTGCCCGGTCGGTTCGGTCGACCCTTCGTGCTGGATCCGCGGCGCATCGCCGGCTTCCTGCAGGTTCATGTGGAAATCGATCAGGTTCATCACGATCTGCACATGCCCTTGCGGCTGCATCGCCCCGCCCATCACGCCGAAGCTGAGCCACGGCTTGCCGTCCTTGGTCACGAACGCCGGGATGATGGTCTGGAACGGGCGCTTGCCCGGCGCGTAGCCGTTGGGATGGTCCTTCTTGAGCACGAACATCTCGCCGCGGTCCTGCAGGATGAAGCCCAGCCCCGGCGGCGCCATGCCGCTGCCCATGCCGCGGTAGTTGGACTGGATCAGCGACACCATCATGCCGTCGGCATCGGCCACGGTCAGGTAGATGGTGTCGCCTTCCTCCAACTGTTTCGGCGTGCCCGGCTGCACTTCCTTCAGGGCCTTGTCCATCGAGATCAGCGCACGGCGCTGCGCGGCGTAGTCCTTGGAGATCAGCTTGGCCAGCGGCGCCGGCTGGAACGCCGGATCGGCGTAGAAGCGCGCGCGGTCGGCGAAGGCCAGTTTCTTGGCCTCGGCGAACAGGTGGATGTGCTCGGCCGAGCCGAACGGGATCTTGGAGAAGTCGTAGCCCTCCAGGATGTTGAGCATCTGCAGCGCGGCGATGCCCTGGCTGTTGGGCGGCAGTTCCCACACGTCGTAGCCGCGATAGTTGCTGCTGACCGGCTCGACCCATTCGCCGTGGTGGCTGGCCAGGTCGTCGTAGCTCAGGAAGCCGCCGTTGGCCTTGAAATAGGCATCGATGGTGCGCGCGATCGGCCCCTTGTAGAACGCGTCGCGGCCGCCGTCGGCGATCTGCTGCAGCGTATCGGCCAGGTTCGGGTTCTTCCACAGCTCGCCCTTGCGCGGCGCATGGCCGTCGATGGTGAACTGTTCCTTGAAGCCGGGATACTGCGACAGCCGCGGCACCGAGCGGTCCCAGTAATAGGCAATCGTCTCGGCCACCGGGTGGCCCTCGCGGGCGTAGCGGATCGCCGGCGCCAGGTTCTGCGCCATCGGCCGGCGTCCGAAGCGCTCGTGCAGCGCGAACCAGCCGTCCACCGCGCCCGGCACCGACACCGGCAGCGGCCCGGTCGGCGGAATGTCCTTCAAGCCGCGGCGCTGGAACTCGGCCAGGGTCAGCGATTTGGGCGAACGGCCCGAACCGTTGTAGCCGTAGAGCTTGTGGGTCTTCGGATCCCACACGATCGCGAACAGGTCGCCGCCGACGCCGTTGCCGGTCGGTTCCATCAGTCCGAGCGCGGCGTTGGCGGCGATCGCCGCATCCACCGCCGAACCGCCGGCCTTCATCGTGTCCAGCGCGATCTGCGTGGCCAGCGGCTGCGAGGTGGCGGCCATCGCGTGCGGCGCGATCACTTCCGAGCGCGTGGCGAACGCCTGGCCGGTGACGCGGTCGGCCGCAGCGGCCAGCGACGGCAGGCCCAGCGCGAGCGCCAGGCATGCCACGGAAAACTTCGAAACGGACATGCGCATTCCCCACAGCGGATACCGCGCCACCCTACCCGAGCGGAGCCGCGCGCGCAGCTGCGGCGGCGTATCCGCCCTCTCGACGGGAGCGCCTGCGACCGCGCACGTATCGGCGCTGCGTGCGCCGCGCGCCCGCTCAGCGCAGCGCCAGCGTCTGTTGCCCGGCGTCCAGCCGCCGCAGCAACTCGGCCTGCGGCGCCAGCTGCGCGACCAGCACCGGACGCGCCTGTTGCAGCTGCGCACGCGCTTCGTCGCGCCGCTCCACGGCGAGCAGGGCTTCGGCCAGCGACACCCGCGCCATCGCGGTGGGCACCGCCGCGCTGCCCAGTTCGGCCTGGTTCGCCTGCACCACCCGTTCCCAGCCGCGCAGCGCCGCGGCGCGGTCGCCGGCGCGCTGCGCCAGTTCCGCGGCCAACATGTCGCGGCGCCGCTGCAGCTGCGTCGATGGCCAGCCGGCCGCGGGTCGCAGCGCGTCCAGTTCGCGTTGCGCGCGCGCCAGCTCGCCGCGGCGCATGCGCAGTTCCACCTGGCTCAGGCGCTGCACCAGTTGCCGCGGATGATCGGCGGGATACAGCCGCGCCATGCCCGCGTAGGCGTGCCGCAGCAACGGCTCGGCCTCGCCCAGCCGGTCCTGGCGCAGCAGCATGCGGCCGAGGTTGCCTTCGGCGTTGAGCGTCATCGGATCGTCCGCGTCCAGACGCTGGCGGCGGATCTGCCAGGACTGCCGATACAGGTCTTCGGCCGCCGCCAGGTCGCCGCGCGATTCCTCGAGCGTGGCCAGGTTGTTGAGATAGCGCGCATGGTCGACGCTTTGCGCCAGGCCCAGCGCCGGCAGCATCGCCAGCGCCCGCAGATAGTGCGTGCGTGCGGCGGCGAAATCGCCGGCATCCTGGTACACCGACGCCAGTTCGTTTTCCGCATCGGCCAGCAGCGGACTGTGCGCGCCGTACAGCGCGCGCGCCAGCTCCAGGTTGCGCTGCATCAGCGCGCTCGCCTCGGGCAAGGCGCCACGCGCGGCCAGCGCCTTCGCCAGGCCTTCGGCGCTGTGCAGGTAGTCGACGCTGCGCACGCCGAATTCGCGTTCCTTCAGCGCCAGCGCGCGCCGGTACCACTGCTCGGCCTGCGCCTGGTCGCCCTTGGCCTTGAACACCTGGCCCAGGTTGTGCATTGCCGTCGACGGGCCGCCGTCGGTCTTCACACCCGGCTGCATGCGCAGCGCCAGCGAACGCTGCAGCATCGCCACCGCCTCGTCGGCGCGGCCGATACGGCTCAAGGCCAGGCCCAACGCATTGGTCGCCTTGGCCAGGGGGTCGCGCGCTTCGCTGCGTTCGGCCAGGCGCAGCGCCTCGGTCGCCGCCGCCAGGGCCGCATCGCCATGATCCTGGTTGTACAGCAGCACCGCCAGGTCGCTGAGCGCCTGCGATGCCGACGCCGGTTCGTCCACCTGGGGGCTGCGCAGTTCGCGCGCGGCCTGGCGCAGCAACGCCTCGGCACGCGCTTCCTGGCCCAGGTTCAGGTAGGCGCGGCCGAGCGTGGCCCGCAGCCGCGCGCGCACCGCCGGCGATTGCGCCAGGCCCCGGTCGAGCTGCGCGGCGGAGCGGTCCAACACCTGCTGCGCGCTGATCGTCGCGGTGCCCTGCGCGCCGCGGCTGCGCGGGTCGGCGGCATCGAACGCGTCGGTCATGAACTGGCTGACCTGCTGCGCGATCGCCGCCTCGCGCTGCGCCTGCGCGCGGGTCTCCAGCAGGCGCCACATGAAGCCGGCGCTGAGCAGCAGCACCGCCGCGGCCACCGCGCTTTCGCGCCAGCGCCGGCGCAGCAGGCGGGCCAGCGCATAGCGGCGGCCGCCGCGGCGCGCCTGCACCGGGCGGTGGCCGAGATGGCGCTGCAGATCGGCGGCCAGTTCGGCGACGTTGGCATAGCGCTGCGCCGGATCCTGCGCGCAGGCCTTGGCCACGATCGCGTCGAGATCGCCGCGCAGGCGCCGGCGCAAGGCAGGAAGCCGCGCCAGCGCGCTGGGCCGCGGACACGCCGCGCCGGCCCCGGTCTGCGCCGGCAGGCGCTGCCCGGACAGCACTTCGATCAGCATCACGCCCAGGCTGTAGACGTCGCCGGCCACGCCCACCGGCTGCCCGGCCAGCAGTTCCGGGCTGGCGTAGGGCGGCGTGCAGAAGCGGCCGCGCTCGGCGCCGTCGGCCGCGTCCTGCAGCCGGGCGATGCCGAAGTCCAGCAGCACCGGCTCGCCGTCGGCGCGCACCAGCACGTTGCCCGGCTTCAGGTCGCAATGCAGCACCAGGCGCTGGTGCGCCGCCTGCACCGCGCGACAGATGCGCAGGAACAGCTGCAGCCGCGCCGGCAGGTCCGGCGCCTGCTCTTGCAGATAGCGGTCCAGGGCGATGCCGTCGACGTACTCCATCACCAGGTACGGCTGCCCGCCCGGGGTGGCGCCGCCGTCGTACAGGCGCGCGATATTGGGATGCTGCAGGCTGGCCAGGATCTGCCGTTCGGCGGCCAGCCGCTGCGCGGTCAGCGCGTCGGGCAGGCCACGCAGCAGTTTCACCGCCACCTGCTGCTGATACTGCTCGTCCGCGCGCTCGGCGACGAACACGCTGCCCATGCCGCCGCTGGCCAGGAAGCGGGTCAGCCGCCACGGGCCGAGCCGGTCGCCCACGCCCAGTTCCGGCGCGGCCATGCGTCCGGCCAGCGCCCGCAACGGCGCGGCCAACTGCTGCAGCTGCACGGTCTGCGCGGCGAGCAGGGCCAGCGCCTCCTGCACCAGCGCCGGATCCTGGCTGAGCCGCTCCAGGGTCGGCTGCCACTGCGCCGGCGGCAGGTCGCAGACCGATTCGAACAGCTGGCGCACCTGTTGCCAGCGGTCCTCGCTCATGGGCGGCCCGGATCGGCGCTGAGTTCGCGCTTGAGCCAGGCGCGGGCGATGCGCAGGTCGCGCTCGACGGTCGGCACCGACACCTCCAGCAGGCAGGCGATCTCGTCATGGGTCATGCCGCCGAAATAGGCCAGCTCCACCGCATGCGCCGCGCGCGGGTCGAAACCGGCGAAGCGCTGCAGCGACTGGTGCAGGGCCAGCACCTGGTATTCCTCGCTGGGCGCGGCGCCGTCGCGGTCGGCATGCGACAGGGTCATCATCATCGCCCCGCCGCCGCGCTTGGCGGCCAGGTTGGCGCGCGCGTAGTCGACCAGCACCGCGCGCATCTTCAGCGAGGCCAGGGCGAAGAAATGCACCCGGTCGCGGTACTCCACGTCGGCATCGAGCATGCGCAGCAAGGCTTCGTGGACCAGCGCGGTCGGCTGCAGCAAGGCGTCGCCCTGGCGCGCCGCCATGCGCGCGGCGGCCATCTCGCGCAGCGCGGCATAGACCAGTTCCAGCAATTGCGTTTCGGCCTGCGCGTCGCCGCTGCGCCAGCGCTGCAGCAGGCTGGTGACCTGCTCGCTCTCGGCCACGGCCGACGCGGAGGCCTTGCGCGGAGCGACCGCCACGGGAAGAGATTCGGAATGCATGCGCCGGATCGTCGAACGGGAGTGATTGAAGGTGGCCGGCAACGGCCGGGCCGTGGCAGCCGCGCCAGATTACCGCAGGAGGGCGGCCGCCTGTTGACGCCGCGTGGCAGGCCCGGGACGCGCCGATTTTCCGCGCAATCGGCCGCGCGCGCACTGCGCCGGCGCACCGTTTCAGGCGTAACGATGCTGTGTTGGTGCGGCTTTCGGCACATTCGCGGTTGCGCGCCGGCGGCAGGGTTGACAGCCCCGCAAAGGCCATGTTTATCTCGCTGCATGTTGCATCGCCACACCAGCCCGAAGCCGACCCGCCTGCCCGCCGCGCTGCGCGCGGACGCCGCCGCGTCGCTCCTCGTACTCGTGCTTATTACCTCGCCCACAAGTGCGGGACGAACCGGCGTGTAAGCGACAAGCAGCCTGGATTCGATCAGACCCCGCACCGGCAACGGCGCGGGGTTTTTCATTTTAGTAACCGCGAAACACACGTTCCCTTCCTACCCACACCGTTCCGAGGACATTCGCCCCATGACCAGTTCCGCCCAGCCCACCACCAAGATCGCCATCGTCGGTTACGGCAGCCAGGGCCGCGCGCACGCGCTGAACCTGCGCGAGTCCGGCTTCGATGTCACCGTCGGCCTGCGCGCGGGCGGCCCGACCGAAGCCAAGGCGCAGGCCGACGGCTTCGTGGTGAAGAGCCCCGCCGAGGCGGTCAAGGATGCCGACCTGGTCGCGGTGCTGACCCCGGACATGGTGCAGAAGAAGCTGTACGACGACGTGCTGGCGCCGAACATGAAGCAGGGCGCCTGCCTGCTGTTCGCGCACGGCCTGAACGTGCATTTCGACATGATCAAGCCGCGCGCCGACCTGGACGTGGTGCTGGTCGCGCCGAAGGGCCCGGGCGCGCTGGTGCGCCGCGAGTACGAGATCGGCCGCGGCGTGCCGTGCATCTGGGCGGTGTACCAGGACAAGAGCGGCAAGGCCGAGCAGTTCGCGCTCGAGTACGCCGCCGGCCTGGGCGGCGCGCGCGCCAACCTGATCAAGACCACCTTCAAGGAAGAGACCGAGACCGATCTGTTCGGCGAGCAGGCGGTGCTGTGCGGCGGCGCCTCGTCGCTGGTCCAGGCCGGCTTCGAAGTGCTGGTGGAAGCCGGCTACCAGCCGGAAATCGCCTACTACGAAGTGCTGCACGAACTGAAGCTGATCGTGGACCTGTTCTACGAAGGCGGCATCACCCGCATGCTGGAGTTCGTCTCCGAGACCGCGCAGTACGGCGACTACGTCAGCGGCCCGCGGGTCATCGACGCGGCCACCAAGGAGCGCATGCGCGACGTGCTGACCGACATCCAGAACGGCACCTTCACCAAGAACTGGGTCGCCGAGTACGAAGCCGGGCTGCCGAACTACAACAAGTTCAAGCAGGCCGACCTGGAGCACCCGATCGAAGTGGTCGGCAAGCAGCTGCGCGCCAAGATGGTCTGGCTGAACGGCGACGCCGCTGCTGCCGCCAAGCCGGCCGCGACAGGCCAAGCCGCGTAACCCGCGGCTCCCCCACCCGCTTCCACCGAAAGGTCGCCACCGTATGAACTCCTCCGCTCACGGCACGCCCCGCAACGGCGCGCGCTGGCTGACGCAGGCCCTGGAAGCCGAAGGCGTGGACACGCTGTTCGGCTATCCGGGCGGCACCATCATGCCGTTCTACGACGCGCTGGTAGACAGCCAGCTCAAGCACATCCTGGTCCGCCACGAGCAGGGCGCGGCGCTGGCCGCCAACGGCTACGCCCGCGCCAGCGGGCGGGTCGGGGTCTGCGTCGCCACGTCCGGCCCGGGCGCCTCCAACCTGGTCACCGGCATCGCCGATGCGATGCTGGACTCGGTGCCGATGATCTGCCTGACCGGGCAGGTCGCCACGCCGCTGCTGGGCACCGACGCGTTCCAGGAACTGGACGTGTTCGGGCTGACCCTGCCGATCGTCAAGCACAGCTTCCTGGTGCGCCGCGTGGACGACCTGCCGCAGGTGGTGCGCGACGCGTTCCGCATCGCCCGCGAAGGGCGTCCGGGACCGGTGCTGATCGATCTGCCCAAGGACGTGCAGTTGGGCGACGCCTCGCACTTGCCCGACCACGTGCCGGCCGCGGTGCCGGCACCGCCGGCGCCGCACGCTGCGGCCCTGGCCGAAGCGCTGGCGGCGATCGCCGGCGCCGACAAGCCGGTGATCTACGGCGGCGGCGGCATCGCCCTGGCCGATGCGGTGGACGCGTTCCGCCAGTTCGTCGACACCACCCGCATTCCGACCGTGCTGACCCTGCGCGGGCTGGGCGCGCTGCCGCATGGGCATCCGCACTACCTGGGCATGCTCGGCATGCACGGCACCCGCGCCGCCAACATGGCGGTGCAGGAGTCGGACCTGCTGATCGTGGTCGGCGCGCGCTTCGACGACCGCGCCACCGGCAAGCTGGCCGAGTTCGCCCCGTTCGCGCGGGTCATCCATCTGGACGCCGACGCCTGCGAGATCTCCAAGCTGCGCCATGCCGACATCGCCGTGCCCGGCGACGTGGCCGAGGCGCTGCGCGCGCTGAGCGCGGCGACCAGCACCTGCGAGGCGTGGCACGCGCGCTGCATCGGCCATCGCGAGAAGTTCGGCGCGCGCTACGACGCGCCGGGCGACGACATCTACGCGCCCGGCCTGCTGAAGCGGCTGAGCGAGCTGGCGCCGGCCGACACCGTGATCGCCTGCGACGTCGGCCAGCACCAGATGTGGGTGGCCCAGCATTGCCGCTTCAACCATCCGCGCAACCACCTGACCAGCGGCGCGCTAGGCACGATGGGCTTCGGCCTGCCGGCGGCGATGGGCGCGCAGTTCGCCTGCCCCGACCGCACCGTGGTGCTGGTCAGCGGCGACGGCAGTTTCATGATGAACGTGCAGGAGCTGGTGACCATCGCGCGCTGCAAGCTGCCGGTGAAGATCGTGCTGCTGGACAACAGTTCGCTGGGCATGGTGCGGCAGTGGCAGGAGCTGTTCTTCGCCGAGCGCTACAGCGAGATCGACCTGTCCGACAACCCGGACTTCGCCGCGCTGGCGCAGGTGTTCGGCATCCCGGCCAAGCGCATCACCGCGCGCGGCCAGGTCGAGGAAGGCCTGGCCGAGCTGCTGGCGCAGCCGGGTCCGGCGCTGCTGCACGTGGCCATCGACGCGCGCGCCAACGTGTGGCCGCTGGTGCCGCCGAACACCGCCAACAGCACCATGCTGGAGAGCAACCCCGCGACCCAGCGCCAGGAGATCCCCCATGCGATACCAGCTTGACCTGGTGCTGAAGCCGGCCGAAGGCGCGCTGCTGCGCGCGATCGGCATGGCCGAACGGCGCGGCTTCGCGCCGCTGTCGATCAGCGGCGCGCCGGTGGCCGACGATGCCGGCCGCTGGCACCTGCAGATGGTGGTGGACGGCACCCGCCCCGGCGAGAGCCTGCGCCTGCAGATGGAGAAGGTGTACGACTGCGAGTCGGTGCGGGTGACTGCGTTGGACGTGGTGCCATGATGAGGCCGGCAATGGGGATTGGAGATTCGGGATTCGGAGGCTGCGCTGGCAGTTCCATGGTCTCGGGCTTCATGCCGGCTGCGCGGCAGGGCCGGGCGACGATGCGGAGGAGTCTTCTTCCAGGGAGGTCGCTTCTTCGGGCACGGGATTCGCATGTCGAATCCCTACTCCCCAATCCCCAATCCCGGCCCCTTCATGCCTGACACCGGCCGCCCCGCCCCGCAGGAACCCGACGTAGGCGACGTAGCGGTCAGCGTCGCCGACGTGCTGGCCGCGCAGGCGCGGCTGCGCCGCTACCTGCCGCCGACGCCGGTGCACTACGCCGAGCGTTTCGGCGTGTGGCTGAAGCTGGAGAACCTGCAGCGCACCGGCTCCTACAAGGTGCGCGGCGCGCTGAATGCGCTGCTGGCCGGGCTGGAGCGCGGCGACGAGCGCACCATCATCTGCGCCTCGGCCGGCAACCATGCGCAGGGCGTGGCCTGGGCCGCGCACCGGCTGGGCGTGCAGGCGATCACGGTGATGCCGCACGGCGCGCCGCAGACCAAGATCGCCGGCGTCGCCCATTGGGGCGCCACCGTGCGCCAGCATGGCGACAGCTACGACGAGGCCTACGCCTTCGCCCGCGAACTGGCCGAGCAGAACGGCTACCGCTTCCTGTCCGCGTTCGACGACCCGGACGTGATCGCCGGCCAGGGCACGGTCGGCATCGAGCTGGCCGCGCACGCCCCGGACGTGGTCATCGTGCCGATCGGCGGCGGCGGCCTGGCCTCCGGCGTGGCCCTGGCGCTGCGCTCGCAGGGCGTGCGCATCGTCGGCGCGCAGGTCGAGGGCGTGGATTCCATGGCGCGGGCGATCCGCGGCGATATCCGCGCGATCGACCCGGTGCCCACCCTGGCCGACGGCGTCAAGGTTAAAATCCCCGGGTTCATCACCCGCCGGCTGTGCGCCAGCCTGCTCGACGACGTGGTGATCGTGCGCGAGGCGGAACTGCGCGAAACGCTGGTCCGCCTGGCGCTGGAGGAGCACGTCATCGCCGAGGGCGCCGGCGCGCTGGCCCTGGCGGCCGGCCGCCGCGTCTCCGGCAAGCGCAAATGCGCGGTGGTGTCCGGTGGCAACATCGACGCCGGCGTGCTGGCGACGCTGCTGTCGGAGGTGCGCCCGCGCGCGCCACGCAAGCCGCGCCGCCGCAATGCCGAGCGACTTCGCAACCAACGTGCCGCCGCCCCGCCCGCTCCCGCTCGCCCCGCGTCTTCGCTCTCCCATCCGCCAGCCACCGCCGCCGTAGAGGAAACCATCTGGTGAACACTTCTCCTTCTTCCCAGACCCCCCGCATCCGCATTTTCGACACCACCCTGCGCGACGGCGAGCAATCCCCCGGCTGCAGCATGACTCCGCCGCAGAAGCTGGTCATGGCGCGCGCCCTGGCCGAGCTGGGCGTGGACGTCATCGAGACCGGCTTCCCGGCCAGCTCGCAGTCCGACCGCGAGGCGATGGCGCTGATCGGCCGCGAACTGCGCGAGCCGACCCTGGCGGTGCTGTCGCGCTGCCTGGCCACCGACATCGAGACCTCCGCGCGCGCGCTGGAGGCGGCGGCCAAGCCGCGCCTGCACGTGTTCCTGTCGACCAGCCCGCTGCACCGCGAGCACAAGCTGCGGATGAGCCGCGAGCAGGTGCTGGAATCGGTGCGCAAGCACGTGTCGCTGGCGCGCCAGTACGTGGACGACGTGGAGTTCTCGGCCGAGGACGCCACCCGCACCGAGGAAGACTTCCTGGCCGAAGTGACCGCAGTGGCGATCGCCGCCGGCGCCACCACCATCAACCTGCCCGATACGGTCGGCTTCACCACCCCGGAAGAGATCCGCGGCATGTTCGCGCGGCTGATCGCCAGCGTGCCCGGCGCCGAGCGGGTGATCTTCAGCACCCACTGCCACAACGACCTGGGCCTGGCCGTGGCCAACTCGCTGGCCGCGGTGGAAGGCGGCGCGCGGCAGGTGGAATGCACCATCAACGGCATCGGCGAGCGCGCCGGCAACTGCGCGCTGGAAGAGATCGCGATGGCGCTGAAGGTGCGCAACGCGTTCTACGAGATCGACACCGCGATCAACACCCAGCGCATCGTCGCCAGCTCGCAGCTGCTGCAGCGGCTGGTCGGCATGCCGGTACAGCGCAACAAGGCGATCGTCGGCGGCAACGCCTTCGCCCACGAGTCGGGCATCCACCAGCACGGCATGCTGCGCCACCGCGGCACCTACGAGATCATGCGTCCGGAAGACGTGGGCTGGGAGTCCTCGCAGATGGTGCTGGGCCGCCACAGCGGCCGCGCCGCGGTCGAGCAGCGCCTGCGCGCGCTGGGCTACGTGCTGGAAGAGGCCGAACTGAACCTGGCGTTCGAGGCGTTCAAGGCGCTGTGCGAGCAGCAGCGCGTGGTCAACGACGCCGACCTGCAGGCGATGATGCAGGACGCGCCGGAAAGCCAGGGCTACCGGCTGTCGTCGATGACCGTCAGCGACCGCGGCCAGCGCGCCAGCGCGCAGGTCGAGCTGTCCGATCCGGATGGCCAGCGGGTCAGCGAGCGCGCCGAAGGCGACGGCCCGGTGGATGCGCTGTTCGCCGCGCTGGCCGCGGCCACCGGCGTGCAGCTGACCCTGGACAGCTACCAGGTGCACAGCGTCGGCATCGGCGCCGATGCGCGCGGCGAGGCCAACCTCAGCGTGCGCCACGGCGAGACCGAATACGACGGCAGCGGCACCAGCCGCGACATCATCGAGGCCAGCGCGCTGGCCTGGCTGGACGTGGCCAACCGCGTGCTGCGCCAGCGCCAGGGCACGCATGCCGGCGCCGCGACGGCGGCCGCCTGAGCGGCCACGCCAGCGTCATCGTCGCGATGCACCCTTCTCACCGCTCCCCCTCCTTGCCCAGCGTCCCTGCCAGGTAGTCCCGTAATGTCTTCGACCCCCCGCACCCTGTACGACAAACTGT
The DNA here is from genome assembly GCF_014836395.1 of Xanthomonas bonasiae. Lineage (NCBI taxonomy): Bacteria > Pseudomonadati > Pseudomonadota > Gammaproteobacteria > Lysobacterales > Lysobacteraceae > Xanthomonas > Xanthomonas bonasiae. The sequence continues at coordinate 466,839 of NZ_JACSQX010000002.1, forward strand.
GGGACGCGCACGTCGTCGTCCCCGAAAGCGGCACCGCCCCGGCGGTGCTGTACATCGACCTGCACCTGATCCACGAGGTGACCTCGCCGCAGGCGTTCACCGAACTGAAGGCGCGCGGCCTGAAGCCGCGCCGTCCCGACCGCACCAAGGCGACGATGGACCATTCCACGCCGACCCTGCCGCGCGGCGCCGACGGCAAGCTGCCGTACTACACCAAGGCCTCCGAAGCGCAGGTGGACATGCTCGCGCGCAACTGCGCCGACTACGGCATCGAGCTGTTCGACATGGCCTCGGACAATCGCGGCATCGTGCACGTGATCGCGCCCGAGCAGGGCTTCACCCAGCCCGGCATGACCATCGTCTGCGGCGACAGCCACACCTCCACGCATGGCGCTTTCGGGGCATTGGCGTTCGGCATCGGCACCAGCGAGGTCGGCTACGTGCTGGCCACGCAATGCCTGCTGCAGCGCAAGGCCAAGACCATGTCGATCACCGTCGACGGGCCACTGGCGCCGGGCGTCGGCGCCAAGGACGTGATCCTGCACATCATCGGCGTGATCGGGGTCAACGGCGGCACCGGCCACGTGCTCGAGTACCGCGGCTCCACCATCGCCGCGATGGACATGGAGCAGCGCATGACCCTGTGCAACATGTCGATCGAGGCCGGCGCGCGCGCCGGCATGGTCGCGCCGGACCAGGTCACCTTCGACTGGATGGCGAACACCCCGCGCGGTCCGAAGGGCGCGGAGTTCGACGCCGCGGTGCAGCGCTGGTCGCAGCTGCGCAGCGATCCGGGCGCGCGCTTCGACGTGGACGTGCGCATCGACGCGCGCGACATCCGCCCGACCCTGACCTGGGGCACCCACCCGGGCACCGCGATCGCGGTGGACGTGCCGATTCCGGCGGCGCAGGACGCGGCCGCGCAGAAGGGCCTGGACTACATGCATTTCGAATCCGGCCACGCGCTGATCGGCACCCCGGTGGACGTGGTGTTCGTCGGCTCGTGCACCAACGGCCGGCTCAGCGACATGCGCGAAGTGGCGCAGGTGCTGCGCGGCCGCCGCGTCGCGCCGAACGTGCGCATGCTGGTGGTGCCGGGCTCGGAGATCGTCAAGCGCCAGGCCGAGGCCGAGGGCATCCACGAGGTGGTGCGCGCCGCCGGCGCCGAGTGGCGCGAATCCGGCTGCTCGATGTGCATCGCCATGAACGGCGACCTGGTCGCGCCGGGGCAACTGGCGGTGAGCACCAGCAACCGCAATTTCGAAGGCCGCCAGGGTCCCGGCTCGCGCACCTTGCTGGCGTCGCCGATGACCGCGGCCTGGGCCGCGGTGAACGGCAAGGTCAGCGACCCGCGCACGCTGTTCGCGGAGGTCGCGTGATGGTGCCGCACATCGCCGCGTTCGCGGCCACGCTGACCTTCGTCGCCGCCACCACCCGCGCCTTCGCGCATCGCGGCAAGCCGCTGCTGCCGCCGCACGTCCCCACTCCGGCGCTGCCGCCGGCATCGCTGCCCGACGCGGCCGTCGCCGCTCCCGCCACCGTGTCCCAGGAGACCTGCTGATGGCCGGATTCGCCGCCCTCACCTCGGCCAGCGTGGTGCTGCGCCAGACCAACATCGATACCGACCAGATCATTCCGGCGCGGTTCCTGTCCACCACCGAGCGCGCCGGCCTCGGCCGCAACGCGTTCAACGACTGGCGCTGGCAGGCCGACGGCACGCCCAACCCGGAGTTCGCGTTCAACCAGCCGCACAACGCCGGCCGCCAGATCCTGCTGGCCGGGCGCAACTTCGGCTGCGGCTCCTCGCGCGAGCACGCGCCGTGGGCGCTGACCGATCTGGGCCTGCGCGCCATCGTCAGCAGCGAGATCGCCGACATCTTCCGCAACAACAGCCTCAAGAACGGGCTGCTGCCGATCGTGCTGGACGAGGCCGACGTGCAGACCCTGATGCAGCGCCCGGACGACGCGCTGACAGTGGACGTGGCCGCGCGCGAACTGCGCACGCCCGACGGCCGCGTCTATCCGTTCCCGCTCGACGAGTTCTCGCAGACCTGCCTGCTCGAAGGCGTCGACGAACTCGGCTACCTGCTGCTGCGCCAACCCGCCATCGAACAGTACGAGGCCACCCATGCACGCTGACATCGTCGTCCTGCCCGGCGACGGCATCGGCCCCGAAGTCGCCGCCGCGGCGGTCTCGGTGCTGCGCACCATCGCCCGCCGCTACCAGCACACCTTCGAATTCCACGAGCACGACATCGGCGGCATTGCCATCGACCGCCACGGCGAACCGCTGCCGGCGGCGACGCTGGCCGCCTGCCAGCAGGCCGACGCGGTGCTGCTGGGCGCGGTCGGCGGGCCGAAGTGGTCCGATCCCAACGCCACGATCCGTCCCGAACAGGGCCTGCTGGCGATCCGCCGCGGCCTGGGCCTGTTCGCCAACCTGCGCCCGGTCAAGCCGCATCCGGCAGCGCTGGACGCCTCGCCGATCAAGCCGCACCTGCTCACCGGCGTGGACATCGTGGTGGTGCGCGAGTTGACCGGCGGCATCTATTTCGGCGACAAGACCCGCACCGCCACCGACGCCAGCGACCTGTGCCGCTACAGCGTCGAGGAGATCGAGCGGGTCCTGCGCAGCGCGTTCCGCCTGGCGCAGCAGCGCCGCAACCACGTCACCTCGGTGGACAAGGCCAACGTGCTGGAGACCTCGCGGCTGTGGCGCGACGTGGCCACGCGCATCGGCCGCGACGAATTCCCGGATGTGCGCCTGGAGCACCAGCTGGTCGATTCGATGGCCATGCACCTGCTGGCCAAGCCGCGCGAGTACGACGTGATCGTCACCGAGAACATGTTCGGCGACATCCTCACCGACGAGGCGTCGATGCTCGCCGGTTCGCTGGGCCTGCTGCCGTCGGCGTCGCTGGGCGAAGGCAAAATCGGCCTGTACGAGCCGATCCATGGCTCGGCTCCGGACATCGCCGGCAAGGGCATCGCCAATCCCTACGCCACCATCCTCAGCGCCGCGCTGCTGCTGCGCCATTCGCTGGGCCTGAACGCCGAAGCCGAGGCGATCGAGCAGGCGGTGGACGCCGCGCTCAACGCGCACGCCTTCACCGCCGACCTCGCCGCCCCGGGCCATGGCATTTCCACCAATGCGGCCGCGCGCGCGGTGGTGGAGCAGTTGCAGGCGCATGGGTCGGTGGAAGCCGAGATTCGGGAGTAGGGATTGGGGATTGGTAACTGCGTTCGGCCACTGCGCGGATAGGCAGCGGCCGAACGCTCACATCGGGCGACGCGGATATCTCCTGTCGGAGGGGCTTCAGCCCCGACAGGATTCCGCGCCGCAGGCTCGCCGTGCTGTGTGTCGCGGCTGAAGCGGCTCCTGCAAGGGTGCACCTGCGCTTTACGCCCTAGCCGACCACCCGGTCGCGGCCTTCGTGCTTGGCCTGGTACAGGCGCTGGTCGGCCAGCACCAGCAATTCGCGCCGGCTCTGCAGCGCCGGGCTGACACAGGCGAAACCGACGCTGGCCGTGCACTGCACCGTGCGCCCATCGACATCGTGGACCACGATCGCGGCGACGCGGTGGCGCAGGTCGTCCAGCCGCGCCCGCGCCTGTTCGCGGTCCAGGCCCGGCAACACCAGCAGGAACTCCTCGCCGCCGTGGCGCGCGGCGAAGGCGTGTTCGCCGAGCGTGGCGCGCAGCACCTCGCCGACCCGGCGCAGCACTTCGTCGCCGATCTCGTGGCCGTAGCTGTCGTTGATCCGCTTGAAGTTGTCGATGTCCAGCAGCGCCACGCACAGCGGCGTTTGCGTGGCCCGCGCGTGCTCCAGCGCCGCGGTCAGGTGCGGATCGGCGGTGCGCCGGTTCGGCAGGCCGGTCAGCGCGTCGTGGCCGGCCTGGTAGGCGAGCTTGCGCACCAGCTCCTCGCGTTCGAAATCGGCCAGCTTCAGCGCCAGGTTCTTCGCGCGCAGCTCGTGGGTGCGCTCGGCGATGATGCGATTGAGCCGGCGCTGGCGGCGCAGGTAGCGATGGCTGCGGCCGCGGTACCACCACAGCAGCAGGCCGCTGAACGCGATCGCCGCGATCACCACGAACGGACCGCGCTGCCAGAACGGCGGCACCACGTCCAGCTGCAGCGAGGCGCGCCCCACCAGATCGCTGCGCGACCAGTCCATCGCATTGGTGGTCGCCTGCACTTCCAGCCGGTAGTCGCCAGGCGGCAGGTTGGTATAGACCGCCTCCTCGCTGCTGCCGGCATCGATCCATTGCCGGTCGAAGCCATGCAGGCGATAGCGGTAGCGCACCTTGTCCGGCGAGCGGAAGCTCAAGCCGGCGTAGTCGACGCTGAGCCGGCCGACGCTGCCGGGCAAGCGGTAGTCGGCGCGCAGCGGCTGCTCGCGGCCATCGACCTGCAGCCGCTCGATCACCACCGCCGGCGCGCGCAGCGAATGCCGGCTGGGCAGCGCCGGGTCGATCAGCGCCAGGCCGGCGGAGGTCGGGATCAGCAAGATGCCGTCGCGGCTCAGCCAGCCGGCGGGCGCGCTGCTGCCGTTGCCCTGGCTGCCGGGCATGCCGTCGCTGCGATCGACCACGTCCACCGCCAGTTGCGTGCGGCGCCCGGCATCGAGCTGCGCGATGCTGTCGCGGGCGATGCGGAACACGCCCTGGTTGCTGGTCACCCACAGATGGCCCTGGCCATCGTCGATGACCCGGAACAGCTTGTCGCGCGGCAGCCCGACGCGATGGTCGTAGGTGCGGAAGCGGCCGTCGCGCAACCGCAGCAGGCCGCGGTCGCTGGCGATCCACAGCGCGCCGTCGGCGTCCTCCAGGAAATCGAACGCGTTGTGCGCGGGAAACGCGGCGCCGGCGGGCCAGCGGCGCAGCGTGCCGTCGGCCGACAGCGCCGCGATGCCGTCGCTGGTGCCGATCCACAGCACGCCGGCGCGATCGCGGTACAGCGCCTGCACCTGCAGCGCCGGCAGCCCGTCGGCCAGGGTGTACAGGCGGGTGCGGCCACGGTTGCGATAGGCCAGGCCGGCGTTGCCGCCGACCCACAGCCCGCCGTCCGCATCCTGCAACAGCGCCCGCACCATGGCCTGCGGGATGCCGGCCTCGGTGCCGAGCCGTTGCCGGACCGCACCGTCGGGCGCCAGCAACAGCACTCCCTGGTTGTAGGTACCGACCCACATGCCGCCGTCGTTGGCCGCGGCCAGCGCCAGCACCGACGGATCGCGGCCGGCGGCGGCGATGCGCAACGTGGCGATGCGGCCGTGCTGCCAGCGATCGAGGCCGGCGGCATGGCCGATCCAGACCGCGCCATCGGCGCTCTGCTGCACTACGCGCACGTAGTCGCCGCCGAGGCCGTCGTGCCGGGTCAGGCCGCCGGCATCGCCCACGGCGATGCGGAACAGGCCGTCGGTGCTGCCGGCCCAGATCAGGCCTTCGCGGTCCTCGATCAGCGCCGGGCTGACCACGCCGGAGATCGACAACATCTCCTCGCTGACCCCGCTCGACGAGCGCCGCAGCAACTGGCCGCTGGACAGGCTCATCCACAACTGGCCCTGGCGATCCTGCAACGCGGCATCCACGCGCTGGCCCTGGCGCAACCACTGCAGCGCGCCGTCGGCGTGCAGCCAGAACACGCCGGCGTCGCCGGCGACCAGCAGCCCGCCGTCGCGGTCGCGGCTCAGCCGCCGTACCGGCGCCGTGCGCATCGCCTCCGTCCGCCCCCAACGCCGCGCACGGCCGGTGGCCGGGTCGAGGCGGAACAGCCCCTGCGCGGTGCCGACCAGCACGCTGCCATCGGTCTGCTGCAGCAGCGCGGCGATCCGGGTCTTCGGCAGCCCGGCGGCGGCACCGGCCACGCTCAGGCGGCCATCGGCCTCGATCCGGAACAAGCCGTCCTCGCTACCCACCCACAGCGCACCGCTGCGGTCGCGCAGCATCGACGCCACCTGCAGCCGCTGCGCATGCGCATCGCCCAGGTGCTCCCAGGCGCCACCGGCATAGCGGAACACGCCGTCGTAGGCGGTGCCGACCAGCACCCCACCATCGCGTTCGGGCACGATCGCGAACACGCCGGACATCTCCATGCCCGGCGTGTTCTGCCGGTCGAACACGGTGAAGGCGCGGCCATCGAAGCGCGCCACGCCTTCCCAGGTGCCGATCCACAGCAGGCCGTCGCGGTCCTGCGCCAGCGCATGCACCAGGTTGTGCGGCAGGCCTTCGTCCATCGTCCAGCGCACCACCGTCGGCCGGTCGGTGATGCTGCCCGCGGTCACCGGCCGCGTTGCCTGGGCCACGGCAGCACCTGCCGCGCAGCAGGCGCACAGCAGCATCAGGAACAAACCGATGCGCCCGCGCAGGCGTCGGCGCAGCGCAGGTGCGCTGCCGATGGTAGTGTGACGCCGGTCCCCCTGCTCCATTGCTTCCCGAATCATGCCCTCGGCAGCACGCGGTTTCCAAACCGCACGAGAAGCCAATTTATCACTACATGTTCGCCGCCGATGTCAGGACGTTCCTCACATTGCCGAACGGCGGCCGTCCCGCCACACCACTCAGCGCAACGGCAGGCGCACGCTGACCCGCAGCCCGCCCAGGGTCGGCGAGGTATCGAGCGCGATGTCGCCGCCGTGCGCGTTCACCACCTCGCGCGCGATCGCCAGGCCCAGTCCGCTGCCCTCCACGCCGCTGCCGAGTTCGCGGTGGAAGCGCTCGAACACGCGCTCGCGCGCCGCCTCGGCGACACCGGGGCCGGAATCCTCGACCGTGAACCAGGCGCAGGCATGGTCGCCACGCAGGGCGACTTCCACCTGCCCGCCCGGCGGCGCGTAGCGCAGCGCGTTGTCGATCAGATTGCGCACCAGCGCGGACAGGCCCGTCTCGTTGCCGAGCAGCATGACCGGGTCGTTGCACAGCATCCGCAGCCGCTGCTGGCGCCGCGCCGCCAGCGGCTGCGCATCGTCCACCTGCAGCGCGACCAGGCCGTCCAGCGCCAGCCGCCCCTGCGTGGGCTCGGCGGCGCCCGGTTCGACCCGGCTGAGCGTCAGCAACTGCGCGACCAGCCGCTCCACCCGGCGCACGCTGGCATCCAGGTGCCGCTGCGATTCGTCGCGTTCGGCGGCGTCGCGGGCCTGGCCCAGATTGTCGGCGTGTACCTTCAGCGCGGCGATCGGGGTACGCAGTTCGTGCGCGGCATCGGCGATGAAGCGGCGCTCGCGCGCCAGCGCGGCCTCCAGGCGCCGCATCAGGTCGTTGACCGCCACCACCAGCCCATGGATCTCGCGCGGTACGCCGTGCAGCGGCAACGGTTCCAGCCGCTGCGGGTCGCGCTCGCCGATCGCCTGCGAGACCCGGCTCAAGGCGCGGCTGGCCCAGTTCACCACCGCCCACACCAGCAGCGCCAGCACCGGCAGCGCCAACAGCAGCGGCAAGGCCGTGCCCAATGCGATGTCTTCGGCCAGCTCGCGGCGGATGTCGGCCTGCTCGCCGGTCTGGAACCAGCGCCCGCCGGCCGAGTGCAGGCTGAAGGTGCGCCAGCGGCGCCCATCCAGGGTCACGTCGGCGTAGCCGGCGACCAGCGGGGCCAACTGCCGGGTCGGGCCGCTGTCCGAGCGCAGCAGCAAGTGGCCGCGGTCGTCGCGGACCTGGAACGCCAGCTTGCTTTCGTAGGCATGGCCGGTGCGGAACGCCAGCGCCTCGCCCACGCCTTGCGCCTGCCCGTGCCAGCCGCGGATCACGATCGGCTCGCCGGCCGGGCCGAGCCGGGTCAGCTCGCCCAGCGGTTCGTCGACCAGGCTCATCAGCACCCGCGAGGACTGCACCAACTTGGCATCGAACATCTCGCCCGCCTCCTGCAGGCCGGCCCGGTAGCTGAGCAATGCGGCCACCGCGAACACCAGGGTCACCACCCCGAGCAGACCGCCCAGCAGCATCCGCCGCATCGAACTCATGGCGCCGCCACCGCGGCCGCGGCCTGTTCGTCCAGCGCATAGCCGACCCCGCGCACGGTGCGGATCAGCGCCGGGTCGAGCTTGCGCCGCAGTTGGTGCACGTGCACATCGACCGCATTGCTGGCCACATCCTCGTCCCAGCCGTACAGGCGCTGCTGGATCGCCTCGCGCGCGATGGCGCGGCCGTGGCGTTCGGCCAGCAGCCACAGCAGCGCGAACTCGCGCCGGGTCAGGTCCAGCGCGCGGCCGCGCCAGCGCACCGCCAGCCGCTCCGGATCCAGGTACAGCGCGCCGATCTCCAATTGCGGCGTGGCGCGCCCGGCACTGCGCCGCAGCAGCGCGCGGGTGCGCGCCAGCAGTTCGGTGGTGTCGAACGGCTTGCCGAGGTAGTCGTCGGCGCCCAGGTCCAGGCCCAGCGCGCGGTCGGCCGGGCGCTCGCGCGCGCTCAGCACCAGGATCGGCACGTCGGCGCCGGCCTGGCGCGATTGCCGGATCACCTCCAGCCCGTCCATGCGCGGCAAGCCCAGGTCCAGCAGCACCAGGTCGATACCGCCGTCGCCGATCGCGATCAGCGCCGCCGCGCCGTCCTGCACCCAGTCCACCGAATAGGCGGCGCGGCGCAACGCGGTGCGGATGCCTTCGCCCAGCGACAGATCGTCCTCGACCAGCAAGATGCGCATGTGGGTCAGTGTGGGCGGCCGCTCAATGGCTGGCAAGGTGCGGCTCGACCTCCTGCAGGGCGGCCTGGATCTGCTGGTGGCGGCCACGGTCGGCCAGTTCGCGGCCCGGCCGCGGCGGCGCCGCCAACGCCCTCTTCAGCGCCGCCGCCGCGCCATTCCAGTCCTTCTGGTCGCGCAGGAAATCGCCATAGAAGTAGTTCGCGTCGATCCCGTCGGGGTCGTAGTGCAGGCCCTGCAGCAACAGCGTGCGCGCCTTGGCGTCGTCGCCGAAACCGACCGGCCAGCCCGGTACCTGGTAGTACAGCGCGCCCAGGCTGGTGCAGGCCGAGCCGTTCAACGCGGCCGGATCGAGCTTCAGCGCCTGCTCGAAATCGGCGCGGGCGCGCTTGACCAGGCTCAGCGCGCCGAGGCCGCCGCGCTCGCCGGCTTCGCTCGACAACACGATGCCTTCCCAGATCAGCGCGGCCGGATCCTGCGGCGCGGCCTGCCTGGCCGCCGCCGCATGCGTGGCCAACGCCGAATAGGCCTGCACGCGCTGCGGCTTGGGCGTCTGGTAGGCGACCTGCGCCCATTGCTCGCGCACCGCGGCGACCGCGGGCGACAGCGGCGTGGCCGCCGCCGCGGCCAGCGGCAGCAGCGACAGGAGCAAGAGCAGGCAACGGCGGCAAGTCTTCATCGGAGGTCTCCAAGATCGGAAGGAACCCGGGCGGCATGGCGCCGCACCACGGGCAGTTGCGCTTTCAGACTGCGATCGACCAGACCGGGCAAGGCGCCGTTGAGGCGTGCGAAGAGTTTTTCCGGCCAACCGATCTGCAGCCGCCTGTCGCCGCGCTCGATCGCCTCGCGCAAGGCGCGCGCCACCCGCTCGGGCGTGTCGGCGCCGACCTTCAGTTCCTGGTTCAGCGCATCGACCTGGGCCGTGTTGAACGCGGTGCGGGTGGCGCGCGGCGCCAGGTACTGGAAGCGCACGTGGCTGTCGGCGTATTCGCGGGCCAGCGCCTCGAACAGGCCGCGCAGACCGAACTTGCTGGCGCTGTAACCGGCGAAGCCCGGAAATCCCAGACTGCCGAAGGTCGAACCGACCGCGACCACGGCCGCCTGCGGCTGCGCCTGCAGCAACGGCAGCAGCGCGCGCACCAGCAGCATCGGCGCCAGCAGATTGGTTTCGAGCATGCGCCGCAGTTCCTGCTCGGACTGTTCGGCGAACAGACCGAAGCCGCTCTGCGCATGCGCGATCAGCAGCAGCGACGGCGGCGCCTGCAGCGCGCGCGCCGCCGCCAGCAATTGCGCGCGGCCGCTGTCGTTGCACAGGTCCGCCGGCAACGCCAGCACCTGGCCCTGCGGATGGCGGCTGGCCACCTGCGCCAGCCGCAGCGGGTCGCGCCCCACCGCCAGCACCCGGGTGCCGGCGGCGACCAGTTCGTCGCACAACGCCGCGCCGATGCCGCCGCTGGCACCGGTCAACACCACGCTCCGGCCGCGCAGGTCCATCACGCCGCCTCCGCCATGCGCGGCGCCGGCAGCGCGCGCAGGCTGCGGAAGATGTCGCCGTACAGGCCGTAAAAGCGCTTGGTCGCGTGCAGTACCGCGCGCTGGTCGTCGGGGTCGTCGAGCCGGTCCATCAACCCGACGAAGAAACCCACATGCTCGATGTCCAGGTCGCCGTGCGAACGCAGGTAGCTGAAGGCATTGCGCGGCAGGCCCAGCGTGGTCTCGATGCTCTCGGCCGCGCGCGTGGCCAGCGCCACGCTGGTGCCTTCCAGCACCATCACCATGCCGAAGAAACCGACCGGGTTGCCGCGGGCGATGGTGTCGTAGGCGTAGGCCACCATCAGCTCGGTCGCGGCGGCCGGTTCGGACGCGGCGGCGGCGGCGCGATCGGCGCCGCACGCGGCCAGGTCGTCGAGGATCCATTCCTGGTGACCCAGTTCCTCCTCGATGTAGTCGGCGACGGCGGTGCGCAGCCACTCCAGCCGCGCCGGCAGGCGCGCGCCGCAGGCCATCAGCAGCGGCACCGTGTGGCGCACGTGGTGGTAGGCCTGGCCGAGGAAGGCCAGGTAGTCCTCACGCGCGATCTGCCCGGCCAGCGCCGACTGGATGATCGGGATCGAGATCATGGCGGCGCGTTCGGCCTGGGTCTCGGCGAGCAAGCGCTCATGGAAGGTCATCGGGAAGCTCCGTGGGAGGAAAGGGGTTCGAGTTCGGCGTAGCGCTGCGCGATGGCATCGGCATGGCGCTGCAGGATCGCGTCGCGGCGCGGGCGGCCGTTGCCGGTGAGCAGGCCGTCGGCGGCGGTAAATGGCGCGCTGGCGCGGACGAAGCCGGACACGCGCGCGTAGTCCGGCAGGCCGGCGTTGACCTCGGCCAGCGCGCGCGCGATCGCCGCATCGTCCAGCGCGGGGTTGCGCGGCCACAGCACCGCCAGGTTGTGCGCGCGCGCTTCGCCGCAGACCACCGCCTGGGCAATGTGCGGGTGCTGCAACAGTTCGCTTTCCACCCATTCCGGCGACACGTTGCGGCCGTAGGCGGTAATGAACACATGCTTGCGGCGGCCGGTGACGTGGACGAAGCCTTCGTCGTCGACATGGCCCAGGTCGCCGGTGGCGATGGCGCCGGCAGGCGGCCCCTCCGCGCCGAGGTAACCCAGGCAGCGCACGCCGTCGACCCACAGTTCGCCGTCGATCGCGCTGACCCGCGCATGCGGCAGCGCGCGGCCGACGCTGCCGGCGCGCTGCGCCTCGGGCCGGTTCAGCGCCACCACCGAGGCGCACTCGGTCAGTCCGTAGCCTTCGAACACCGGCAACCGCAGCGCCGCGGCGCGACGCAGCAGACCCGGACCGACCCGGCCGCCACCGACCGCCAGGTAGCGCAGCGAGGCCGGCAGCGCCACGCCCTGTTCGGCCGCCATCACCAGCGCCAGCAACAGCTGCGGCACCAGGATCACGCTGTGCGGCTGGTAGCGGTGCAGGCAGGCGATCAAGGTCGGAATGTCGAGTCCGGCGGCGCCGCTGTAGCCGATCTCGGCCAGCGACGGCACTGCGATCTGCGCGCCGGACAACAGCGTGGCATAGACCCCGGCCACGTTCTCCAGCAACGTGGACAGCGGCATCAGGCACAGGTGGCGGCGCGGCGCCAGCGCCGAGGCCGCATCGGCCAGGGACGCGGCCACCTGCAGCAGCGCGCCCGCCTCCAGGCATACCCCCTTGGGCTGGCCGGTGGTGCCGGAGGTATAGGTGATGCAGCCGGTGCCGGCAGGCAGCGCCACCGGCATCGGCGCCAGGCGCCAGCACGCCAGGCCCGGGGCCGACAGCGGCAGATGCAGCGGCACGCCCTGCGCCGGTGCGGGCATGCCCGCACCGGCGACCAGGCACTGCGCACCGCTGCTGTGCAGCGCGTAGCGCGCCTGCGCCTCGCTGAAGAACGTCGGCAGCGGCACATGCACGCCGCCACGCAGGCGGATCGCCAGGTCCAGCGCCAGCCAGTCGCTGCCGTTGTCCAGGCGGCTGGCGACGCAGTGCAGATCGTGCCGTTGCAACGCGTCGGCCAACGCACGGATCCGGTCGGCCAGTTCGCCCTCGCGGATCGCGCCGTGGCCGGTGAGCAGACGCTCTTGGTCGCCGCGCAACTGGCCGAGCACCTCGGCGAAACCGGGCCCGCTCACGGCGCACCCGCCAGGCAGGGCTGGAACGGACCAGCGTGGAACAGGGACATCGCGTCCGCGCGCGGCGCGGCGGCGCGCTGCAGGAACGCATGCCCGGCGGCGATGTCGCCGAACGTCAGCCGCGGCTGCGCGGCGTAATAGTCGCCCCAGTCGCTGGGATCCCCGCGCAGGCGCTCGCCGCGCGCCTCGCCCAGGTCCACCGTCGCCAGATGCAGCCGGTCGAAGGTATTGCGCAACTGCCGGGTGGCCACGAACAGGACCCAGCGCAGCCCGGCCGCGTGCAGGGTGCCGGTCAGCGCCTGGATCATCGCGCGCGCATCGCCGGCCTGCTCGGCGGCGAAGTTGCCCACCTCCACCAGCTCGCTGCGCGCCACCCGCCGCGGCATCCGCTCGGCGATGGCCAGTTCGGCCGGTCGCTCGAGATAGTGCTCGACGAACAGCTCGCCTTCGCTGGCGCAGCGCAGCCCCAGTGCGGCCCGCAACCCGCCGTCGGCGTCGTAGTAGGCCAGCAGATGCGGCAGGAAGCCGCGCAGCACCGCGCCGTAGCGCTGGCGGTAGACGCGGGCGATGAACGCTTCCACGGCATCGCGCTCGGGATGCCCCAGACCGATCAGCACGGCACTGGCGAAGCGGGAATGGGATGCGGGGGAGTCGGGGACGATGGCCATGGCGGCATCGTCGGCGGCGCCGATTAGCCGACCATGAGCCGAACGTTAGGCGAATGTAAGGCGCGCATAAGCAAATCATTGCGCAGGCGCCAAACCCTGAACCAAGCCTGCCGCACGCTGAACCGCTCGATCGGAGTCCCGGCGCGCGAAGCTGACATACTAAATAGTATACTTAACGGTATAGTATAAATATCGAACCGACTGGTCTAGTATTGCCGCCATGGTCAGCAAACCCGTTCCCTCCCCCAAAGCCTCTTCCCGCGCCGCCGGGCCGGGCCGTCCGAAGGACATGGGCAAGCGTGCGGCGATCCTGGAAGCGGCCAAGCACATGTTCACCGAGCTGGGCTTCGGCGGGGTCAGCATGGACGGCATCGCCGCCCGCGCCGGGGTGTCCAAGCTCACCGTCTACAGCCATTACGGCGACAAGGAGACCCTTTTCGCCGAAGCGGTGCGCGCGCAGTGCCAGGCGCTGCTGCCCGACGACCTGTTCGGGCATGCGCTGAAAGGCCCGCTGCGCGCCCAGTTGGTGGAGATCGGCCTAGCCTTCTTCGCCATGATCAGCAGCGAGGCGGCCATGGCCACGCACCGCATGATGCTGGCCCCGGGCACCGGCGACGAGCACGTGCGCGAGATGTTCTGGAATGCCGGTCCCAAACGTACCCAGCAGGACCTGGCGCAGCTGCTGCAGGCGCACGTGGCGGCCGGCGAACTGGAGATCGCCGACCTGGGCCTGGCCGCCTCCCAGTTCTTCTGCCTGATCAAGGGCGAACTGCACTCGCTGATGATGTGCGGCCTGTGCCGCGATCCCAGCCAGGTGCGGATCCAGGCCCATGTCGAGGCCAGCGTGGATTTCTTCCTGCGCGCCTATGCGGCGCGCTGAGCCCGCGCCGGCCGGGCGGCCCGATGACTTCCGGCACTGCGCGCGGCGGCACCGCTGCGGCGATGCTGCAGCATACGCACGGCCTCCGCGCCGGCTAAAATGCGCGACCCACCGCGTTGGATGCCCCAGATGACGATCGACTACTCCCAAGCCCGCGAAACGATGGTTGAACAGCAGGTGCGTCCCTGGGACGTGCTCGACCTGCGCGTGCTCGACGTGCTGGCGCGGCTGCCGCGCGAGACCTTCGTGCCGGAAAGCCACCGCGCGGTGGCCTATGCCGATCTGGAAATCCCGCTGGGGCACGGCCAGTACATGATGAAGCCGGTGATCGAAGGCCGCATGCTGCAGGCGCTGGACCTGCAGCCGGGCGAGGACGTGCTGGAGATCGGCACCGGCAGCGGCTTCATCAGCGCCTGCCTGGGCGAGCTCGGCCGCGAGGTGGTGAGCCTGGAGATCGAGCCGGCCCTGGCCGCCGCCGCGCGCGCCAACCTGGATGCCGCCGGGCTGGGCAGCAACGTGCGCATCGAGACCGCCGACGCGTTCGGCTGGCACAGCGAGCGCCGCTTCGACGTAGTCTGCATCACCGCTGCGGTCACCGAGATCCCGGCGCAGTTCCTGGCCTGGCTGCGGCCCGGCGGCCGCCTGTTCGCGGTCCGCGGCCGCGCCCCGGCCATGGACGCGGTGCTGGTCCACGCCGACGCCGGCGCGCCGCGCGTGGAATCGCTGTTCGAAACCGACCTGGCGTACTACCTGCGTGGCGCCGCGCCAGTCCCCCAGTTCACATTCTGATCCATCAAGGAAGCCGCAATGATCCGCCGATCCCTCGTTCTGGCGCTGGCCGCCGCACTGTTTCCGCTGGCCGCCAACGCCACGGACCTGCTGCAAGTCTACGAAATGGCCCGCAATAGCGACCCGCAGCTGGCCAGCGCGGAATCGAACCGGCTGTACGAAAAGGAAGGCGCGGTGCAGGCGCGCGCGGCGCTGCTGCCGCAGATCAACGGCTCCGCCTCGCTGCAGCGCAGCCACAGCGAGATCGAGCGCGCCAGCGGCGAACTGGCCGGCACCGGCAAGAGCCGCAGCTACGCGATCCAGGGCCAGCAGACGCTGGTCAACTTCGCCCAGTTCTCGACCCTGCGCGCGCAGAAGGCGCGCAGCCTGGCCGCCGACTACACGCTGGCATCGGCCAACGACGACCTGATCGTGCGCACCTCGGCCGCCTACTTCAACGTGCTGGTGGCGATCGAGTCGCTGGTCGCCGCGGAAACCAACGAAGCCGCCGCCAAGAAGCAGTTCGACTACGCCGACAAGCGCCTGGAAGTGGGCCTGGCACCGATCACCGACGTGCACGAAGCGCGCGCCGAATACGACCAGGCGCGCGCCGACACGATCACCGCGCGCAACTCGCTGCAGGACCTGTACCAGGCGCTGACCGAGATCACCGGGCAGCCGGTGCACGACCTGCGCAGCCTGCCGGAGGACTTCCGTCCGCAGCTGCCGGCCGACAGCGGCAACATCGACAGCCTGATCGCCTCGGCGCTGGACAAGAACCCGTCGCTGCGCGCCTACCAGTACCAGGTGCAGCAAGCCGAAGACAACGTCGCCACCGCGCGCGCCGGCCATCTGCCGACGCTGAACCTGTCGGCCAGCGTCGGCCGCGACGCGAGCTGGGGCGACGGCGTGTCCGGCAGCAACTCGCCGCGCAGCGACAGCAACGTCATCGGCCTGACCCTGAACATCCCGATCTTCGCCGGCGGCGCGACCCAGTCGGCGGTGCGCCAGGCCCTGTCGCAGCGCGACATCGCCCAGGACACGTTCGAGCAGCAGAAGCGCGCGCTCGACCGCAATACCCGCAACGCCTACCAGACCGTCGTCGCCGGCATCAGCGAAATCGAGGCGCGGCGCCTGGCGGTGGTCTCGGCGCAGGCCGCGTACGACGCCTCGCAGGTCGGCCTGGAAGTGGGTACGCGCACCGTGTTGGACGTGGTGCAGAACCAGCGCACCCTGTACCAGGCGCAGCTGAACTACGCGCAGTCGCGCTACAACTTCCTGCAGAACCGCCTGCTGCTGAGCCAGGCGCTGGGCTCGCTGGACGTGGCCGAAGTGCAGTCGATCAACGCGCTGCTGACGCAGAGCGCCGAATCCAAGCTCAACTCCGGCAGCAGCACCCAGTAACGCTGCGCCGGCAACTGTACGACCGCGAACGGCGGGCCTTCGGGTCCGCCGTTTTTGCATGGGGCGGCGCAATGGCGGAAAGAACGCCTGATTGCGCCAGCGACGTCCGCTCAAGATCAGGATGTCACTTGTAGGAGCGGCTTCAGCCGCGACAGCGTTACCGATAGATTCTGTCGCGGCTGAAGCCGCTCCTACAATGCCTGCGTCGAACCGCGCTACTCGTTCGCGGGCGCGTCGTGCGCCACCGGCGGCAGATGCTCGGCGATCAGGTGCAGCGCCCGCTGCAGCGCGCCGCGGCCATTGGCGACCAGCGCACAGCCGGCTTCGGCCATGCGCGCGCGCGCGGCCGCGTCGCCGAGCAATTCGTGCAGCGCCGCGCAGACCGCCGCAGCGTCTTCGCAGATCGCCACCGCACCGGCCTCGCGCATGCGCCGCGAGATCTCGGCGAAGTTGTGCAGGTGCGGCCCGCTCACCGACGGCGTGCCGACCGCGGCCGGCTCCAGCAGGTTGTGCCCGCCGATCGGCTGCAGGCTGCCGCCGACGAAGGCGACCTGGGCGCAGGCGTAGAACATCATCAGTTCGCCCAGCGTATCGATCACGAACACGTTGTCCTCGGCGCCGGGCCACTGCTGCTGGCGGCGCGTGGCCACGCGCCAGCCCTGGTCGCGCGCCAGCGCCTCGACCTTGGCGAAGCGTTCGGGATGGCGCGGCGCCCACAGCAGCAACAGGTCCGGCAAGTGCCGACGCAACTGCCGGTGCATCTCGATCACCGCCGCCTCCTCGCCTTCGTGGGTGCTGGCGGCGATCCACACCGGCCGCGTCTTCGCCACACGTTCGCCGAACGCGGCGACGAACGCCGGCAGCTGCGCGGGCACGGCGATGTCGAACTTCAGGTTGCCCAGCGCACGCACCTGCTGCGGATGCGCACCGAGCTCGATGAAGCGTTCGGCGTCGGCCTGCGACTGCGCCGCCACGCAGGTGACGGTGCGCAGCGCGCGTCCGATCAGCGGCCGCAGCAGGCGGTAGCCGCGCAGCGAGCGCGCCGACAGCCGCGCGTTGAGCACGTAGACCGGGATGTTGCGGTCGCGGCAGCCGAACAGCATGTTCGGCCACAGCTCGGTTTCCAGGATCAGCGCCAGGCTCGGGCGGAAATGCTGCAGGAAGCGGCCGACGCTGCCGGGCACGTCGTACGGCAGGTAGACGTGGTCCAGTGCATCGCCCCACAGCGCGCGCACCCGCTCCGACCCGGTCGGGGTGATGGTGGTGATCACCCAGCGGATGTCCGGGCGCTGCGCGCGCAGCGCGTTGACCACCGGCGCGGCGACGTTGACCTCGCCTACCGACACCGCGTGCAGCCACACCCGCGGCCGCCCGCGCGCCTGCGGATACGAGGCGTAGCGCTCGTCCCAGCGCTGGAAGTACTGGCGCACGCGGAACCCGCGCCAGACCAGGTGATAGACGGTGACCGGCAGTAGCATGTACAGCACGGTCGAGTACAGGCCGCGCAGCAGCCGTTCGATGAAATCGTTGCGCATCGCGAAAGCATAGCGGGTTGCGTCGCGCCGGCGGCAGACGATCGCGACCGTGGTCACCAAGCGAAGACGCCGCGGCGCCGCGCCAATGCCGCGCTGCCCGCTCCCGGCTAAACTTGGCGCATGTCCGACCCCTCCCCCGCTCTTCCGTCCGCCGCCACCACGGCCGCGCCGCCGCCGCGCTCGCCGCGGCACTGGCCGACCTGGCTGCTGCTCGGCATCGCCGTGGCCGTCGCGCGGCTGCCCTGGCTGCTGCAACGCGCGCTCGGCCGCGGCGTCGGCTGGATCGCGTTGCGTCTGGCCGGCACCCGCCGCCATGCCGCCGAGGTGAACCTGAAGCTGTGCTTCCCCGAGCAGAGCGAGGCCTGGCGCACGCGCCTGCTGCACGACAGCTTCGACGCGCTGGGCGTGGGCGTGTTCGAGTTCGCGCGCGCCTGGTGGGGCAGCCTCGGCCCGATCCGCCGCCGCACCCGCATCGAAGGCCTGGAGCACCTGCGTGCGCTGCAGGCGCAGGGCCGCGGCGTGCTGCTGGTGTCGGGCCACTTCATGACCCTGGAGATGTGCGGCCGGCTGCTGTGCCAGTACGTGCCGCTGGCCGGCATGTACCGCCGCCATCGCAACCCGGTGTTCGAATGGGCGGTCAAGCGCGGCCGCCTGCGCTACGCCATCGCCATGTTCGCCAACGAGGACCTGCGCGGCAGCGTGCGCCACCTCAAGCGCGGCGGCTTCCTGTGGTACGCGCCGGACCAGGACATGCGCGGCAAGGACACGGTATTCGTGCCGTTCTTCGGCATGCCCGCCTCCACCATCACCGCCACCCACCAATTGGCGCGGCTGACCGGCTGCGCGGTGGTGCCGTATTTCCACCGCCGCGAGGGCGCCGACTACGTGCTGCGCATCGCCCCGCCGCTGGAGGACTTCCCGTCGCAGGACATGGTCGCCGACACCGCGCGGGTCAATGCCGCGATCGAGGCGATGGTGCGCGAAGCGCCGGCGCAATACCTGTGGATCCACCGCCGCTTCAAGCGCCAGCCCGGCGGCCGCAGTACGTTCTACGAGCGCGACTGAGCGAGAGGTAGGGACGGGCGCGGCCTCGCGCACCCACGCTGCGAGTCGCTTTCGCGCCGGACCCTCACCCCAACCCCTCTCCCGGCGGGAGAGGGGCTAGCGTTGTTCCCTTCTCCCATCGGGAGAAGGTGCCCCGAAGGGGCGGATGAGGGTACGGGCGCAGCCTGGTGCACCCAACTCCGCGAGTCACTTTCGCGCCGTACCCTCACCCCAACCCCTCTCCCGGTGGGAGAGGGGCTACACAGTTTCTGCGGTGCCCTCGGCGTCGCGCTCCTCGGCCAGCAGCGCGCCGACATACAGCCCGACCAGCATCAGCGCCAGCGAGCCCCAGAACGACGAATAGAACGCCAGGTGCGTGTTGAACGGGAACACCGTCA
Organism: Xanthomonas bonasiae; assembly: GCF_014836395.1. Lineage (NCBI taxonomy): Bacteria > Pseudomonadati > Pseudomonadota > Gammaproteobacteria > Lysobacterales > Lysobacteraceae > Xanthomonas > Xanthomonas bonasiae. The sequence continues at coordinate 485,829 of NZ_JACSQX010000002.1, forward strand.
CCAGCAGCGCCAGCATCGCCGGCCGTGCCCGTTCGCGCGCCTGTGGCGAGGCGTAGCGCCATGCGCGCCACGCCTGCGCGGCGCCGGCCAGCCACAGCAGCAAGCCGATCACGCCGGTCTCGCTGAGCACTTCGAGCACGATCTGGTGCGCATGGAAGGCCGGCTCGCGGCCCCAGGCGCCGCCATGCGCCGGATCCGGGTCGCAGGCCACGTAGGCTTCGCGGAAGCCGCGCACGCCGACGCCGTTGAGCGGATGCTGGCGGATCATGCACCACGAGGCGTCCCAGATCTGGGTGCGCCCGGCCAACGCCGCGTTCACGTCGGCCGGGCGCCCGCTCAGCGCCAGCGTGGTGCGGGCGAAGCGCTCGCGCACCTGCGGCGAGAGCGCGCCGAGCACGCCGGCGACCAGCACCGCAGCCACGCCCAGCGCCAGCATCCGGCGCATGCCCAGCAGGCGCCAGCCCGACAGCAGCAGCACCAGGGCGTAGGTGATCCACGACGCGCGCGATCCGGCCAGCACCAGCACCACCCCCACTGCCGCCGCGGCAAGCAGCCAGCCCCAGGCGCCGCCGCGGCGCCCGGCCGCGAACAGCAGGAACGGCGACAGGCTGGCCAGCACCTGGCCGAACTTGAGGTTGCACGGGCCGAACACGCCGCTGAGGCGGTCGGCCAGCGCGATTTCCTGCGGCGTGCACAGGCCGTGGTGGTTGATCGCCCACTTCAGCTGGTCCATCGACCAGAACAGCGGGCTGGTGCCGCACAGCGCCTGCGCCAGCGCATCCACGGTCCAGATCGCGGCGATGACCGCCAGCCCATTGAAGGTGGTACGGCGGCCGCGCGGCGTCGCCACCGCCATCGCCACCAGCCACAGGAACGGCAGGAAGCGCAGGTCCACCGCCGACTCGCGCAATGCCAGCGGCACGTCCACCGCATCCAGCGCCGACAGCGGCTGCGGCAACCAGTAGGTCAGGAACAGCAGCGTGGTCAGCGCCCACGCCGGCCCGCTGAGCAGGCTGGCGCCGCCGCGGAAGCGGCTGTGCAGCAGGCGCGCCAGGGTCGCCAGCGCGCCCAGCGCCAGCACGCCCGCGGCCAGGCCAGGTGCAGGCCACAGTGCCACGAACGCCAGCACCCAGACCGGGGCCCAGCGTTCGCTGCGCGCCGGCGTCAGCGGCGCGAGCAGGGAGGAATCAGCGCCGGAGTTCGTCATACACCGCCAGGGTCGCGTGCTGCATCGCCTGCAGCGTGTAGGGGATCTGCGCCGGCGGTGCCGGCGGTTGCGCCAGCAGGCGCGCTGCCGCGGCGTGCAGGGCCGCGGGATCGAACGCAGGCACCGCACCGGACGGCTGCAGCTGCGCCAGCAGTTCGCCGGCGCCGCCGTGCGCCCAGCCCAGCACCGGCCGCCCCACCGCCAATGCCTCGACCACGGTGCGGCCGAACGCTTCCGGCTTGCGCGACAGCTGCAGCACCAGATCGCTGGCGGCGTAGGCCTCGGCGATGCGCGCGGTCGGCGCGGTGAACGCGATCGCGTCGGCGATGCCCAGCGCGGCGGCCTCGGCCTCCAGCTCCTGCAGGTAGGCCTCGCGCCCGGCCTCGCGCGCGCCCGGCAGCCACAGCCGTGCGTCGCTGCCGTCGGCGCGCAGCGCGGCGAGCAGGCGCACTGCATCGGCATGGCCCTTCAGGCGGGTGCCGCGACCGGGCAACAGCAGCAGCGGACCGCTGCCGGCGGTGGCCGGCGCCTCGCTCGCGGCCCAGGCCCGCGCGGCCGGATCGGGCTGCGCGCGGCGCGGGAACTGCGCCGGGTCGATGCCGCGCGGGATCACCCGCAGCCGCGTCGGATCGGTCTGCGGGTAATGGCGCAGCACGTAGTCGCGGACCGTGGCCGACACGCAGATCGCGCGTTCGCCGCGGGCCATGATCGCGCTGTAGCGGCTGGGCGAATTGAGCCCGTGCACGGTGGTGACGAAGCGCGGCCGCTGCGCCGCCGGCAACCCGCGCAGCGCATGCCAGCCCAGCCAGGCCGGCAGCCGCGAGCGCGCATGCACGATGTCCACCCGCTCGCGCACGAACAGGCGCCGCAGCGTCGGCACGTGGCGCAGGCTCAGCAACGACTTGCGGCCGATGTCCAGGGCGATGTGCTCGGCGCCGGTCGCGGCCAGCGCCGGCAGCAGGCGGCCACCGGCCGACACCACCAGCGCGCGATGCCCGGCCGCGACCAGCGCCGCGGCGATTTCCAGGGTGGAGCGTTCGACGCCGCCGGACTCCAGCGCCGGCAGCAGCTGCACCACGGTCAGGCGGTGCATCGACCCGGCGGTCAGTCGACCAGCACGAAGACCGCGCCGCAGTAAGGGCACTTGGCCTCGTGGCTGGGTTCTTCGTCCACCGGCAGATAGACCCGCGGATGCGAGTTCCACAGCGCCATTTCCGGGGTCGGGCAGCTCAGCGGCAGGTCGGCGCGGTGCACGTTGTAGCGCTTCTCTGCATTGGCGGGCGCGGTGGCGGTATGGCTCATGGCGGTGGGACACGGCGGGAGGAGACGGGGAATTCTAGCAGCCCGCCCCACACGCGCGCCGGGCCAGGGAACGCCGCGCCGGTCTTGTCCCAAAATTGTCCTTTCCTGTCGGCTTGATGCCAAGCGATGACATCCACTATGCTCGGGGGACGCGGCGCAACCATGCCGCTCTGAGGTGTCCCGTGGATATAGGTGTGCGATTGATGCAGGCGCGGCGCAATGCCGGTTTCACGCTGCGCGAACTGGCGGCCTTGCTGGGCGTGGCGCATAGCACCCTGGGTCACTGGGAGAACAATCGTTCCGTTCCCAATGCCCGGCATTTGCTGAAGATTGCCGAACTTACCGGCGTCGATGCCTATGTGCTGCTGACTGGCAAGCCGTCCAAGCTGAACCAGGGCGATCACGAAAGCCTGCCGCTGCCGGTAGGCAAGCGTCTGGCCTGAGCACAGTGCGGCGCCGCTGCGGCGCCGCGTTCGATCCTGCGCAAACGCGTTGGCAGGCGCTGCATGGCGTCGTGTCTTCGCGCATCCTGCGGCGGGCGTTTGCGCAGCAAATCCTAAATCGTTCACGCGCTCGATCGCGTGTGCGGCTGGCGCGTCCGCGGCGTTCCGCGGCCAGGCGCCAAACCAGCGTGCCTTGACGTCGACCCGCCCCAGGCTTGATCGACCAGACCCCGCCGCTTCACTCGGCCATCCGCGAAGCGCGTTCGCGCCGGGTGACCCATCGCCGCATCGGCAACGTTTTGGCGGGAACTCGGAAAAGTCCGATGCGATGGCATACAGGGATGCGCTGCAGGCAGCCTGCCGCACGCACCAATCGGCCTGGAAGGCTGCAGCGAAACGCGCAGCCACCAGCGGCTGCGCGCATTCGCACCGAACCTGCCGGAAGCGCTCCGCTTACGGCGCGCTCTTCTCCGCTTCCAGCTGCTTGCGGATCTGCGCATCGACCGCGGCGATCGCGGTCATGTTCATCACCCGGCGCGAGGTGGCGCTGGTGGTGAGGATGTGCACCGGCTTGGAGATGCCCATCAGGATCGGGCCGATCGCCACGCCATCGGTGAACACACGCACCAGGTTGTAGGCGATGTTGGCCGCTTCCAGGTTCGGCAGCACGAACAGGTTGGCGCGGCCCTTCAGGGTGCTGTTGGGCATGATCTGCTTGCGCAGCGCTTCGTCCCACGCGGTGTCGCCCTGCATCTCGCCGTCGATGTTGAGTTCGGGCTTGCGCTTGAGCAGCGCCTCGCGCACCTGGCGCATCTTCAGCGCGTCGCGCGAGTCGTGGCTGCCGAAATTGGAATGCGACAGCAGCGCGATGTTCGGCTCGATGCCGAACAGCTTCAGCCGGTACGCGGCCTGCAGCGTGGCCTCGACGATCTGCTCCACGCTCGGATCTTCCTGCACGTGCGTGTCCAGGAAGAAGAACGCGCCCTGCGGGTTGATCACCCCGGTCATCGCCGAGGTCGAGCTGACCCGCGGTTCCAGCGGGATCACGCTGCGCGCGTAGCCGAGCTTCTTGTGGAAGCGGCCGACCACGCCGGTGAGCAGCGCGTCGGCTTCGCCGCGCGCGACCATCACCGCAGCGATCAGCGTCGGCCGCGAGCGCATCAGTTCCTTGGCCGCGGTGACGGTGACGCCGCGGCGCTCGGTCAACGCGTGGTAGTACTGCCAGTAGTCGTTGAAGCGCGGATCGTCGTGGATGTTGGTGACCTCGAAGTCCACGCCGGCGGTGATGCGCAGGCCCAGGCGCTGGATGCGCGCCTCGATCACGTCCGGGCGGCCGATCAGGATCGGGAACGCCAGGCCTTCGTCGATCACGCTCTGCACCGCGCGCAGCACCACTTCCTCTTCGCCCTCGGCATAGACCACGCGCTGCTTGTCGGCGCGGGCGCGGTCGTAGACCGGCTTCATCATCAGGCTGGTGCGGTAGACGAACTGGCCGAGCTTGTCGCGGTAGGCCTCCATGTCGGCGATCGGGCGCGTGGCCACGCCCGAGTCCATCGCCGCCTGCGCCACCGCCGAGGACAGCTCGACCAGCAGGCGCGGGTCCAGCGGCCGCGGGATCAGGTAATCGGGGCCGAAGCTCGGGGTCTCGCCGCCGTAGGCCGCGCCCAGGTCGGAGGCCTCGCGCCGCGCCATCGCCGCGATCGCCTTGACGCAGGCGATCTTCATCGCTTCGTTGATGCCGGTGGCGCCGACGTCGAGCGCACCGCGGAACAGGTACGGGAAGCACAGCACGTTGTTGATCTGGTTCGGATAGTCCGAACGGCCGGTGCCGATGATCGCGTCCGGGCGCACCGCCTTGGCCGCCTCCGGGGTGATCTCCGGATTCGGATTGGCCAGCGCGAAGATCACCGGCTGCGCCGCCATCGTCGCCACCATTTCCGGCTTGAGGATGCCGGCGGCCGACAGGCCGAGGAAGATGTCCGCGCCCTCGACGATTTCCGCCAGGGTGCGCTTGTCGGTGTCGCGCGCGTAGCGCTGTTTGTCCGGGTCCAGGTCGGTGCGGCCGGTGTGGATCACGCCGTCGCGGTCCAGGGCCAGGATGTTCTCCGGCTTCAGGCCCAGCGACACCAGCATGTTGACGCAGGAGATGCCCGCCGCGCCCATGCCGGTGGTGGCGAGCTTGACGTCCTCGATCTTCTTGCCGGTCACGACCAGCGCGTTGAGCACCGCCGCGCCGACGATGATCGCGGTGCCGTGCTGGTCGTCGTGGAACACCGGGATGTTCATCCGCTCGCGCAGCTTGCGCTCGACGATGAAGCACTCCGGCGCCTTGATGTCTTCCAGGTTGATGCCGCCGAAGGTCGGCTCCAGGCTGGCGATGATGTCGACCAGCTTGTCCGGATCGTTCTCGTTGATCTCGATGTCGAATACATCGATGCCGGCGAACTTCTGGAACAGCACGCCCTTGCCTTCCATCACCGGCTTGGATGCCAGCGGACCGATGTTGCCCAGGCCCAGCACCGCGGTGCCGTTGCTGATCACCGCGACCAGGTTGCCGCGCGCGGTCAGCTCGCTGGCCTGTTGCGGATCGGCGACGATCGCTTCGCAGGCGAACGCCACGCCTGGCGAATAGGCCAGCGACAGGTCGCGCTGGGTCAGCATGGGCTTGGTCGCGGCCACCTTGATCTTGCCCGGCGGCTGCTGGCGGTGATAGTCGAGGGCGGCCTGTTTGAAATCGTCGTTTGACATCGAGGCTTCTGTAGTCGGGAGGCGCGAGGACCCAGGATTCTACTCCCTGGGCCATGACCAAGCCTGTCTTGCGGCTGTCGCCGCGCAGGCCTGGGGCCGGAAACGCGACGCGCCGGCCAGGCCGGCGCGCGCGCAGCATGCGGAAACTCAGCGGAGCGCGGCGGGCTCGACCGCGACCGCCGGCAAGGCGTCTTCGCCGCCGTCCAGGGCGATGCGCAGGCGATCGCGATCCAGCGCGTTCTCCCAGCGCGACACCACCACGGTGGCCACCGCGTTGCCGATGAAGTTGGTCAGCGAGCGGCATTCGCTCATGAAGCGGTCCACGCCCAGGATCAGCGCCATGCCCGCCACCGGCACTTCCGGCACCACCGCCAGCGTCGCCGCCAGGGTGATGAAGCCGGCACCGGTCACGCCCGCCGCGCCCTTGGAGCTGAGCATCGCCACCAGCAGCAGCGCGATCTGGTGGCCCAGGGTCAGCTCGGTATTGGTCGCCTGGGCGATGAACAGCGCGGCCAGGGTCATGTAGATGTTGGTGCCGTCCAGGTTGAACGAATAGCCGGTGGGCACCACCAGCCCGACCACCGACTTCTCGCAACCGGCCTTTTCCATCTTCTCCATCAGCGACGGCAGCGCCGATTCGGACGAGGACGTGCCCAGCACCAGCAGCAGTTCCGCCTTCAGATAGCGGATCAGCTTGAAGATCGAGAAGCCGCACAGGCGCGCCACCGCGCCCAGGATCACCAGCACGAACAGCAGCGAGGTCACGTAAAACGAACCCACCAGCCAGGCCAGGTTGATCAGCGATTCCACCCCGTACTTGCCGATGGTGAAGGCGATCGCGCCGAACGCACCGATCGGTGCGGCCTTCATCAGGATGTGCACCAGCTTGAACACCGGCGCGATCAGCGCCTCCAGCAGGTTCAGTACCGGCTTGCCGCGCTCGCCGACCAGCGCCAGCGACACGCCGAACAGCACCGCCACGAACAGCACCTGCAGGATGTTGGGACCGAGCAGCTTGCCGTTGGCGACCTGGTCGCCGGTGAAGGCGCCGATCAGCGAGTTCGGGATGATGTCCATCAGGAAGCCGACCAGGGTCAGGTCGTGCGACTTCTCGACATAACTCTTGACCGCAGTCTGGTCCAGATCGGCAGGATTGATGTTCATGCCGGCGCCGGGCTGCACCACGTGCGCGACGATCATGCCGACCACCAGCGCCAGCGTGGAGAAGAACAGGAAATAGATCATCGCCTTGCCAAACACCCGGCCCACCGTCTTCAGGTGGGTCATGCCGGCGATGCCGGTGACGATGGTCAGGAAGATCACCGGCGCGATGATCATCTTCACCAGCTTGATGAACGCATCGCCCAGCGGCTTGAGTTTCTCGGCGAAGGCCGGTTCGAAGTGGCCGAGCAGCGCACCGAGCACGATGGCGACCACCACCTGGAAATACAGCTGCCGATAGAACGGCACGTGCCGATGCACGACGCCGCCGGCCGGGGAAGTTGGGATATGCATGAGTGCGCTCCGGAAGACAGGTATGGACCGGCAACCCGACGCAGGTCGCGGAATGCTGCCTTTGTACGCGGCGCCGGCTTCTAAGCAGATAACCTATTGGTACTAGTCCCCTGTTCGCGGCGCCGCCGACGCAGTTACAGTGTTCCGGCACGCTCACGGGAGGGAGGTGCGACGCGCAATGCCGGCCATGGGAATGCCCGCCGATGCTGCGTCGCGTACCGATCTGCCGCCGGCGCGCCGGCGTCGCATGCGTATTCAGGGGCGATGCGCCGTCGCAGGATCGCAACACCGCTGTAAAGAACCGCCGGATTCGTCCGCTATTGCATGCGGGCGGCTCGTTGTTCCGGCGATGCGCCCCGCACCGCGGCCGAGGGAAGGTCGTGGTCGGCATCACGCTGCACCGCCCGCGCAAGCCTTGCCGTCCCGTCAGTCGAGTGCCGGCGCGCTTTTTTCCTCATCAAGAAGACGACCACACCATGCGCCATACCCTTCTCTTCGCTGCGCTGTGCCTGACCGCCGCCGCTCCTGCCGCTGCCGCCAGCGGGTTCGACGATTGGCCGACCAAGGTCGCCTTCAGCGACGGCACCGAACTGGCCGTGACCGGCAACTACGGCTACGACTGGAACAACTTCTCCGACGACGACGCGCGCCTGGAAGACGACAACGCGTTCCGCCGCAAGGAATTCGGCGCCACGCTGAAGAAGAAGGGCGTGTACGACGCGATGGTGTACTTCGACTTCCAGTCCAAGCTGTGGCTGGACGTGTTCTTCCGCTTCGAGACCAAGGCGCTGTTCGGCAGCGACTACGGCAAGGTGCGGCTGGGCTACATCAAGGTGCCGGTCGGCCTGGAAGGCGTGACCAGTTCGCGTGCCGACAGCTTCCTGGAAACCGCGCTGCCGATCCAGGCGATCTACCAGGGCCGCCGCACCGGCGTGGAGTGGACCTTCGAGCGCCCGCAGTACCTGCTGCAGGCCGGCGCGTACGGCGGCAAGGACCTGCAGGGCGACAACCCCGGCACCACCCAGGCGGTGCGCGGCGTGTGGACCCCGTTCAAGGCCGAGGGCGACGTGCTGCATCTGGGCCTGGCGTATTCGCAGGAAAACCCGCGCGGCTACCACAACGGCCTGGACGTGAGCTTCAGCCCGCGCGTGCGCCTGCGTGCGCGCCCGGAAGCCGGCCTGACCGACGTGCGCCTGGTCGATTCGGGCACCCTGGTCGATGCCGACCAGGTGCGCCGGACCGGGCTAGAAGCGATCTGGATCAAGGGTCCGTTCTCGATGCAGGGCGAAGCGCTGCGCGCCGAGGTCACCCGCGACAACGGTCGCCCGGACTACACCGCCGATGGCCAGTACGTGTTCGCCAGCTACGTGCTGACCGGCGAGTCGCGTCCGTACAGCGCCGGCAACGTGGCCAACATCAAGCCGGCCAACGCCTACGGCGCGGTCGAACTGCTGCTGCGCTACAGCCGCCTGGATCTGGACGACGGCACGGTGCTTGGCGGCCGCCAGCACGACTGGACCGTGGGCGCCAACTGGTACCTGACCAGCCACTTCAAGTTCCAGGCCAACTACGTGCGCGCCGATGCCGAACGCGCCGGCGTGCACACCAAGCCGGACTCGATCGACCTGCGCGCGCAGGTGCAGTTCTGATCGGCAGCTCCTGATCGGCACCCGATCGGCATTGTCCGATCGGATGCGTTCACAACGAAGACCCACGACGGCAGCGCCGGCCCGCCCTCGGGCCGGCGCTGCCGTCGTGCATTCGGCCCCCGTCCGCGGCGGCCGTTTGCGCGATCGCGGCGACGCTGCGACCGTCCGCGGAACGAATCGCCAGCACGCGTGCCGCTGCCGCTAAGCTGGCAGGATACCGTCCCGACCGCGCCCACTCCGCATGTATCCCGCCCTGCGCTATCGCCGCTTCGTCCTGCTCCTGCTCGCCGCCCTCGGCGGCATGGCGTTGGCGATGCTGTCGGCCGGGCATTTCGCCGAACAGCGCGCGCTGCGCGCCGAGAGCCGGCAACTGCGCCAGCAGTTGGAGCTGTACGCGCAGACCCTGCAGCAGCGCATCGACCGCTACCGCACGCTGCCGCAGGTGCTGGCGCTGGATCCGGAACTGCGCGATGCGCTGACCCAGCCGTTGGACCCGGCCGACCACCAGCGGCTGAACCTAAAGCTGGAACGCGCCAACGACGTCACCCGTTCCTCGACGCTGACCCTGATCGACGCCGACGGCGTCGCCGTGGCCGCCAGCAACTGGCGCCTGGCCAGCAGCAACGTCGGCGCCGACTACAGCTTCCGTCCCTACGTGAAGCAGGCGCTGGCGCAGGGCAGCGGCCGTTTCTACGGCATCGGCATGACCACCGGCGTGCCCGGCTATTTCCTGTCGCAGGCGATCCGCGACGATACCGGGCGCACCCTGGGCGTGATCGTGATCAAGATCGAACTGGCCGCGCTGGAACGCGAATGGCTGCGCGTGCCCGACGTGGTGCTGGTCAGCGATCGCCATGGCGTGGTGTTCCTGTCCAGCCGCGACGCCTGGCGCTACCGCCAGCTGCAGCCGCTCAGCGCGCACGAACGCGACGAACTGCTCGCCACCCGCCAATACGCCCGGCAGACCTTGCTGCCGGCGCGGCGGCGCAGCCTGGCCGCGCTGGACGACGGCGGCCAGGTGATGCGCATCGACGCGCCCGCGCAATCGGCGCCGCTGCTGTGGCAGAGCATGGCGCTGCCGGAAAGCGGCTGGCGCCTGCACCTGCTGCACGACATCGGCGGCAGCCGCGCCGCCGGCCGCGCGGCCGCGCTGGCCGCGGCCGGCATCTGGCTGGCGCTGGTGTTCCTGGGCCTGCTGTTCCAGCAACGCCAGCGCCTGGCGCGGCTGCGCCAGCGCAGCCGGCGCGAGCTGGAATCGCTGCTGCAACAGCATGCGCAGGAACTGCGCACCGCGCAGGACGGCGTGGTGCAGGCCGCGCAACAGGCCGACACCGGCCTCAGCCGCAGCCTGGAGCACCTGCCGCAGGGCGTGGTGATCATCGATGCGCAGTTGCGTCTGGTGGCGTGGAATTCGCGCTATCTGGAGATCTTCCGTTTCCCGCCGGAGCTGATCCGCATCGGCCGCCCGATCGAGGACGTGTTTCGCTACAACGCGCGCCGCGGCCTGCTCGGTCCCGGCCCGGTGGAAGCGGCGATCCAGCGCCGCCTGGACCACCTGCGCAGCGGCCGCCCGCACATGCGCGAGAGCGAGAAGGACGACGGCACGGTGCTGGAAATCCGCGGCAACCCGCTGCCCGACGGCGGCTTCGTCACCAGCTACGCCGACATCACCAGCTACAAGAACGCCGCGCGCGAACTGCGTTCGTTGGCCGACGCACTGGAGCACCGTGTCGCCGAGCGCACCCGCGACCTGGCCGACGCCAAGCGCGAGGCCGAGAACGCCAATCGCTACAAGACCCGCTTCGTCGCCTCGGCGGTGCACGACCTGCTGCAGCCGCTCAACGCCGCGCGCATGTTCGTGTCCGCCTTGCGCGGCAAGCTGCACGACGACGACGCGCGACAGATCGCCGACCATGTCGACAACGCGCTGGTCGCGCAGGACGCGATCCTCAACAGCCTGCTGGACATCTCGCGGCTGGAAGCGGGCACGCTGAAGACGCAGGTGCGCGACTTCGCGTTGGGGCCGCTGCTGCAGACCCTGGCGCACGAGTTCGGCATCGTCGCCGAGGACCGCGGCCTGCGCCTGGACTACGTGCCCACCCGCGCCGCGGTGCGCAGCGACGAGACGCTGCTGCGGCGCATCCTGCAGAACTTCCTGTCCAACGCGATCCGTTACACCCCGCGCGGACGCGTGCTGCTGGGCTGCCGCCGCGACGGCGACAGCCTGCGCATCGAGGTCCACGACCAGGGCCCAGGCATCCCCGAGGCGCTGCAACAGGAGATTTTTGAAGAGTTCCGCCGCCTCGGCGACGGCGTCGCCCACGACCGCGGTGCTGGCCTCGGCCTGGCGATCGTGGAGCGCATCGGCCGCCTGCTCGGCCACCGCATCGGCCTGCGCTCGCAGCTCGGCCGCGGCAGCGTGTTCGCGGTCACCGTGGCGCTGGGCGACGCCGCCGCCGCGGCGCAGGCGCAGGCGCCGACCGCGGTGGCCAGCGACAACGGCGACGACCCGATCCTGCACGGCTGCCGGGTGTGGTGCATCGACGACGACCCGCGCGTCTGCGAGGCCAGCCGCGCGCTGCTGGAACGCTGGGCGTGCCGGGTGGAACTGGCCGCCGGGCCCGAAGAGGCGCTGGCCGCGGCGCAACCGGCGCAGGCGCCGGAGCTGGTGCTGCTGGACGTGCGCATGGGCGAGCGCGACGGCCCGGCCTTGTTCGCGCAGCTGTGCGGGCGCTGGAACGCCGAACCGCGGGTGATCCTGGTCACCGCCGAACCGGATCCGGCGCTGCGCGCGCTGGCCCAGGCGCAGGGATGGGGCTTCCTGTCCAAGCCGGTGCGCGCGCCGGCGCTGCGCGCGCTGATGACGCAGATGCTGTTGCGACGGGGCTGAGCCTCGCTCCCACCGGAGCATCAGCCCCTCTCCCATCGGGAGAGGGGTTGGGGTGAGGGTCCGGCGCAAAAGCGACTCGCGGAGTTGGGTGCGCGAGGCTGCGCCCGCACCCTCATCCGCCCCTGCGGGGCACCTTCCCCCGAAAAGGGGGCCATGGTCCCGGTGGGAGAAGGGAACAGCGCTAGCCCCTCTCCCGTCGGGAGAGGGGTTGGGGTGAGGGTCCGGCGCGAAAGCGACTCGCGGAGTTGGATGCACGAGGCTACGCCCGTACCCTCATCCGCCCCTGCGGGGCACCTTCTCCCGGTGGGAGAAGGGAACAGGCACTAGCCCCTCTCCCGTCGGGAGAGGGGTTGGGGTGAGGGTCCGGCGCGAAAGCGACTCGCGGAGTTGGATGCACGAGGCTGCGCCCGTACCCTCATCCGCCCCTGCGGGGCACCTTCTCCCGGTGGGAGAAGGGAACAGCCGGCGCGCATAGCCCCACCGACGCCCGATCCACCCCCGCCCCGCTCACCACTCGCGCGGCGCGATCAACTCCTCGGCATCGGCGGCATCGAAGCCGTAAGTCTTGGCGATGTACAGGAAGTCCACGCCGATGTTGTCGCGCGCAGCGGTCTCGATCTCGCTGTCGTGCGCCTCGAACTCCAGCGCCAGCGCGTTGAATTCCTCGGTGGCGGCATGGGTGAGCCGGTACAGCGCCGGCAGGTCCGGCGGGGCCTGCGCCTCGATCGCCTCGCACAGCCGCAACAGGATCTTCTGGCCCTTGCCGACCAGAAAGGAAGGGAAATAGTCGTCGTCCAGCATTTCCTGCAGGAACGGGTAGTAGGCGATCTGCTCGTTGCGGATAGGCATGGTCCGGGGGTCCTTTCCGCCCGCAGGAAGCGCGGGCGCCAGTGCATAGCATCGCGTATCCGGGCGCGGCGGAAAACGCTCCCGGCCCATCGCATGGCCGATCGCCGCGCGCGGGGTTCAGGCCTCGCCTTCCGGCTCCAGCGCCTTGACCAGCACCGCGGCCTGGGTGCGGCTGTGGCATTCGAGCTTTTTCAGGATTGCCGTCACATGCACCTTGACCGTGTTCTCGGCCAGGCCCAGTTCGTAGGCGATCTGTTTGTTGAGCAGGCCGTCGGCCAGGCACAGCAGCACCCGGAACTGCTGCGGTGTCAGCTGCGCCAGACGTGCGGCCAGTTGCGCGTCGGCTTCCGAACGCGCGGCGGTCAGCGGCGGGAACCAGGTGCCGCCATCGAGCACCATCGCCACCGCGATGCCGATGGTCTCGGCCGGCGAGGACTTGGGAATGAAGCCGGCCGCGCCGAACTGCTGCGCACGGCGGATCACCCGCGGGTGGTCGTTGGAGGAGATCACCACCACCGGCACCTCCGGACGTTCGCCGCGCACGTGCAGCAGCGCCGAAAAGCCGCGCGCGCCGGGCATCGCCAGGTCCAGCAGGACCAGGTCGGCGTGCGCCTGCGCGGCCAGCGCCGCATCCAGCGTGGCGGCGCTGGACGCCTCGGTGACCCGCGCGCGCGGCAAGGCCTGGCGCAGCGCGTGCAGCACCGCGGCGCGGAACAGGGGATGGTCGTCGGCGACCAGAATCGTGGGCGCATCCATGCCTACAGTCTGGCATGCGCGGCCGCCGCCGTGCCGGCCCTGCGCCAGGAATCGCACCGCCCCCGGCATTGGCCGCGTTCAAGCCGCAACGCCGGCGGCCGATAGCGAGGCGTGATCCGGACTCTTTCGACCCTGCTGCGCGGCCTGCGCCCGACCGGGTGCCGCTGCGCGCTGCTGGCGGCGCTGCTGGCGCCAGGCGCGAGCGTGGCCGCGACGCTCGCCGCGACAGCCGCCAGCGACGGCGACGACACCGAGTTGCCGAGCAGCCTGGAGCATTTCGGCCTGGGCGACGGGCTGTCGCAACTCACCATCACCGCGCTGCAGAGCGACGACCAGGGCTTCCTGTGGATCGCCACGCAGGAGGGCCTCAACCGCTTCGACGGCCATCTGTTCCGCGTCTACCGGCACGAGCTCAACGCCAGCGACCGGCAAAGCCTGCTCAGCAGCAGCATCGACAGCCTCGCCTTCGAGGCCCGCGGCACCCGCCTGTGGCTGGGCAGCAACGACGCCGGCCTGGAAGTGATCGATCTGGCCACCTGGAAGCGGCATCGGCTGGGCGTGGCCGACGGCCTGTCGCACAACCGCATCATGAACATCCTGATCGATCCGCAGGGCGGCGCCTGGCTCGGCACCGAACACGGCATCGACCGCGTCGACGCGACGCTGAGCCGGGTGCTGCCGCTGGGCGGCGATGCGCCGGTGGTCGGCCTGACCTGGATGCCCGACGGCAAGCGCGCGGTGGCGCTGGACCGGCGCTGCCGGCTGTGGCTGCTCGGCGCGAGCGCACGCCAGGCGCTGCCGGCGCCGCCCGGCATCGACGAATGCGTGGGCCTGCAATCCGGGCCGGAAGGGCTGTGGCTGGCCTCGGCCAGCGCCGGGCTGTTCAAGCTCGACACGCAAGGCGCCACGCTCGCCCACTGGAGCACGCAGCAACTGCTCGCCGGGCACAGCGATCTCAGCGCGCTGATCCGCCTGGCCGACGGGCGGGTGCTGGTCGGCTCCACCAATGCCACGGTGACGCAGCTGGACAAGGATGGGGCGACGCCGCGGCGGCTGAGCTTCGACGTGCCGCCGCAAAGCGCCATCACCCGGTTCTATCAGGACGGCAACGGCACCTGGTGGATCGGCACCTACACCGCCGGCCTGTACCGGGTGCGGCCGATGTCGGCGGTGATCCGCAACGACGAGGAAGACCTCAGCGACACCCATGCCTGGCCCAGTCCCAGCGTGCGCAGCATCTGGCGCGACGGCGCGCGCATGCTGATCGGCACCGACCAGGGGCTGTTGCTGCGCGAGCGCGGCCGCGCGCCCTGGCAGGTCCCGGCCGCGCTGGCCACGCGCATGGTGCGCGCCATCGAGGGCGACGGCCGCCACTGGTGGCTGGGAACCCGCCACGGCCTGTGGCGCCTGGACGGCAGCGGCGCGCTGGCGCGCGTGGACGGCCTGGCCGATGCGCACGTCAACGCCCTGCTGCGCGAAGGCGACACGCTGTGGGTGGCCACGCGCCGCGGCCTGACCCGGGTGGTCGACGGCCGCGTGCAGGACGATCCGCGCTGGGCGCCGCTGGCCGGGCGCACGCTGACCCGGGTGTACCGCGACACCCAGGGCACGCTGTGGATCGGCTGCAACGACTGCGGGCTGTGGCGGATGCGCGGCGACCGGCCGGCCGAGCCCTATCGCCCCGGCGGCGCCGGCCTGTATCCGTCGGTGTGGTCGCTCTACGAAAAGGACGGCGTGCTGTGGGTCGGCACGTTCTCCGGCGGACTGTATGCGGTGGACCTGAAGCGCGACGTCGCGGTGCGCTACACCGACCGCGAAGGCCTCAGCAGCAACGTCATCTACACCATCCTGCCGGATCCGCAGGGACGGTTGTGGCTGAGCACCAACAACGGCCTGAGCGTGCTCGATCCGGCCACCCGCATCGTGCAGAACCTGGGCAGCCGCGACGGCCTGCAGAACCAGGAATACAACAGCGGCCAGGGCTATCGCGACAGCCGCGGCCTGCTGTATTTCGGCGGCACGCAGGGCGTGGACGTGATCGACCCGCGCAAGCTGCCGCTGCGCAGCAACCCGGCACGCGCGGTGCTGACCGACCTGCGCGTGCTCGACGCCAGCGAAGGCAGCCACGACGGCAAGCGGCAGACCGAGACCGACGTGGTGTATGCGCACGACATCGCGCTGGACTATCGCGACAACGTGTTCACCCTGGGCATGACCGCGATCGACTTCACCGCGCCGGGCACGGCGCGGCTGCGCTACCGGGTCGACGGCCTGCACCAGGGCTGGGTCTATCCGCAGACCGCGCACAGCGAATTCTCGGTCAGCCATCTGCCGCCGGACCGCTACACGCTGGAGCTGCAGGCGGCCGGACGCGACGGCCAGTTCGGCGCCGCGCGCACGCTGCGGATCGAGGTGCGGCCGCCGCCGTGGCGGCATCCGCTGGCGTATGCCGGCTACGCGCTGCTGGGCCTGTTGCTGCTCGGCCTGGCCGCGCAACGCGTGCGCCGCACGGTCAACCGCGAGCGCGACATGGTGGAACTGCTGAACCTCACCGTCGCCGAGCGCACGCGGCAGCTGGAGCGCGCCAACCAGCAGCTGCTGCAGAGCAATGCGCAACTGGAAGCGGCCACCCGCCTGGACCCGCTGACCCGCGTCTCCAACCGCCGCGAACTGCAGGATTGGCTGGCCCGCGAATGCCCGACGCTGCGCGCCCAGCTCGACGCCGGCAGCAGCGCCGATGCGCTGTATTTCTTCATGATCGACCTCGACAACTTCAAGCGCATCAACGACGACTACGGCCACCAGGCCGGCGACACCGCGCTGGTGCACTGCGCCGACAGCCTGCGCGCGCTGTGCGGCGACCGCGACCTGCTGGTGCGCTGGGGCGGCGAGGAATTCGTGCTGGTCACCCGCCTGCCGCGCGACGGCGCCGCCGAGGCGCTGGCCGAGCGCCTGCGCGCGGCGGTGGCCGCGCAGCGTTTCGCGCTGGAACAGCACGAACTGGCGCTGACCTGCTCGATCGGTTTCGCGCCATGGCCGTTGGTGGCGGCGTGGCCGGCGCTGGGCGATTGGGAGCAGAGCGTGGGCCTGGCCGATCGCTGCCTGTACGCGGCCAAGGGCGCCGGCAAGAACGCCTGGGTGGGGCTGGGCGCCGGCGCGGCACCGGACCGGCCGCGCGTGCAGGCCTTGCTTGCCGGCGGCGCGCCCGAACAGCTCGGCGACAGCGTGCGCATCCTGCACTCCACCGCGCAGCCGCCGCACTTCGCGCGTTGAACGCCGGCTCCCGCCGCGGCGCGTTCAGCGCGGCGGATGGCGGCGCATGCTGCTGCGCCAGGCATCCAGGAACTGGCGGCGCTTGAGTGCGTCCAGGTACACCAGCAAGCCCGGCCCCAGCGCGATCGGGCGGAATGCGGGAGTCGCCGCCGGCGTCGTGCCGCCGGCGCCCGGCAGGATCGGCTTGAGCCAGGCCTCGCGCGACAGCACCTGCTGCCCGCGCGGCGACAGCAGATAGTCGAGGAACCGGAGCGCCTCGGCCGCGTGCGGCGTATCGCGCGGAATCACCGCGGTGCGCAGCGCGACCAGGGTGTAGTCCTCCGGCTGCACGATCGCCAGCGGCGCGCCGGCGTCGATCCGTGCCTGCGCGTAGGACCCGAGCACGTTGTAGGCCAGCAGCAGTTCGCCGCGGCTGACCCGGTCCAGCAGCACGCCGGTGCGTTCTTCCAGTACCACCTGGTTGTCGCCCATCGCCGCCAGCAAGGCGCCGGCCATGCTGCCGATCTGCCCGTCCTGGGTCGCGAACAGATAGCCCACGCCGCTGCGCTCCACGTCGTAGGTGCCGATCCTGCCGCGCAGCGGCATGCCCGGCGCGCGCAGCAGCTCCAGCAACTGGCGGCGCGTGCGCGGCACCTGCGCCGCCGGCAGCCGCGCCTTGTTGTAGACGATCGCCACCGGCTCGTAGCTGATCCCGAACGCTTCATGCCGCCATTGCGCCCACGCCGGCAGCGCCTCGGTCTGCGGCGAGCGGTGCGCGAGCGCGTGGCCGTCGTTCACCAGCTTGGTCTGCAGGTCCATGCTGGCGCTGATCAGCAGGTCGGCGCAGCGTGCGCCGGCCCGCGGATGCAGGTAACGCTGGTACATGTCCCAGGCGATCACGTCCTGGTACACCACCTCGGTGCGCGGGTGCAGCCGCTGGTAGTCGCCGATCACCGCGGCGAACACCTCGATGTCGGTGGAACCCTGGATGCACAGCTGCGCCTGGGCGCTGCCCTGCGCCGGGAAGCGGCGGATGTCGCCGGGCGCGGCAAGCGCGGCGTGGGCGAAGAGGACGACCAGCACTGCGGCAGCCGTACGCAGCAGGAAATGCGAGCTCATGGGTGCAACCTGGGCAGGCGCAGGCTGGCGATCAGGCCGCCACCGACGCGGTTGGACAGATCGATGCGCCCGCCGTGGCTGTCGACCACGCGCTTGACGATCGCCAGGCCGAGCCCGGCACCGCCGGCGGCCGCGCCCTCGCCGCGCGCGAAGCGCTCGAATACGCGCTCGGCGTCGGCGGCGGCGATGCCCGGGCCGTGATCGGCCACGGTCACCACGCAATCGCGCGCTTCGCAGGTCAGCGCAACCTGCAGCGCGCCGTCGCCGCCGTACTTGCAGGCGTTGTCGATCAGGTTCTTGATCGCCTCGCGCAGCAGCAGCGCGTCGCCGCGCACCATCGCCGGCTCGCTGGCGATGGCCAGTTGCACGCGCGGACGCGGTTGCGACTGCGGCAGCGCTTCGTGCAGCGCCTGATGCACGACCTCGGCCAGATCCACGCTGGCGTAGCGCTGCAGGTTGGCGCGGTGGATCACGCTGGCGTCGCTGAGCAATTGGTTGAGCAGGCGGCTCATGTGCGTGGCGTTGCGCTCGATCGCCTCCAGGCTGCGGCGCATGTCGCGCGGATCGTCGTCGTCCAGCGCCAGCTGCGCCTGCGCGCGCAACGCGGCCAGCGGCGTGCGCATCTGGTGCGCGGCCTCGGCCATGAACGCGCGCAAGGTCTCGTTGCTGCTCGCCAGGCGCGCCATGAAGCGGTTCAACGCCGCCACCATCTGGTGCATTTCCTGCGGCGCGGCCAGCGCCAGCGGCTTCAGCTCCGAGGGTTCGCGCCGCGACAGGTCGCGCTCGATCCGCTGCAGCGGACGCAACGCGCGATACACCCCCAGCCAGACCAGCGCCAGCGACAGCAGCGACAGCACCGCGATCGCGACCAGCGCGTGCAGCACCACATCCTGCGCCAGCGCTTCGCGCGCGCGCCGGGTCTGCCCGACCTGCACCCACACCTCATCCTGCGCCGCGGCCGACGACACCCGCCGCGCCACCACCGCGAAGCGCACCTGCTCGCCGCTGTAGAACGCGTCGAACAAGCGCGGCGCCGCGCTGGCACGCGGCAGCGACGGCGCCTTCGGCAGATCGTCGTAGCCGGTGATGGTGCGCCCGCGCACATCGAACACCCGGTAGAACACCCGGTCCTCCGGCGCCATCGCCAACAGGTCCAGCGCCGCGTACGGCAGGTCCACCTGCCATTGCCCGTCGGCCAGCGCCACCGAATCGACGATCGACAGCGCCGAGGACACCAGCAGGTGATCGTAGGAACGGTTGGCCGCACGCTGGCCGTAGTCGCGCGCGGCGAAGAACAGCGCCACCGCGCCGAGCAGCGACAGCGCCCCCAGGTACAGCAGCAGCGTGCGCCGGATCGACGGTGCCGGCAGCGCGGCCTCAGCCATCGCCGCCTGGGTCCTGCGGCGTCGCTGGCGGCGAATCGATCCCGGCCGCTTCCAGCTTGTAGCCGACCCCGCGCACGGTGACGATGCGCAGCGGCGCACCGACCAGCTTCTTGCGCAGGCGCCCGACGTACAGCTCGATCGCATTCGGCCCGGCCTCGTCGTCGAAGCCGAACAGCCCGTTGCCGATCTCGTCCTTGCCCACCACCTGGCCGAGCCGGCCGATCAGGATCTCCAGCAGGCGGTATTCGCGATTGGGCAACTCGATCGGCGCACCGTCCAGGCTGACCGTATGCGCGGCATTGTCGAAGGCGAAGCCGCCCAGCTGCACCACCTCGCTGGCGTTGCCGCGATTGCGCCGCAGCAGCACCCGGCAGCGCGCCTCGAACTCGCGGAAGTCGAACGGCTTGCCAAGGTAATCGTCGGCGCCCACGTCCAGCGCCTGCACCCGGTCCTCGATGCCGTCGCGCGCGGTCAGCATCAGCACCGGCGTGGTATCGCCGCGCTCGCGCAGCCCGGCCAGCACGCGCAAGCCATCCAGCCCAGGCAAGCCGATATCCAGCACCACCAGGTCGAAGCTCTGGTAGCGCAGCACGCTGGCCGCGCCCAGCCCATCGCTCTGCCAGTCCACCGCATGCCCGCTGCGGCGCATGCGCCGCACGATCGCATCGGCCAGATCGGCGTTGTCCTCGACTAACAAGAGACGCATTGGGGATGACCAGCCGTACGGCTGTGGAAAGCCGGGATTGGGGATTGGCAAATGCCATTATGCCGGCGGCTGCCAACCCGCTTGCGCCGCGCTGGCAGCCGGCGATCGAGGTCGGGACGATGCGCAGCATCGAAATCGCAGATCACGGCCACCGCCGCTGCGCCCACTGAGGGCGCGTTCACAGCGACCGCACGCTGATCGACGCCATGCTCGGATCCGTGGTGAAGATGAGGCGGTGCAGGTAAGCGCCTGGCACGGCCGGATCCGGCAACGTCTGCATGACGATGGAATACATCGGCGTATCGACAGCGCCGGCCATGGCCTGGACTGCGGCGGAGAATTGCGCATCGCTGAGATGCGTATTCGAAGCCGATGCCATGCAGACATGGGTTCCGCATGCGACATCCTTGAGCGCGAAACCGGGATCGGCCTCGCTCAAGTAGTCCCTGAAATTCCTCTTGTAGGCCCTGGATTTGGCCACACCGTCGGACTCGGCCTGGCTTGCCACCTTTTGCAGGATCAGGTCGAAGTCCTTGCCGCCGATGACACGCATCGCCGTCTCGCCGTCGATCGACTTCCCCGTGAGAAACGCCATCTCCGCCGCCGCTGCCGGCGGGCGATCCTGCGGTGCAGGGAACGTTTCGGTGATGTCGGGTGAGGTCTCCTCGGCTCGAAGCAGGTCCGTCCCTGAGCGCGCTTTGGCGCCGGCGGCGCGCGCATCGCGCGCCTCGCCCTCAGCGGCGGCAGCAGAGGCGACGGTGCCTGGCTGCGAGCGTGCGGCGACAGGCGACCGCTGCCAAAGCATGAACGCTCCGACCGCGAGAACCAGGACCGACAGGCCGGCGAGCACTCTACGCATGGCGACTCCGATGACGCGCGATTGGGGCCAGGGAGATGCTGCGACACGAGGGAACGCGGTCTCCCGCTGGCCGAAAGTCCAGCGCCGATAACCTACCTAGACTGCGCCGGTTGCACAACGACGAGCACTGCGCCGGCCGCCAGCGCCCCTGGACCGACGGTCCGACCGCAGGCGACCGGGCGCGCCTGAAACGGTTGGCTCCCCCACCGACAGGTCGATGACAGCTACGCCGCACTAGGCTGCAGCCACGCTGGCCTGCGCCTTCCGCTGCGGGCTACCGACTCATCGACGCGCTGCGCGCACCTGGGAGGGTACGTGAACCTGAAGAAATCGAGCCTGTGCGGCGCTTGCGCCTGCGCCTTGCTGTCCCTGCCCGCGCTGGCGCAAGCAGCAGATGGCGACGACGACGGCCCGGTCACCGCCGAGATCGGCGGCCGCCTGCACTGGGACTTCGCCCAGTTCGACAACGACCAGCGCGGCACGCCCAATCCCGACGATACCGAGATCCGCCGGCTGTGGATCGACGTGTCCGGCAAGTTCTTCGGCTTCGGCTACAAGGTCGAAGGCGATTTCGCCGGGCTGCAGGACGACTTCAACGGCAAGGGCATCGAGGCCAAGGACGTCTACCTGACCCGAAAGTTCGACGCCGGCACGCTGAGCGTCGGCCAGTTCAAGCAGTACTTCTCGCTGGACGACCGCACCGGCTCCAACTTCGGCCAGTTCCTGGAGCGCAGCGGCGCGGCCAGCACGCTGGCGCCGCTGTACCGCAAGGCGGTGTCGTGGCAGGCCGCCGGCAAGGACTACACATGGGCCGCCAGCGTCTACAGCCTGGAAAGCATCGACGTGTCCAACATCAAGGGCGATGCGTTCGGCGGCCGCGGCACCTGGGCGCCGGGCGCGCGCGATGGCGACGTGCTGCACCTGGGCCTGTCGCTGGCGCACGAGCGCTACGACCACCCCGGCGCCAACGGCGCGCCGGCCTTGAGCATCCGCCCGCGTCCGGCCGGCCATCTGTCCGACGACAGCCGCATCACCCTGGCGCGCTTCGCCGACGGCCGCGATACCGACGTGGACAAATGGTCGCTGGAGTACGCGCAGGTGCGCGGCCCGCTGTCGTGGCAGGGCGAATTCAGCGGCGGCCTGTTCGACGATGGCGCGCAGCGTGCGCAAGTGCTGTCCGCCTATGGCTTCGTCAGCTGGTTCGCGACCGGCGAATCGCGCCGCTACGACAGCAAGACCGGACGCTTCACCCGCATCAAGCAGGTCAACAACCCGCGCGGCGCGTTCGAACTGGCGCTGCGCTACGACCGCATGTGGGGCACCCAGCACCTGGACGGCCAGGCGGACTTCCTCGACGCCTCCACCGCGTCGTGGACGCTGGCCGGCAACTGGTACCTCAAGCCGAACCTGCGCCTGATGCTGAACCTGATCGACAGCCGCAACCGCGACCACCTGGCCGGTACCACGCTCGACCACACCCGCGCGATCACCGGCCGCTTCCAGTACGACTTCTGAGAGCCGGGATTGGGGAATCGGGATTCGGGAATCGCAAAGGCGGGATTACGCGACTTGATGCGTTGTCGGCTTGCGGTCTACGGCTGCCCTGTCCTGCTGTCGGGTTCGATTTTTTTCCATGCACCACCCTGAGGAACTCCCATGCTGACCGCGCTCGGTTTCGGAATGGTCATCACCTTCATGTACCTGATCATGAGCAAGCGGCTGTCGCCGCTGGTCGCCTTGATCATCGTGCCGATCGCCTTCGCGCTGGCCGGCGGCTTCGGCACCGGCATCAACGAGATGATGCTGGAAGGGATCAAGAAGATCGCGCCGACCGGCGTGATGCTGATGTTCGCGATCCTGTACTTCGGGGTGATGATCGACGCCGGCCTGTTCGATCCGCTGGTGCGGCGCATCCTGCGCCTGGTCAAGGGCGACCCGATGAAGATCGTGGTCGGCACCGCGGTGCTGGCGCTGCTGATCTCGCTCGACGGCGACGGCTCCACCACCTACATGATCACCGTGTCGGCGATGCTGCCGCTGTACCGGCGCATCGGCATGAACGCGCTGAACCTGACCTGCGTGACCATCCTCGCCGGCGGGGTGATGAACCTGACCCCGTGGGGCGGGCCGACCGCGCGCGCGGCCACCGCGCTGCACGTGGACCCGGCCGACGTGTTCGTGCCGCTGGTGCCGGCGATGGCGCTGGCGATCGCCGGCATCCTGGTGCTGGCCTGGTACCTGGGCATGCAGGAGCGGCGCCGCCTCGGCGTGGCCGCGCTGCCGGGCGACACCTGGATGGACAGCAGCGTGGCCGACGACGGCGATGCGCTGCCGACCGTGGAAGACGCCGAGGACATCAAGCGGCCGAAGCTGCTGTGGGTGAACCTGGTGCTGACCCTGGCGCTGATGGCGGCGCTGGTGGTCGGCGTGCTGCCGATGCCGGTGCTGTTCATGATCGGCTTCGCGCTGGCGCTGCTGATCAACTATCCGAACCTGGCCGAGCAGCGCCGGCGCCTGGTCAACCACGCCGGCAACGTGCTGTCGGTGGTGTCGCTGATCTTCGCCGCCGGCGTGTTCACCGGCATCCTCTCCAATACCGGCATGGTCGAAGCGATGTCGCGCAGCTTCCTGGCAGTGATTCCCGATGCCTGGGGCCCGTACCTGGCGGTGATCACCGCGCTCGCCAGCATGCCGTTCACCTTCTTCATGTCCAACGACGCGTTCTACTTCGGCGTGCTGCCGATCCTGTCCGAAGCGGCCAGCCACTACGGCATCACCCCGGTGGAAATGGCGCGCGCCTCGCTGGCCGGACAGCCGGTGCACCTGCTCAGCCCGCTGGTGCCCTCGACCTATCTGCTGGTCGGCCTGGCCAAGGTCGATTTCGCCGACCACCAGCGTTTCACCATGAAGTGGGCGGTGCTGGTGTCGTTGCTGTTGATGGGCTGCAGCCTTCTGTTCGCGCTGTATCCGTTGGCCGCTTGATGGCTGCCGGGAATCGGGAATGGGGAAACGGGAATCGCAAACGCGGCGCTCGCTTCCAACCATTCCCCATTCCCTACTCCCCATTCCCCAACTCCGAAGGAGTTCTTCCATGACTCTACGAATCGCCTACGTCACCAGCGGCATGGGCAGCATCGGTACCGCGATCTGCCAGAAGCTGGCGCGCAACGGACATACCGTGGTCGCCGGCTGCGGCCCCAATTCGCCGCGCAAGTCGGCGTGGCTGCGCGAGCAGCGCGAGCTGGGCTTCGACTTCGTCGCCTCCGAAGGCAACGCCACCGACTGGGACTCCACCGTCGCCGCGTTCGCCAAGGTCAAGGCCGAGGTCGGCGAGATCGACGTGCTGGTCAACAACGCCGGCGGCAGCCGCGACACCTTGTTCCGGCAGATGAGCCGCGAGGATTGGCAGGCGGTGATCGCCAGCAATCTGAACTCGCTGTTCAACATCACCAAGCAGGTGGTGGACGGCATGACCACGCGCGGCTGGGGTCGCATCGTCAACATCGGCGCGGTCAGCGCGCAGAAGGGCCAGATCGGGCAGATCAACTACGCCACCGCCAAGGCGGCGATGCAGGGCTTCAGCCGCGCGCTGGCGCAGGAAGTGGCCTCGCGCGGGGTCACCGTCAACACGGTGTCGCCCGGCTACATCGCCAGCGCCTCGATCAGCAGCTTTCCGCCGGACGTGCTCGACCGCCTGGCGACCTCGGTGCCGCTGCGCCGGCTCGGCAAGCCCGAGGAAGTGGCCGCGCTGTGCGGCTGGCTGACCTCCGACGAAGCCGCCTACGTCACCGGCGCCGACTACGCGGTCAACGGCGGCTTGCACATGGGCTAGGCCGGCGCTGCCTCACGGGTTGGCGCTCGCATCGCAGCGGCTGGCATACACTGCCGATTCCGCTCCCTGCGCCAGCGCCGACATCGCATGCCCGACAAACCCGACCGCGCCGCACCGGGCGCGCGCCTGCAGATGGCCGACATCGCGCGCATGGCCGGCGTGTCCGAATCCACCGTCTCGCGCGCGCTGGCCGACAACCCGGTGGTCGCCCGGCGCACGCGCGCCTATATCAAGCAACTGGCCAGCGAGGCCGGCTATCGCGTCGATCTGGCCGCGCGCAGCCTGCGCTCGCGGCGCTCCAACATCGTCTGCGTCGCGGTGCCGCTGATGCACGCGCATGAGCAGCCGCTGTCAGACCCGTTCATGATGACCATGCTGGCGCTGCTCGCCGATGCGCTGACCGCGCGCGGGTACAGCATGCTGTTGTCCAAGCTGGACCGGCACCAGGACCATTGGGTCGAAGACCTGGCGCGCGGCAGCCGCGCCGACGGCGTGATCATGCTCGGGCAAAGTTCCGAGCATGCCGCGCTCGACGCCGCCGCGCGCGGCGGCCTGCCGATGGTGGTGTGGGGCAGCCGCATCGACGGCCAGGCCTACGTCAGCATCGGCAGCGACAACCTGCGCGGCGGCGAGCTGGCCACCGCGCACCTGATCGAGACCGGCCGCCGCCGCATCGCCTTCCTCGGCGACGAGCAGTTGCCGGAGGTGGCGCCGCGCTTCGCCGGCTACCGGCGCATGCTCGAGCACCACGGCCTGGAGTTCGATCCGCGGCTACATGCGCGCAGCCACTTCCTCAGCGAAGACGCCTACCGGTTGACGCGGGCCATGTTGAAGAAGACCGATCCGCCCGACGCGGTGTTCGCCGCCTCCGACGTGATCGCGCTGGGCGCGATCCGCGCGCTGACCGAGGCCGGCCACCGCGTGCCGCAGGACATCTCGCTGGTCGGCTTCGACGACATTCCGCTGGCGTCCTACAGCCAGCCGCCACTGACCACGGTGCGCCAGGACCTGGCGCAGGCGGCGACGCTGCTGGTGGATGGCGTGCTCGGCCTGATCGAAGGGCAACCGCTGCAATCGGTGGAACTGGCGGTGAGCCTGGTGGTGCGCGATTCGGCGTGAAGAGCCGGGAGTGGGGAGTCGGGATTGGGGATTCGCAAGAGCGGGACGTGCGCACTGACGCTGTACCAGCCAACCCGGTTTCTCAATCCTAGCCGCGGAATTTCAACGCGCAACGCTGCGCTTTTACGAATCCCCAATCCCGACTCCCGAATCCCGGCCCTGCCTCACCAACAGCATCGCCACCGCCGCCATCAGCATCAGCGCGCCGGCCAGGCGGATCACGTTGCGCGGATCGCCGTGCAGCAACGAGTCGTAGTACAGCGGCAAGGTCACGATCTGGATCAGCATCGGCAGCACGATGAACAGGTTGAACAGGCCCATGTACACGCCAGTGCGCTCGGGCGGGATGCTGTCGGCCAACATCAGGTACGGATTGCCCATCATGCTCGCCCAGGCCAGGCCGATGCCGATCATCGGCAACAGCAGCAGCCAGCGGTCGTGGATCACCGGCAGCAGGCACATGCCGATGCCGGCGGCGAGCAGGCACGCCGCGTGCGTGGCCTTGGGGCCGACACGGCGCGCCACCGGCACCATCGCGAACGCGGCGACGAAGGCGACGAAGTTGTAGAAGCCGCCGATCTGGCCGTTGACCAGACCGGCCTCGCGGAAGCCGTGCGAATCCGGCGCGGTGGTGCCGAACAGCGTGGTCGACAGCGACAGCACGATGTACTGCCAGTAGCAGAACATCGCATACCACTGGAACAGCATCACCGGCGCCATCTGCTTCATCGTCGGCGGCATCTGCCGCACCGCATCGGCGATCTCACGCAGCGTGGCCAACGGCCCGACCGGCGCGCCGCGCAGGCGCTCCAGTTCCAGCGGCGGCAGCACCGGCTCGCGCACGCTGCGCGCGGTGAGCAGGATCGAGGCCGCGGAGAATCCCGCGCCGATCGCGAACGCGGCGATGGTGACGTAGGGAATGTGGTGCGCATTGGCCGCGTCCTGGTTCATGCCGAACCACACCAGCAACGGAGGCGTCACATAGGCCAGGGTCTGGCCCAGGCCGGTGAACGCGCTCTGGGTGAGATAGCCGAGCGGGCGCTGGCGCGGCGCCAATATGTCGCTGACCAGGGCGCGATACGGCTCCATCGCCACGTTGTTGGCCGCGTCCAGCATCCACAGCAGGCTCACCGCCATCCATAGCGCCACGCTGAAGGGCATCAGCAGCAAGCACAGGCTGCACACCAGCGCGCCGACCACCATGTAGGGCATGCGCCGGCCCCAGCGGGTGACGGTGCGGTCGCTCAACGCGCCGACCACCGGCTGCAGCACCAGCCCGGTGATCGGCCCGGCCAGCCACAGGTACGGCAGGCTGGCGTGATCGGCGCCCAGATAGTTGTAGATCGGGCTCATGTTGCTCTGCTGCAGGCCGAAGCTGTACTGCACGCCGAAGAAGCCGGCATTGAGCGCCAGCACGCGCGACAGCGGAAGCAAGGGGCGATCGGAGCGCATGCGCATCAGCCTGACAGGAAGCCAAGGGCGCCGCGGGCGGCGCGCCACGGCGGCGAAGCGGATGTTGGGATTAATGCAATCGTTTGTAACGCTGCGCTGCATCATTATTTGATTGATAAATCAGGCTTTCATTACTACAGGCGGCGACTTCCGCATTTTTTTGCGGTGCAAATTGCAATCGATTGCAAAACGCCGTATCACTGCGCCACCCCACCGCCTGTCCGGCATGGGCGTCGCGCCGGTCCACGCCGCCGCACGCCGCATGCAGGCCCTACCCGCGTCACCCCTCGCTTCGGGAGAGATAGCGATGCACCACCCTTCGATCCGCCTGCATACCCTGGCCTGGGCCGTCGCCGCGGCCCTGGCCGCCCCGGCCGCCTTCGCCCAGGACGCGGCCGCGCCTGCCGCCCAGCCCGCGTCCGCGCAGGCCGACGTGGTCAGCCTGGACTCGGTGTTCGTGACCGGCACCGCCACCGCCAAGAGCAAGCTCAAGTCCAGCGTGTCGGTCAGCACCGTCGGCGCAGAAGCCATCGAGCAATCCGCGCCGCGCTCGACCGCCGAGATCTTCCGCAACATCCCCGGCATCCGCTCCGAATCCAGCGGCGGCGAAGGCAACGCCAACATCGCGGTGCGCGGCCTGCCGGTGGCCTCCGGCGGCGCCAAGTTCCTGCAGCTGCAGGAAGACGGGCTGCCGGTGCTGGAATTCGGCGACATCGCCTTCGGCAATGCCGACATCTTCCTGCGCGCCGACTACAGCCTGGAGCGCATCGAGGCGATCCGCGGCGGCTCGGCCTCGACCTTCGCCAGCAACTCGCCCGGCGGCATCATCAACTTCATCAGCAAGACCGGCGACACCGCCGGCGGCAGCGTCGGCCTCAGCCGCGGCCTCGGCCGCTTTGACAACACGCGCCTGGACTTCGACTACGGCGCGCCGTTCGCCGAGCACTGGCAGTTCAACGTCGGCGGCTTCTACCGCCGCGGCGACGGCGTGCGCGACGCCGGCTACGCCACCGACAAGGGCGGCCAGCTCAAGGCCAACCTGACCCGGCTGTTCGACAACGGCTACGTGCGCGTCTACGCCAAGTACCTCAACGACCGCGCCGCCGCCTATACCCCCGTGCCGACCCTGGTCAGCGGCAGCGACGGTTCGCCGCACTTCCACGATGTGGGCAGCTTCGACCCGGGCCGCAATACCCTGTACAGCCCGTATTTCCGCAGCAGCAACAGCCTGGACGGCAGCAACCGGCTCACCCGCGTCGACCTCGGCGACGGCATGCATCCGGTGTCGCGCGCGATCGGCGCCGAGGCGCAGTTCGACATCGGCGGCGGCTGGACGCTGACCGACAAGTTCCGCATCGCCGACACCTCCGGCCGCTTCGTCTCGCCGTTCCCGGCCGAAGTGGCCGACGCCGCCAGCCTGGCGGCGCAGATCGGTGGCGCCGGCGCGACGCTGCGCGATGCCGACGGCCAGACCTACAGCGGCCAGGCGGTGCGCACCCACCTGTTCAACACCCGCATCAACGACCTCGGCAACACGGTCAACGATCTGAGCCTGGCGCGCGACTTCGGCAACGGCGATGGCGGCAACGTCAACCTCAAGGCCGGCCTGTACAGCTCGCGCCAGGTCATCGACATGGACTGGACCTGGAATTCCTACGTGCAGTCGGTGTCCAGCCGTTCGCGCCTGCTCGACGTGGTCGCCGCCGACGGCAGCCTGCTCTCGCAGGACGGGCTGTACGCCTACGGCGTGCCGTACTGGGGCACCGACAACACCCGCCATTACGACGTGCGCTACACCACCAACGCCCCGTACGTGGCGCTGGGCTGGGACCAGGGCCCGCTGAGCGTGGACGCCAGCGTGCGCTACGACATGGGCCGGGCACGCGGCAACACCGCCGGCGGGCTGCTGGTCGACAATCTCGACGTCGATGGCGACGGGATCATCCAGGCGCCGGAACGCAGCGTGGCGACGATCGACTACGCCAACCGCAAGCCGGTGGACTACGACTGGAACTACCTGTCGTACTCGCTCGGCGGCAACTACATGCTCAACGACGACCTGGCCGCCTTCGCCCGCTACAGCCGCGGCGCGCGCGCCAACGCCGACCGCCTGCTGTTCGGCGTGGTGCGCGACGACGGCTCGGTGTCTTCCGACGAAGCGGTGAACTTCGTCAAGCAACTCGAGGGCGGCCTGAAGTGGCGCGCCGGCGGCCTGAGCGTGTTCGCCACCGTCTTCGCCGCGCGCACCCAGGAACAGAACTACGAGGCCACCAGCCAGCGCTTCTTCAACCGCACCTACAAGGCGCACGGGCTGGAGCTGGAAGCGTCCTACCGCGCCGGCGGCTTCGGCCTCAACGGCGGCGCGACCTGGACCGATGCGACGATCGACAAGGACCAGATCACCCCGGCCAACGCCGGCAACACGCCGCGCCGCCAGGCCAGGTTCGTCTGGCAGCTGACCCCCAGTTACCGCGGCGAGCGCTATGAGCTGGGGGTCAATGCGATCGGCACCAGCTCGGCCTACACCCAGGACAGCAACCAGTTGAAGATGCCCGGCTACACGCAGGTGAACCTGTTCGGCAATTACCGCGTCACCGATGCCCTGACCCTGTCGCTGAACGTCAACAACCTGTTCGACGCCTTCGGCCTAACCGAGGCCGAGGACGCGAGCATTCCGGACAATGCCATCATCCGCGCGCGCTCCATCCCCGGCCGTACCGCCAGCGTCGGCGTGCGCTACGACTTCTGACCCCCAAGGAGCCCGCCGCGCCCGCCCCCGGGCGCGGCCCATCATGAACGCTGTTGCCTCCCCCCTCCCCGATCACGCCGGCGTGCAGGCGGCCCTGGCCGCCCAGCCCGGCGCACACGCGCGCTACGGCGCCCATGGCCCGCGCCTGTTCGCCGCACTGCAGGCCCTGTACGGCGACCATCCGGACTACGCGCAATGGCTGCCGCGTTGGCTCGATGCGGTCGCCGCCACCATCCGCGCACGCCCGCCGGCACTGGCCGAGCTGGATGCGGCGCGCGCGCCGGACTGGTTCGGCGACCCGTCGATGCTCGGCTACAGCGCCTACGCCGACCGCTTCGCCGGCACCCTGGCCGGGGTCGGCGAACGCGTGCCCTACCTGCAGGAACTGGGCGTGCGCTACCTGCACCTGCTGCCGTTCCTGCGCATGCGCGAAGGCGACAACGACGGCGGCTTCGCGGTCAGCGACTACGGCCAGGTCGAGCCGCGACTCGGCGACAACGCCGACCTGATCGCCCTGACCACGCGCCTGCGCGAGGCCGGCATCAGCCTGTGCGCCGACTTCGTGCTCAACCACACCGCCGACGACCATCCCTGGGCGCTGGCCGCCAAACGGGGCGACGCGCGTTACCTGGACTATTACCACCACTTCGCCGACCGCCACCTGCCCGACCGCTACGAACGCACTTTGGGCGAGGTGTTCCCCCACACCGCGCCAGGCAACTTCACCTGGGTCGAGGACGCCCACGCGTGGCTGTGGACCACGTTCTATCCGTATCAGTGGGATCTGGACTGGAGCAACCCGGCGGTGTTCGGCGAAATGGCCCTGGCGCTGCTGCAGCTGGCCAACCTGGGCGTGGAAGTGTTCCGGCTGGATTCCACCGCCTACCTGTGGAAGCGCGAAGGCAGCGACTGCATGAACCAGCCCGAGGCGCACACCATCCTGCAGGCGCTGCGCGCGCTCACCGACATCGCCGCACCCGCGGTGCTGCTGAAGGCCGAGGCGATCGTGCCGATGGCGCAGCTGCCACCCTACTTCGGCGAAGGCGACGCACGCGGCCACGAATGCCAGTTGGCCTACCACAGCACGCTGATGGCGGCCGCCTGGGTGGCGCTGGCCGAACAGCGCGGCGACATCGTGCAGGGCGCGATCGCGCAGACGCCGGCGTTGCCGCCGGCCTGCGCGTGGCTGAGCTACGTGCGCTGCCACGACGACATCGGCTGGAACGTGCTGCGCCACGAAGCGGACGGCGGCGACGGCGGCGCGCCGTTCGATCTTGCGCAGGCCGCACGCTTCTTCGCCGGCGGCGTACAGGGCAGCTACGCGCGCGGCGAAGCGTTCCAGAGCAGCGGCGACGGCGTGCACGGCAGCAACGGCATGAGCGCCGCGCTGGTCGGCATCGAAGCGGCGCTGGCCGACGGCGATGCCGGCGCCCTGGAGCTGGGGATCCGGCGCCTGCTGCTGCTGTATGCGGTGGCGTTGGCGATGCCGGGCATCCCGCTGCTGTACATGGGCGACGAACTGGCGCTGGGCAACGACGCGAGCTATCGCAACGACCTGCTGCGCCGCCACGAAGGCCGTTGGTTGCACCGTCCGGTCATGGACTGGGAGCGCGCGGCGCGGCGCGACGACCAAGGCAGCCTTCCCGGCCAGGTCTACACCCGCCTGCGGCGGCTGATCGCCGCGCGCGCGGCGACCGCCGCGTTGGCTGCCGGGCAACCGCTGCGGGCGTTGCCGCTGGGCAATTCGGCCTTGCTCGGGATCGCCCGCGGTGCAGACTTCGTCGCGGCCTACAATTTCAGTGCGCAACCGGTGGCGGTGGACCGCAGTGCGTTGGGCCCTGGCGAATGGCAGGCCATCGCCGACGGCGGACGCGACGCGACCACGCTGCAGGAATGGGACGGCACCTTGCCGGCCTACGGCCTGCGCTGGTGGCGGCGCGACTGAGCGCGGAGCACGTCCTGGCGACGCCACGGACTCGCGAAAGCGCTGCGCGGGAGCAGCGCTTTCGAGGACCAGACCGCGGACGCACGGGGCCGCAGCCGCGATCCGGCTCCGCTGCAGTCGGGACTGAAGTCCCTCCCACAAAACGCAGCGATGCCTGCGCGGCAACGCGCCTCTGTAGGAGCGGCTTCAGCCGCGACAAACGAAGCCGCGGCCTGGCCGATCCCGGAAGCGCTCGGGACTGAAGTCCCTCCTACAGAAAAACGGGCATGGCATGCATCGCCCATTGCCCTTGTGGGAGCGACTTCAGTCGCGACGAACGAAGCAACAACCTGGCCGATTCCGAAAGCAGTCGGGACTGAAGTCCCTTCCTACAAAAGGCAAGCCGGCGCCTTGCCTCGCCCCCGAGGCAGCATTGCGACACGCACCCGGCATCCGCCGAAAGCCGCGCGCCGCCAGCACTTACTTGCCCACCAAGCCCAGCAAAGCCTTCGCCGCATCCTCCGACGAAGCCGGGTTCTGGCCAGTGACCAGGCGGCCATCCACCACCACGTGCACGCCCCAGTCGGCGCCCTTCTCGTACAGGCCGCCCAGCCGCTGGAACTCGTCCTCGATCAGGAACGGCACCACATCGGTCAACCCGACCGCCGCTTCCTCGCCGTTGGTGAAGCCGGTGACGCGGCGGCCCTTGACCAGCGGCGCGCCATCGGCGGCGGTGACCCGGCGCAGCGCACCCGGCGCATGGCAGACGAAACCGATCGGCTTGCCGGCGCGCTCGAACGCCTCGATCAGCGCGATCGACGTGCGGTCCTCGGCCAGGTCCCACAGCGGGCCATGGCCGCCGGGGTAGAACACGCTGTCGTAGTCCGCCATCCGCACGTCGGCCAGCGGCCGCGTGCTCGCCAGTTGTTGCTGCGCATCGACATCGGCCTTGAAGCGCTGCGTGGCCGCGGTCTGCGCATCGGCCGCGTCGCTCTTCGGGTCCAGCGGCGGTTGCCCGCCCTTGGGCGAAGCCAGCGTGATCTCGGCGCCGGCATCCTTGAACACGTAGTACGGCGCGGCGAATTCCTCCAGCCAGAAGCCGGTCTTGTGGCCGGTGTCGCCGAGGCGGTCGTGCGAGGTCAGCACCATCAGGATCTTCATGCGGATGTCCTTTTTGAGGGGAAATGGCGGCCATGCGCTGCAGGCCAGGCACGCAGTATCGGCACGCGCGCATTCGCGGCAGGTGAGCGCGACGCGGCGGCGTTCAGGCGCCTTCGGCGCTGTCCAGCTGATCCATGCGGATGCGGTTGGCGAACAGCGAGAACGCCAGCATGCCGGCCAGGCCGCTGGCGCGCGCGACCCAGTTCGGCAACCAGCGCGGCGGCGCCAGCACGCCGGCCTCGAACAGCGGCGCAAACGCGGCCACGTCCTCCAGCGCCATCTTGCCGGCGAACAGCCAGCGGCACAGCGGCAGGCGATCGCGCTGCAAGGCCTGGCGGAAGAAGGTGTGCACCGACACCAGCCCGCGCAGATACACGGTGTCCTTTGTGAAGGCGGCGCCACCGCCGGTCGGCACGCCGCGGAACACCCGCTGCGCCGAGGAGAAGCTCTCCGCCGGCGACTGCCCGGTCGCATCGAAATAGCGGAACACCTCGACGAAATCGGCACCGCCGCGCGCCAGCGCGATCGCCTCGATGCGCAGGCTGATGCGCTTCATGCGTTCGATGTCGATGCTGCCGGTGATCTGCTCGGCGAAGGTCGCCAGCCCCTCCTGCGTGGCGGTGACCCGCGGCGACGACAGGGCCATGCTCGGCAGATGCGCCTGCTCGCGGCCGTTGAGCGCGGTCAGCGAATGCACCAGCGCCTCGTGGTGGAACAGCTGCGCGCGGTCGTAGTCGCTGAACGAGGCGCCGGAGCACAGGCGGATGCGGTGCGCGCCGGCCGCGGCCTTGGCCAGCAACTCCGGATCCAGTTCCACCGCGATCACCCGCGCGCCGAAGAATTCGTCCAGGTCCTGCTGCAGTTGCAGGCGCAGCGCCGTCGCCGACACCGGCACCTGCTCTTCCGCCGACAGCAGTTCGCGATCCAGCTCCTGCGCGATCCGGATGAAGTGGCCGGCGGCATCGCGGGTGGTCGGGCCATGCCCGGGCATCGGATCCTCGGGCACGCCGAACAGCTGCGCCGAGTACGTGCCGACCGCCGGTGTGCCCAGGGACTCGAGCAACGCCGCGGCCAGGTCCCAGCTATGCGCGGAGGCTTGCAGATACGCGCCCAGCGGATGCGTCGAATCGGCTCCCTGCGCGATCGCCGCCAACTCGCGGCGCGTGTCGGCGAAATCCAGCCGCGGGTACTGCACCTGCGGCAGCTGCGGCTGGCCGCGCGCCACGCTGTCCAGGAACGGCGCCTGCACCGCCGCCGGCCAGCTCGCCAGCGCCAGCAGGCGGATGCCGCGCACCGCCTTGACCAGGCGCGCATCCAGCGCGGCGTGGTGCAGGATCTCGGCAGGCAGCGCGGTCATCGCAAGCGTGGCGGGCGGACGCGGCCGGTCAGCGGCGCTGGTTGCGCGGCGTCGGCCGCTTGCCGCCGGGCTTGCCCGCGCCGGGCCGGCCCGACCTGGCGGCGTCCGCGTTCTGCGCCTGGCGCTGCGCCAGCTTGCTGGCGGCACCGGCGACTTCGTCGCGCAGCTTCATGTAGTTGGCCAGCCGCGCCTCCTCGATGTCGCCGCGCTCGATCGCCGCCTGCACCGCACAGCCCGGTTCGGCCTGGTGCGCGCAATCGTTGAAGCGGCACTGCGCGGCCAGCGCCTCGATGTCGGCGAACCCGCCCTCGGCCAGGTCTTCCTCGCCGGTGGGCTTGAGCTCGCGCATGCCCGGCGTGTCGATCAGGCAGGCGCCGGACGGCAGCGGCAGCAGCGCCCGGTGGGTGGTGGTGTGGCGGCCGCGCGAATCGTTCTCGCGCACCGCCGCGGTGCGCATCTTCTGCACCCCGAGCAAGGTGTTGGTGAGCGTGGACTTGCCGGCGCCGGACGAGCCGACTAGCACCGCCGTGCGCCCGGCGCCCAGCCACGGCCGCAGCGCCGCCACGCTGTCGGGGTCCTTGGCGTTGACGGTCAGCAGCGGAATCGACTGCGCGGCCAACTCCTCCAGCACCGCCAGCGCATCGTCGGCGTACTCGGTGAGATCGGCCTTGGTCAGGATCACCACCGGCTCGGCGCCGCCCCCGCCGACCAGCAGCAGATAGCGCTCGATGCGCCGCGGATTGAAGTCCGCATCCAGGCCGCAGACGATGAACACCGTATCGATGTTGGCCGCGATCACCTGCTGGTGATAGTGCTCGCCGGCCGCGCCGCGCTTGATCGCGGTACGTCGCGGCAGCAGCGCCACGATGCGCTTGTCGTCCTCCAGCAGCACCCAGTCGCCGACCGCGGCGCGCTCGTGGCTGGGGAACCGCGGCCGCTGCCATTCCGGCAGCGACTCGACCTTGAAGCCGGTATCCACCGCATCGGCCACCACGTAGCCGGTGCGGTGCTGCTCGCTGACCCGCGCCGGCCGCGCCAGCGGGTGCGCGGCCATCGCCGCCAGCCAGGCCGGTTCTTCCGGCATGCCGGGCCAGGGCCAGCCTATGGGGCGCAGCGCGTCGAAGTCGATCTGGGGGGAAGTCATGGGCGGATTCTAGACGGTGCGGGCCCCGGGCCGGCCGCCGTGTCACATTTCCGTTACCATGCCGGTTCCACGCCCCCACCGGCCTATGCGATGCCCACCCTGCCGATCAAGCCGCTCGCGATCCGCGAACGCCTGTCCGAAGTCCGCTACGAGATCCGGGGCGAACTGGCGCGGCGAGCCCGGGAGCTGGAGGCGCAGGGGCGCAAGCTGATCAAGCTCAACATCGGCAATCCCGGCGCGTTCGGGTTCCGCGCGCCGGAGCACCTGCAGCGCGCGATCGCCGACGACATGGGCCGCACCGATCCCTATACCCACCAGCAGGGCCTGCCGGAGGCGCGCGAGGCGATCGCCGCCGCCTATGCGCGGCGCCAGCACCCGGACGCGCATCCGGACCGCATCTTCATCGGCAACGGGGTCAGCGAGCTGATCGACCTGTCGCTGCGCGCCCTGCTCAACCCCGGCGACGAAGTGCTGGTGCCCTCGCCCGACTATCCGCTGTGGTCGGCCGCCACCATCCTCAACGACGGCCGCCCGGTCTATTACCGCTGCGCGCCGGAGAACGGCTTCCAGCCCGATCCGGTGGAGATCGAGACGCTGGTCTCCTCGCGCACCCGCGCCATCGTGCTGATCAATCCGAACAATCCCAGCGGCGCGAGCTATTCGCGCGAGTTGCTGGAGAAGATCGTGGCGATCGCGGCCAAGCACAACCTGCTGCTGATGGTCGACGAGATCTACGACCAGGTGCTGTACGACGGCGCCGCGTTCGTGCCGGTCGCGCCGCTGGCCGGCGAACACCCGTGCATCAGTTTCGGCGGCCTGAGCAAGGTGCACCGCGCCTGCGGCTGGCGGGTGGGCTGGGCGCTGCTGTCCGGCGCCGCCGAGCGCGTCACCGAATTCCGCAACGCGATGGACCTGCTCGGTGCGCTGCGCCTGTGTGCGAACGTGCCGGGCCAGTACGCGATCGACGCCGCGGTCAACGGCCCGGACACGATCTCGCCGCTGTGCGCGCCGGGCGGGCGCCTGTACGAAACCCGCCGCGCGGTGATCGAGGCCTGTGCGGCCAGCGAGCATCTGGCGCTGGTGCAGCCGGCCGGGGCGCTGTACGCGTTCCCGGCGGTGGTCGGCGCGGCCGCGCGCAATTTCGACGACCACGACTTCGCCCTGGAGCTGATGAACGACGAGGGCGTGCTGGTGGTGCCCGGTTCCAGCTTCAACGTGCCCTACCGCCACCATTTCCGCGTGACCCTGTTGCCGGAAGCGGCGGTGATGCGCGAAGTGTTCGCGCGCATCGACCGGGTGCTGGCGCGCCGCGCCGACGCGGCGACCAAGGTGGTGCCGCTGAAGCCGCGCAGTGTGGCTGGGGGGCGGTGAATCGGGAATGGGGAATCGGGAATGGGCAAAGTGTGAAGCGTTGCTGCGATTTCCGGCGCCTGTGACCCGGCCGTTTTCGGTGCCGTCGCGATGAGCCAGGTCAGCTTCGCCACGCTCCACCATGCCCCGCTGCGCTATCTGGCGTTAGGCGATTCCTACACGATCGGCGAAGGCGTCGCCGACAGCGGGCGCTGGCCGCTGCAACTGGCCGCGGCGCTGCGCCACGACGGTATCGCCATCGCCGATCCGCAGATCGTCGCCACCACCGGCTGGACCACCGACGAACTCGCTGCCGGCATCGATGCGGCCGCGCCGCAGGGTCCGTTCGCGCTGGTGACGCTGCTGATCGGGGTCAACAACCAGTACCGCGGACGCGCGCTCGAGGAATACCGCGAACAGTTCGCCGCGCTGCTGCAACGCGCGATCGGCTTTGCCGACGGCCAGCCGCGGCGAGTGCTGGCGGTGTCGATCCCGGATTGGGGCGTGACCGCGTTCGCGCAGCCGCCCGCACACGATCCGGCCCTGATCGGCACGCAGATCGATGCATTCAATGCCGCCGCACAGGCGTGCTGCCAGGCGCGTGCGGTGCGCTTCGTCGACATCACCGCGGCCAGCCGCGATGGCGGCGGCAGCGCCGCGATGCTCGCCGCCGACGGCCTGCATCCATCGGCGGCGATGTATGCGCGCTGGACCGGTGTGCTGTTGCCTGCGGCGCGCGATGCGTTAGCCTAGCGGAGTACGACGCCCCGCTGCCAAGGACCGACATTGCGCGACGCCAGCACCATCCAGCCCATGACCCGACCGCAGGCCCTGGCCATCGCCCGTGCCTTCCTGCCGACGCATCCGCTCGGCAATCGCTACGACTACTACTACACCCGCACCAAGCTGCGCACCGATCCGCTCTACCCTGGCGTGCTCGCCGCGCTGCGCGGCACCGACGCCCCGGTGCTGGACCTGGGCTGCGGCCTGGGCCTGCTCGCGCATGCGCTGCGCGCCGACGGCCAGCGGCAGCGCTACCACGGCGTGGACATCGACGCGGCGAAGATCCGCCGCGCGATCAATATCGCCGCGCGCAGCGCCCTGCACGGCGCCCGCTTCGACGTGGTCGATCTCGGCCAGGCCTGGCCCGACCATAGCGGCAGCGTCGCGATCCTGGACGTGCTGCAGTACCTCGATGCGGCCATGCAGGCCAACCTGATCCGCAGCGTGGCGAAGATGCTCACGCCCGGCGCCAAGCTGGTGATCCGCAGCGGCCTGGGTGATGCCAGCGGCCGCGGCCGCACCAGCCGCGTCACCGACGTGCTCGCGCACCTGGCCGGCTGGATGCAGGAAGTGCCCAAGTGCTATCCCACCCGCGACAGCCTGGAACGCCAGCTCGGCGACGCCGGGTTGCGCGCCACGTTCGCGCCGCTGTACGGCAACACCCCGTTCAACAACTGGCTGATCGTGGCCGAACCGCACTGACGCGGCCGGCCTCGCGCCTCCTTGGCTCGGAATACACCGCACAGCGCCGTTTCGACATTGCATGCAATGCCGTCGGAAACGCTGTGCATCATTTGCGTGCACGCATTGCAGCTCGGGTCCGCACCGCATTTCCACGGCCACCGGCAGCGGGCAAGGCGCGCGACGTCTATACTGCCGCGCCGTCGCTGGCGCATCGCCAGCACCGCTCGGATTGCACCGATCGATGCAACGCTCGGCAAGCTGCGGCGTCGCGCCCAATCCAGTGCGAACGCGCCGAGCGGCCTAGCCGGATCCGCATCCGCGAGCGCTGCGCTGGCAGCGCATGCCGACGCAGCAAGCGCCGCGCACGCGAACCGCATCACGCTGTCCTGCGCGCATCGGCGCCGGGACGACCTGTTCCCCCTCGGAGTTCCCATGACATCGCCAACGCTTCCTCCCTATTCCGGCCTCGGCATCGCCTCGTTCGCGGTCAGCCTGATCGCCGCGGTGCTGACGCTCGTGCTGATCGGCGTCTGCGCGGCACTGGTCTATTCCCAGCCCGACAGCCTGGACGAAGACTCGCCGCTGGCGATGCTGGTCGGCATGGCGATGATGGTCGGCGTGTTCGCCGAGTTGGCCGCCGCCGCGCTTGGCATCGGCAGCCTGTTCCAGCGCGACCGCAGGAAGCTGTACGGCGTGCTCGGCCTGATCTTTGCGATCGCGACCCTGGTCGGCGTCGCCGCGCTGATCGTGTTCGGGCTCATCCAGGGCAGCTGAGCCCGGCGCGAACGCGAGCCGCTGGCTCGCGTCGAGAGTCCACAGGGACTGCAGTGCGGGCGTACCCGCGGGCGCGCGCGCGCCTGGGCACACTCGCGCCGGCGCGCGCTAGCCCGGCAGGACGCTGACCAGGCCTTTCTCGCGCATCGCCTGCAATACGCCTTCCACGATCGCCAGGTTGTGCCCATGTGCCGCACCTTCGTGCAGCAGCACGATCGCGCCGGGTGTCAGGTCGCGCGCGATGCGCGCCACGGTCGCGGCGGGATCGCAGTGCACGCCGTCGAAGCCGCGCGCGCTCCAGGCGACCCGGGTCAGGCCGTGGCGGCGCAGCGGCGCGGCGACGAACGGGTTGGTCATGCCCACCACCGAGCGGTACCAGCGCGGCGCGGTGCCGGCGATGGCGCCCAGCGCCTGCTGCGCCTGGCCGATCTCGCGCGCCATGCGCCGCGGTCCCAACGCCCAGAACCAGGCCTGCGGGTGGGTCTGGCTGTGGTTGCCGACGCCGTGGCCGCGGCGCAGGATCTCGCGCACCAGCTCCGGGCGCGCGGCGGCGCGTTCCCCGACCAGGAAGAAGGTGGCCTTGGCCTGGTGGCGGTCGAGCAGGTCCAGCAGCGGCGCGGTGTCGTCGGAGGGGCCGTCGTCGATGGTCAGCCACACCCGCGGCGCGGTGCCGGGCAGGCGGCTGAGCACCGGGGCGTACAGCCAGGCCCGCGGCAGGAACACCGGCAGCACCAGGGCCGCATGCGAGGCCAGCAGCGCCGGCAGCCCGACCCGCCAGCCCCACGCCCACCAGATCGCCGCCACCAGCACCTGCGAGGCCAGCGCCAAAGGCAACCAGCGGTACGGGTGACGGGGGATGCGATGCAGCGTTTCCGGAACTGTCATGCCCCATGATGCCATGCGGCGTAGAATGACCGGTCCGACTCAGCGACCGAAATCACTGCCATGTCCCTCGATCCCGCCCTGCGTTCCCGCATCGAAACGCTGCTCAGTTCCAACCGCGTCGTGCTGTTCATGAAAGGCCAGCCGAGCATGCCGCAGTGCGGCTTCTCCGCCAAGGCGGTGGGTGCGCTGAACGAACTGGGCGTCGACTTCGCCCACGTCAACGTGCTGGCCGACCAGGACATCCGCGAAGGCATCAAGGCCTATGGCGACTGGCCGACGATCCCGCAGCTGTACGTGGACGGC
Organism: Xanthomonas bonasiae; assembly: GCF_014836395.1. Lineage (NCBI taxonomy): Bacteria > Pseudomonadati > Pseudomonadota > Gammaproteobacteria > Lysobacterales > Lysobacteraceae > Xanthomonas > Xanthomonas bonasiae. Next base: position 526,026 of record NZ_JACSQX010000002.1, read on the forward strand.
GAACTGGTCGGCGGCAGCGACATCATCCTGCAGATGGCCGGCAGCGGCGAGCTGAGCGAACTGCTCGGCGTGCAGGCGCCGGACCGCACCCCGCCCTCGATCACCATCACCGACGCCGCCGCGGAGATGCTGCGCGGCGCGCTGGCCGATGCCCCGGGTGCGACCCTGGCGCTGGCGATCGACGCGCAGTTCCAGCCGAACTTCCAGCTGGCGCCGACCGACCCGAACGCCATCGCCGCCGAGTCCAACGGCCTGCGCGTGCAGTTCGACCTGGCCAGCGCGCGCCGTGCCGAAGGCATCACCATCGACTGGGTCGACGACCTGCGCGGCCGCGGCCTGGCGATCGACAACCCGAACGCGCCCAAGCCGGTGCAGGAGCTGAGCGTGCGCGACGCCGACGACCAGGTGCGCGCCGGCGGCCTGATCCTGGTGGACGTGCGCCCGCCGGAAGAGCGCGCGATCGCGTCGGTGAACGTGCCGTTCCGCACCCTGGACGGCGACCAGCGCGCGCAGCTGGAAGCGCTGCCGAAGGACACCGCGCTGGCCTTCCTGTGCCACCACGGCGGGCGCAGCGCGCAGGCCGCCGAGCAGTTCCGCGCGCTCGGCTTCAGCCGCGTGCACAACGTGGTCGGCGGCATCGATGCCTGGGCCGACGAGGTGGACAGCAGCGTGGCGAAATACTGAGCCGGCGGCGCACGACGCAGCGGCATCACGGCGGGCGATCCAGAGGGTCGCCCGCTTTTTTTGCGATACGGTTTTTGCGCTTCCGGGGAGGAAGCAAGCCATGGCACGCGCACTGAAACGCTGGACCGCAGCACTGATCGGCCTCGCCGCCCTGCCTGCCGCCGCCGCGCCGGCCGCCGCACCACCGCCGACGGTGATCTACGTCACCCCGGTCTCGGACGAGGCGAAGGTGATGAGCTACATCCCGGTGCGCAACGCGCCGTCGGAAGAAGCCGAACTGGGCGCCTGGCGCGGGCTGAAAAAGCCGCTGCGGGTGTTCGACAACGGCGCCGAGAACGGCGTGGCGACGCCGCTGGCGTTCTCGGTCGACGACAACAGCATGTGCGGCGGCGACCTGCGCGTGCGCCTGAAGACCGCGCACGGCGCCACCTTCGCTCACGATGCCCTGCTGGCCTCGTTCGACCTCAATCCCGGCCAGCGCTTCGCCCGCCGCGAGCTCGATGCCACGCAGCGGCGCGCGCTGCTGCAGGTCGTCGGCAACGATCCGTCGGTGCGCAAGCGCCTGCCTGCCGCGGCGCTGAAGCGGCTGCTGGCGCAGCTCGCCGCACCGCCGGCCGACGAGGCACCGGCACTGACCGTGATCGGCGATGCCAAGCAGCCGGGCCACGAGGTCGCCCTGGTGACCGCCAGCGTCTACGACCCGGCGCCGGCTGCGAACGCGGACGGAGCCTCGCCCAAGCTGACCACCCTGCTGGCGGTACTGGAACGCAGCGACGCCGGCTGGCGACTGCGCAAGACCCTCGCCGACTATGGTTGCGACGACTGCGAGGGACGCAAGAACAACTATGCGCTGCTGCAGTTCGCCGACATCGATGCCGACGGCACGGTCGATTTCCTGATCCAGCACAGCGGCTACGAGACCTACGGATTCTGGCTGCTGCACCTGGTCGATGGCCAATGGCGCAGCGACGACCTGGTCGGCGGCTGCTGAGCGCCGGCGCCCGCAGGAACGCTCGACACCGCCCTGTAGGAGCGGCTTCAGCCGCGACAGGTTCTATCCGTAGAGTCCGTCGCGGCTGAAGCCGCCCCTGCAACAGCGCCGCCGCCGGCGCGCCACTCAACCGGCGAAACCGCCCTCGTCCAGAAACCGCTGCTCGTCCTGCGTCGTCTCCCGCCCCAGCGCCGCATTGCGATGCGGGAAGCGGCCGAAGCGCTGGATGATGTCCTCGTGCTGCGTGGCCCACTGCAGGCTGTCGGCATCGCCGAGCGCGCTGAACAGCTCCACCGCCTCGCGCTGCAGGCCCGGATCCTCGGCGTGCTCGTACGGCAGGTAGAAGAACATGCGCAACTCCGGCTCGACCTGCTGGTCGTAGCCGGCCGCCAGCGCCCATTGCGCGTAGCGCCGCGCCAGGCCATCGGTGGCGTAGGCGTGCGCGCTGCCGCGGAAGGCGTTGCGCGGCACCTGGTCGAGCAACAGCAGCAGCGCCAGCGCGCCCTCGGCGCTGTCCATCCACGCCGCGTACTCGTCGCGCGCCGCGGCGTGATGCGCGTCCAGCAAATTCTGGCGCACGTTCGCATCGAACGAGTCGTTGGCGGCGAACCAGCGCTCGCGGCCGGCGCTGCGCCAGAACTCCACGACATCGCGGGGCAGGATCTCGGTCATCGCATTTCCATCGGTCGGCAATCGGCCTCTATACCCGATCCGGCGTCGGCATGCGGTGTGCGGCGAGCGATCCGTGGGCTGTCGCCGCCGCGCGATCGGCCACGCTGGCCGCGCCCGGACCATCGCTCTGCCAATCCACCCATGCCCAGCGCGGCGCGTGCGGCGCGCGATCGCGTCGGCCGGATCGGTGCTGTCCTCCATCAACAACCGACGTATGGGGGATTGGGGATTGGGGATTGGGGATTGGGGATTGGGGATTGGCGAAAGCGTGGCAGTTCGCTGTCACCTTGAGCCACGGGCGGGTGAGCATTCGCCTGCCGACGCGCTCTGCGAATCCCCAATCCCCAATCCCGCCCCACGCCGCCCGCACTTGGCAAGCGCGCCGGCTCGGGCTAGCGTGCGCAGGCGGCGCCAACGCTGCAGCCAACATCCGGGGAAAATCTGATGCGTCATCTGTTGCTCGCCTGCCTGGGCGTGGCGCTGTGCGGCCCTGCCGCGGCCGCCTCGCGCTTCGTCGAAGACCCTTACCCCAGCACCTACCGGCCGCTGGCGTCCACGCCGATGCTGATCGAGCACGCCACCGTGCTCACCGGCACCGGCGAGCGCCTGGACGATGCCGACGTGCTGCTGCAGGACGGCCGCGTGCAGGCGGTGGGCCGCGCGCTCGCCGCTCCGGCCAACGTCACCCGCATCGACGGCCACGGCAAGTGGGTCACGCCCGGCATCATCGACGTGCACTCGCACCTGGGCGTGTACGCCAGCCCCGGCGTCAGCGCGCACAGCGACGGCAACGAGATGACCGCGCCGGTGACGCCCAACGTCTGGGCCGAACATTCGATCTGGCCGCAGGATCCGGGCTTCGGCACCGCGCTGGCCGGCGGCGTCACCTCGCTGCAGGTGCTGCCGGGATCGGCCAACCTGGTCGGCGGCCGCGGCGTGACCCTGAAGAACGTGCCGGCCACCACCTACCAGGCGATGAAGTTCCCCGGCGCGCCGTGGGGCCTGAAGATGGCCTGCGGCGAGAACCCCAAGCGCGTGTACGGCGAGAAGGGCGGCCCGGCCACACGCATGGGCAACGTCGCCGGGTACCGCGCCGCGTTCATCGACGCCAGCGAATACCTGCGCAAGAACGCGCCGAAGAAGAAGGCGCCGGAAAAGCGCCATTGGTGGAGCCGCGGCGCCGGCGACAACGACAGTTCCGGCGACAGCGGCGGCAAGCGCGACCTGAAGCTGGACACCCTGGCCGGCGCGATCAACGGCGACATCCGCGTGCACATCCACTGCTACCGCGCCGACGAGATGACCACCATGCTCGACCTGGCCAAGGAATTCGGCTTCAAGATCGCCGCCTTCCACCACGGCGTGGAGGCCTACAAGATCGCCGACCGCTTGGCCCAGGAAAACGTCTGCGGCGCGCTGTGGGCCGACTGGTGGGGCTTCAAGATGGAGGCCTTCGACGGCATCCAGGAAAACATCGCGCTGGTCGATCGCCCGGCCAACGGCTGCGCCATCGTGCATTCGGATTCGGAGGAAGGCATCCAGCGGCTCAACCAGGAAGCGGCCAAGGCGATGGCCGCCGGGCGCCGCGCCGGCATCGCCATCGCGCCCGAGCGCGCGATCCGCTGGCTGACCAGCAACCCGGCCAAGGCGCTGGGCATCGAGAAGCAGACCGGCTCGCTGGAGCCGGGCAAGATGGCCGACGTGGTGGTGTGGAACGGCAGCCCGTTCAGTTCCTACGCGCTGGCCGAGAAGGTCTACATCGACGGCGCGCAGGTCTACGACCGCGCCGACCGCCGCCTGCAACCCACATCCGACTTCATGCTCGGCCAGGAGGCTGCCCCATGAGCCGTTCCGCTCCGCATTCGCGCCGCCCCCTGGCACAGCGCCTGGCGATCGCTGCCTGCCTGATCCTCGGCAGCGTACCCGCCTTCGCGCAGGACGTGCTGATCCGCGGCGCCACCGTGCATACCGCCAGCGCGCGCGGCACCCTGCAAAACGCCGACGTGCTGGTCCAGGGCGGCACCATCCGCGCGGTCGGCAGCGGCTTGTCCGCTCCGGCCGGGGTCGCGGTGATCGAGGCCAAGGGCCGCCCGCTGACCCCGGCACTGTTCGGCGGCATCACCGAGATCGGCATCGAGGAAGTGTCCGGCGAGTCCTCCACCGTGGACAGCGCGCTAAGCCTGCCGCACGACCAGCCGATGCGCCCGGAGTTCGACGTGACCCTGGCCTACAACCCCGACTCGGTGCTGATCCCGGTCGCGCGCGTGGAGGGCATCGGCTTCACCGCGCTCGGCGCCAACAGCGGCGGCGCCTTCATCGCCGGCCAGGGCGCGGTGATGCGCCTGGACGGCGGCGCCGACCCGATCGGCCCGCACGCGCTGTACGTGCGCCTGGGCAGCGACGCGCTGGAACTGAGCGGCAAGTCGCGCGCCGCGCAGTGGATGCTGCTCGACCAACTGGTGGCCGAAGCGCGCGGACGCATGCCGGCGGACTCGCCGCATGCCTTGCTGACCCCGGCCGGACGCGCCGTGCTGGCCAGGTACCTGGCCGGCCAGGGCCGCATCGTGGTGGCGGTGAACCGCGCCGCCGACATCCGCCAGCTGCTGCGCTGGGCGCAGCGCGAGAAGGTGCGCATCGCCATCGCCGGCGGCGACGAGGCGTGGAAGCTGGCGCCGCTGCTGGCCGCGGTGAAGGTGCCGGTGTTCGTCAACGCACTGGACGACCTGCCGAGCAGCTTCGACCAGATCGGCGCGACCCTGGAGAACGCGGCGCGGCTGAACGCGGCCGGCGTCGCGGTGAGCTTCACCCAGGGCGGCGACGGCTCGCACAACGCGCGCAAGCAGCGCCAGCTGGCCGGCAACGCGGTAGCGCACGGCCTGCCCTGGGAAGACGGCCTGGCCGGCCTGACCCGGGTCCCGGCCGAGGCGCTGGGCGTGGGCGACAAGCTGGGCAGCATCGCCCCCGGCAAGCTCGCCGACCTGGTGCTGTGGGAAGGCGATCCGCTGGACGTGGCCCACTACGCCGAGCAGGTCTGGCTGGGCGGCCGCCCGATCCCGATGCGCTCGCGCCAGACCGAGTTGCGCGACCGCTACATGAAGCAGGCCGGCGCGCTGCCGCGGGCGTATACGCAGTAGCGCGCGGGCGGTGCAAGCGGTGCGGGCCGCGCCGCATCACGTCGCGACACGCACCGTGGCCCGGCCGCTGCTCTGCAAGCGTCCGCGGTCCGCCGCGACGACGGTGTGGCGCGCCAGCCCGCTGCGTTTGCCGCGCTGGCGTCGGCCATTGCCGGCGCGCCAGCATCGATGCCGGGAAATTCCCGCCAGGGCGGCGACGGCCCGGTCGGGCCGCCGCTGCGGCGCGCAACTCAATGCGCGTCGATGGTCGCGCTGACCTTGGCCCAGCCGTTGCCGCGCACCACCTCGAAGCCGGCCTCGACCACGTGCAGATACAGCGCGTTGCTGTAGCGGCCGTCCTTGCTGCGGTTGGCCTGCAGCCAGTTCAGGAACGGCTTGACGTCGACGTTGAGGTTGCCGCTGGTGGGCAGGTTGGGCTGGCCGGCGGTGCCGTGCGGGATGAAGGTGTAGACGTAGTAGCCGGCGGCGCTGTTGTTGCCTTCCCACAGGTCGAAGGTGTAGCCGCCGGCGCTGATCACGTTGCTGGCGCTGAGCGTGCCGATCGGCCAGGAATTGTGTCCGCCCCAGATCATCACTTCCAGCTGCGGCACGCCCTTGCTGGTGTCGCGGCGGAAGAACAGGTCGTAGGCGAAATCGCCGCCCAGGTTGCTGCCGCCGGCGCTGTAGGTGAACTTGACCGGGATCGTGCTCAGCGACGACACCTGCCGCGGGAACAAGGTGTCGCTGGTCGGGTTCCAGTCGTAGTGCCAGCCGCGCACGATCGCCGGATACCCGTACAGACTGGAGTTGGCGAAATTGAAGGTGACCGTCAGCTCCGGCGTGCTGCCGGTGCCGAAGGTGCCCTGGATGACGTTGTTGGGATCGTTGAAATTGTTGACCCACGCATAGTGGTTGCCGAAGATCTTGTAGGGCCCGGCCAGCGCCAGCGGCGCAGCCGCCAGGCACGACACGGCGAACAGCGCCTGCAGCAGGCGCCGGCGCATGCGCGCGCGCGGCGCGGGGGCGCGCAGATGCGGTGCGGCGATCGGAACGATCTGGACATCATGCATGTTCGGTTTCTCCCAGGAAGTCGGCGGGCACGGCAGCGGAGGTGCTGCCGCGGCGGACGCTAGCAAGACCCGCGCGGCACGAGCTATGCGAAGAACGCCTGGCGGCATGCGCTGCGGCAATAGCGCCACGCGGTCGAGACCTGCAGCGTGCGCGCCTTCCCAGTTCCCACACGTCGTCGAGATCGGCGGCGACGCATTGTCTACCGCGGCGTCCAGCGCCCCGGTCGCGGCACGCGCACGGGCGCGGCATGCGCCGCAGTGCAACACGCCGCGCCGCATGCCGGCAGGCGAGTAAGCTGGCGCATCCCCGACCGGAGCCCGCTCATGCGCTTGCGCTGGTATTTCGATTTCGTCTCGCCGTTTTCCTATCTGCATTGGCACAAGCTCAAGGCGCTGCCGGAGTTCGCGCGGATCGAGCCAGTGCCGATCGTGTTCGGCGCGGTGCTGCAGCATCTGCACACGCGCGGACCGGCGGAGATTCCGCACAAGCGCAGCTTCACCTACCAGTTCGTGCAGTGGCAGGCGCAGCAGGAGGGCGTGCCGCTGCGGTTTCCGCCGGCGCATCCGTTCAACCCGCTGGCCGCGCTGCGGCTGTGCATCGCCGCCGGCAGCACGCCGCAGGCGATCGACGCGCTGTTCGATTGGCTGTGGCGCGACGGCCACACCGGCGACGATGCCGCCGCACTGGCCCCGGTGGCGCTGGCGCTGGGCTTCGCCGATGCGGCCGCCGCCGTGGGCGATCCGCAGGTCAAGGCGCAGCTGCGCGGCAATACCGAACAGGCCATCGCCGCCGGCGTGTTCGGCGTGCCGACGCTGCAGGTCGGCGAGGCCTTGCTGTGGGGCAACGACGCGCATCCGCTGATGCAGGCGCTGCTGGCCGATCCGCAGCTGCTGCAGCGCGGCGAGATGGCGCGGCTGGCGGCGCTGCCGGTCGCCGTGCAGCGCCGCGGCTGAGCCGGCCGCGACGTTCCCGGGCGTCTGCGCTAACCTAGCCGGTACTGACGAGGCGCAACGCCGGAGGGGGCCAGATGCGTATCGGGATCGTGGTGGATTCTGCCTGCGACTTGCCGCAGGACTACATCGCAGACCACAACATCGTGTTGCTGCCGATCAGCGTGCGCATCGGCGAGGCGGTGCTGGCCGACCATCGCGACGAGGAAGCCACGCTGAGCTTCCTGCATGCGCACGTGGCCGAGCACGGCGCCGAAGCGGAAACCATTCCGTTCAGCGTGGCGCAGATCCGCGAGCTGTTCCTGAGCCGGCTGGTGATCGACTACGACCACGTGTTCTGCATGACCATCACCAAGACCCGCAGCCCGATCCACCAGCATGCGCTGCAGGCCAGCTTCGCCATCCTCAACGACTACAAGCCGATCCGGCAGGCCGCCGGACACACCTCGCCGTTCGCGCTGCGGGTGATCGACACGCAGAACCTGTTCGCCGCGCAGGCGGTGACCGCGGTGGAGGCGGTACGCCTGCGCGCGGCCGGGGCCAGCGTGCAGGCGATCCGCGAACGGCTGGAGGAACTGGCCGGCAACGTGCACGGCTACATGGTCACCCGCGACCTGTACTACATGCGCGCCCGCGCGCGCAGCAAGGGCGACCGCAGCGTCGGCCTGATCAGCGCCGCGCTCGGCACCGCGCTGGACATCAAGCCGGTGCTGCACGGCTATCGCGGCGACACCGCGCCGGTGGCCAAGATCAAGGGGTTCGACGCCGCTGTGCAGAAGCTGTTCGAGTTCGTCGGCAAGCGCGTCGCCGCCGGGCTGATGACGCCCACGCTGTGCCTGAGCTACGGCGGCGAGCTGAGCGAACTGCGCGCCCTGCCCGGCTACGCGGCGTTGCGCCAGGTCTGTGAGACGCACGCGGTGGAGGTGCTGGAAAGCGTGATGAGCCTGACCGGCATGGTCAACGTCGGCAAGGGCGCGCTGACCCTGGGCTTCGCCGATGGGCCGCATACGTTCGCCTAGGCGTTGCGGGCGAATCTTGTTGCTTGTTGTAGGAGCGGCTTCAGCCGCGACAGGTGCTATCGATAGCC
>NZ_JACSQX010000002.1:534603-535242 GCF_014836395.1 Xanthomonas bonasiae
CGGCCCCCCCCCCCGCTCCTGCAACGTCTCCGGCGTAGACAACCCACTCACGACGCCGCCTGCTAGGCTGCGCCGCACCGCTCCACAGAGGAACCGCCATGGCCGTGACCTATTCGATCAGCCTGCCCGACCCCGCCCGCGCGCGCGGCAGCGAACCCACGCTCAGCTTCAGCGCCAACGGCGCCGACGCCTTCGCCGAACAGTTGCAGCAGGCCTTGAGCAGCCCCGCCTGGTTCGAGCGCTGGCGCGCACTGCAGCCGGAGCCGGACGACGTGGATCCGTCGCTGGGCGTCGTCGATCCGGCCGCCACGGTCAGCGGCAAGCAGGACGACCTGCGCATCGACCTGGTCGCCACCACCAGCATCCCCGGCGATATCCTCAAGCAACGCATGCGCCTGCTCGCCGGCAGCGGCTGGGAATTGCGCAACGTACGTTAAGCGCATCGTCCGCGCATCCGTGCCGGCGATACGGACCGGCCGGAACAGGTGCGCAGGTGCGAATGACCTCTGTGGGAGCGACTTCAGTCGCGACAGGCCGTACCGGCAAGGCCTGTCGCGACTGAAGGGCACCTCTAAAAACCTGCCTGCTTTGGCATCATATGGTCTGAGAAGACAGCCGAGGCCTTGCGATGATCAGCTT
>NZ_JACSQX010000030.1:0-2523 GCF_014836395.1 Xanthomonas bonasiae
TTGGCATCGTCGCGCATCTGCGCGAACACGCCGCGGAACTCGCCGTGCATGCGCGCGGTCAGGTCGCCGGCGGCGATGGATTGCAGCAAGGCCGACAAGGACTGCAGGTTGCCGTCGGCGGTGGTCATCAGCTGGTTGAGGCTCTCGACCATGATGCGGAAGTCGAACTGGAAGCGCTGCGCATCGCCGCGCGCGCTGAAGTCGCCGTCGGCGGCGGACTGCGCCAGCTGCCTGATCTGGCCGTTCATCGCCGACAGGTTGGCCTTGACCTCGTCCATGGTCTGGGTCAGCACGGCCTTCTCGCCAGGCAGGCGGTCCATGTCCTGGCTGAGGTCGCCGATCGCGTAGCGGCCCATGATCTGCATCAACTTCATCTTGATCTCGATATGCGAGCCGACCACGGCGTTGGTTTCTGCGGCCATGCGTCCGTAGTCGCCGGGGAACGCGGCGGCGTCCATGCGGAAGCTGATCTGGCCGGCATCGTGGCGCTTGGCCATGTCCAGCTGTGCGGCGATCAGGCTGCGCAACTGATGCTGCATGCCATGCATCGCGCCGAGCAGGCGCCCGGTTTCGTCGGTAGCCTGGGTCTGCACGTCGTTGTCCAGATCGCCACGTGCGATCGCTTCTGCGGCGCGGGTGGCGCGGCTCAGCGGCACGGTGAGGCTGCGGGTGATCAGCCAGGCCAGCAGCGCGCTGACCACGACCACCACCACGCCGCCGCTGATCAGCATGGCGCGGCCACGATCCATCGCCGAGCTAGCGGCGGCATAGGCGCTCGCACCACGCACGCGCTGCCGTTCCGAATACGCGTTGATCGCGTCCTGCCACTGCTGGGTGGCCGGCGCGGCCTGCTTCATCAGTACCTGCAGCGCCTCGTCGGGTTTGTCGTTCATGCCCAGATCCAGCACTTGCTGGTTGGCGGCGCGCGAGCGCTCGTAACCGAGATCGATCTGCCTGCGCATCTCCGCGCCGGTGGCATCGGTCACCGGAATCGCATAGAGCTTGTCGTGGGTCTCGCTGTAGTTCTGCTGCTGCTGCTCGACGCGCTTGGCGAACTGGATGTTTTCTTCCTGCGTCGTCGGCAGGACGATATTGCGCAGGTTGACCGCGATGATCGAACTGGCCTCGCGCATCGCGCTGGTGTACTCAAGGATGGTCATGTTGCGGTTGACGATACTGTCCATGCGTTCACGCGCTTGCGCCAGGGTCATCAACCCGGCGACGACGAGCGCGCAGGAAAGCAGGATGAGTACGCCGAAGGCAGCGGAGAGGCGCGTACCGACGTTGTAGCGTTGAAGAAATCCGATCATGGGGTACCTGCCAGGGGATGGAATGGAAACGCGCTACGAGTTCGAAGATGCGGAACCGGGCACGAAATGGAACACATCGCGAAGCTGCGACGCAGCGTGGACTGCAGGCCGAATCTTGAAAATTCTTGCCCACTGCGCGCGACGCCAGCGCCGATGCTTGGGCGAAGTAACGGCGACCGCATTGGATTCTTGATGCGCATTGACAAAGATTTTTTTGAATGCCGTCACGGACATCATCGTGATGTGAATCCGAAGTTGCGGACGGATCCGGAAAGCGGGAAAACGGTGAAATCAACGTGAAAAACGCGCAAGGCCGGCAGCGACGGCGTCATGACGTCGCGCATCCTTGGCTGGCGGCCATAGCGCGGCTCGGCCAGGTCGATCGCCGCGTCGGCGACCGCGCTCTTCACGCGTCTTGCACCGCAAGTTCGCGTTCTGCAGCGTGCGCGCAAGACGCAGCGCCATGTGCCCGCGAACGAATCGCGCGGACGCATGGCGTGACGCGAGAAGCGCAAGCCGCTAGTCCGGATTGGTGCTCACAGCGGCCGTGGCGATGACCTTGGCCTTGGTCTACGCCGCCGTGACGCGGTGTACCTATAGCCCAGCGGCTGCAGGAGCGGCCTGGACGAGATCCAGGTGACGGAACGGCGCGGGCAGCGCCGCGGCGGTGGCGTCGAACATGGGACGTGGTTTCTTCCCCGTCGATGCGGAATGCCGGGGTAGACCGGCAGACGGCTCAACATCACGCCGCCGCGAAAACAGCAAACCCGACGACGAGAGGCGCGTCGGGCGATCGAGATAGCGTTGCGGGCGGCGGCGCGGCGTCCGCTGCCGGATACGGCGGCAACTGGCCCGCACTTCCAGCGCGACATGCGATGCGTGTGCTGGACAGCACGCCGCCCTCCGGCTGGAGGGCGGCGAGCAGCGCATACGCCGATCAGAACTCCTGCCAGTCCTTGTCGGTGGCCACCGCGGCGACGGACTGCAGGCGACGCGCAGCGGCCGGCGCCGGGCGGGCGTAGTTCCTCGGCTTCGGCGCCTTCGCGAGAGTCGGCTGGCGTACCGGCGCGGCGTTCTCTTCCAGCTTGAACAAGGCCACCGCCTGGGTCAGCTCGGTCGCCTGCTGCTCCATCGAGCGCGCCGCGGCGCTGGCCTCTTCCACCAGCGCCGCATTCTGCTGCGTGCTCTCGTCCATCTGGGTCACGGTCTGGTT
>NZ_JACSQX010000031.1:0-1246 GCF_014836395.1 Xanthomonas bonasiae
TGAGCCACCCCCGATTTCTCGGACAGGTTAATTAGGGAACAACAACCATCTTCTCGAACTCGACCGGCGAGCGGTAGCCCAGCGCACTGTGCAACCGCTGCCGGTTGTAGAACACTTCGATGTACTCGAACACCTTTCCGCGCGCTTCATCGAGACTGGCGAAGCGCTCGTGGTGCGTCAGTTCCTGCTTAAGCGAACTGAAGAAGCTCTCCATCACTGCATTGTCGTAAGGCATGCCCTTGCGGCTCATGCTCGCGACCAGCCCGGCTTCCTGCAATTGCCGCTGATACGCACCGCTGGTGTATTGCGTGCCCTGGTCGCTATGGTGGATTGCGCCCTTCGCTGGTCGCCGGCGTTGGAGCGCCATGGCCAGTGCAGCACTGGCCAACGCCTGATCGGCCCGCTGGCCCATCGCCCAGCCCACGATTTTCCGGCTGTGCATGTCCAGCACCGCCGCCAGGTACAACCAGCCCATCCGGGTCGGCACGAAGGTGATGTCCGCCACCCACACCCGATCTGGCCCCGGACTGACGAACGGCCATGCCAGCCGGTTAGGCGCCACCGCCGACCGCTGGTAGGTGCTGCGCGTGCGCAGGTAGCGTTGTCGCCGCTTGGTGCGGATCGCATGTGCCTGCCGCAGGCGCCGCACCCGATGCCGACCGCAGGTTTCGCCTTGCTGGCGTAACGCACGCCACAGGCGCTCGCTGCCATACGCCTCGCGGGTTTGTGCGTGCAACTGCTCGATCCGCTGCAATAGCCGAGCATTCTGGTGCGCGCGCGGCCCCGGACGGCGAGCGCACCATGCGTAGTAACCGCTGGGTGACACGCCCAGCGCATGGCAGAGCCAACGCACACGGTAACCCTGCTGGTCTCGGATCCAGGCGTACTTCACGATAGTTCTCGCGCAAAGTACGCCGCCGCTTTTTTTAGGATCTCGTTCTCTTGGCGCAGACGCTCGTTCTCGCGCTGCAGCTTGGTCAGTTCATCCGGGTTGGACTTAGGCCGGCCACTGCCGCCAAAGGCGCCCGTGCCCTTCGCATCGAGGTCCGTGGCCCACTTGTAGAGCCGGTTGCGCGGGACGCCTAACTCCCGCGCGATCACGGCCGCTGGCCGATCTCCCGCCTTGAGCAACCGCACTGCTTCCCGCTTGAACTCTGCCGTGAACCGCTGCCGCTTCTGCATCGAACACCTCCGTGCGAGGATTGTCCTCGCTTTCAGGTGTCCGAGTTATCAGGGGTGGCTCAAC
>NZ_JACSQX010000032.1:0-1214 GCF_014836395.1 Xanthomonas bonasiae
AGGGCACCTCTAAAAACCTGCCTGCTTTGGCATCATATGGTCTGAGAAGACAGCCGAGGCCTTGCGATGATCAGCTTGTTTGCCGGACACGAACGGGAGTCCAAACGGCAGCAGATAGGCGACCCGCTGTCGGTGTTGTCTCGCCATATCGATTTCGTAGCGATTGCCCAAGCCGTCGACGCCAAGCTGTCCTTGAACACCGGCACGCGCGGCGGCCGTCCGGCCTGGCCGACAGTGGTGATGGTCAAGCTGCTGCTGTTGCAGCAGTTGTACAACCTCTCCGACGATGCGCTGGAGTATCAGGTCCTGGATCGGCGCAGCTTCCAGCAGTTTCTTGGGCTGGAACACAGTGGCAAGGTGCCCGATGCCAAAACGATCTGGGTGTGGCGCGAGCGGCTCAAGGCCAAGGACGTGATGGGCGACATCAGCGCAGCGATCAGCCAGCAGTTGCAACGGGCCGGGTTTGTTGCGCGTGGCGGTCAGATCATCGATGCGAGCATCGTCAGCGCGCCGATCCAGCGCAACACGCGCGAGGAGAACGCACAGATCAAGCAAGGAGAGGATGTGGGCCAGGACTGGAGCGATGCCAAGCGCGCGCAGAAGGATGTGCAGGCGCGCTGGACCAGGAAGCACGGGGTGGCGTTCTACGGCTACAAGCTGCACGCCAGCACGGATCGGCGTTGGGGCTTCATCCGTCGCTACGACGTCAGCGCGGCCAATGTGCATGACAGCCGCCACTTCGAGCAGGTGCTGGACCCGGACAATACCGGCCGCACGGTGTGGGCCGATAGCGGGTACGCCGATGCAGGTCGGGAAGCAGCGCTCAGGCAACGCGGATATCACCCGGCGATCCAGCATCAGGGACAGGCGCGCAAGCCGTTGAGCGAGCGAGAAAAGCGCCGCAACCATCGGATCGCCAAGGACCGAGTGTTTGGCGAACACCCATTTGCGCGTCTGGCCCAGCAAGGCGGCAAATGCCTGCGCTGCATCGGTCTGGCGCGTGCGACGGTGGTGATCGGGCTGAAGGTCGCCAGCCACAACCTGTTGCGGCTGGCGCGGCTGCAGGATCGAGCGCTGTTGCCAGCGTGATCAGCTAAGGCGGCCGAGCGGCCGCCTCAGCCGCCTTCATCGCCCCCTCCGATGCTGCTCTCAGACTGGGGCGCCGGATGCTGAGAGGCCATCGCGATGATCTGACCGGTTGTTCGAGGTGCCCT
>NZ_JACSQX010000033.1:0-1076 GCF_014836395.1 Xanthomonas bonasiae
GCGCAGGGCATCGGCCGTGGCGCACGCGTCGCTCTGTCGCTGTCGCGCGGCGTGCCGATGGTGGAGACGCTGCTCGGTGTATTGAAGGCGGGCGCGGCCTACGTGCCGATGGCGCCGGATCTGCCGGCAGCGCGGGTGGCATTCATGCTGGACGACGCGCAGCCGGCCCTGCTGATCGCGGACGCGAGTGCGCAGCTGCCAGGCATGCCGGGTGTGCCGGTGGCGCGATTGGAGACATTGGCCGAGGCGCTGTCGGCGCACCCCGATCACGATCCGGCGCTCGCGCAGATGGATGCGACGCAGCTGGCGTACGTGATCTACACCTCCGGCACAACCGGGACACCCAAGGGCGTGCAGGTCTCGCACCGCAACGTGGTGAACTTCTGCTGCTGGTGCCGCGATGCCGGATTGCTCGCAGCGGGCGTGCGCATGACCCAATTCGCGCCGTACACCTTCGACGCATCGGCGGGCGAGATCTTCGCCGGCCTGCTCGGCGGCGCCGAGCTGCACCTGCTGGACGAAGCGACGATCCAAAGCCCGCAGCGCCTGCAGGCGTATCTGCTGGAGCAGCGGATCGGCTTCGCGGCCTTGCCGCCGGCGTATCTGCAACAACTGGATCCGGCGCTGGCCCCGGCCGGCATGAAGCTGCTGACCGCCGGTTCGGCGCCGACGCCGGAGTTGGTGCGGCGTTGGGCGGGGCGCGGCGAATACGTGAACGGCTACGGCCCGACCGAGACGACGATCCTGTCGACCACGACGGCGCTGAGCGCCGACGAAGCGCGCATCAGCATCGGCCGTCCGATCGCCAATACCCGGGTGTACGTGCTGGATGCGCACCGTCAGCCGGTGCCGGTCGGTGTGACCGGGGAGTTGTGGATCGGCGGCGACGGCGTCACGCCGGGCTATTTGAACCGCGATGCGCTGACCGAGGAGCGCTACGTCGCCGATCCGTTCTGCAGTGAACACGGCGCGCGCATGTACCGCACCGGCGACCTCGGCCGCTGGTCGTCCGACGGCAGCCTGGAGTTCGCGGGTCGCAACGACTTCCAGGTGAAGATCCGCGGCTTCCGCATCGA
>NZ_JACSQX010000034.1:0-872 GCF_014836395.1 Xanthomonas bonasiae
TGGCCGCGCTCCACGTCGTCACGCTTGGTGCCGCGCAGCAGCAGACCGGCGTTGTCGCCCGCCTGGCCCTGGTCCAGCAGCTTGCGGAACATTTCCACGCCGGTGACCGTGGTCTTCTGCGTGGCGCGGATGCCGACGATTTCGATTTCGTCGCCCACCTTGATCACGCCGCGTTCGATACGGCCGGTCACCACGGTGCCGCGGCCCGAGATCGAGAACACGTCTTCCACCGGCATCAGGAACGGCTTGTCCACGTCGCGCTGCGGCTCCGGGATGAACGAATCCAGCGCTTCCACCAGCTTCAGGATCGACGGCACGCCGATCTCGCTTTGGTCGCCTTCCAGCGCCAGACGCGCCGAACCGTGGATGATCGGGGTGTCGTCGCCCGGGAAGTCGTACTTGCTCAGCAGCTCGCGCACTTCCATCTCCACCAGCTCGAGCAGCTCGGCGTCGTCGACCATGTCGGCCTTGTTCAGGAACACCACGATGTGCGGCACGCCGACCTGGCGCGACAGCAGGATGTGCTCGCGGGTCTGCGGCATCGGGCCGTCAGCGGCCGAGCACACCAGGATCGCGCCGTCCATCTGCGCCGCACCGGTGATCATGTTCTTGACGTAGTCCGCGTGACCCGGGCAATCGACGTGCGCGTAGTGACGGTTCGGGGATTCGTATTCCACGTGCGCGGTCGAGATCGTGATGCCGCGCGCCTTCTCTTCCGGCGCCGCGTCGATCGCGTCGTACGCCTTGAACTCGCCGCCGAAGCGCTCTGCGCCGATCTTGGTCAGCGCCGCGGTCAGCGTGGTCTTGCCGTGGTCGACGTGACCGATGGTGCCGACGTTGACGTGCGGCTTGGTGCGCTCGAACTTACCCTT
>NZ_JACSQX010000035.1:0-782 GCF_014836395.1 Xanthomonas bonasiae
AAGGAATACTTCCCGGGCATCGGCCGCATCGCGTTCGAAGGCAAGGCCTCGGACAACCCGCTCGCCTTCAAGGTCTACGACGCGAACAAGCGCATCGGCGACAAGACCATGGCCGAGCACCTGCGCTTCGCGGTGGCGTACTGGCACAGCTTCTGCGGCAACGGCGCCGATCCGTTCGGCCCGGGCACGCGCGCCTATCCGTGGGACGCCGGCAGCGACGCGCTGGGCCGCGCCGAGGCCAAGGCCGATGCGGCGTTCGAGTTCTTCACCAAGCTCGGCGTGCCGTACTACTGCTTCCACGATATCGACCTGGCGCCGGACGCGGACGAGGTCGGCCAGTACGAGAAGAACCTCAAGCACATGGTCGGCATCGCCAAGCAGCGCCAGGCCGACACCGGCATCAAGCTGCTGTGGGGCACCGCCAACCTGTTCTCGCATCCGCGCTACATGAACGGCGCCTCGACCAACCCGGACTTCGACGTGGTCGCGCGCGCGGCGGTGCAGGTCAAGGCGGCGCTGGAGGCCACGGTCGAGCTGGGCGGGGAGAACTACGTGTTCTGGGGCGGCCGCGAAGGCTATGCCAGCCTGCACAACACGCAGATGAAGCGCGAGCAGGACAACATGGCGCGCTTTCTGACCATCGCCCGCGACTACGGCCGCAGCATCGGCTTCACCGGCAATTTCCTGATCGAGCCCAAGCCGATGGAGCCGATGAAGCACCAGTACGACTTCGACAGCGCCACGGTGATCGGCTTCCTGCGCCAGCACGGCCTGGACCAGGA
>NZ_JACSQX010000003.1:0-18744 GCF_014836395.1 Xanthomonas bonasiae
GCTGAAGCCGCTCCTACAGGAAGCTCGCGGGCGACTCGCCGGGTGCCCTGTAGGAGCGGCTTCAGCCGCGACCGATCGCCGAAACCGCCATGCTCCCGGGATGCATGGGTCGTGACCGCCGGGTCGCGGCCATGCCGGCGCGCCTTCCACGCCGGCATGCCTGCCGCTACACGTCGGCAGGCGCCAGTTCGCGCAGCTTGCCCTGGTGCAGTTCCAGCACGCGGTCGAGCTTGCGCGCCAGGCTGCGGTCGTGGGTGACCAGGGCCAGGCTGGTGCCGTGCGCGCGGTTGAGGTCGAGCATCAGCGCGAACACGTTGGCCGCGGTCTTGTCGTCGAGGTTGCCGGTCGGTTCGTCGCCGAGCACGCAGGCCGGGCGGTTGACCAGCGCGCGCGCCACCGCCGCGCGCTGGCGCTCGCCGCCGGACAGCTCGCCGGGCTTGTGCTCCAGGCGGTGACCCAGGCCCACCGACTCCAGCAGCGCACGCGCGCGCGCGTCGGCGTCCTTGACCGCGGCGCCGCCCAGCAGCACCGGCATCATCACGTTCTCCAGCGCGGTGAATTCCGGCAGCAGGTGATGGAACTGGTAGACGAAGCCGAGCGAGCGGTTGCGCAGCTGGCCGCGCGCCGCGTCCGACAGCGCCGACATGCGCTGCCCGGCCACATACACCTCGCCGGCAGTGGGGACGTCCAGGCCGCCGAGCAGGTGCAGCAGCGTGCTCTTGCCGGCGCCGGACGCGCCGACGATGGCCACGGTCTCGCCCGGCGCCACCGCCAGGTCCAGCCCGTCGAACACGGGCGTGCGCATCTTGCCCTCGGCATAGGTCTTGCCCAAGCCCTCGGCGCGGATCGCCGCCTCCGCTCGCTGTGGCTTTTGCATATCCGAATCCCCAATCCCCAATCCCGACTCCCGGCCCTCATTCATAACGCAGCGCCTCCGCCGGTTGCGTGCGCGCGGCGCGCCAGGCCGGATACAGCGTGGCCAGGAAGCTCATCAGCAGCGCGACGATGGTGATCACCACCACGTCGTGCGGCTGCATGTCGGTGGGCAGGCCGGTGATGTAGTACACGTCCTCCGGCAGCAGCTTGATGTTGAACAGCGCCTCGATGCCGGCCAGGATCCGCTCCAGGTTCAAGGTCAGCAGGATGCCGCCGATCACCCCGGCGATGGTGCCGAACACGCCGATCAGCGTGCCCTGCACCATGAACACCTGCATCACCCCGCCCGGGCTCAGCCCCAGCGTGCGCAGGATGGCGATGTCGGCCTGCTTGTCGGTGACCAGCATCACCTGCGAGGACACCAGGTTGAACGCGCCCATCGCGATGATCAGCGACAGCAGGATGCCCATCACCGTCTTTTCCATCTTCAGCGACTGGTACAGGTTGGCGTTCTCGCGGGTCCAGTCGCTGACCATGTACGGGCCGTGCAGGTTCAGCGCCAGGTCGCGCGCCACCTCCCAGGCCAGGTCCATGTTGTGCAGCTTCAGGCGCACGCCGGTGACGCCGTCGCCCATGCGCAGCACGCGCTGCATGTCCGGCATGCTGGTCACCGCCAGGCCGCGGTCGATCTCGTTGTAGCCGGCTTCGAAGATGCCGCTGACGGTGAAGCGCTTGTAGCGCGGCACCATGCCCATCGGGCTGGCCTGCGGTTCGCCGAGCATCACCACCACCTTGTCGCCGACGCCCACGCCCAGCCACAGCGCCAGTTCCTGGCCGAGCAGGATGTTGTAGGAGCCGGGGGTCAGGCTGTCGATCGAGCCCTGCTTCATCTTCTGCGCCAGCACCGAGACCTTGGCCTCTTCGTTGGGCAGGATGCCGCGCACGATCGCCGGCTGGTTGCGCTGCCCGGTGAGCAGCGCCTCCTCTTCCACGTACGGCGCGGCGCCGGCCACGCGCGGATCGCGGGTCGCCACGTCCACCGCATGCTGCCAGTCCTCCATCGGCGCGCCTTGCGCGCTGACCGTGGCATGCGCGGCCATCTGCAGCAGGCGGTCGCGGATCTCCTTCTGGAAACCGCTCATCACCGCCAGCGTGGTGATCAGCACGGTCACGCCCAGGGCGATGCCGAGGATCGAGGCCATCGAGATGAAGGAGATGAAGTTGTTGCGGCGCTTGGCGCGCAGATAGCGCAGGCCGATGGCCACGGGTAAGGGTTTGAACATGCGCAGCCACCATCCAGGGAGCGCTATGGTGCCATCTGCGGCGGCGCAGACGAAGCGGCACGGGCCTGAGCGGCCAGACGCAGTTCACGTCGTGCCGCCGGCGGCAGCGTGTCCGGCCACCAGGCCAGGCGCCCGACCCGGCCATCCGCGTCGCGCCAGCGCACGAAGGCCAGCGGCCCGCGCCAGTCCACCTGCAGCGCCGCCAACGGCTGGCCGTCGAGGCTTGCCGCGGCGCTGCCCTGCGGCGGGATCAGCAGCGCGCGCGGCGCGCGCCGGGCTTCGCGCCGCAGCAGCAGTACCGCATACAGCGCGGCCAGCGCCGCCGCCGGCCAGGCGCAACTGCGCGGCATGTCAGAACCCAGGATCGACAGCGGCGCCAGGACGCTCAGCAGCGCCAGCGCCGCCAGCAGCCAGCGCGAAGGGCGCCACTCAAGCCGGCATGGCGCGGATGGTGGCGATGAGATCGGCGGCGCGTGCATCGGGACAAGCCTCGTAGCCCATGAACCAGCGCCACAACTTATCGTCCTCGCAGTCGAGCAGGTATAGGAAAACCCCGCGCTCGGCTTCGGATGCCTGCGCCCAGCGCCGGTCCAGGTAGCGCCCGAACAGCTGGTCCAGTTCGCGCATGCCGCGCCGGCAGCGCCAGCGCAGCTTCTTCAGTTCGGTGGCTTCGTCCATCATCGCATCGCACCCTTGCCTGGTGGACGGACGCCTTGCCTGGCGACCGTCGAAAACGCGCGCGGCACCGAACCCGAGAGCCGGTGCCGCGCAGTGGACGGGCGTGCCCGTCGTGGTGAAGCGCTAGCCGATCAGGCGCGACGCGCCATCATCAGCTTCTTGATCTCGGCGATCGCCAGCGCCGGGTTCAGCCCCTTCGGGCAGGTCCGCGCGCAGTTCATGATGGTGTGGCAGCGGTACAGCTTGAACGGATCTTCCAGATCGTCCAGGCGCGCACCGGTGTCCTCGTCGCGCGAGTCGATGATCCAGCGATAGGCCTGCAGCAGGATAGCCGGGCCCAGGTAGCGCTCGCCGTTCCACCAGTAGCTCGGGCAGCTGGTCGAGCAGCACGCGCACAGGATGCATTCGTACAGGCCGTCGAGCTTCTTGCGGTCTTCCGGCGACTGCAGCCGCTCGCGGTCCGGCGGCGGCGGGGTCTGGGTGCGGATCCACGGCTTGATCGACGCGTACTGCGCGTAGAAGTGGGTCAGGTCCGGCACCAGATCCTTGATCACGCTCATGTGCGGCAGCGGATAGATCGGCACTTCGGCCTTGTCGCAGTCGGCGATCGCCTTGGTGCAGGCCAGCGTGTTGGTGCCGTCGATGTTCATCGCGCACGACCCGCAGATGCCCTCGCGGCAGGAACGGCGGAAGGTCAGGGTCGGATCGATCTCGTTCTTGATCTTGATCAGCGCGTCCAGGACCATCGGGCCGCACGCGTCCAGATCCACCTCGTAGGTGTCGGTGCGCGGGTTGCTGTCGTCGTCCGGATTCCAACGGTAGACCTTGAAGGTACGAGCATTCTTCGCGCCGGTGGCGGGAAAGTGCTTGCCCTTGCCGATCTTGGAATTCTTGGGGAGGGTGAACTCTGCCATGGCTTTTAAAATCCGGGATTGGGGATTAGGGATTGGGGATAGGTTGAGAGCAGGAAACGAAGTGCTTCGAATCCCGAATCACCAATCCCCAATCCCGGCTTTGGTCAGTAGACGCGCGGTTTCGGTGGCACCACTTCGACGTCCTTGCTGAGCGTGTACATGTGCACCGGACGGTAGTCGAAGCTGCACTGGCCCTTGTCGTCGACGGTGACCAGGGTGTGCTTCTGCCAGTTGACGTCGTCGCGGTCCGGGAAATCCTCGTGCGCATGCGCGCCGCGGCTTTCCTTGCGTTGCTCGGCCGAGTTGATCGTCGCCACCGCGTTGAGCAGCAGGTTGTTCAGCTCGTAGGTCTCGATCAGGTCCGAATTCCACACCAGCGAGCGGTCGGAGACCTTCACGTCCTCGAACGTGGCGTAGATCTCGGCCATCTTGTCGACGCCTTCCTTGAGCGTCTTGCTGGTGCGGAACACCGCCGCGTCGGACTGCATGGTGCGCTGCATCTTGTCGCGGATCACCGAGGTCGGCGTGCCGCCATTGGAATTGCGCAGCTTGTCGAGCAGGCCCAGCGCCTTGTCGCAGGAATCGCTGGCCAGGGTCTTGTGCGGCGCGCCGGTCTTGATCGTCTCGGCGCAGCGGTTGGCCACCGCACGCCCGAACACCACCAGGTCCAGCAGCGAGTTGGAACCCAGGCGGTTGGCGCCGTGCACCGACACGCAGGCCGCTTCGCCGATCGCATACAGGCCGGGCACCACCGCATCGGGGTTGTCGCCGTCCTTGCGCACCACTTCGCCGTGGTAGTTGGTCGGGATGCCGCCCATGTTGTAGTGCACGGTCGGGATCACCGGGATCGGCTGCTTGGCCACATCGACGCCGGCGAAGATGTGCGCGCTCTCGGCGATGCCGGGCAGCTTCTCGTTGATCACCTCCGGGCCGAGGTGGGTCAGGTCGAGCAGGATGTGGTCCTTGTGCTCGCCGACGCCGCGGCCTTCGCGGATCTCGATGGTCATAGAACGCGACACCACGTCGCGCGAGGCCAGATCCTTGTAGTGCGGCGCGTAGCGCTCCATGAAGCGCTCGCCATTGCTGTTGCGCAGGATGCCGCCTTCGCCGCGCACGCCCTCGGTGATCAAGCAGCCGGCGCCGTAGATGCCGGTGGGGTGGAACTGCACGAACTCCATGTCCTGCATCGGCAGGCCGGCGCGCATCACCAGGCCGCCGCCGTCGCCGGTGCAGGTATGCGCGGAGGTGGCGCTGAAGTAGGCGCGGCCGTAGCCGCCGGTGGCCAGCACCACGCCGTGGGCGCGGAACAGGTGTAACGAGCCTTCGGCCATGTCCAGCGCGAGCACGCCGCGGCACACGCCTTCCTCGTCGAAGATCAGGTCCAGCGCGAAGTACTCGATCATGAAGCGCGCGTTGTGCGCCAGCGACTGCTGGTACAGCGTGTGCAGCATGGCGTGGCCGGTACGGTCGGCGGCGGCGCAGGTGCGCTGCGCGGACGGGCCTTCGCCGTACTTGGTGGTCATGCCGCCGAACGGACGCTGGTAGATCTTGCCGTCCTCGGTGCGGCTGAACGGCACGCCGTAGTGCTCCAGCTCGATGATCGCCGGGATCGCCTCGCGGCACATGTACTCGATCGCGTCCTGGTCGCCCAGCCAGTCCGAGCCCTTGATGGTGTCGTAGAAGTGGTAGCGCCAGTCGTCCTCGCCCATGTTGCCGAGCGCGGCGGAGATGCCGCCCTGCGCGGCCACGGTGTGCGAACGGGTCGGGAAGACCTTGGTCAGGCAGACCGTCTGCAGGCCCTTGGCGGCCAGGCCGAAGGTGGCGCGCAGGCCGGCGCCGCCGGCGCCGACCACGACCATGTCGTACTTGTGTTCGGTGATCTTGTAAGCGGACATCTAGTTTGAATTCCTGTTCCGGGCGCCGATCAGGCGCTGCCCAGCGCGATGCGGGCGACCGCGAATACACCGACGATCGCACCGAGCACGGCGACGAACTTCACCGTGGTCTGCAGCGCCAGGGCCAGCAGCGAGTTGTGCACATAGTCTTCGAGGATCACCTGCAGGCCGATCTGCGCATGCCAGAACATCGCGACCAGGAAGCCGACCAGCAGCACCGCGTTCCACGGCTTGGCCACCGCCTCGGTGGCGGTGACGTAGTCGGCGCCGAGCAGGCTCAGCACGAACACCAGGAACCAGATGGTGAGGCCGACCAGTGCGGTGGCGGTGAGCCGCTGCAGCACGAAGTGCTCGGTGCCGGACTTGGCGGCACCCAGGCCGCGCACGTTCTTCAACGGGGTGCGATATCGGCTCATGCGGCGGCTCCGGTCAGCACGTAGGCCCAGATCAGCGCGACGATCACCAGGCTGCCGATCACCGACAGCCAGCTGTTGCGCACGAAGGCGGGGATGCTGAAGCCGTGGCCGAAGTCCTGCACGATGTGGCGCAGGCCGTTGCACAGGTGGTAGGCGAAGGCCCAGCTCCAGGCGAACAGGAACAGCTGACCGTACCAGGCGCCGGCCATGCCGCGGAAGCAGTTCCAGGAGGCTGGGCCGAGCATCAGCACCAACAGCGCGGCCGCAATGATCAGGGCACCGACCGACAGGATGATGCCAGTGGCTCGATGCAGGATCGAGGTCACCATCTGGATCTGCCAGCGATAGACCTGCAGGTGGGGGGAAAGAGGACGTTCGCGGGTCGCCATTCGCTGGGCTCGTTGTCTCGGCTGGGCGGCGTGCTTAAGGCCGCGTTGGCTCAAAGCTGCTCAAAAATCGATGCAGCGTCCGTTTTTCTCCCAGTCGCCGTAGCGCGTCGGCTCGAGGCCGCCGCGACCGCCGATTTCCCGCGGCGCAGGCGTCGCTTCCGGAGTGTTCTCCTCGGCGGGTCGCTGCGTTTCGGGATCGGGCTCGGGTGTGGGGGTTGGTTGGCCTATCATGCGGGTCTCACAACAGCGTAATTTTAGTCCTCCCCCTCGTGCCTGACAACCTGAATCTCACTTCCGCCGGTTTTTCCGCGCTCCCAGACCTGCAATACGTGGCGTTGAGCGGCGCGGATGCAGTCGCTTTCGCCCAGGCGCAGTTCGCCAACGACGTGCAGGCGCTGCGCAACGGCCACTGGCAATGGAACGCCTGGCTGAGCGCCAAGGGCCGGGTGATCGCGCTGTTCGCGCTGCTGCGCCGCGCCGACGACGCCTTGCTGGTGCTGCTGCCGGACGGCGGCGCGGCGGACCTGGCCGCGGCGCTGAACCGTTTCGTGTTCCGGCGCAAGGTGCGCATCGCCGCGCACGACGATCTGCACGCCTACGCGCGCCTGGCGGCACCCGCGCATGCGCAAGGCGCGGTGCTGGCCGAGCGTGGCGACGGGGCGATCGAACTGGACATGGGCGGCGACGGCCTGCCGCGCACCCTGCTGCTGGTGCCGGCCGCGCAAGCCACGCAGGACGTGGCTGACCCCAGCTTCGCCGCCGCCTGGCGCCAAGCCGATCTGCGCCTGGGCCTGGCCCGGCTCGATCCCGGCCAGCGCGAGCAATGGACCCCGCAACAGCTGGCGCTGGACCGGCTGCACGCGTTCAGCGTGAAGAAGGGCTGCTATCCGGGCCAGGAGATCGTCGCCCGCACCCATTTCCTGGGCAAGGCCAAGCGCGCGCTGCAGTTGTTGGACGTGGACGGCACGGCCGAGGTCGGCGCGCAGGTGCTGCGCGACGGACAGCCGCTGGGCAGCGTGGTCAGCGTCGCCGACACGCTGGCGCTGGCGGTGCTGCCGCTGGAGGAGGCGCCGCCGACCGGCTTGTCCATCGGCGCGCATCCGGCGCATTGGCAGCCGCTGCGCGACGGCCTGGCACGCTGAGCGAGCCTCGCAGCCCGCCGTCCTGCCCTCCTCGGCAACGCGCTGCGTCGGCGCGGCGGCGCGCTGCCAGAACTCGCCGCCGCCGGCCGGCGCGATGCTTCAAGCCGGCGACAGGCGCTC
The DNA here is from genome assembly GCF_014836395.1 of Xanthomonas bonasiae. Taxonomy (NCBI): domain Bacteria; kingdom Pseudomonadati; phylum Pseudomonadota; class Gammaproteobacteria; order Lysobacterales; family Lysobacteraceae; genus Xanthomonas; species Xanthomonas bonasiae. The sequence continues at coordinate 7,714 of NZ_JACSQX010000003.1, forward strand.
GCCGCTCTCCGGATCGAAGAAGTGCAGCGCCTCGCCGCGCACCGCCACGCGCAGGGGCTCGCCCAGGCCGGGCAGCGTGCGCGGCGCCACCCGCATCACCAGCGGCTGGCTGCCGTAGCTGAGGTTGACGAAGATCTCGTTGCCGACCGGCTCGATCACCTCGACCGTGGCTTCGAACCCAGCCTGCCCGTCCTCGCTGGGCTGCAGGTGCTCGGGGCGCACGCCGATCGCGATCGGCCGGCCCAGCCATTGCGGCGCGACATGCGCGCCGTGCAGCGGCACGCGGCTGCCGTCGGCCAGCTGCAGCTGCTGCAGGCCGCCCTCTTCGAGCAGTTGGCCCTGCAACACGTTCATCGCCGGGCTGCCGAGGAAGCCGGCCACGAACAGGTTGGCCGGGCGGTCGTACAGCGCCATCGGCGTGTCGATCTGCTGGATCCGCCCGTCCTTGAGCACCACGATGCGCTGGCCCAGGGTCATCGCCTCGACCTGGTCGTGGGTCACGTAGATCATCGTGGTGCCGAGCTTGCGGTGCAGCTGCGCGATCTCGGTACGCACCGAGTGGCGCAGCTTGGCGTCCAGGTTCGACAGCGGCTCGTCGAGCAGGAACACCGCCGGCTCGCGCACCAGCGCGCGGCCCAGCGCCACGCGCTGGCGCTGGCCGCCGGACATCGCGCGCGGCAGCTTGTCCAGCATCGGGGTCAGGCCCAGGGTGTCGGCGGCGGCGGCGACGCGGCGCGCGATCACGTCCTTGGTCTCGCCGCGCAGCTTCAGCCCGAATGCCAGGTTCTCGGCCACGGTCATGTGCGGGTACAGCGCGTAGCTCTGGAACACCATCGCGATGTCGCGGTCCTTCGGCGCCACGTCGTTGACCACGCGCTCGCCGATGCGCAGCTCGCCGCCGCTGATCTCCTCCAGCCCCGCGATCATGCGCAGCAGGGTGGATTTGCCGCAGCCCGAGGGCCCGACCAGCACCATCAGTTCGCCGTCGGCCACTTCGAAGCTGGCCCCGTGCACGGCGACCTGGCCGTTGTCGTAGACCTTGCGGATGTTGTCCAGTTGTACTTTCGCCATGGTGCGGTATCCGGTTTCCGGCAGAAGGGACGGGCTGCCGCCGGTCCCTCCCGAAGGCAGTGCATACGAATGCGGTTCGCATCGTGCCAGCGACACAGGCAACAATGGGATCGCAATGCGGTATTCTGCCATGTAACCGTTTTCACGGGGCAACATCGACGCCTGGGAGGGCTTGCGATGCGAACCGCCAGCCGCCGCCGTCCGGGCGTGCGCCGAGCGCCGGCTCTGATGCTTGAGGCATTAGACAGGTATGCTCAGAGGTCTGGCAGTCGTATTCATCTCCCGGATCGTGCGGTCCCGCCTGGCGGTCGTCATCGCTATGCCCCCGCGCGAGCTGCAGGACGGATACAGGCCGCTTCCGCCGCTTGCTTACCAACGCCACGTCACTACTAGCCCCCAGGTGATCGACGAAATGTCACCCGAAACCGAAAACCGGTCGATGCACGATACGTTCCTGCTGTTTGGCGCCACCGGCGATCTGGCCCAGCGCTACCTGTTCCCGTCGCTGCTGCGCATGCTCGACGACGGCTTCCTGCCGGAAGACTTCCGCATCCGCGCGCTGGCGCTGTCGCCGCACGACACCGCCAAGTTCCACGAGATCCTCAAGCCGCGGCTGCAGGCGGCGATGCCGCAGGTCAGCGAGGCGGTGATCCAGTCGCTGCTGGATCGCACCGACTACCGCTCAGTGGACCTGCGCAACGCCGAGTCGGTGGCCGACGCGGTGCGCGAGCTGGCCTCGCGCAAGTGCGTCAGCTACCTGGCGATCCCGCCGGGGCTGTACATCAGCACCTGCCAGGGCCTGGCCCTGGGCGGGGCGCTGGCCGCGCCGAACCGGCTGATGCTGGAGAAGCCGATCGGCCACGACTCGGCCAGCGCGCGCGAGATCCTGCAGGCGATCGGCGCGCTGATCGACGAGGACCGCGTGTTCCGCCTGGACCACTACCTGGGCAAGGCGGCGGTGCAGAACCTGATCGCGCTGCGCTTCGGCAACACGCTGCTGGAGGCGGTGTGGAACCGCAACTACATCGAGTCGGTGGAGATCCTGGTCGCCGAGAGCGAGGGCGTGGACGGCCGCGACGCCTACTACGCGCGTTCCGGCGCGCTGCGCGACATGGTCCAGAGCCATATCCTGCAGCTGCTGTGCCTGGTGGCGATGGAGCCGCCGGCCTCGCTGGAGGCGGACCGCATCCGCGACGAGAAGGTCAAGGTGCTGCGTGCACTGCGTCCGCTGCAGGCCGCGCACGCCGCGCGCGACAGCGTGCGCGGGCGCTACACCGCCGGCACCATCAACGGCCAGCAGGCGCAGGCCTACCAGCCGCCGGAAGGCAGCGACGTGGAGACCTTCGTCGGCGTCACCGCCTACATCGACAACTGGCGCTGGGCCGGGGTGCCGTTCCGGCTGTGCACCGGCAAGCGCCTGGCCGAACGCACCACGCGCATCGTGGTCACGCTCAAGCCGGTCACCCACTGGCTGTTCGAGCGCCCGGACGCGAAGCACGTGGCGCCGAACCGGCTGACCTTCCAGCTGCAGCCGCAGGAGAACATCGAACTGGGCCTGATGAGCAGCCTGGCCGGCCCGGAATGGGGCGCGCTGGAACTGCAGCCGCTGGAACTGGAACTGTCGGTACCGACCGGCCTGCATCGCCGCATCGCCTACGAGCGGCTGATGCTGGACGCGCTCAACGGCAACCACGCGCTGTTCGTGCGCGACGACGAAGTGCGCGCGGCCTGGGCCTGGATCGACAGCGTCAGCGACGCCTGGGCGCAGGCGCAACTGCCGCTGCTGCCCTACCCGGCCGGCAGCTGGGGGCCGCAGGAAGCCGAACGCTACGTCTCCGCCGACGACGCCAGCGCCGTGCAGCGGGACGCGTCATGAGCGCGCCGCTGCGGCCGGTGCTGGTCGCCGACATCGGCGGCACCAACGCGCGCTTCGCGCTCGCCGACCTCGACGCGTCCACGCCGTTGCTCGACGACAGCACCCAGACCTATGCGGTGGTGGAGTTCCCGTCGCTGGGCGACGCGGCGCGCCACTACCTGCAGCAGACCGGCGTGGACGCGCGCAGCGGCGTGTTCGCCGTGGCCGGGCGGGTGGACGGCGACGAGGCGCGGATCACCAACCATCCGTGGGTGATCTCGCGCTCGCGCACCTGCGCCATGCTCGGCTTCGACGAGCTGCACCTGATCAACGACTTCGCCGCGCAGGCGATGGCGATCAGCCTGCTGCAGCCGCAGGACGTGGTCCAGGTCGGCGGCGCGGCGTGGCAGCCGGCGCCGGTCGCCACGCCGCGCAACTACGCGGTGATCGGCCCCGGCACCGGCCTGGGCGTCGGCGGCCTGCTGACCCGCGGCGGCCGTTGCATCCCGCTGGAGACCGAGGGCGGCCACGTCAGTTTCCCGCCGGGCACGCCCGAGGAGATCCGCATCCTGGAGCTGCTGTCGCAGCAGTTCGGCCGCGTCTCCAACGAACGCCTGATCTGCGGCCCCGGCCTGGTCAACATCCATCGCGCGCTCAGCGAAATCGCCGGCGACAACCCCGGTCCGCTGCAGCCGGAGGACATCACCGCCCGCGCCGCGCAGGGCGACTACCGCGCGATGCGCACCATCGACGTGTTCTGCGCGGTGTTCGGCGCCATCGCCGGCGACCTGGTGCTGGTGCAGGGCGCCTGGGACGGCGTGTTCCTGACCGGCGGCCTGGTGCCGAAGATGCTCGACGCGCTGCAGCACTCCGGCTTCCGCCAGCGCTTCGAGCACAAGGGCCGCTTTTCGTCGATCATGGCGCGGGTACCGTCGCTGGCAGTGATCCACCCCCGTCCCGGCCTGCTCGGCGCCGCCGCCTACGCGGTCGATGCCGAGCGGCAATCCCCAGGAGTCGTTACATGAGCCCCACGTTGTCCGATCGCATCACCCTGATCCGCTACGACGATCCCGACGAATGGATCGACGCGGCAGCGGCAGAGATCGGCGACGCGCTGCGCGCGGACATCGAGCTGCGCGGCAACGCGCGGCTGCTGCTGTCCGGCGGCACCACCCCGGCGCCGGTGTACCAGGCGCTGGCCGAGTTGCCGCTGGACTGGACCAAGCTGGAAGTGGGCCTGGTCGACGAGCGCTGGCTGTCGCCGCAGGACAGCGACAGCAATGCCTACCTGGTCCGGCAGAGCTTCCTGGAACGTGCCGAAGGCGCGCGCTTCGAGCCGCTGGTGCGGGTCGGCAAGCCGCTGCAGGATTGCGTGCACGCCGCCAACCTGCATGCGCAGCATGCGCCGGCCGCGTGCATGGCGGTGCTCGGCATGGGCGGCGACGGCCACACCGCGTCGCTGTTTCCCGGCGCCACCGACCTGAACAAGGCGCTGGCCAATCCCCTGCCCTACGCCGCGCTCGACGCCACCGGCTGCCCCGGCGCCAACACCTGGCCGCTGCGCATCACCCTGACCCCGGCCGGGTTGGCGCCGATCGGCCAGCGCATGCTGTTGCTGCGCGGCAAGCAGAAGCTCGAGGTGCTCGAGCGCGCGCTGGCCGGCAGCGATCCGCACGAATTCCCGATCCGCGTCGCCTTCGACACGCCTGGTGCGCGCTTGCGCGTGCATTGGTGTGAGTGAGGCTGGGAGTGGGGAATCGGGAATCGGGAATGGGAACAGCCGCGTGCTGCCGCATTTCCGGTTTGTCCGAGTTCCTCGTTCCGTCATGCGGTCACTCCCCCACACTTCATAGCCACTTCTGCCAATGAGCCTGCATCCGAAAATCCACGCGATCACCGAACGCATCCGCGCGCGCAGTGCGCCGTCGCGGCGCGCCTATCTGGCCGGCATCGATGCCGCATTGCGCGACGGCCCGTTCCGCAGCCGCCTGAGCTGCGGCAACCTGGCGCACGGCTTCGCCGCCTGCGGCCCGACCGACAAGAGCCGGCTGGAAGGCGGGATCACCCCGAACCTGGGCATCGTCACCGCCTACAACGACATGCTGTCGGCGCATCAGCCGTTCGAGCACTACCCGGAGATCATCCGCAGCACCGCGCGTGCGTTGGGCGCCACCGCGCAGGTCGCCGGCGGCGTGCCGGCGATGTGCGACGGCGTGACCCAGGGCCGCCCGGGCATGGAGCTGTCGCTGTTCTCGCGCGACGTGATCGCCCAGGCCACCGCGATCGGCCTCAGCCACGACATGTTCGACACCACCCTCTACCTGGGCGTGTGCGACAAGATCGTGCCCGGCCTGCTGATCGGCGCGCTGGCGTTCGGCCACCTGCCGGCGGTGTTCGTGCCGGCCGGGCCGATGACCCCGGGCATTCCCAACAAGCAGAAGGCCGAGGTGCGCGAGCGCTACGCCGCCGGCCAGGCCACCCGCGAGGAACTGCTGGCCGCCGAATCGGCGTCCTACCACGCGCCCGGCACCTGCACCTTCTACGGCACCGCCAATTCCAACCAGGTGTTGCTGGAAGCGATGGGCGTGCAGTTGCCCGGCGCCTCGTTCGTCAATCCGGGCACGCCGCTGCGCGACGCGCTGACCCAGCAGGCCACCGAGCGCGCGCTGCGCATCACCGCGCTGGGTAGCGATTTCCGCCCGCTCGGCCGGCTGATCGACGAACGCGCGATCGTCAACGCCGCGGTCGCGCTGATGTCCACCGGCGGCTCCACCAACCACACCATCCACTGGCTGGCGGTGGCGCGCGCGGCCGGCATCGTGCTGACCTGGGACGACCTGGACGAACTGTCGCAGATCGTGCCGCTGCTGACCCGCGTGTATCCCAACGGCGAGGCCGACGTGAACCATTTCGCCGCGGCCGGCGGCGTGGGGTTCGTGTTCCGCGAGCTGATGGACGCGGGGCTGATGCACGACGACCTGGCCACCATCGTGCCCGGCGGCATGCGTGCCTACGGCGACGAGCCGTGCGTGCAGAACGGCGCGCTGGCCTACGTGCCGAGCCCGGCCAAGAGCGCCGACGAAAGCGTGGTGCGCCCGGCCTCCAATCCGTTCGAAGCGCAGGGCGGATTGCGCCTGCTGCGCGGCAATCTCGGCCGCTCGCTGATCAAGCTGTCGGCGGTGAAGCCGGAATTCCGCACCATCGAGGCGCCGGCGGTGGTCATCGACGCGCCGCAGGCCTTGAACAAGCTGCATGCCGCCGGGGTGCTGCCGCACGACTTCGTGGTGGTGCTGCGCTACCAGGGCCCGCGCGCGAACGGCATGCCGGAACTGCATTCGCTGGCGCCGCTGCTGGGCCTGCTGCAGAACCAGGGCCGGCGCGTGGCGCTGGTCACCGACGGGCGCCTGTCCGGCGCCTCGGGCAAGTTCCCCGCGGCGATCCACGTGACGCCGGAAGCGGCGCGCGGCGGCCCGATCGCGCGCGTGCGCGAAGGCGACATCGTGCGCCTGGACGGCGAAGCCGGCACCCTGGAAGTGCTGGTGGATGCCGCCGAATGGGCGGCGCGTGCGCTGGCGCCGAACACCGCGCCGGCTGCGCACGACCTCGGCCGCAACCTGTTCGCGATCAACCGCCGCGTGGTCGGTCCCGCCGACCAGGGCGCGATGTCGATCTCCTGCGGCCCGCCGGCCGCCGACGGCGACGACTGGAACTACGACGCCGAGTACGACCTGGGCCGCAGCAGCGAGGCCGCCGACGCGCCGCACGAGGCGAAGGACGCGTAAGCCTTGCGGCCCGACCGGCGCCACCGGTGCCACGCCACCCCCGCGTCGGCCGCCTGCGGCCGATGCACTCCCGCCATCCTCGCGACTACGAGATTGCCATGACGATTGCCGAACACCAGAACACCGCCGAACAGCTCCTGCGCGCCGCCGGCATCCTGCCGGTGGTGACCGTGCACAGCCTGGACGAGGCGCGCCGCGTCTCCGCCGCGCTGCTCGAAGGCGGCCTGCCCGCGATCGAGCTGACCCTGCGCACGCCGGTGGCGATGGACGCGCTGGCGATGCTCAAACGCGAACTGCCGGACATCAAGATCGGCGCCGGCACGGTGCTCACCGAAACCCAGCTGCAGCAGGCGATCGACGCCGGCGCCGATTTCATCGTCACCCCGGGCACGCCGCCGGCGCTGGCCGACGCGCTGGCGCGGGCGCCGCTGCCGGTGGTACCGGGCGCGGCCACCCCGACCGAACTGCTGGCGCTGATGGCGCGCGGCTTCCGCGTCTGCAAGCTGTTCCCGGCCACCGCGGTCGGCGGCCTGGCGATGCTCAAGGGCCTGGCCGGTCCGCTGGCGGACCTGAAGCTGTGCCCCACCGGCGGCATCGGCGAAAGCACCGCGGCCGAGTACCTGGCGCAGCCGAACGTGGTCTGCATCGGCGGCTCGTGGATGGTGCCGAAGGACTGGCTGGCCAACGGCGAGTGGGACAAGGTGCGCGAGAGCGCGGCGAAGGCGGCGGCCATTGTCCGCGGGATTCGGGATTAGGGATTCGGGATTCGCTAAAGCCCGGTTCCCCGCGATCGGGAAACGAACAAAAAAAGCGCCGGCATGCCGGCGCTTTTTTGCTTTTGCTTTTGCTGTTACGAATCCCCAATCCCGACTCCCGAATCCCGGCCTCACCGCACCTCGATCTGCACATCCGCCGGCAACGAACGGATCCGCAGCTCGCCATTTTCCCACTGCGCCGGCTCGCCATTGACCAGGGTGCGCCCGGGTTCGCCCGGATACGGCCACGGCAGCACCAGGCCGCCGCTGGGCACGCGCAGGCCACCGCTGATGCCCAGGGTCAGGCGATTCTTCTGCCGGCGCAGTTGGTAGCTCAGTTCGCCCTGCGGAGTGCGCAGGTCCTGGATCGCGATGCCCTTGCCGTCGAACCAGGCCGCCGGCACGCCGGCCGCCAGCACCAGGCTGTCGTCGATGTCGCGCGCGTAGGCGAACATGTCCAGCGTCGAGCGCACGAAGTCCGACGCCACCCAGGCATGCGGCAGGTCGCCGACGAAGAACGGCTTGCGCGGCGTGCGCGAGACCACTTCGGCCCACTGGTTCCACGGCTGCGGCGCGCGGTCCTTGAAGAAGAACTGGGTCGCGTCCCAGGCCCGCTCGCGCCAGCCCAGGCGCACGAACGCGGCGACGTTGCGCCATTCGTACGGGGTGTAGTCCTTCCACTCGCGCTTGCCGTCGCGGCGGCTGGCGAACTCGCCCCAATAGCGCTCGAAGGTGTTGCCCAGCAGCTGCGGCGGCAGCCGTCCCTGCTCCCCGCCCGGCGCCAGCGCGATGGTCGTGGAGGTGGGATCGAAATCGCCCAGCTCGGCCGAACCGGGCAGGAAATCGATGTGGTGCTGCTGCGTGGCGGTCTGCAGCGAGGCGTACAGGTCCTGGCGGAATTCGTCGCGCGCGGCGGCGAAGCGTGCCGCATCGTCGACGCGGCCGAGCTCGGCGGCGATCTCCACCGCGTCCTTGTAACCGCGCAGCGCCCAGAAGTTGTCCCAGTACGAATGCATCGGCTTGGCCGAATAGCCTTCGTGGCTGATCGACACCGGCATCATCCCGTAGAACGCCGGATTGCGTGCCCGGTTCTCCTCGGTGCGCTCGCTGAGCCGCAGCTGTTCCATGTACTCGTACGCGGCCAGCACGTGCGGCCACATCTTTTCCAGGAACGCGCGGTCGCCGCTGTAGCGGTAGTAGTCGGCGACGCCGAAGATCAGTTCGCCATGGCTGTCGTTCTCCGGCACCGGATCGCTGCCGCGGTCGTCCACGCAGCACGGCACCATGCCGTTGGCGAACTGGTACGGCGCGTACCACTCCAGGTACTCGCGCGCCACGTCGGCGCGGCCCAGGCGCAGCAGGCCTTCGGAAATCATCGCGCCGTCGCGGATCCAACTGCGCGAATACGAGCGCGTGCCCGGCTGCAGGCGTGGCCCGATCCGCGAGATCAGCATGTGCGCCAGCGCGGTGCGCAAGGTGTCGGCCAGCGCCTTGCCCTCGGCCGGGACGCTCAGCTGCACCCGGTCCAGTTTCTCGCGCCACTGCTCGGCCACCAGCTGTTGCGCACGCGCCGCATCGAACCCGGACGGCAGCGCCTGCGCGCCGGTCTGCGGGATCAGCAAGGCCACTTCGCGCACTTCGCCCGGCGCCAGGCGCCCGCGGTACAGCAGCGCGCCCGAGGCCAGGCCGTCGGCGTCGGACGCCTGCTGCGGCAGCGCGGCGCTGTCGGCGGCCAGGCGCTCGATGTCGATGCCGGCGTCGAACGCCGTGGCGTAGGCCGCGTCGGGCTTCTGCACCGCGAACACGCGCGGCTCGCCGTTGACCTGCACCTGGGCGCCGTCGAACGCCAGCAGATGGATCGGGCTGACCCCGCCGACAGTGTTGAGGAACTGGCTGGGCGGGTTCACCTGGAACGGCCGCACCGCCAGCGCCAGGGTGTAGTCGTGCGGCTTCTTGCTCGGGTTGCTGAGCCGGTAGCGCGCCACCAGCTGCGCCTGCTCCGGCGTGCCCTGCACGAAGGCGGTGATGCGCAGGCCGGCATTGTCGTGGCTCCAGTCCACGCTGGGGATCGGCAGGTAGTCGTCCTGCAGGCTCTGCGCGGTCTTCACGTCGGCCCAGCTCAGGCGCTTGCCGTCCAGCAGCAGGAACGGCTCGATGCTGAAGCCGCCCTTGCCCACTTCGATCGCGCCGTCCTCGCCGACCAGGCCCTGCTCGCGGCCGCCGTCCAGGCCAACGATGGTCCAGTACGGCTGCTCGCCGCTGAAGCCGCGCGGGAACCAGCCGCGGGTGGAATCGGCCGCCACCGACTTGACGAAGTCGTTCGGGGTCGCGGCGAAGGCCAGCGGCTGCAGCGCGATGTCGGCGATGCCGTAGCGGAAGCTGGGGCCGTCCTCCAGGTCGATGCGCACGTAGCGCGCCTCGGTTTCGGGCATCGGCAACCAGTCGGTGCCGCCGTTGCCGGCGGTGACGGTGCGCAGCTCGCGCCAGCTGCGGCCGTCGGCCGAGCCCTGCAGCTTGTAGCGCGAGGCATACACGCCCGGCGCCCATTGCACCTTGGCGCCGCCGAACTCGCGCACCTTGCCCAGGTCGAGCATGATCGTCTGGGTCTTGGCGTTGCCGCTGTACCACACCGTGTCGGGCTTGCCGTCGGCGATGCGCTGCTCCAGCGCCGGCGCGGTGTCGGCGCTGACCTTCACCGTCAGCGGCGAGGTGTCCTGCGGCGGCAGCGGCGTCAGCGTCAGCTGGTCGAAGCACACCGTGCCCTTGCCGCCGACCTGGTTGTAGATGGTGAACTCGACCTGCGCGCTGCGCTTGAGTTCCTTGTCCGGACTCGGTCCCCAGGCCTTGTCGATCTGCCGCTTCTTGAAGCTGACCGTGCTCCACTGCTTGGGGAAGTCGTAGCGCGGCCGGTTGACCCACCACACGTTGTCGCCGCTGGCGTCGACGAGCTTGAACTGCAGGTCGTTGCTCGGCGAATCGCCGCGCAGCTGGAATGCGAGCTGGTAGTTGTCCGGATAGTCGATCGGGATCGCGCGGCGGATCCCGGCGTAGCCGGAAACGCCGTTGAAGTCATAGTCCAGGCAGATCGCCTTGGCGCGGCCGCCGCTGGCGGCCTGCACCAACCGGGTCGAGGCGGTGACCTGGTTGGAGACGACGATCTGCCAGTTGTCGAGATTGTTGAAGCTGTCCAGCGCTACCGGCGCGGTCGGCGCTGCGGCAAAGGCCTGCGCCGCCGCCAGGCCCAGGATGGCCATCGTCCACCGTCTGCTCGTCATCGCCGCTCCCGTCATGAACCTCGTCCCCGTTGTGTCGTTGGCTTTTTTGCAGGAGGAGTTCAACCCCGACGCGTTACCGGTACGGCGTCGGGGCTGAAGCCCCTCCTACAGGTGCGCGTCCACCATGACCTGCGAGTCGCACACCCCGCACCAGTGCATACGCCATGCCGTCCCTGGCGAAGCATACCGGCTTCGGACAACCCGGCCTGACCATCGCGGCCAGGCGTTCGGCGCAACGCGCGCCAGTGGCGCTGCATGATCGGCAGAACCGCTGCCATCCATGGCGTAACACT
>NZ_JACSQX010000003.1:18844-472971 GCF_014836395.1 Xanthomonas bonasiae
CGCACTCCAGAACGTCCGGCCCGGCCATCCATGGCCGGGCGTTCGGGAACGCGCGAGCCAGTGGCTCGCAAGCGCGTCGCCGCACTCGCATCTTTCCCATGCCATCCATGGCGCAACGGATCGGCTCCGGACAACCCGGCCTGGCCATCCATGGCCAGGCGTTCGGCGCAACGCGCGCCAGTGGCACTCCATGATCGGCAGAACGCTGCCATCCATGGCGTAACACTCGCACTCCAGAACGTCCGGCCCGGCCATCCATGGCCGGGCGTTCGGGAACGCGCGAGCCAGTGGCTCGCAAGCGCGTTCCCTCACCCCTTCACGCTACCCAGCAGCAAGCCCTGGATGTAGTAGCGCTGCAGCGCCAGGAACAGCGCCAGCACCGGGATCACCGTCACCACCGCGCCGGCCATCATCATCTCCACGTCCATGATGTGTTCGCGCGAAAGCGCCGCCAGCGCCACCGGCAGGGTGTAGTGCTCCTGGTCGGTCAGCACGATCAGCGGCCACATGAAGTCGTTCCACGCGGCCATGAAGGTGAAGATGGTCAGCGTCACCAGCACCGGCTTGAGCATCGGCAGCACGATCTGGAAGAAGATGCGCAGCTCGCCGGCGCCGTCGATGCGCGCGGCCTCCAGCAACTCGTCCGGGATCGAGCGCGCGTACTGGCGCACCAGGAAGATGCCGAACACCGTCGCCAGCGCCGGCACCACCACCCCGCCGAAGTTGTTGACCAGGTGCAACTGCTTCATCAGCAGGAACAGCGGCAGCATCGCCACCTGCGCCGGGATCACCAGCGCCGCCAGCAGGATCTGGAAGATCCGCTCCTTGCCGACGAAGCGCAGCTTGGCGAAGGCGTAGCCGGCCATGGTGTTGATCAGCAGCGAGCCGAAGGTGATGGCGCACGACACCAGCAGGCTGTTGGCGAAGTTGCGCGCCATGCCGGTCCGCGAGAACAGCTCGCCGTAGTTGGCCAGGGTCGGGCCGGTCGGCAGCATCGGCGGCGGGAAGCGGCTCGCCTGCCCCGCCGGCATGAACGACACCGACACCATCCACAGCAGCGGCGCCAGGCTGATCAGCGCCAGCACCAGCAGCCCGCCGTTGACCAGCAGCGTGTTCCAGCGCGACGCGCCGATTTCGCGGCTCATACCAGGTCCTTCTTGCGGCCGAAGCGCAGCATCACGGAGGTCACTCCCAGGATGATCAGGAACAGCAGGAACGCCACCGCCGACGCGCGGCCGAGGTTCCACCACTTGAAGCCTTCCTCGAACATGAAGTACAGCACGCTGACCGTGCTTTGCAGCGGGTCGCCGCGGGTCATCACGTAGGGTTCGGCGAACAGCTGGAAATAGCCGGACACGGTGATCACTCCGACCACCAGCAGCACCGGACCCAGCATCGGCAGGGTGATGTGCAGGAACTGCCGCCACTTCGACGCGCCGTCGATGCGCGCAGCCTCGTACAGGTCCTGCGGGATGCCCTGCAGGCCGGCGAGGAAGATCACCATGTTGTAGCCGAAGTTCTTCCACACCGCGAACAGCATGATCGTCGGCATCGCCCAGTGCGGGTCGCCGAGCCAGTCGATCGGGCCGATGCCCAGATGGCTCAGGCCGTAGTTGACCAGGCCGTAGCTGGTGTGGAACAGGTAGCGCCAGATCACCGCCACCGCCACCAGCGTGGTCACCACCGGCGCGAACAGCGCGGTGCGGAACAGCGGCTTGAACCGCGCCACCGGCGCATTGAGCAGCAGCGCCGCGCCCAGCGAGGCGCCGATCGACAGCGGCACGCCGACGATGACGAAGTAGGTGGTGTTCCACAGCGACTTCCAGAACATCTGCGTCTGCAGCAACTCGATGTAGTTGCCGAAGCCGACGAAGCGCAGGTGGTTGCTGTCGGCCAGCGCGTACAGGTCGAAGTCGGTGACGCTCAGCGCCAGCGCCGACAGCACCGGCAGGCCGAAGAACACGCCGATCACGATCAGCGCCGGCCCGGCGAACAGCCAGCCGGCCAGGGAACCGCGCTTCATGGCGCCGCTCCCGCAGCCGCTGCGGCCGCTGCCTGCGGATGCTGCTGCTGGTAGATCCAGCGCCGCTTCTCCAGGATTTCGTCCACGCGCTTGTCCAGGTCCTGCACCGCCTTCTCCTGGCTTTCGCCGCCGCGCACCACGCGCTCGGTGACCAGCCGCATTTCCTGCACGATGCGCTCCCACTCCAGCACCTTCGGCGCCGGCTTGACCCGCTCGAGCTGGTCGCGGAACGCGTGCGCCAACGGATCGTTGGCCAGCGACGGGTACTCCCAGGTGCTGCGCCGCGGCGGCATGTCGCCGATCAGCGCATGGAACCGCGCCTGGGTCTGCGGCCGCGACAGGAACTCGATCAGCTTCCACGCCGCGTCCTTCTGCTCCGACTTGCGGAAGATCACCAGGCTGGTGCCGCCGGCGATGCCGGCGCCCGGGCCGCTCGGGCCCGGCAGCGGCATGGTGCCCCACTGCCCTTTCAGCGCCGCCGGCTCCAGCTTGCGGAACTCGCGGATATTCCACGGCCCGGAGATGTAGAACGCGTAGAAGCCGTTGAAGAATTCGTCCCACACGTTGGAGATCTGGGTCTCGGACATCTTCGGCGCCCAGCCCTGTTCGAACATGTTGGCGTAGAAGCCCAGCGCCTTGCGGAAACCGGGGCTGCGGAAATTGCCGTAGTTGTTGTGGTCGCGCAGCAGCGGATCGTCCAGCTGCAGGCCCAGCGACAGCTGCTGCTCGAATTCGTTGATCGGCATCAGGATCGCGTAACGCTTAGGCCCCACGTGCTTCTTCACCGCGGCCATGGCCTGTTCCCACTCGGCCCAGGTCTGCGGCAGTTTTTCCACGCCCGCATCCTTCAGCATGTCCTTGCGGTAGAACAGCAGGCGCGTGTCCACGTACCACGGCACCCCGTACAGCTGCCCGTCGATGACGCTGGTGTCCCAGATGCCGGCGAAGTAGTCCTTCGGATCGACCACCTTGGAGGTGTCCACGTAGGGCTGCAGCGGCTGCAGCGTGTCCAGCGCGGCGAATTCGGGGATCCAGGTGTTGCCGAGCTGGCACACGTCCGGCAACCCGTCGGCGGCGAACGCGGTCAGCAGCTTTTCGTGCGCGGCGGTCCACGGGATGTTCTGGATGTCCACGTGGATGCCGGGATTCTCCTTCTCGAACTCCGGGATCAGCTCGGCCACCACCTCGGCCTCGCGGCCCATCGCCCAGAACCGCACCACCTCGCCCTGCGGCGCGCGCGCGCAACCGCACACGGCCAGCACCAGCATGCCCAGCGTCACGTACCGGCGCATCGTCCGCAAGCCGCTCATTGCGGATTCTGCGGCTGGCGCTGCGCGGGATTGGGCTGCGCTTCGGCGGACGCGGCGCGCGACTCGGCGATGCCCAGCGCCCGGGCCGTGGCCGCCTGCTCGTCCTTCTTCGGCAACGGCTGGGTCTCGCCCTCCGGGGTCAGCCAGCCGCCGCTGAAGCCGGCGCGCTCCAGGCCGGTCCGCAGGTACTTGTTCTTCTTCATCACGTTCCAGACGAACTCGTTGCGGTAGTTGGCGATCATGGTGACGATCGCGCCCTGGTCGATGCCGATGTAATCGCCGGCGACCCAGCCGCGGTTGGGCAGCATGCGCCCGGTCTTGAGCGGGATATCGTAGTTGAAGCTGGGATTGAACGAATCCAGGAAGCCGTAGCTGGAATAGATGTAGTCGCCGAAGCGCTTGTGCATCTCCTGGGTCGCCGGGATCACCACTTCCGGCGCGAACACGATCGAGGACACCGCCGCGGTCGGCGCGATGGTGCCGTCGTCGAAGGCTTCGAACAATCCGGCGCCGCGGGTGCGGTAGTGGAAGAACTGGCGCTGTTCGCCGCGGTAGTCCTGGGTGGTGTTCTGCGGGCCGTCGCTGGCGGTCAGGCCCCACACGTTCTCGCCGTACTCCTTCCACTTCATCGGGTTGTCGATGGCGTACTCGCGCTGGGCGAGCGTGGCGCGGCGGCTGTTGAGGAAGTAGTCGATGCCGTGCTCGCGCATGTACTGGTCCTGGATGTCGCGGAAGTCGATCCAGACGTGGTTGTACTGGTGCGCGAACAACGGCCCGAACGCCAGGTATTCCTGGCCGTAGTACACGCCCCAGTCCTTGTTGTAGGTGCGGGTCCACTCCAGCCACGCATCGGGTTCCACCGGATGGGTCGGCGAGCCGAGCGCCAGCAGGTAGACCATCATGCCTTCGTTGTAGCCCATCCAGTCGTGCTGGATGAAGCCGCGCTCGGGGTACCAGCCCATCGTGATCAGCGGCGTGCGCTGCTGCATCCACTTCCAGTCCACGCGGCGGTACAGCGTGTCGGCGATCTGGCGGATCTCCTTCTCGTCGGCGCTGTCGCCTTCGTAGTAGGACTGCGCGAACAGCACGCCCATCATCAGCAGCGCGGTGTCCACGCTCGACAGCTCCACCCACTGGTCGTAGCGCAGGCCTTTCTGCATGTCCAGGAAGTGGTAGTAGAAGCCCTTGTAGCCGGCGCGGCCGGTGCGCTGCGGACCGACCGGCACGTCGCGCAGGAAGCGCAGCGTGGTCAGGGTGCGTTGCACCGCCTGCTCGCGGCTGATCCAGCCGTTCTCGTAACCGATCGGATAGACGGTGAGCGCAAACCCGATCGAGGCGATGCTGGCGAACGGGCGCGACGGGTAGCGGTCGACCGCCAGGCCGTTCTGCTCGTTGGTGGTGTCCCAGAAGAACTGGAAGGTGCGCCGTTCGATGTCGTCGAACAGCGGCGGCAACTCGGGTTTGACCAGCTTGGGGGGAAGTTCCGCTTCGATCAGGATCACTTTTACCGGCTTCTTGTCCGCTACGGAGGGCTCCTCGGTTTTCTTGCAGGATGCCAGCAGCGCTGCCGCCGCCAGCAGCAGGACCAATGGTGAGCGTGCGACGCTGCCCAGTTTCATGCCTTCGACACCCCTGTGAAATCGTTTACATGCATGTGCGAAATTATCCTACTTCCCGCCTCGCCGCGACCACCCTAAACGTTCCGGGGTGGCCGCGGCAAAGCCTTTACCAATCCAGGCCCAGCGACAGCTTCGCGGTACGGGTCGCGTACTGGTCGTAGCCGGTATAGGTCCCGCTGTCCCAATCGACGCTGTACGAGTCGTAGTTCTTCCAGTTGAAGACGTTCAGCACATCCAGGCGCATCTTCAGCTTGACGTTGGACCCGGTGTCCCACACCTTCTGCGCCGCCAGGTCCAGCTGCTTGATGCCCAGCGTGGTGTCGGGATGGAACTGGCGGATGCGGCACTGCCCGTCCGACGGGCAATAGGTGGTGTAGTAGTACTCCGGCGTGGACAGCGTCAGCTTGCCGGAGAACGTGGTGTCCCAGGGACCGTCGGCGACGCCGCTGATCACCAGGCGGTGCCGCGCCACGCCGCCGGAGGTGAACCAGCCGTAGTCGGCGATCGTCGGGTAGTCCAGCGCGTAGTTCTGCCCGAACTCACGGTTCTCCTTGGCGTTGCTGTAGGTGTAGGCGAAGTTCACGCTCCACGGCGACTCGGACGTGTACGGCTTCTCCAGACTCAGCAGCAGCGAGTTGTTGCGCGTCTCCAGGCCATTGGTGCCCAGGATCAGCGACCCGTAGCCGGGCACGCCGTAGTCCCACGGCGGACCGGAGATGGTGCCTGCCTCGAAGAAGCTGCCATCCGGCCGGCGGTTGCCCAGCAGGAACACGAAACCGTCCTTTGAGACGACACGCTGCAGCGTTACCGAACTGTTCCATCCGTAGCCCAGCATCTGGAACGTATCGCGGATGCCGATGCTGAACTGGTCCGAATACGGCACCTTCAGATTGTTGGACAGCAGATCGACCTCGCGCCCAGTCGCCGAGTTGCTCGCCACCAGCCCGTCTAGCGTGGACTGCTGCAGCAGCGAATCGTCCCATTCCAGGCAGTTGCCGCTGCCCACCGTGCACGGATGCGCGGCGGTGTTGACCGAATAGCCGTAGCTGCCGTAGGTGGCCTTGGTCTGCTCCAGCGCCAGGTAGTCGAACAGGTTGCGGTCGTAGGAGCGCCCGGCGCCGCCGAACAGCACGTGTTTCTGGTCGCCGGTCAGGTCGTAGGAGAAGCCCAGGCGCGGCTGCCAGGCATCCTTGAACGCATGCCGGTTGCTGCCGTCGCTGATGTAGTTGGAGATGTCGATCCCGCCCAGTGCCAGCGTCTGCGCATAGGTCTGGCCAGTCGGCCCGTTCGGATCCTGGCTGTAGATGGCCGCCACCACGTCCGGATCGGTCACATAGTTCAGGTAGCTCGGCGTCTTTTCGTAGTCCCAGCGCAGGCCCAGGTTCAGGGTCAGCCGGTCGTTGACCTCCCAGTCGTCCTGGAAATAGAGGCCGAACTGCTTGTTCTTGGACGTCAGCGTGCCCTGGCTGGTGCCGGTGAGGCCGGAGGCGAAGCTGATGTAGTACGGCACCGAGGTGCTGTCGTTGATGTCGTAGTAGTACTGCGGGTTGTACGGCTGCTGCTCGAGCGTGTTCAGCTCGACCTGCTTGTACTTCACGCCCATCTTGAGGGTGTGGCCCTCCCAGCCGGAGAAGGTCAGGTCGTCCTGGAAGGAGTGGCCCGTCTGTCCCTTGTGCTGGTAGCCGCCCGAACCGGCGCCGGTGGCCAGGATCACATTGCCGGTATTGCCGGTACCGTCAGTCAGCACATAACCGTCGCCGAAGTTCTTCGGTTCCTGCGACCAGAACGCCTTCTCGTAGGTCAGGTGCGCGTCGTTGAGCCAGTCGCCCATGGTCAACTGCCAGCGCAGGTCCACCCGGGTTTCGTCCACCTTGGTATTGGTCGCGTATGACTCGGTGTTCTGCGCGCCGATGTTGCTGAGGTTGGTTTCCTCGCGACGCTTGGCGGTCAGCTCCAGCAGGTTATTGTCATCGATCGCCCAGTCGATCTTGCCGAAGTACAGGTCCTCGTGGAACGGCACGGTGCTGTTGCGCACCGCCGACTGCACCGACGCGGGCAGTTCGGACACGGTGTAGCCCTGGCCCGGATACACATCCTGCGGGGCGGAGTAGTCCTTGCCCTCGTAGGTCACGAAGAAATGCGCCACGTCCTTGACGATCGGGCCGCCGAACGAAAAGCCGTACTGCTCGTCCTTGGAACGGTCCTTGCTGCCCTGCTCCTTCTCGCTCTCGCGGGCCGCGCGCCAATCGGAATTACTGTAGTCCCAGAAGAAGCTGCCGTGGAAATCGTTGCCGCCGGACTTGGTCACCGCCGACACCGCCGCGCTGCTGAGCTGGTCGTACTCGGCCTTGTAGTTGGAGGTGATGACCTTGTATTCGCCGATCGCCAGCTGCGGGAACGGATTGCCGCGGCTGGAGTCCTGCCCGGTGATGCCCCCCTTCAAAACGTAGTTCTTCTGGCCGACGCCGTCGATGAACACGTTGATGTTGTTCGCGCTCTGCGCACCGGACTGCAGCTTGGTCGAACCGTCGCTGGGGCTGGTCTCGAACACCATGCCTGGCACGGTGTCGGCAAACGCCAGGAAATTGCGCGAGCTCTGCGGCAAGGCCTCGATCTGGCGCGTGGTGACGTAGGTGGCGACTTCCGAGGTCTTGGTCTCCACCGCCAGCGGCGCGGTGACCTGCACCGTGTCCAGGGTCGTGGCATTGCCGCCGGCGCTGGCGCCGGCAGCGCCGACACCGAGATTCAGCGTCGCCGCCTGACCGACCTGCACGGTGATGGTCTGGCTGCTGGTGCTGCCGCCCGACTCCACGTCGACGCGGTAGGTACCGGGCGGCAGGCCCGCCACCGAATAACTGCCCGACGCGCTGGTCTGCACGCTGCGGCTGAAGCCGGTCGCGACGTTGGTCGCGGTCACTTTCGCGCTGCCGGCAGGGGCCGAATCGGCCGTCACCTGGCCACGGATGGTCGCAGCAGTGCTTTGCGCGAGTGCCGGCATTGTGACCAGAAGGACAGAGCTGGCGAGCGCGCAGGTCAACAGCTTACGCGCGGGTAGCATTTTACGAATGTTGCGTCGATTTGCCATTTCTAAGACCCTCCCGGGTTCCGTTTTTTGAGTTTTTGCGTGGACATGGATTTTTAACTATCGCCAAAGCAGCCAAGACTGCCTAAAGATGAACTGGCGACCCAAAAACACCAAAGCGTCATTTATAAATAACCAACTCTCCACCCCAAAAAAGAACCAAGATTGACAACGCAAATAAGTGAGCGACTAGAAACCCGCCCCACACTTATTATCTACAGCCAAAAAATATAGTACATAGTAGAAAATACAAAATAATTCCTGCCACCCATAAAGATGGCAGGAAATTTTTACTCAGCTATTATAGTTGCAGGAACAGATGATTTCGACGCCCCAGCTGAGGTAACACCAGTAGCATTCAATGTGTAGGTCCCTGGAACAGCTATGAGCAGCCGGCACGTATAAGGCTGCGTAGTAGAGTAGTACCTACATTCACTGATATTTCCATCAACTTTTGGGGAAAGCTTAAACTCACCATACAACATCGTGGTGCTTGTCCCAAGCCCCACAGTCTCTGCTACAGGATGAAAATCATAAGGCGCCCCGACAATTATTGTCGTCCCTGCCGACGGGCTAACCAAATTGAACGCCTTCAGAGGAACGCACTCAATTGGCTTTCCATTATTATCATACCCACAAGTCTTCGATTGCGCAGCAAATGAAATGATGGAAAAACACACAACAAAAAACACCAATAAAAATCTTTGATTTTTCATAACGATCCTCATTGATACCAATATATTCCATACATAGATTCAGAAATAGAGTGAAGTTAATAACCTCACTCAACTTTTTCGCTACGGCGCCAACACAATCACCCACACACACCCAAACACGCTCCTGCAAACATCGCGGCTCCCAACCTGTCGGGAACCGCGACAACTGCACTTACCAATTCAAGCCGAACGACAGCTTGAACGTGCGCATCGGCGACGCCAACACGCCGTTCGCGGTGCCGTACGACGTGTTGAGGTCGTCGTAGGTCCCGGTGTCGGTGTTGTAGTCGGCGTAGTTGGTCCAGTTGAACAGGTTGATGACGTCGGCGCGCACGTTGAACTTGATGCCCGCGCCGGTATCCCATTCCTTGTTCGCCGCCAGGCTGAATTCCTTGTAGCCCAGCGTGGCATCCGGCTTGTACTGGATGATATAGCACTGGTCGTTGCCGGCCAGGCAGTTGGTGCCGTAACGCGGCGTCTGGCTGGCCAGCGACAGCTTGCCCGACAGGGTGATGGCGTACGGCAACTCGTAGATGCCGGTGACCACCAGGCGGTTCTTCGGGATGCCGCCGGCCTCACGCCAGCCGTAGCCGGCCATCGACGCCTGGTCCAGCGCGTAGTGCTCGCCGTACTGACGGTTTTCCTTGGCGTCGGAGAAGGTGTAGGCCACGGTCAGGCCCCAGCCCGACTCCTTGTCGTACGGCTTGTCCAGCTTCAGCGCCAGCTGGTTGTTGCGCGTTTCCAGGCCGTTGGTGCCCAGCACGATCGCGCTGTAGCCGCTCGGCGAATCGGTCGGCACGCCGGACGTGGTGCCGGGCAGGAAGAACGAACCGTCGGCACGACGGTTGCCGCGCAGGAACACGAAGCCGTCCTTGCTCACGATCCGGCTCAGGGTCACGTCGGTGTACCAGTCGTTGCCCCACAGATGCACCATGTTGCGCATGCCGAGGCTGAACTGGTCGGAATACGGCACCTTGATGTTGTTGTCGATCAGGTAGATCTCGCGACCGCCGCCGCCGGTGTTGCTCGACGCCAGCCCGTCCAGGCCGGCCTGGGTGGCGTAGCTTTCGTTCCAGGGCACGCACGGGTCGCCGAGGCAGGCGTTGTTGGCGCTACTGAAGTAATAGCTGTACGACTTGAAGCTGTTGTTGAGCTGCTCCAGCGCCAGGTAGTCGAAGATGTTGCGGTCGTAGGCACGGCCGGCGCCGCCGTAGATCACGTGCGCCTGGTCGCCGAACAGGTCGTAGGAGAAGCCCAGCCGCGGCTGCCAGGCGTCCTTGAACGCCTTGCGGTTGTGGCCGTTGCTGATGTAGTTGGAGATGTCGTAGTTGGCGTTGTCCAGGTTGCTCCAGTTCTGCAGCGCGCTGGCGACGTCGGCCGGGGTCACGAAGTCGAGGAACGAGGGGGTCTTCTCGTAGTCGTAGCGCACGCCCAGGTTGAGCGTCAGGTGCTCGTTGACTTCCCAGTCGTCCTGCAGATAGATGCCGTACTGCTTGTTCTTGGACACCACCGAACCGCCGCTGGTATCGCCCCAGCGCACCCGGTACGGCGTGTCGGTATCGGTCAGGATGTTGTAGTAGTACTGCGGATTGGCCGGATTGATCTGGGTCGAATCCAGCTCGATGTCCTTGTACTTGAAGCCCATCTTGACCGTGTGGCTGCCGTGCCAGTCCATGCTGTTCAAGGTCAGGTCGTCCTGCAGGGTCCAGCCTTCCTGCCCCTTGTTCTGGTAGCTGCTGCCGGCGCCGGCGGTGAGGATGGTGGTCTCGTTGCCGGCCTGCGGCACGTACGACAGCACGTAGCCGCTGCCGTTGGTCAGCGGATTCTGGGTCCAGTACGCGCTCTCGTAGCTCAGGTTCAAGTCGTTGAGGAACGCGGCGCCGGTGTACTGCCAGCGCAGGTTGGCGCGCTTCTCTTCCTGGCCGTTGCTGCTGCCGTGCTGGTAGGTGGTGGTCTCGCCGATGTCCGACAGCTCGTCTTCCTTGCGGTACTTGCCGCTCAGCTCGAACAGGCTGTTGTCGCCGATGGTCCAGTCGATCTTGCCGAAATACAGGTCTTCCTTGAACGGGGTGCTGTAGGTGGTGACCAGCGGCTGCAGTTCGCTCGGCAGCTGATCGACGCGGTCGGCATAGATGCCGCCCGGGATCACCGTATTGGGCGTGGTGTATTCCTTGGCCTCGTAGGCGATGAAGAAATGCGCCCGATCCTTCAAGATCGGGCCGCTGAACGTCGCCCCGTACTGGGTTTCGGAGAAATCGTCGCGCTTGCCGGCTTCGCGTTCCAGCGGACTCTCGGCGCGCCAGTCGTCGTTGGTGGTGTCCCAGAAGAAGCTGCCGTGGAAATCGTTGCCGCCGGACTTGGTCGAGGCGACGATCGCCGCGCTGCTGACCTGGTCGAACTCGGCCTTGTAGTTGGAGGTGATGACCTTGTACTCGCCGATCGCCGACTGCGGGAACGGATTGCCGCGGCTGGAGTCCTGGCCGCTGACGCCGCCGGTCAGCACGTAGTTCTTCTGGCTGATGCCGTCGATGTAGACGTTGGTGCCGTTGGCCGAGGTTGCGCCGGAGCGCACCGTGGTGTTGCCCTTGGCGTCGCGCTGGAACTGCACGCTCGGCACGCTGTCGGCCAGTTCGAGGAAGTTGCGCGTGGCCTGCGGCAGCTTCTCGATCTGCACGTTGGAGATGTAGGTGGCGTTCTCGGAGGTGCGGGTCTCCACCAGCACCGGCGGCGCGGTGACCTGTACCGCGTCGAGCGTGGTGGCGCCTTCGGCGCCGGCGCTGGCGGCCGGTGCGGCGGCGCCGAGGTTCAGCGTCGCGGTCTGGCCGACCTGCACGGTGACGTTCTGCGAGGTGGTCTGGCCATTGGCGGTCAGGTCGATGCGGTACGAACCCGGCGGCAGGCCGCCGACCGCATAGCTGCCGTTGTTGACCTGCACGGTGCGCGACAGACCGGTCGCCAGGTTGGTCGCGGTGACCTGCGCTTGCGCCGACGGCGCCGACTCCAGCGCGACCTGCCCACGGATCGTGGCGGCGGTGCTCTGCGCGAACGCCGGTGCGGCGCTCAGCAGCAGGCAGCTGGCCAGCGCACAGGTGAGAAGCTTGCGCGCAGGCCTAGCCGCGGTCTGATTACGTTGATGCATGAAAACCCTCCAGGTTGGTTCTTAGTTGTTGTAGCGACTGCGTAAACAAGGAAAAAAGTGCAGCAAGTGAAGCGTTGAAAACAGCATGGCGACAGCGGCGTCGGCGACGTTGCTCCTCCTATTTCTTCATGACGTTGCGACTGGAATCGCGCACGACGAGCAGCGGCGTCAGCGTCTGCCGCAGCCCCTCGTCGCTTCCCGGTTGATCGATCAACTGCAACAGGCGCCGCATCGCCTGCTCGCCGAGGCCGGCGATACTCACCTGCATGGTGGTGAGAGACGGGTGAACGAAGCGCGCCAGCGGGATGTCGTCGAAGCCGGCCAGCGCGATGTCGTCGGGCACGCGCACGCCGGCCTGGGCGAAGGCGTACAGGCAGCCGAGCGCGGTCATGTCGTTGGCGGCGAACACCGCATCGGGCAGCGTGCCCGACTGCAGCATCGCCTGCCCGGCACGATGGCCCGAGGCTTCGTCGAACTGTCCGGGAAACTCCTGGCCCTGCGCCTGGCCCGGATGCGCGGCGATCGCGTCGCGGAACCCGCGCAGGCGTTCGCGCGCATCGAAGTTCAGGTCCGGGCCGCCGACGAAGGCGATGCGGCGGTGGCCCATCGCCAGCAGGTGCTCGGTCATCGCCATCGCGCCGGCATGGTCGTCGATGCTCAGTACCGGATACTCGGCGCCGGGCAGATAGGTGTTGATCAGCACCGTCGGCAGCGCCTGCGGCAGGTTGTCGGTGAGAAAGCCGGGGCGCTCGGCGTACGGCGACAGCACCAGCAGGCCGTCCACGCGCCCGCGCATCGCGCGCAGCGCGCGGCCCTGCTCTTCCGGATCGCCGTGGTAGCTGGACACCAGCAGATGCTGGCGGCGCGCGCGCGCCGCGCCGTCGATGCCGCGGATCAACTCGGAGAAGAACTCGCCGTACAGGTCCGGCAGCACCACGCCCAGGGTCTGGGTGCGGCGGCTGCTGAGGCTGCGCGCGGCCGCATGCGGGCTGTAGCGCAGCCGCTCGGCCACTTCCAGCACCAGCTTGCGTACCGGCTCGGCGACGTTCTCGTGGCCGTTGAGCGCACGCGACACCGTGGCCACCGATACCCGGGCCTCGCGTGCGACATCTTTGATGGTGACCGCGCTCTTCGCCATCGTGCCGCCCTCCGCGACCGAGACATTGAGAAACTGGCGCGGACTGTAATCGTTTTCAGGACGAGGCAGAAGCCTTTTGTTATTTTTTCAATAAAAACGTTTCAATTCAAACACTTGACCCATCGCAAAATCGCCAAAATCATGACGCGCCGCAGCATAATAACGGCCTGGATCCCGCTTTTTTCGGCTGCCGCGGCATGCGCGCGGCACTGCGGACGGTCCGCCGCGAGGCCCTGCGCGACGGGTCAGGCGGCCTCGCGCGGCGCCTCGGCGCGGATCGACAGCGCGTGGATGTCGCTCTCCATCATCGTGCCGAGCGCGGCGTAGACCGCGCGGTGCCGGGCCAGCGGCGCCATGCCGGCGAAGGCGGCACTGACGATGCGCACATTGAAATGACCGCGCCCGTCGCGCGCCCCGGCGTGGCCGGCATGGCGGTGGCTGTCGTCCTCCACTTCCAGCGACTGCGGCGCGAACGCCGCCTGCAACGCGGCGCGGATGCGCGCGACCCGGCTCGCGGCCATCTCGCCCACGGCAGGCCCGCTCACGGCAAGGTCTTCCGGAACGGCCGCACCTCGACCCGCGTGTAGACGCCCGCAGCCACGTACGGATCGGCCTCGGCCCAGGCCCGGGCCTGCGCCAGCGAGTCGAACGCCGCCACCACCAGGCTGCCGCTGAACCCGGCCGGACCCGGGTCCTCGGCGTCGATCGCCGGGCACGGACCGGCCAGCAGCAGGCGGCCGGCCTCCTGCAGAGCTTCCAACCGGGCCAGGTGCGCCGGCCGTGCCGCCGCCCGCCGCGGCAGCGCATCGGCGCCGTCGTATCCCTCGATCACGTACCACATACCGCCACCCGCCTTTCGTTTCGCGTATGAACCCCGCACAATTCTAGCGCCACGGCGCTGGACACCGACCCGGCTGGCGCATTACCCTTGGTTCCATTGCACGCGGCCGGATGCAGCGGCCCGTCGGTGATTGGCTCCCCCAGCCCCTTCCGACGACCGATTCGCTGCCTGACACCGCCCGCGCAGACGTCCTCCTCAAGCTGTTCCGTCGCCGCGACTCGTGCGGCGTACGCCTTGTGTCCTGTTGAAGTGTGGATCGCGTTGCGGGGATGACGCGACGTGAACTGCAGTACTGCTGGCAAGGCCCCGAGCCGGATCGCCCCTGCCCGGCCCTTCGCTACCGCAACACCTGATGTACCTGACGTCCAACTGATGACCTCCGAACTCGCGCTCGACGCGAACCCGCCAATCCAGCAGACCGCGCCACAGCAGCAGGAAATGCCGCTGGCGGTGGTGCATGGGCAGCCGGTCCTGCAGATCCCGCAGGACCTGTACATCCCGCCGGATGCGCTGGAAGTCATCCTGGATGCGTTCGAAGGCCCGCTGGACCTGCTGCTGTACCTGATCCGCCGGCAGAACCTGGACATCCTGGACATCCCCGTCGCCGAGATCACCCGGCAGTACGTGGACTACATCAACGTGATGCAGGAGCTGCGCTTCGAACTGGCGGCCGAATACCTGGTGATGGCCGCGATCCTGGCCGAGATCAAGTCGCGGATGCTGCTGCCGCGGCCGCCGGCGCAGGAAGGCGAGGAAGCCGATCCGCGCGCCGAACTGGTCCGCCGCTTGCAGGAGTACGAACGTTTCAAGCAGGCCGCCGAGGACATCGACGCGCTGCCGCGGCAGGACCGCGACACCACGCCGGTGCAGGCGCATGTGCCCGACCGCGCCGCGGTGAAGCTGCCGCCGCCGGTGGAGCTGAAGGAGATGCTGCTGGCGCTGTACGACGTGCTCAAGCGCGCCGAGCTGTTCAGCGGCCACGCGATCAAGCGCGAGGCGCTGAGCGTGCGGCAGCGGATGGGCGATGTGCTGAGCCGCCTGGACGACGGCCGGTTCTACCGTTTCGAATCGCTGTTCAGCGCCGAGGAAGGCAAGCTGGGCGTGCTGGTCACCTTCCTGGCCTTGCTGGAACTGGCCAAGGAGCAGTTGCTGGACATCGTCCAGGAGCCGATGGACCAGGTCGTTCGCAACGGCGAACGGCTGCCGCTGGCGCCGATCTACGTCAAGTCGCTGGCGCTGGGCAACACCAACGAACCGCTGCAGTTCAACAGCGAGTTCGACGATACCGACGCCGCCAACGACCCTACCTGAGTTTTCGAAGACCCCCTTACGCATGGATCAAGCGCTGATCAACCGCATCGTCGAGGCCGCCCTGCTCGCCGCCAACCAACCGCTGCCGCTGGCCCAGCTGCACGGCCTGTTCCCCGAGGACGAGCCGGCGCCGCCGGGCAGCATCGAGCGGGCGCTGGAGCAATTGCGCGAGGCCTGCGCCGGGCGCGGCGTGGAACTGGTGGAAGTGGCCTCCGGCTTCCGCTACCAGGTCAACAGCGAGGTGCACCCGTGGGTGGCGCGGCTGTGGACCGAGCGCAAGACCCGCTACACCCGTGCCACGCTGGAGACCCTGGCGCTGATCGCCTACCGCCAGCCGATCACCCGCGGCGAGATCGAGCAGGTGCGCGGCGTGGCGGTCAGTAGCAACATCATCCAGGCGCTGGAAGAGCGCGAGTGGATCCGCGTGGTCGGTCACCGCGACGTGCCCGGCAAGCCGGCGCTGTTCGGCACCACCAAGGGCTTCCTCGACTACTTCGGGCTCAAGCGCCTGGACGAACTGCCGCCGCTGTCGGAACTGAAGGACATCGGCGAACTGGAACCGCAACTGCAGCTGGACCGCGACACCCTGCCGGTCGGCGACATGGCCCAGGCCGGAGCGGCCGATGCCGACACCGCTGCCGACGCAGCCACGTCGGCAGCGGATGCCGACGCGGCCGACGCGCCACCTGCCGAGGCGAGCGACGAAGACAACGGCGCCACATCCGATCCGGATACTGCACCGGATCCGGACGCAGCACCGGCCGAAGCCGACAGCGCAGCCGATTCCCACGCGGCCGAGGACACGGCGGCCGCACACAGCGATACCGAAACCGAACGCGAGACCGATGCAGACGCCGCCACGGCGACTGCCTCGTCTGCAGACACCGCCCCGACGGGCGAACCCGAAGCCGCGCCGGGCGAGCGCGCGGCGGATGCGAACGAAGCCGAAGACAACGCCGTCGCGACGACGACCGTGGCTGTTGACGATGCCGATTCCGAACCACAGGCCGACGCACCCCGCGCCGGCCGGAGCCAAGTAAATGAGTGACACCTCCCGCAAGCTGTCGTTGAACAAGCTCTCGCTCAAGCGCGATGCCGCCGGCGAGCAGCCGAAACTGGAAGAACGCCTGCACAAGGTCCTGGCGCAGGCCGGCCTGGGGTCGCGCCGCGCGCTGGAGCAGCGCATCGCCGACGGCCTGGTCAAGGTCAATGGCGAGGTCGCGCAGACCGGCATGTCGGTCAAGAGCGGCGACAGGATCGAGCTGGACGGCCGCAGCTTCGTCGCCAGCGCGCTGACCGAGCCGGCGCGCGTGCTGATCTACAACAAGCCCGAAGGCGAAGTGACCACGCGCGAAGACCCCGAAGGCCGCCCGACCATCTTCGAGGCGCTGCCGGCATTGAAGGGCGCGCGCTGGATCGCCATCGGCCGCCTGGACATCAACACCACCGGCCTGCTGCTGCTGACCACCGATGGCGAGATGGCCAACGCGATGATGCATCCGTCCTACGAGATCGAGCGCGAGTACGTGGTGCGCGTGCGCGCCCCGGAAGGCGAGGACAAGGTGCCCGACAGCATGGTCGAGCGCCTCTCGCGCGGCGTGCTGCTTGAAGACGGCGGCGCCAAGTTCGACGAGATCGAACGCATCGGCGGCACCGATTCGCACGACTGGTTCCGCGTCGTGGTCAAGGAAGGCCGCAACCGCGAAGTGCGCCGGCTGTGGGAATCGCAGGGTTGCCAGGTCAGCCGCCTCAAGCGCACCCGCTACGGCAAGGTGGGCCTGCCGCGCGAGCTGCTGCGCGGGCAGTCGCTGGAGCTGGCGCAGGACAAGGTCGAGGCGCTGCGCGCCGAACTGAAGCTGGAAGAAGGCACCCCGTCGGCGCTGACCCTGCAGCCGGTGATCGGCCAGCGCAAGGCGGCCAAGGCCACCGTGCAGGTCGGCCGCGGCGGCAATGCCTACGTCAACGGCCACAACGTCGCCGACGAAGGCCGCGAGCTGCGCCGCTTCGACAACTTCCGCGAGGACCGCGGCCGCGGCCGCGGCGGCAAGAAGCCGCACGGCGGGCTGACCGTCAGCGGCGAGATGGCCGCCCAGCAGGCGCAGAAGCCGTTCAAGCAGCGCACCCCGAAGGGGCCCAAGCCGCTGCCGGACGGCAACCCCGCCGCGTTCCGCACCTGGTACGTGCCCGACGGCGTCAGCACCGGTCCGACCGGCCACCGCAATGCCGGTCCCGCCGCTGCCCGTGGTCCGGGCCAGGGGCAAGGCCAGGGTCGTCCCTATGGCAAGCCGCGCCCCGCCGGCGCCGGTGCCGGCCAGGGCGCAGGCCAGGGCCGCGGCGGCCAGGGACAGGGCCAGCGCAAGGCGCACCCGTACGGGCACCCGGGCAATGCGCCCAGCTTCCCGTCCGACCATGCCAACCCCGGCTTCAGCCCGTACGGCGCGGCGCCGCGCTCTGCGCGTCCGGCCGGCCCGCGCGCCGACGGGCAGAAGCGCGGTCCGGGCGGCCCCGGTGGTCGTCCCGGCGGCAACCGCCCCGGCGGCGGGCGTCCGGGCGGCGGCGGTCGCCCCGGTGGCGGCAACCGCGGTCCGCGCGGCGGCGGCTGAGTACCACGCGGCCGGCACCCGCTGCCGGCCGCATTAGCCAAGACCAAGGGCGCCTGCGCATGCGGCGCCCTTTTTGCTGGGCACAGATGCGGCAGACGCTGCCGCATCCCGCCCGCCAAGGCGGCCAGCGGGAGATCGAGCAGGCGATGCCGTCGCAGACGCGCGCCGCGGTGCCGCCGGCCAGGGCGTGCCATCGGTTGCCGAGTCAGTCGCGGGGCCTGCCGGGGCGCCGGCCGGCACTGCGTCGCAGCGCCCGACTGGCGCTCGGGTCGTCGAGCCGCGCGGTGTCGGCTGGTACCCGACAAGCCCAATCCACAGGGCCGCTGTTGCGCGTGCGCGCTGCCGCATCAGCGCTCTGGCACGGACGTGGTTCCCTTGCTGGCTTTGCCCCATGCACGCGCAAGCGCGGCGCGACCTGCTGCCACGCCTTAAGGCGAGCCTGCCCGGCATTCCTGGCTGTAGGCCACGGCGTAGGATTTCTCCATGCACCGCGCCAGCCCTTCGACGACGTCCGCATTCGGCGGCCAGCGCATCTTGATCACCTGCCCATCCTGCATCGGCAGCTCGATGACTCCATCCTTCAACGGCGGCAGGTCCGGCGACGGCGGCACCGCGTCCAGCGCCTTCTTCGCCGCTGCCAGGCCCTTCTGGTCGTGGGCGAGGAACGCCATCGTCGCATCGACATACGGATTCCATCCGGCAGGATCCTGCGACGCAGGCTTCTTGGACGCCTGCATCAGCGCCATCGCGGCGGGATAGTCGCCGGCGAACGCGCGCAGCTGTCCCTCATGCCAATAGAGAAGACTGGCGTCGTCGGGATGCGCCTTCCTGTAGTCGCGGATCAGATCGGCAGCGGCCGTTTCGCAGCCGGGACGCGCCGCAATGGCGCGCCAACCGCCGCCGCCATCGCGCACGTCCTGATCGAACTGCTGCTGATCCAGGGCCAGCAGCCTGGGCCTGTCGATCTCGCAGGCTTGCATGCCCTGCCCGGCTGCAGACGCATCGCGCGCCGACAGCAGCGCCATGAACACAACGGCCAGCCCGATCCTGCTCATCGATCGCCTCTCCTGCCTGCGGCATGCGCATCCGCCGGATGTCGGTGGCGATCTTGCCACGGCAAGCGGCTGGCTACGAACAAGCGTTCGATGCGATAGGTCTTGGTCCGCACAGCCGGACATGACGCGCATGGCGCCAAGGCTTGCTGCGGCATCCGCGCATGGCCGCACGCCCGAGGCGCCGATGCGCAAAAGCGGCGAAGCCGATATCCTGGGCGTCCTGAGCTGCCCACTTCCGCGGCGGCGCCTCTACCGATCGGAGATTCCATGTCACGGAAGATACTGCTGCCCCTGTTGATCGCCGCCGTGCTGAGCCTGGGCGCGTGCAAGAAGGTGCAGGAAGAAGTCGCCGCCGCGCAGAACCCCTACCCCAAGAGCTCGCCGCTGCACGAGCCGTTCGACCGCATGCTGCGCAAGCTGGTCAACGATCCGCGCTATGTCGCGCTGCTCAAGCAGGGCGACAAGGCGCAGGCGCAGCGCGCCGGCTTCGAGCTGGCGCAGAAGGGCATCACCCGGCTGGACCATGCCACGCTGGAACAGCGCCTGGAAATCCTTGCCGCGGTCAGCGAAAAAGTGGACGTGCCCAAGTGCGCGCTGCTGGCCCGCGGCGGCAACCCGAACGATGCGCAGGCGATGAGCGCGGCGATGCTGCAGGGGCTGGAGACGCTGCCGCCGGCGCAGATCGATCAATGGTTCGAGATTTCGCTCAAGGCGACCGATGCGCAGTTGAGCAACACGCCGCCGCAGACCGTGGCGCCGGCCGATGTGCAGGCGGCGATGACCAGCCTGATCGGGGCCCTGCCCGCCGATCAGCAGCAGCGCCTGGTGAAGGTGCTGCCGCAGATGGCGCAGGCCAGTGACGCCGACGCCTGCTGGGCCGCGCGTACGCTGTACGCGCAGGCGCTGGCCGCCAAGGAACCGGTGCGCGGCCAGCTGGCCTGGGTGTTCGCTCAGCAGTGAGCGGACCTGCCGGCGCTGCGGCCTCCTGCGGGAAGCCGCCTCGCCCTGGCGCCGCTGCGATCGCAGACGGCGCCGCGCGGCTCAGCGCCGCTCGATGGTGAAACCGCCGACGGCCACGCCCAGGTCCCAGCCCTTGCCGGTGCCGGCCAGGGCCAGCGAGATATCGCCCTTGGTCATGACCTGCGCGTCGGAAGACTTGGCCGCGCCGGCATGCGCCTCGGCGGTCGCGTAGGTGCCGAACAGGTCGTTGAGGGTGTAGGCGCCGGTGAACCGGCCGCGGCCGTCGACGATCTTCGACTTGCCCACGCTCAGGCCGCCGCCCTTGGCGCTGATCTTGACCGGGATTTTGGAGCCGTTGTCGCAGGTGATGGTGCCAGTGCCGGTGGCGGTCTTGTAGAACACCGACCAGCCGGACAGATTGAAGCGCAGCTGGCAATCGATATTGCCGGCGGCATGCGCCTGCGGCATGAAGGCGATGCCGGCGAGCAGCGCGGCGGTGGTCAACAGTTTGTTGTACATGGCGACGCTCCGTGGATGGAAAACCGGCCCGAGCGTAGCAGCGCGCCGCGCACGGCAGCGTGGTGAAACCCGCCTCCGGCACGGCGCCGTTCAGCGATCGGCGTTGGCCGCTCCCAGGGTGAAGGCGTCGGCATCGAGCATCGCCGGGAAGCGCGCGCGATGCGCGGCCAGCGCCGCCGCCGAGATCGTGGTGGTGGCCACCTGCTCGCGCTCGCGGATCTCCAGCTGCGGCTGGCCGAGGAAGTCGATCACCGCGCTGTCGCCGGCATAGTGCAGGCCGTTGCCGTCCTCGCCCACCCGGTTGACCGCGGCCACGAAGCACAGGTTCTCGATCGCGCGCGCGCGCAGCAGCGTGCGCCACGGGTAGGCGCGCGCCGACGGCCAGTTGGCGACGAAGATCTGCAGGTCGAAGTCGAGCTGGCCGGGGCGCTCGACGTCGTAGCGGTTGCGGCAGAACACCGGGAAGCGCAGGTCGTAGCAGACCTGCGGATTGATCCGCCAGCCCTTCCAGTCCACGCATAGCCGCTCGCGCCCGGCGGCATAGCGCTGGTGCTCGTTGGCGTAGCGGAACAGGTGGCGCTTGTCGTAGTGCTGCAGTGCGCCGTCGGGCGTGGCCCACAGCAGGCGGTTGAACACCTTTGCGACGCCGTCCTCGCTAGGCACGCGCAACTGCACGCTGCCGGTCACCGCGGCCCCCAGCCGCGCCGCCTGCTCGCGGATCCAGGCTACGGTCGGCCCGTCCATGCCCTCGGCCTGGTCCAGCGCCTCGTTGGAGAAACCGCTGGTGAAGGTCTCCGGCAGGATCACCAGATCGGTCGCTCCGGCCAGCGGCGCCAGCAGCTCGGCGTAGTGCGCGCGATTGCCGGCCGGATCGTGCCAGCGGGTGTCGCCTTGGATCAGGGAGATGCGCAGATCGGTCATTGAGGGGCCGGGATTTGGGATTGGGGATTCGGGATTGGCAAAAGCGGGATTTGAACTCGTGATTGGGATCGGTAAGCAGACTTTCCGCTAAAGGGGTACCTAGCTTCTACGAATCCCCAATCCCGAATCCCCAATCCCGGCGGTGGCGCGCTACCGCGCGCGCAACCGCTCGATCGCCGCATCCAGCGTCGCTTCGTTCTTGGCGAAGCACAGCCGGGCCAGGCGCTGGCCCGGCGGCGGGGTCTGGTAGAACGGCGACAGCGGGATCGCCGCCACGCCCTTCTCGATGGTCAGCCACTTCACGAACTCGGTGTCGGGCAGGTCGCTGATGGCCGAATAGTCGACCAGCTGGAAGTAGCCGCCCGGCACCGGCAATGGCTTGAGCCGGGTGGTCAGCAGCTGTTCGCGGAAGCGGTCGCGCTTGGCCTGGTAGAACGCGCCCAGTTGCTCGTCGTGCTCGGGTTCGTCGCGGATCATCGCGGCGAAGGCGTACTGGGCCGGGCCGAAGCTGGTGAAGGTGTTGTACTGGTGGACCTTGCGGAATTCGGCGCTCAGCGCCGGCGGCGCGATCGCGTAGCCGATCTTCCAGCCGGTGCAGTGGTAGGTCTTGCCGAAGCTGGAGACGACGAAGGCGCGTTCGCGCAGTTCCGGCCAGCGCAGCACCGATTCGTGGCGGCGGCCGTCGAACACGATGTGCTCGTAGACCTCGTCGGAGATCAGGAAGATGTCGCTGCCGCGCAGCAGGTCGGCCACCGCCTGCAGGTCGTCGGCGCCGAGCATCGCGCCGGACGGGTTGTGCGGGCTGTTGAGGATCAGCAGCCGCGTGCGCGGGGTGATCGCCGCGCGCACCCGCTCCCAGTCCACCGCGAAGCTCTGCGGGTCCAGCGGCACGTGCACCGCGCGCGCGCCGGCCAGGTCGATCGCCGGCTCGTAGCTGTCGTAGGCCGGATCCAGCACGATCACTTCCTCGCCCGGCCGCACCACCGCATGGATGGCGTTGAACAGCGCCTCGGTGGCGCCGCTGGTCACGGTGACCTCGGTGTCCGGATCGACCTGCGCGCCGTAGCAGCGCAGCGCCTTGCCGGCGATCGCCTGGCGCAGCACCGGCACCCCGGTCATCGGCGGATACTGGTTGTGGCCGTCGCGCATCGCCTGGGCGAGCGTGTCGATCAGCCGCGCCGGCGCGGCGAAGTCGGGAAAGCCCTGGCCCAGGTTGACCGCACCGTGCTCGGCGGCCAGTTGCGACATCACGGTGAAGATGGTGGTGCCCACCTTGGGCAGCTTGGTCTGCGGGTGCATGCGTCCGGGTACGGGAGCGGGAAAGCGTCGAGTGTACGCAAAGCCGCTTGCCGGCGATGCGTCGCCGCCGCGCAAAACAGCGTTCTTCGCGCGGCCCACTGGGCCGGCGCCGCCGTCGCCGCGGCGGCGCCCGCGCCGGGTGGCCGCATGCCGATACAATGCGCGGCTCCCGCACCCACCGCCTGCCGCCGCGCCCGTCCCGGCGCGGCATTCCGCCGATGACCGATCCGCTGCATTCCCCGCCGCCGCTGCTGGCCGCGCACGGGCTCACCTTCGCCCGCGACGACGCCGCCGTGTTCGGCCCGCTGGACTTCCATCTGGATGCGGGCGAGGCGCTGCTGGTGCAGGGCGACAACGGCGCCGGCAAGACCACCCTGCTGCGGGTGCTGGTCGGGCTGCTGCGCGCGGAGGCCGGACGCATCGAGATCGACGGCCGCCCGGTGCGCCGCGGCGACCGCGCGCGCTACATGGCCTACCTGGGCCACCTGGGCGCGCTGAAGGCGGACCTGAGCACCTTGGAGAACCTGCATTACCTGTGCGGCCTGCAGGGCCGCCGCGCCAAGCAGATGCCGGGCAGCGCGCTGGCCATCGTCGGCCTGGCCGGCTACGAGGACACCCTGGTGCGGCAGCTGTCGGCCGGACAGAAGAAGCGCCTGGCGCTGGCCCGGGTGTGGCTGTCGCCGGCGCCGCTGTGGCTGCTCGACGAACCCTACGCCAACCTCGACCTGGACGGCATCACCCTGGTCAACCGGATGATCGCCGCGCACCTGCGCAGCGGCGGCGCGGCGCTGGTCACCACCCACGGCGCCTACGCCGCGCCGCCGGTGCGCACGCGCATGCTGAGCCTGAGCGGGGTGGCCGCATGAGCCTGGCCGCACCGGTTCCCTCGCTGTGGCAGGCCACCCGCGCGCTGTTGCTGCGCGATCTGCGCCTGCTGTGGCGGCGCCGCGGCGACGCGCTGCAGCCGGCGCTGTTCGCGTTGCTGATCGTGGCCCTGTTCGCGCTGGCGCTGGGCAACCAGCCGCGCCTCCTCGGCGAGGTCGCCGGCGCCGCGCTGTGGCTGGCGGCGCTGCTGGCCGGGCTGTTGGCGCTGGACAGCCTGTTCCGCGGCGACGCCGAGGACGGCTCGCTGGAACAGTGGCTGCTGGCGCCGGTGCCGCTGGCCTGGCTGGTGCTGGTGCGGGTGCTGCTGCACTGGCTGACCACCGCGCTGCCGCTGATCGTGGCCACCCCGCTGCTCGGCGAATTGCTGCACCTGCCGCATGACCGCATGCCGGTGCTGCTGGCATCGTTGGCGCTGGGTACGCCACTGCTGAGCCTGATCGGCGCAGTCGTGGCGGCGCTGACGGTGAGCATGAAGCGCGCCGGGATCCTGGTCGCGCTGCTGGCGCTGCCGCTGTACGTGCCGGTGCTGGTGTTCGGTGCCGGCAGCGTGGCGGCCGCGGCGCAGGGCCTGGATCCCAGCGGCGGCCTGCTGCTGCTGGCGGCCGGGCTGGTGCTGGGACTGGTGCTGGCGCCGCTGGCGGCGGCGGCGGCGATCCGCATCTCGTTGAGCTGAGCGCATTTGGCGCAGCGCCAGCGCCGCGCGGGCCGTACCATCGTGTTGTCCTGGTCCATCGTCGCACCGCTGTCGCCGCACCGTAGCAAGCCCCCCGCCCGCTAGAATCGACCGCATGTCCTCCGTCGTCCGCTGGTTCCACCAACTCGGTTCGCCCCCCGCCTTCGACCGCTTCGCCGCGCGCTGGACGCCATGGTGCTATCTGGCCGCGCTGCTGCTGGGCGGGCTGGGGATCTGGCAGGCGCTGTTCGTGGTGCCAGCCGACCGCCTGCAGAGCGACGCCTTCCGCATCCTCTACATCCACGTGCCCAGCGCGTGGATGAGCCTGTTCGTGTTCGGGCTGATGGCGCTGTACGCGGCGATCGCGCAGGTCTGGCGGATCAAGCTGTGCGAGGTGCTGGCGATGGCCTGCGCGCCGATCGGCGCCGCCTTCACCGTGATCACCCTGCTGACCGGCAGCATCTGGGGCAAGCCGATGTGGGGCGCCTGGTGGGACTGGGACCCGCGCCTGACCACCGAACTGATCCTGCTGTTCCTGTACATCGGGGTGATGGGCCTGTACCTGGCGATCGAGGACCGCCGCAACGCCGCGCGCGCGGCCGGGCTGCTGGCCATCGTCGGGGTGGTGCTGCTGCCGGTGATCCGCTATTCGGTGGTGTGGTGGAACTCGCTGCACCAGGGCCAGACCATCCGCCTGTTCGGCCAGTCGAGCATGGACCCGAGCATGCTGCCGCCGCTGTGGCTGATGGTGGCGGCGACCAAGTTCTGGTTCGCCGGCTCGCTGCTGGCGCGCGCGCGCGCCGACAACCTGCGCCGCGAGGCCGGCAAGGACTGGGTGGCGAAACTGGCGGAGGCGCGCGGATGAATTACCTGCCCTACGTGATCGGCGCCTATGCGGTGTTCGTCGGCGTGCTGCTGGCCGACTTCGTGCTGGCGCGGCTGCAGCTGCGCGGCGCCCTGCGCGCGGCGCGGCTGCGCGCGCAACGCAAGCAGCAGCCCAAGCCCGACCCGGCCACGCTGGACCTGAGCCGATGACCCCGCAACGCAAGCGCCGCCTGCTGCTGTTGATGGTGCTGGTGCTGGCCGCCGGCCTGACCACCACGCTGGTGGCGATGGCCCTGCAGCGCAATACCGCCTACCTGTACACCCCGGCCGAAGTGCTGGCCGGCAAGACCGCCGAGCACGCGCGCTTCCGCCTCGGCGGCATGGTCGAGAAAGGCTCGTTCCAGCGCGCGCCCGGTTCGCTGCTGGCGCGGTTCCGGGTCACCGACGGCGATGCGCAGCTGACCGTCAGCTACGACCGGATCCTGCCCGACCTGTTCCGCGAAGGCCAGGCGGTGGTGGCCACCGGCCGCATGCACGACGGCGTGTTCGTGGCCGAGGACGTGCTGGCCAAGCACGACGAGACCTACATGCCCAAGGAACTGGAAGACAAGATGGGCAGCGCGCATCGCAAGCACGATGTGGCGGAGGCGGCGCGGTGACTGGAGTTTTCTGCGGGACTCGGGACTCGGGACCCGGGACTCGTAACAGCAAGACCGCGCGCGGCCTGAGCGTTCGCTTTTCCGGGTCCCGCGTCCCGGGTCCCGCGTCCCGGCGCACGCCCCATGCTTCCTGAATTCGGCCAGATCCTGCTGATCCTGGCGCTGCTCGCCGCGCTGCTGCAGGCGGCGGTGCCGCTGGCCGGCGCGCAGCGCGGCGACGCGCGCTGGATGGCGGTGGCGCGGCCGGCCGCGTTCGCGCAGCTGGCGCTGGTCGCCGGCGCCTTCGCGGTGCTGACCCATGCGTTCCTGGTGCAGGATTTCTCGGTGGCCTACGTGGCCGAGAACTCCAACTCGCTGTTGCCGCTGATCTACCGCTATTCGGCGGTCTGGGGCGCGCACGAAGGCTCGCTGCTGCTGTGGACGCTGATCCTGGCGCTGTGGACCGGCGCGGTGGCGCTGTTCTCGCGCAGCCTGCCGGCGCCGGTGGTGGCGCGGGTGATCGGCACGCTGGCGCTGGTCAGCCTGGGGTTTCTGGCGTTCCTGCTGTTCACCTCCAACCCCTTCGCGCGGCTGCTGCCCGCGCCGCTGGAAGGCCGCGACCTCAATCCGCTGCTGCAGGATCCGGGCCTGGTGATCCACCCGCCGCTGCTGTACGCGGGCTACGTCGGCTTCGCGGTGCCGTTCGCGTTCGCGATCGCCGCGCTGCTCGACGGCCATGTCGATGCGCGCTGGCTGCGCTGGACGCGGCCATGGACCAATGTGGCCTGGGGTTTCCTGACCATCGGCATCGCGCTGGGCAGCTGGTGGGCGTACTACGAGCTGGGCTGGGGCGGCTGGTGGTTCTGGGACCCGGTGGAGAACGCCAGCTTCATGCCGTGGCTGGCCGGCGCGGCGCTGCTGCATTCGCAGGCAGTGACCGAAAAGCGCGGCAGCTTCACCGCGTGGACGCTGCTGCTGGCGATCGCCGCGTTCTCGCTGTCGCTGCTGGGCACGTTCCTGGTGCGTTCGGGCGTGTTGACCAGCGTGCATTCCTTCGCCGCCGATCCCGGCCGCGGCCTGTTCATCCTGGTGTTCCTGAGCCTGGTCTGCGGCGGCGCGCTGCTGCTGTACGCGCTGCGCGGCGGGCGCATCGGCGCCAGCGCCGGCGACGAACGCCAGCGCTTCGCTGCGTCCTCGCGCGAGACCCTGCTGCTGGCCAACAACCTGCTGCTGACCTGCGCCTGCGCGATGGTGCTGCTGGGCACGCTGTATCCGCTGCTGGCCGACGCGCTGGGGCTGGGCAAGCTGTCGGTCGGCCCGCCCTACTTCGGCACCCTGTTCGTGGTGCTGATGGCGCCGCTGGTGGCGCTGCTGCCGTTCGGTCCGCTGACCCGCTGGCAGCGCGAACAGCCGTCGCGGCCGCTGGCGCTGCTGGCGCCGTGGGCCGGGCTGGCGCTGCTGGCCGGCGTGCTCGGCTTCTTCCTGGCGCCGCAGGGACCATGGAAGACCGCCGCCGGCGTGGCCGGCGCGGCCTGGGTGCTGCTCGGCACCGCGCGTTTCGTGTGGAGCCGCTTCCAGCTCAAGGGCAGCCGCTTCACCGCCGAGATGCTGGGCATGACCCTGGCCCACGCCGGCATCGCGGTGTTCCTGACCGGCGCGCTGCTGGTGGAAGCGCTGGACCAGCAACGCGAGGTGGCGCTGGCGCCGGGGCAGAGCCTGCAGATGGGCCGCTACCGCTTCGAGTTCCAGAGCCTGGACCAGATCCGCGGCCCCAACTACCTGTCCGAACGCGCGCACGTGCAGGTGCTGCGCGACGACCGCCCGCTGGCGCTGCTGCATCCGGAAAAGCGCGTCTACGCCAGCGGCGGGCAGAGCCTGAGCGAGGCCGGCATCCATCCCGGCCTGTTCGGCGACGTCTATATCGCCCTGGGCGAACCGCTGGGCGGCAACGCCTGGGCGATGCGCCTGCATGTCAAACCGTTCGTTCGCTGGATCTGGCTCGGCGCGGCGCTGATGGCGCTGGGTGGCTTCGTCACCGCCGGCGACCGGCGCTTCCGTCGTTCCCCGGAGAAATCCTGATGTCCGCTCCTGCTCCACGCCGCCTGCCGCTCGCCGCCATCGTGCTCGGCGCCCTGTTCTTCCTCGGCCTGCTGGCGCTGATGTTCTACGCGGTGCAACGTTCCGGGGTGGCCGATCGCGATGCGCTGCCGTCGGCGCTGATCGGCAAGCCGGCCCCGGCGTTCGACCTGCCGGTACTGCACGATGGGTCGATCCGCGTGCGCAGCGCCGAACTGCGCGGCGCTCCGTACGTGCTCAACGTGTGGGGCAGTTGGTGCGCCACCTGCCGCGAGGAGCACCCGGTACTGACCCGCTTCGCGCTGACCAAGCGCGTGCGGGTGATCGGCTACGACTGGAAGGACACCCGGCAGGATGCGCTGCACTGGCTGGAGCAATTGGGCAATCCGTTCTTCGTGGTGCTGTTCGATCCGGACGGGCGCACCGCGATCGACTGGGGCGTGGCCGCGGCGCCGGAGACCTTCCTGGTCGATGCGCGCGGCGTGGTGCGCTGGAAGCATTCCGGCGCATTGACCGACCAGATCGTGCAGGACGAACTGCTGCCGGCGCTGTTGCAGGCCGAACGCGACGCGCCGACCGCCAAGCAGGGCCGGGCCGCACCGTGACGCGCCGTTGGCTCGCGCTGCTGCTGGTGCTGCTGGCCTGCGCCGGGCATGCCGGCGCGCAGCCGGTGGCCGACCCGACCCCGCTGGCGTACCGCTCGGCGGCCGAGGAAGCGCGCTTCCATGCGCTGACCGCCGAACTGCGCTGCGTGCAGTGCCAGAACCAGTCGCTGGCCGACTCGCATGCGCAGATCGCGCTGGACCTGCGCCGCGAAGTGCTGCAACTGATGCAGCAGGGACGTTCGGACGCGGAGATCAAGCGCTTCCTGGTCGATCGCTACGGCGAGTTCGTGCTGTACCGGCCGCAGGTGGAAGCGCGCACCTGGCTGCTGTGGTTCGGGCCGTTGCTGCTGCTCGGCGCCGGTGCCCTGCTCGTGGTCTGGGTGGTGCGCCGCCGCGCGCCGGCCGGCGCTGCGCCGCCGGCGCAAGAGGAACAGGAATGGTGAGGCGATGCTGAGCTGGGGCATGCATGCCGCCGCCGCGGTGCTGGCCGCGCTGGTGTTCGGCGCGGTGCTGTGGCCGTTGCGGCGCAGCCGCGGCGGCGCGCCACTGCTCGCGGTCGCGGTGCTGGCGCTGGGCGTGGCCGCCGCCGCGCTGTATGCGCTGGTCGGCACGCCGCGCGCGCTGCGGGCGCAGAACCGTGAAGCGCCGCGCAATCTGGAAGACGGCGTGGCGCAGTTGCAGGCGGCGCTGGCCAAGGATCCAGGTCGCGCCGAAGGCTGGGCGCTGCTGGCGCGCTCGCAGATGTCGCTGGGCCGCCCCAACGAGGCCGCCGCCGCGTTCGCACGCGCGGTGCAGCTGGCGCCGGACGAAGCGCAATGGCTGGTGCAGGCGGCCGAAGCGCGCGCGCTGGCCACGCCGCAGCGCCAGTTCGATGCGCAAGGCGTCGCCTGGCTGCAACATGCCTTGCAGGTCGAACCGAACAACGAGCGCGCCGCCTGGTTCCTGGGCATCGCGCAGCGCCAGCGCGGCCAGCACGCCGAGGCCGCCGCGACCTGGGAAGCACTGCTGCCACGCGTGGATGCCGCTACCGCCGCCGCGCTGCGCCCGCAGATCGACGCGGCGCGTGCCGATGCCGGGTTGCCGGCGCTGCCGGACGCCGCGCCAGCCGCAACGGCGACGGCCGCGGCAAGCGCAACGGCCGCGCCGAACGCCGCCGCCTCGTCTGCATCCACCGCTGCCGGCACGCTCACCGTTGCGGTGTCGCTGGACCCGGACTTCGCCGCACGCGTGCGCCTGCGCGGCGACGCCAGCGTGTTCGTCATCGCGCGCGTGCCCGGCGGCCCGCCGATGCCGGTCGCGGTGCAGAAGCATGCGCTGCAGTCGCTGCCGCTGCGCGTGACCCTGAGCGACAGCGACAGCCCGATGCCGACGCAGAAGCTGTCGCAGCTCAAGCAAGTGCAGGTGCTGGCGCGGCTCTCGAACAGCGGCAACGCGATGCGCCAGGAAGGCGACCTGGAATCGGCGCCGGTGACGGTGACGCTGCCGACGGCGACACCGGTGGAGTTGGTGATCGGGACGCCATGACGCGGCGCGCCCGGGTTCTCCTGTAGGAGCGGCTTCAGCCGCGACACCGGCGCGAGGAACATGTCGGTTGCGGAAAATGCCTGTCGCGGCTGAAGCCGCTCCTACAGGGGCGCCGCTCGTTGCTGGCTTCGTCTACGCGTCTCCTTCGCCGGGCACGCGCACGCACGCCGCATCCGCCGCCGCACCGCTAGAATCGGCGCATGACCGAATTCATTCCTGCCGGCAGCCGCTTCCTCGCCCTGCCCTCGCCGTTCCCGATGAAGCGTGGCGGCCAGCTGCGCGATGCGCGCGTCGCCTACGAGACCTGGGGCACGCTGGCGGCGGACCGCAGCAATGCGATCCTGATCGTCACCGGCCTGTCGCCCGACGCGCATGCCGCCGCGCATGCCGACGATCCCAGCCCCGGCTGGTGGGAAGCGATGCTCGGCGCCGGCAAGCCGATCGATACGCAGCGCTGGTTCGTGATCTGCGTGAATTCGCTGGGCAGCTGCAAGGGCTCGACCGGCCCGGCCTCGCCGGCTCCGGACGACGCGCGACCGTATCGCCTGCGCTTCCCGGAACTGTCGATCGAGGACGTCGCCGATGCCGCCGCGCACGTGGTGCGCGCGCTGGGCATCGACCGGCTGGCATGCCTGATCGGCAACTCGATGGGCGGCATGACCGCGCTGGCGCTGCTGCGCCGCCACCCCGGGCTGGCGCGCAGCCACATCAACATCTCCGGCAGCGCGCAGGCCTTGCCGTTCTCGATCGCGATCCGCTCGCTGCAGCGCGAGGCGATCCGTCTGGATCCGAACTGGAACGGCGGCGACTACGACGAGGCCACCTATCCCGAATCGGGCATGCGCATGGCGCGCAAGCTGGGCGTCATCACCTACCGTTCGGCGCTGGAATGGGATGGCCGCTTCGGCCGCGTGCGGCTGGATTCGGACCAGGCCGACGACGATCCGTTCGGCCTGGAATTCCAGGTCGAAAGCTACCTGGAAGGCCATGCGCGGCGCTTCGTGCGCCGCTTCGATCCGAACTGCTACCTGTACCTGAGCCGCTCGATGGACTGGTTCGACCTGGCCGAATACGCCGGCGGCGACGTGCTCGCCGGACTGGCGACGATCCGCGTCGAACGCGCGCTGGCGATCGGCGCCAACACCGACATCCTGTTCCCGGTGCAGCAACAGCAGCAGATCGCCGACGGCCTGCGCGCCGGCGGCGCCGACGCGCAGTTCCTGGGCCTGGACTCGCCGCAGGGACACGACGCGTTCCTGGTCGATTTCGCGCGTTTCGGGCCTGCGGTGCGCGCGTTCCTGGCGCAATGCTGAGCCGCGACACGCGCGATGCCCGTGCGATGCGCTATCAAGGACGCCTGAGCGATTGGAACGACGCCAGCGGTTTCGGCTTTGTCGTTCCCAACGGCGGCGGCACGCGCGCCTTCGTGCATATCCAGGCGTTCGAGCGGCGCGGGGGTCGGCGGCCGCGCGACGGCGATGCGATCACCTACGAAACCGCGACCGATGCGCGTGGGCGCGTGTCCGCCGTGCGTATCCACGCGGTTCGCGCCACAGTGCCGGGCGCACGCCGCGGGGCGGCGCATACCGCGCCCTGGCTGCCGCGACGCTGGCTCGGTGCCGGCGCCTTGCTGGCCATCGTCGGCGCCGCAGCGAGCGGGCGAGTGCCGGGGTGGCTGGCGGCCTGCTACCTGGGCTGCAGCACCGCCGCGCTGCTGTTGTACGGCATCGACAAGTCGGCGGCACAGCGCGGCCAGCGGCGGACCCCGGAGGCGACGCTGCAATTGCTGGCGCTGGCCGGCGGCTGGCCAGGCGCGCTGTTCGCGCAGGGCCAGTTTCGGCACAAATCGCGCAAGACCAGCTTTCAGTTCGTGTTCTGGGCCGCGGTGCTGCTCAACCTGTTCGCGCTGGCCTGGCTGCTGCTGGCTGCGGACGCGCAGGCGTTGCGCAATTCGCTGAGCGCGTGATCCGCGCCGCGGCGCGGCCCGTATGCGCCTGGCGCGGCGCATCCCTGTGCGCTGCGTTCGCCGCAGACGGCACCAATGGCTGACCCGGCACGCTACCGGTGCGGCTCAGTTCAGCGGCACGAGCCGCCCCTGCTGTAACCGATAGCGCGCGTGCGCTACGCCGTCGGGCAGCGCATCGTGACTGATCAGCAGCAGGCTGCGCTGTCCCAGCGCGCTGGTCAGGTCGCGCAGCAAGGCCTGCGCGGTGTCCACGTCCAGGCCTTCGGTGGGTTCGTCCAGCACCAGCAGCGGCGCGTTGCGCAGCAGCGCGCGGGCCAGGGCCAGGCGCCGCGCCTGGCCGGCGGACATGGTCGCGCCGTTCTCGCCCAGCCAGGCGTCCAGGCCGCCGACTTCGTGCAGCCACGCGTCCAGGCGCACGTCGGCGAGCGCGCGCTGCAAGCTGGCGTCGTCGGCATCGATCGCGCCCAGGCGCAGGTTGTCGCGCACGCTGCCGGCGAACACCGGCGCGCCCTGCGGCAGCCAGGCGATGCGCTGGTGCCATTGCGCCTGGGCCAGGTCGCGCAGGTCCGTGCCGGCATAACGGACGCGGCCCTGTTGCGGATCCCACAGCCGCAGCAGCAGCGCCGACAAGGTGGTCTTGCCGCTGCCGCTGTCGCCGCAGATGGCGACGCGCTCGCCCGGCGCGATGCGCAGGTCGATGCCGTCGAGCACGTGCCGGGTCTCGCCGGGCCAGGCGAAGACCACGGCGTCGAACTGCACGTCGCCGGCATCGGGCAGCGGTTGCGGCTGTGCGGCGTCGGCCACCGGCGCGCTCTGGCCGGCGATGGCCTGCAGCCGCTGCGCGGCGACGCGTCCGGACTGCAGCGCCTGCCAGGCCAGGCCGGCGCCGGCCCAGACCTCGAGCAGGGCCACGGTCAGGAAGATCAGCCCGGCCGCCTGCTCGGCGCCGATCAGCGCGGCACGCGCCGCGCCCAGCGCCAGCCACAGCATCGCCAGCAAGCCCAGCGCGGCGCACAGCGCGTGCAGCGCATTGCCGCCGATCAGGCGCTGCCGCTGCC
Source organism: Xanthomonas bonasiae (assembly GCF_014836395.1). Taxonomy (NCBI): domain Bacteria; kingdom Pseudomonadati; phylum Pseudomonadota; class Gammaproteobacteria; order Lysobacterales; family Lysobacteraceae; genus Xanthomonas; species Xanthomonas bonasiae. The sequence continues at coordinate 51,631 of NZ_JACSQX010000003.1, forward strand.
GGCGGTCCTGCGCGCGCAGCTCGTGCGCGCTGGCGTCCACGCGCGCGATCCAGTCGGCCTGCGCGTCCAGCGCGGCCAGGTCGGCGGCGCCTTCCAGGCCTTCGTAGGCCAGCGTGCGCAGCGTCTCGCGCTGCTGCGCGCGGCGCTGCTCGCGGATGCGGCCGCCGCGCGCGACCACCCACGGCACGCCGGCGCCGATCGCCAGCGCCAGCACTGCCAGCACCAACGCCGCCGGCCAGTGGATCGCGGCTGCCGCGGCCACACCGGCCACGCCGATGCCGAGCAAGGCGACCAGCGGCCCCAAGGCGCGTACCACCAGCCCGTCGACCTCGCCGATATCGGACATCAGGCGCGCCAGCAGTTCGCCGGTGCGGCTGGCACCGAGCCTGGCCGGCGCCAGCGGCAACGCACGGCGGAAGAACCACACGCGCAGGTCGCGGGCGATGCGCAAGGTGGCGTCGTGGCCGACCAGCTTTTCGCCGTAGCGCGAGGCGATGCGGGCGAAGGTCAGCGCGCGGATCCCGGCCGAGGGCGAGAAGAAGTTGAAGCCGCTGCCCATGCCGGCCACGCCGGCCAGCGCCGCAGCGGTCAGGAAGCCGCCGGACAAGCCGAGCAGGCCGACCCCGGCCAGCATCGTGCACAACAGCAGCAGCGCGGTCAGCAGCAGGCGGCCGAGATGGCGGCCGAACACGCTGCGCAGGTCGTCGTCGCGCGCGGGGCCGCTCATGGCGCGGCTCCTATCGCGTCGTCCACCGCCACCCGCGCCGGCAGCCGCAGCACGCTGTCGGCCCAGCGCATCGCCGCCTCGCTGTGGGTGGCGACGATCACGCTGCGGCCGTGGCTGAAGGCGGCCAGGGTGCGCAGCAGTTCGGCCTCGGTGTCCGGATCGAGGAAGGCGGTGGGTTCGTCGAGCAGCCACAGTTCCGGATCGCGCAGCAGCAACCGCGCCAGGCCGATGCGCCGCGCCTCGCCGCCGGACAGGCCGAAGCCGCGTTCGCCGATCACGGTCTCCAGGCCCAGCGGCAGGCGTGCGGCGAAGCGCATGACCTGCGCCGCCTCGGCCGCCGACTGCAGTTGCGCGGCGCTGGCCTGCGGAGCGGCCAGGCGCAGGTTGTCGGCGATGCTGCCGTGGAACAGGTACGGGCGCTGCCCGGCGTAGCCGACGCGCAATCCGGGACGCAGTTGCAGGCTGCCGGCGCGCGGCGGCAGCCAGCCGGCCAGCGCTTCGAGCAGCGTGCTCTTGCCGCTGCCGCTGGGTCCGACCAGGGCCAGGCGCTGGCCGGGCTGCAGGCTGAAGGACAGATCCTGCAGCGCATCGCAGCGCGCGCCTTGCGGGCGCAGCGTCAGCCCCTCGGCGCGCAGCAGCGGCGGCGCGGGCGCTGCCGGCGTCGCCAGCGCCATGGGCACTGCGGGGACTGAAGGCTTTTCAGGCAGTGCGAGCGTTGCAGGCACCGCGGGCGTTGGCGGTGCTGCAGGCGACGGCACTGCGGACCCATCGGGCGCCGCCGGCATTGCCGGCGCAGGTGGCGCAGACAACGGCGGCGCCAGCGACGAGAGCGCCGGCGCGGCAACGGCCGGCGACGACACGGACGGCGTCAGCGCTGCCGCCGCATCCGGCAACGCGCCGAGCAACCGCTCCACCTCGGCCGCCGCCGCCAGCGCGTTGGCGCGGTCGTGGTAGTGCGCGGCCAGGCGCCGCAGCGGCGCGTAGAACTCCGGCGCCAGCAGCAGGCAGAACACGCCCACGCCCAGGGTCGGCACCGCCGCATGCAGCGAAATCATGCCCAGATAGCTCAGGCCCAGGTACATCGCCACCATCGCCACGCTGACCGAGGCGAAGAACTCGAGCACGGTCGAGGACAGGAAGGCGATGCGCAGCACCTTCAAGGTGCGTTCGCGCACGCCCTCGGCGGCGGCGGCGATGCCGCGCAGTTCGTCCTCGCCGCGGCCGTACAGGCGCAGCAGGCCCAGGCCCTTGAGCCGGTCGGCGAAATGCCCGCCCATCCGCGCCAGCTCGCGCAGCTGGCGGCGCCCGGCGGCTTCGGCGCCCCACCCCACCAGCATCATGAAGATCGGCACCAGCGGCGCGGTGAACAGCAGCAGCAGGCCCACCACCCAGTCGCTCCAGCCGACCGCGAGCAGGATCAGCAACGGCACCACGCTCACTTCCAGCCGCGCAGGCTGGTAGCCGGCGTAGTAGCCGTCCAGCGCGTCGCCGTGGGCCAGCAGCAATTCGCCCAGTTCGCCGTTGCGCTGGCCGCGCAGCCACAGCGGGCCGCGCTGCAGCAGGCGCCGGTACACGCGCCGGCGCAGTTCGAACTTCGCCGCATCGGCGACATCGCCGGCGGCGCGCTGCGCGCAGACGCCGAGCAGCGCGCGCACGGCCAGCACCAGCGCCAGGACGGCGAATGCGGGCAGCGCCTGCGGCAACTCGCGACGCTCCACCAGCAAGGCCTGCAGCAACCAGGCGATGGCGCCGGCCTGCACGATCAGCAGCGCCCCGGACAGGCTGATCGCGGCTGCGGCCAGCCGTTGCCGCCCACGCGCCGCGCTGGCCAGCGACGCCAGCCAGCGCACGCGTTGCTGCCGCAGGTGCGGCGACTCGGCAGGCGGTGCGGCGGACGACTCGGCGGGATCGGTCAAAACGGACTCTGCGCGGCGAACAGGCCGCCATTGTAAGGCGGCATCCCGGTCGGGACCGCCGCGTGCCGCCACGATGCCGATCCCGGCCGGTGCGGACATTGATCTGAATCAAGGCCGAACACGCCACGGAAGCGGAACATCGCCCTCAACCTACCGCCACTCGGCCACCCAGATGCACATTTCACACGAGGTAGCACAGCCATGATCGACACCACTGTCGTAGAGCTGTCGCGGCTGCAATTCGCCATGACCGCCATGTACCACTTCCTGTTCGTCCCGCTCACCCTCGGCCTGTCCTTCATGATCGCGATCATGGAGAGCGTGTTCGTCATGACCCGCAAGGAGGTCTGGCGGCGCATGGCGCTGTTCTGGGGCGTGCTGTTCGGCATCAACTTCGCGATGGGCGTGGCCACCGGCATCGTCATGGAGTTCCAGTTCGGCATGAACTGGTCCTACTACAGCCACTACGTCGGCGACATCTTCGGCGCGCCGCTGGCGATCGAAGGGCTGATGGCGTTCTTCCTGGAAGCCACCTTCATCGGCCTGTTCTTCTTCGGCTGGAACAAGCTCTCGCCGGTCAAGCACCTGATGGTGACCTGGCTGATGGCGCTGGGCACCAACCTGTCGGCGGTGTGGATCCTGATCGCCAACGGCTGGATGCAGAATCCGACCGGCGCGGTGTTCAATCCGGACACGATGCGCATGGAAGTCGTGGACTTCATGGCGGTGGTGTTCAACCCGGTGGCGCAGGCCAAGTTCGTGCACACGGTCAGCGCCGGCTACGTGACCGGCGCGGTGTTCGTGATGTCGATCAGCGCGCTGTTCCTGCTGCGCGGCACGCACCGCGACATCGCGCGGCGCTCGTTCGCGGTGGCCGCCGCGTTCGGCCTGGCCTCCTCGCTGTCGGTGGTGGTGCTCGGCGACGAGAGCGGCTATGCCGCCAACGAACACCAGAAGATGAAGCTGGCCGCGATCGAGGCGATGTGGGAGACCGAACAGGCGCCGGCCGACTTCACCGCCTTCGGCATTCCCAACCAGGCCACCGGCAAGAACGACTACGCGATCAAGGTGCCGTACCTGATGGGCCTGGTCGCCACGCGCTCGCTGGACACGCCGATTCCCGGCATCCTGGAGCTGGTCGGCCGTGCCGAGCACCGCATCCGCGGCGGCCAGATCGCCTACGGCGCGCTGGAACGGCTCAAGGCCGACCGCAACGACGTGCAGGCGCGCGAAGTGTTCGACCGCCACTGGCAGGACCTGGGCCACGGCCTGCTGCTCAAGCGCTACCGCGACGACATCCTCAACGCCACGCCGGAAGAGATCTCCAAGGCCGCGCTCGACACCGTGCCGCGCGTGCTGCCGCTGTTCTGGACGTTCCGGGTCATGGCCGGCCTGGGCTTCTACCTGATCGCCTTCTTCATCGCCGCGATGTGGTTCTCGTGCAAGCACAACTTCGAGGACAAGCGCTGGTTCCTGAAGCTGGCGCTGTGGTCCCTGCCGGCGCCGTGGATCGCGATCGAATGCGGCTGGTTCGTCGCCGAGTACGGCCGCCAGCCGTGGGCGGTGGAAGGCGTGCTGCCGACCTTCTATGCCGCCTCCGGCCTGGCCCTGCACGAGATCCTGATCACCCTGGCCGGTTTCGTGGCGATCTACACCGTGCTGCTGGTCATCGAGATCAAGCTGATGCTCAAGGCGATCCGCAAGGGCCCGGACAATCTGCCCGCGCTGCTGCAGCCGATCCCGCGCCCCGCTACCCCGCTCGCCGCACCTGCGGCCGCCGGTCAACTCTGATTCCGGCAGGAGAATGACGATGGACTTCATTGCATTGGACTACACCACGCTGCGCCTGATCTGGTGGCTGCTGCTCGGCATCCTGCTGATCGGTTTCGCGGTGATGGACGGTTTCGACCTGGGCGTCGGCGCGCTGCTGCCGTTCGTGGCCAAAAACGACGCCGAACGCCGGCTGGTGGTCAACACCATCGGCCCGGTCTGGGAAGGCAACCAGGTCTGGCTGGTGCTCGGCGGCGGCGCGATCTTCGCCGCCTGGCCGCCGCTGTACGCGGTCAGTTTCTCCGGCTTCTACCTGGCCATGTTCGTGATCCTGTTCGCGCTGATCCTGCGCCCGGTCGGGTTCAAGTTCCGCGGCAAGCTGCCCAGCCAGCGCTGGCGCAACGGCTGGGACTGGGCGCTGTTCATCGGCGGCTTCATCCCGGCGCTGATCATGGGCGTAGCGGTGGGCAACGTGGTGCTGGGCGTGCCGTTCCACTTCGACGACACGCTGCGGGTGTTCTACACCGGCACCTTCTTCGGCCTGCTGATGCCGTTCGCGCTGCTCGCCGGCCTGCTCAGCGTGAGCATGCTGGTGGCGCATGGCGCGGCGATGCTGGTGCTGAAGACCGACGGCCCGGTGGCCGAGCGCGCGGCCCGCTACGGCAGCGTGGCGGCGCTGGTGGCCTGCGCGCTGTTCGCCGCCGGCGGCGTGTGGGTGGCGCTGGGCCTGCCCGGCTACGCGGTGACCTCGCAGGTGGTCACCGACGGCGCCACCAACCCGCTGCTGAAGACCGCGGTGCTGGGCGAGGTCGGCGGCTGGATGCACAACTACCAGACGATGCCGCTGACCGCACTGGCGCCGGTGGCCGGCCTGCTCGGCCTGCTGCTCAGCGCGGTGCTGCTGCGCAAGCGGCGCGGCGGACTGGCGTTCATCGCCTCGGGCGCGGCCATTGCCGGCATCATCCTCACCGTCGGCTTTGCGATCTTCCCGTTCCTGCTGCCCTCCTCCAGCCAACCCGGCTCCAGCCTGACCGTGTGGGACGCCTCCAGCAGCCACCTGACCCTGTGGATCATGCTGCTGGCCACGGTGCTGTTCCTGCCGATCATCATCGGCTACACCACCTGGGTGTACCGGGTACTGAAGGGCAAGGTCACCGCCGAATCGCTGGACGACAACCCCAACGCGTACTGAGCGCGTTCAACCCGATCGCATAGGAGATTGCACCATGTGGTATTTCGCCTGGATTCTCGGTGTCGGCCTGGCCTCCACCGCCGCCATCCTCAACGGCATGTGGTTCGAGGCGCGCGAGGGCGCCGCCCCCGACGCCGCCGACTGAAATTTTTTCGCAAAGGATCTTGCCGAATGCGGGTGACCCCCGTATCATGTGCGGCTCCTTCGGGGTGTAGCTCAGTCTGGTAGAGCGCTACGTTCGGGACGTAGAGGTCGCAGGTTCGAATCCTGTCTCCCCGACCAGTTTCAAGGTCACAAAAAGCCTGGAAAACGTCAGTTTTCCGGGTTTTTTTGTGTCTGCGGCAAACCCTTGCGGACGCGGCTTGCGCTGGCGGCGCGAGGCCTGCGGCGGTGAACGCGGGGCGTCCGCTAGTCGTTGGTGAATGCGACCCGGACGTCGCGCCGGCCCAGCGCCTGCGCCAGCGCAGTCGGGTCGTCGACACGTCCCAGCCGCGTGTAGGAATAGGCGGAACCGAAGCTCGCATAGAACACGACCAGCGTCTGCGCGCCGTAGAGCATCAGGTCGCCAGCGTGGATCGTGTCTGGCCGGCGCGGAGCCGCCGGCAGCGGCTGCGGCAGTTCGGCGTGTTTCTCGTTGCCGTTGAGCTCGGCCATGTCCAGCACCAGCGGCAACTGCGCGGCGAACGCGCGGGCGGCCGCGTTGTCGGCCAAGGCGATGGCGAAACGGCGATCGCCGACGGTCATCCACATGCGTGCGTCCTCCGGAGTGATGGATGCCGCGGCGGCCGCGGGCGGCGCCGCCTCCGCGCGCATGCCGGCCGCAAAAGCGCCGAGTGCCGGCAAGCCGACCAGCAGTATCGGCCAGCGCAGCGCCCGGCGTCGCCTGCGATGCCCGGCGCCGTCGCCGGCGACGGGCCGCTGCGTGCCGGGCTTCGCCTCGCCATCGTCTGGTTGCCGGGTCATGGCCATGGCGCCGACCTGCGGCGATCGCGCCAGCTCATGCGCCGCGCGCCGCGTTCGCGCGCGATGCGCGCCAGGTCAGCGCGGCCGCGAGCAGCAGCAGCGCGGCGCTGGCCACGAAGGTCGCCGCGTAGCCATTGCGATCGAACAGCATGCCGCCGATGGTCGAGCCCAGGGCGATGGCCAACTGGATCACCGCCACCATCAAGCCGCCGCCGGCCTCGGCGTTGCCGGGCAGCACCCGCGCGATCCAGTTCCACCATCCCACCGGCGCAGCGGTGGCCAGCAATCCCCACAGTCCCAGCAATGCGGCCACGGCAGCGACGCGCGCGCCGAATGCAATCAGCAGCAAGGCGATCGCCGCCATCAGCAGCGGAATCGCGATCAAGGTGCGATACAGGCCGCGCTCGAGCGCGACGCCGACGAGCGTGGTACCGACGAGACCGGCCACGCCGATTCCGAGCAGAAGCAGCGACAGCGTGGGCACGTCCGCCAGCGTCACGGTTTCCAGGAACGGGCGCACGTAGGTGAACAGCGCGAACTGCCCCATGAAGAACGCAGCGCAGGCCGCCATGCCCAAGGCGACCGCTCGGTGCCGAAGCAACACGAACACGTTGCGCGCGCCTGCCGCGCGCGCCGCGGCCATGGCCGGCAGGCTGGCCCACTGCCAGGCGAACGCGAGCGCCGCCACCGGCACCAGGCACAGGAACGCGCCGCGCCAGCCGATCACCGCGCCCAGGTAGCTGCCGAGCGGAGCCGCGACCACCGTGGCCAACGCGTTGCCGCCATTGAAGATGGCCAGGGCGCGCGGCACCTGCGCGGGCGGCACCAGGCGCATCGCGGTCGCGGCCGACATGGACCAGAAGCCGCCGATCACCACGCCGATGAGCGCGCGGCCGGCCATGTAGGTCGGATAGTTCGGGGCCAGCGCGACCACCGCGCCGGACACCGCCATCAGCCCGGTCAGCGCCAGCAACAGGCGCTTGCGGTCCATGGCGCCGGCCAAGGCGGGAATGGACAGGCTGGTGAGCACCGCGAACGCACCGGAGATGGCGATGCCGTAGCCGGCCAGGCCTTGGCTTACATGCAGATCGGCGGCCATCGGCGTCAGCAGGCTGACCGGCATGAACTCCGACGCGATCAGCGCGAACACGCACAGCGTCATCGCGCACACGCCGCCCCAGTGCGCAGGCTGCGGCGTGGCGTCGCGCGGCCCAGGTCCTGCACTGGCCTGCAGCGGCGCGCTCACCGCGCCGCGCCGTGGCGGCAGCGGCCAGCTGCATGCCTGGGTGCGGTCGGCGGCAGCGCCGGATGGCGCGGGCGATTCGTCATGCGTGCGCTCACGGCGCGCCCAGGTGCTGCTTGAAGAAGGATGTCAGCTTGTCGAACGGGATCAGGTCGGTGCGGTCGTAGAGATCCACGTGGCCGGCGCCCTTCACCCAGTACAACTCCTTCGGCTGCCCCGCCAGGCGGAACGCTTCCTCGCTGAACTCCTTCGAGTGCGCCTGGTCGCCGGCGATGAACAACATCGGCCGCGGCGCGATGGTCTCGATGTCGGCGAACGGATAGAAGTTCATGAACTTGACGTTGCTGGTCAGGGTCGGATGCGTGGTGAGCGCAGGCGAAGAGCCCGCCGGGGTGAACTCGCCGCGTGCGGTTCGGTAGAAGTCGTAGAACTCGCGCTGGATCGGATGCGTCCGCGCATCGAGCGCATGCACCGTGCCGCCGGTGTACTCGGTCTTCCCGCCGCTGAATTCCACGTCGCGCTGTCGCGCCGCGGCGGCGATGATCTGCTTGCGTTGCTCGAGGGTCTGCGCGTGATTCAACCCATCGCGGTTGGCGGCGCCCATGTCGTACATGCTCACGGTGGCGATGGCCTTCATGCGCGGGTCGATCTTGGCCGCGCTGATGACGAAGCTGCCGCTGCCGCAGATGCCGAGCACGCCGATGCGCTCGCGGTCCACGAACGCCTGGCTGCCGAGATAATCCACCGCCGCGCTGAACGCCTCGGCATAGAGGTCCGGCAGCACCGCGTTGCGTGGCTGGCCCTCGCTCTCGCCCCAGAACGACTGGTCGATCGCCAGGGTGACGAAGCCCTGCTCGGCCAGCTTCTGCGCATAGAGGTTCGAACTCTGCTCCTTCACCGCGCCCATCGGGTGTCCGACGATGATCGCCGGATAACGGACGCCGCCCTTGCGCTGCTTGGGCACGAACAGGTTGCCCACGATCGTCATCCGGTACTGGTTGCGGAAGGAGACCTTTTCCGCGGTCAGCGTGTCGCTCTTGTAGAAGTTGTTCGCGCCATTGGCCATGTCTTGTCCCATCGCAGTGGATGCGCTGGCCGCCAGGGCCAGTATCAGCAGCAGTCGTTTCATCGGTCTCTCCGGTCAGGCGGCCAAGGTGGCGTTGTCGATGACGAAGCGGTACTTCACGTCGCCCTGCAGCATCCGCTCGTAGGCGACGTTGATCTGGTCGGCGCGGATCAGTTCGATGTCGGCGACGATGCCGTGCTCGGCGCAGAAATCCAGCATCTGCTGGGTCTCGGCAATGCCGCCGATCATCGAGCCGGCCAGAGTGCGGCGCTTCAGGATCAGGCTGAACACCGCCGGCGACGGATGCGGGCTGGCCGGCGCGCCGACCAGCACCATCGCGCCATCGCGCTTGAGCAGGGCCAGCAACGCGTCCAGGTCGTGCGGCGCGGCGACCGTGTCGACGATCAGGTCGATGCTCTGCGCATGCGCCGCCATCTCCTGCGCATTGCGCGACACCACCATCTCGTCGGCGCCCAATGCGAAGGCGGCGTCGCGCTTGGCATCGGAAGTGGTGAACGCGACCACATGCGCGCCCATCGCATGGGCCAGCTTCACGCCGACGTGGCCGAGCCCGCCGATGCCGACCACGCCCACCTTCTTGCCGGGGCCGGCGCCCCAGTGGCGCAGCGGCGAATAGGTGGTGATGCCCGCGCACAGCAGTGGCGCCACCGCCGCCAGTTGCCGTGCCGGGTGGCGGATGCGCAGCACGTAGCGTTCGTGGACCACGATCTGCTGCGAATAGCCGCCCAGGGTGTGGCCGGGTGCGTCGGCGGTCGGGAAGTTGTAGGTTCCGGTCATGCCGTCGCAGTAGTTCTCCAGCCCGTTGCCGCACTCCTCGCAGTGCCTGCAACTGTCGACGATGCAGCCGACGCCGACCAGATCGCCGGGCTGGAAACCAGCGACATGCGCGCCGACCGCCGCGACCCGGCCCACGATCTCGTGGCCTGGCACGCACGGGAACCGGGTGCCGGCCCATTCGCCGCGCGCCTGGTGCAGGTCGGAATGGCAGATGCCGCAGAACGCGATGTCGATGCGCACGTCGTGCGGGCCGGGAGCACGGCGCGCGATCCGCATGGGCTGCAGGGGTTTGTCGCCGGCGTAGGTGCCGTAGGCGTTGATGGACATGGTGGCGTTCCGGTGGGACGGGAGGATGGCCATTGTCGGCACACCGCACCTGACTGATAAGATGATGAATCCTTGCATACCCTATTAGTCCGGCTAATCAATCGAACTGTCAGACTCGACCCATGGCACGACGCAACCTCAACGACCTGCTGGCCTTCGTCACCGTCGCCCGGGAAGGCAGCTTCACCCGCGCCGGCGCGGCGCTGGGCGTCAGCCAGTCGGCGCTCAGCCAGGCGATCAAGGCGCTGGAAACGCGGCTGGAGATCCGCCTGCTCACGCGTACCACGCGCAGCGTCTCGCCCACCGCGGCGGGCCAGCGCCTGCTGCAGGCCATCGGCAACCGCTTCGACGAGATCGAGTCGGAACTGGACGCGCTGACCGCCCTGCGCGACAAGCCTGCCGGGATCGTGCGCATCACCAGCGGCGACCACATCCTGCACACCACCCTGCTGCCCAAGCTGACCCCGGTGCTGCAGCGCTACCCGGACGTGCAGATCGAATTCGATGTCAGCTACGGCTTCCGCGACATCGTCGCCGACCGTTTCGATGCCGGCGTGCGCCTGGGCGAAAGCCTGGACAAGGACATGATCGCGATGCCGATCGGCCCGCCGCTGCGCATGGCCGCGGCCGCGGCGCCGGCCTACTTCCAGCAGCGACCGGCGCCCAAGCTACCGGGCGACCTGACCCAACACCGCTGCATCAACATCCGTTTCCCCACTCATGGCGGCATCTACGTGTGGGAGTTCGAGCGGCGCAACCGACAGGTGAACGTGCGGGTCGAAGGCCAGGTGATCTTCAGCACCTCGCCGCCGATCGTGCGCGCCGCGCTGGACGGACTCGGCATCGCGTTCCTGCCCGAGCAGGAATTCGCACCCTATCTCCAAGACGGGCGCCTGGTGCGGGTGCTGGAAGACTGGTGCCCGCCGTTCTCCGGATACCACCTCTACTACCCCAGCCGCCGCCAGCACTCGCCGGCGTTCTCGCTGGTCCTGGACGCACTGCGTCTATGAGCCGGGCGCGCGGCGGCGCGATACGGCATGCCGCGCACACGGAATGCGCCGGCTTCGCCGGCGCTGCACACCCGCACGACCGCCCTGCAGCGGCGCTCAGCGCACTGGCAGACTGATGTAGCTAGCCTGCTGCGGCGTGTGCCAGATGCGCTGCGTGGCCTTCTGGTAGTCGCCGGGCTTGGCGAAGTAGATGTTGGGCACGTAGGTCTGCGGGTTGCGGTCGTACAGCGGGAACAGGCTGGACTGCACCTGCACCATCACCCGGTGGCCGCGCTGGAAGGTGTGGTTGGCGGTGGGCAGGCCGAAGCTGTAGGCCAGCGGCTGGTTCGGTGCGATCGGCTTGGGCGTCTCGAAGCTCTCGCGGTAGCGGCCGCGGAAGATCGCCATCGACACCGCCAGTTCGTAGCCGCCCAGCTTCGGATCGGACGCCATCTCGTCCGGGTAGACGTCGATCAGCTTCACCACCCAGTCGCTGTCGCTGCCGCTGGTGGAGGCTTGCAGGTGCACCTCGGGCACGCCGGCGATGCTCAGCGGCGCGTCCAGCGGCGCGCTGACGAAGGTCAGCACGTCCGGGCGGCCGTCGACGAAGCGCTGGTCGTGCACCAGCCAGGTGGTCCACATGTCGCGGTCGCCGAAGTCGACCGGGCGCGGTACGAACGGCACCGGCTTGGCCGGGTCGGATACGTATTCCTCGTAGTCGCCCTGCCCGGCCGTCGGCGCGTCGAACGACAGCGTGCCGCCGGCGCCCAGATACAGCGGCTTGCTGCGCGCCGCGCAGCCCTGCGCGCAGCTGCGCGGCCAGGCCTGCAGGCGATCCCAGTGGTTCTCGCCGGTGTTGTAGATGAACACCGGCGGCGTGTCGGCCTTGGCCGCGCCATCGACCAGGTACTGGTCGAAGAACGGCTTGAGCACGTCGCGGCGGAACTGCAGCGCGGTGTCGCCGTCGAACTTCAGCGCGCCCAGCGCCGAGCCGTCGTAGTTGACCTGGCTGTGCCGCCACGGCCCCATCACCAGGTAGTTCCTGTCGTTGCCGGCGTCGCGCGGCTCCATCGCCTGGTAGCTGTGGATCGCGCCCCACATGTCCTCCTGGTCCCACAGGCCCTGCAGCCACATCGTCGGCACCTTCAGCGCGGTGCGCGCCATCACCTTGTCCAGCGCCTGGCCCTGCCAGAACGCGTCGTAGGCCGGGTGCTCGGTGAGCTTGTGCCACCACGGCAACTGCTCCAGGCCCGCGGCCTTGGCGTAGTCGCCGGCCGAGCCGGCGCGCAGGAAATTGCTGTAGTCGTCGTGGCCGTGGCGCGGGATGCCGCTGCCCTTGCCGCGCTGGGTCAGCTGGCCGGTGAAGTAGTCGAAGTTGACCTGGCGGAACGCGCCGTAGTTGAGCCAGTCGTCGCCCATCCAGCCGTCGATCATCGGGCTTTCCGGCGCGGCCACCTTCAGCGCCGGGTGCGGGTCGGTCAGCGCCATGACCACGGTGAAGCCTTCGTAGGACGAGCCGATCATGCCGACCTTGCCGTTGGACTCGTGCACGTTCTTGACCAGCCAGTCGATGGTGTCCCAGGCGTCGGTGGCATGGTCCACCTTGCTGTTGTTGAGCGGGCCGCGCAGCGGCCGGGTCATCACGTAGTCGCCCTGCGAGCCGTACTTGCCGCGGATGTCCTGGAACACGCGGATGTAGCCGCCGTCGACGAACACTTCGTCGCCCTGCGGCAACAGGTCGCGCATGTGCGGCGAGGCCAGCCGGCTGGCGCGGCCGCTGGCATCGTAGGGTGTGCGCGTCAGCAGCATCGGCGCGTGCTGCGCGCCCTTGGGCAGCACGATCACCGTGTGCAGCTTGACCCCGTCGCGCATCGGAATCATCACCTCGCGCTTGACGTAGTCGTTGGCCTCGGTCGGCGCGACGAAGGCCTTGCCGGTGATGTCGGGCGTCATCGGCGCGGTCTGCGCCTGGGCGGCGGCGGCCAGCGCGGCGGCAATCACGGTGACGAGCAAGCGGGCGGCGATGGGACGCATGGAACCTCCGGGCAGTGAGACGGCGACTGTAGGCGCAATCGCGGCCCATGCGGAAGTGTCGGCGCGCCGCACACGGCCCGGCGTGTCCGCACGGGGGTCGCGGTGCGCATGCGCCAGGACACGGAAATGTCGGGGTCCGGAGCAGGAAGGGCCATGCGACCGCCAACGCTCCGGTCAGTTGCGGACATGCCTGGCGCCATCGGCGCCACCGCACCGGAAACCGCACGCGATAGCTTCCCTGCAGCGCGCACGGCAGGTACAACGATGCTTCTGCCCATCGCCGCAACCGCGTGCGGGGCGCCGGCGAGACCCACACGATGAGCGACTCCGAGCACGCGCCCGGCCATGCGGCGCGCCGCGCGTTCCTGAAACAGGGCGGCGCCCTGGCCGCCATGCTGCCGTTGCTGGGCCTGCCCGCATTCGGCCGTACGCTGGCCGCGCCGCTGCGCCCGGCCCGCTCGCCGCTGGTGCCGCCGGCGCAGACGCTGCGGATGCGCTACGCCAGCGCGGCCAACGAGGCCGACGTGTTGCGGCAAGGCCTGCCGATCGGCAACGGCCGGCTCGGCGCGCTGGCCGGCGGCGCGCCCGAGCGCGACTTCCTGTACCTGTCCGATGCCAGCCTGTGGACCGGCGGGCGCAACGACGTGCTCGACGCGCAGGGCCAATTTCCCTACGAGAAGGACAACTTCGGCAGCTTCGTGATGCTGGCCAAGCTGTATCTGGAACTGGACGGACACGCGCCTGCGCAGTTGCGCGATTACGCACGCGAACTGGACCTGAGCAACGGCTGCATGCGCGTGCGCTACGCGTTGGGCGCTGCGCAGTTCACCCGTACCGTGTTCGCCAGCCATCCCGACGACGCCATCGTGATCCAGCTCGACCAGCGCGGCGGCGGCCGCCACAGCGGCCGGCTGCGACTGGTCAGCGCGCATGCGGCGCCGGTGCAGGGCGATGCCAGCGGACGGCTGGGATTCTCCGGTGCATTGGCCAACGGTCTGCGCCATGGTGCGAACGTGCAATTGATCGCGACCGACGGCATTGTGGAACTGCAAGGCGACACGCTGCACTTCCGCGACTGCAGCGCGCTGCGCATCATCGTGTGCGGCGGCAGCAACTATGTGCCCGACCCGGCCAGGAACTACCGCGACCCGGACCTGGATCCGCAGGCCCTGGCGCGGCAACGTTGCGACGCGGCGGCGAAGCTCGCGCCCGAGGCCTTGCTGTACACCCATGTGGCCGACTACCGCGCCCTGTTCGACAGCATGCAGGTGGACCTGGGCCGCTCCAGCCCGGCGCAACGCAAGCTCGATCTGTGGGAGCGGCTGCAGGCCCGCGCCGCGGCCGACACGCCCGACCCCGAACTGGAAGCGCTGTACCTGCAGTTCGGCCGCTACCTGACCATCGCCGCCTCGCGCGACGCGCTGCCGATCAACCTGCAGGGGCTGTGGCTGGAGAACAACGATCCGCCGTGGATGAGCGATTACCACAGCGACGTCAATCTGCAGATGAACTATTGGCTGACCGACGCGGCCGGGCTGGCACCGTGCTTCGACGCCCTCGCCCGCTACTGCCTGGCGCAGTTGCCGGCATGGACGCAGATCACCCAGGCGCACTTCAACGACCCGCGCAACCGCTTCCGCAATACCTCCGGCAAGGTCGCCGGCTGGGCGGTGGCGTTCTCGACCAATCCGTTCGGTGGCAGCGGCTGGTACTGGCACCCGGGCGGCAACGCCTGGCTGTGCGACAGCCTGTGGCAGCACTACGAATACACCCAGGACCGCGCCTACCTGGCACGGATCTATCCCTTGCTCAAGGGCGCCTGCGAGTTCTGGCAGGCGCGGCTGATCGAGCTGGAGGTGACCGGTGCCGATGGCCGCCCGCAGCGGCGCCTGGTCGACGATCACGACTGGTCGCCCGAGCACGGCCCGGAAGACGCGCGCGGCATCGCCTACGCGCAGGAACTGGCCTGGAACCTGTTCGGGCAATACCGCCAGGCCAGCGCGCTGCTCGATCGCGATGCGGCCTATGCCGCGACCGTCGCCGAGCTGCAGCGGCGCCTGTACCTGCCGGAAATCAGTCCGAGCAGCGGGCAACTGCAGGAATGGATGTCGCCCGACGACCTGGGCGAGGCGCACCACCGCCACCTGTCGCCGCTGATGGGGCTGTATCCCGGCCATCGCCTGCATCCGGACCTGGCCCCGCCGGAGCAGGTCGCCGCGGCGCGCAAGCTCCTGGAAGCGCGCGGCATGCACAGCTTCGGCTGGGCCTGCGCCTGGCGTGCGCTGTGCTGGGCGCGGCTGGGCGAGGCCGAGCGCGCCTATGCGCTGGTCGCGACCAACCTCAAGCCGTCGATCGTGCACAGCAACGGCACCGCGCCGAACTTCTTCGACATCTACGACCTCAGCCAGCATGGCGACCCCACCCTGGGCGGCGTGTTCCAGATCGACGCCAACTTCGGCACGCCCACCGCGATGCTGGAGATGCTGCTGTACTCGCGGCCCGGCCATATCGCGCTGTTGCCGGCGCTGCCCAAGGCCTGGGCCGAACGCGGCCGGGTCACCGGCATCGGCGCGCGCGGCGGCTTCGTGGTGGACCTGGAATGGCGCGCCGGCAAGGCCACGCGGATCGCGCTGCGCAGCGTCGGCGGTACCCGCACCGAGATCGCGTTCAACGGCACGCGGCGCACGGTCGAGTTGGCGAAAGGTGGACGTTTGCAGGTGCTTTGAGGACGCTGCCGACGCATCGTCGGGCAGCGCGATGGCAAGTGTGGGAGCGACTTCAGTCGCGACGGGCGTTACCGGGAAGGCCCGTCGCGACTGAAGTCGCTCCCACAGGGATCGCCACCCGAAGCAGCGAAAATCAGTGCCGCACCTGCCCTTCGCCGCGCACCACGAAGCGCTCCACGGTCAGCGCTTCCAGGCCCATCGGGCCGTAGGCGTGCAGGCGCGTGGTGGAGATGCCGATCTCCGCGCCCAGGCCGAGTTCGCCGCCGTCGGAAAAGCGCGAGGAGGCGTTGACCATCACCACCGCCGCGCGCAAGGCCTGCACGAACGTCTCGGCGTTGGCCGCATCGGCGGTGGCGATGACTTCGGTGTGGTCCGAGCCGTAGTGGCGGATGTGCGCGATCGCCGCGTCCAGGTCCGGCACCACGCGGATCGCCAGGATCAGGTCGAGGTATTCGGCGGCATAGTCGGCGTCGCTGGCCGCGTCGATGTCCGGCAGCAGGTCGCGGCTGGCGTCGTCGCCGCGCAGGGCCACGCCGCGCGGCTGCAGCGCCTGCGCCGCCAGCGGCAGGAAACGCGCGGCGACGTCGGCGTGCACCAGCAGCGTCTCCAGCGAATTGCAGGCGGCCGGGCGCGTGGTCTTGCCGTCCACCAGCAGCTTCACCGCCAGTTCCAGGTCCGCCGAGGCGTCCACGAACAGGTGGCAGACGCCCTTGTAGTGCTTGATCACCGGCACCCGCGCGTGTTCGGCGACGAAACGGATCAGGCCCTCGCCGCCGCGTGGGATCGCCAGGTCGACGATGTCGTTGAGCTGCAGCAGTTCCAGCATGGTCTCGCGGCGCAGGTCCTCCACCAGGGTCAGGGCGTCCTCGCCGATCCCCGCCTCGCGCAGCGCGCGCCGCAGCGCGGCGGCGATCGCGGTGTTGGAATGGATGGCCTCCGAGCCGCCGCGCAGGATCACGCCGTTGCCGGCCTTGATGCACAGCGCCGCGGCATCGGCGGTGACGTTCGGACGCGCCTCGTAGATCATCGCGATCACGCCTAGCGGCACCCGCACCTTCTGCACGCGGATGCCGTTCGGGCGCACGTCGTCGCGGGTGACCTGGCCGACCGGATCGGGCAGCGCCGCCACTTCGCGCAACGCCGCGGCGACGCCGGCCAGGCGCTTGCCGTCCAGCGCCAGCCGGTCGAGCATCGCGCTGCCGACGTCCCTGGCCCGCGCCGCCTCCAGGTCGCGCGCATTGGCGGCGAGAATCGTCTCCGCATCCGCCTCCAGCGCCGCCGCCATCGCCTCCAGCAAGGCCTGCTTGGCCGCCGAGGACAACTGCGCCAACGCCTGCGCGGCATCGCGGCATTGCAGGGCTTGGGATCGGATCGTGCTCATTGAAGGTTCCAGTGGTTAGGCGGGACTCGGGACTCGGGACTCGAAAAGGCTGCGCGAGCGGCGGGAATCGTCAAGCTGTCGGGCGAAACGCGTCGAAACATTTGCGCGATCGCTGCAACGACGCAACGCGATTCCCTTTCGCGCGACGTCGCACCAGTCTCGCGCGCTTACACCGAGTCCCGAGTCCCGAGTCCCGAATCCCGGCTCTCGAATCCCGAGTCCCGAATCACCACCAGATCGTCGCGGTGAATCACATTCTCTCCATAGCTGTACCCCAGGATCGACTCGATGTCGCGCGAGTGGCGGCGGGCGATGCGGCGCACGTCGGCGGCCGAGTACTGGCTGACGCCGCGCGCCAGGCAGCGGTCGCCGCCGGTGTCGCGCAGGCGCACTTCGACCATGTCGCCGCGGCGGAAGTCGCCTTCGGCGCCGGCCACGCCGCCGGGCAGCAGCGAGGCGCCCTTGTCGGCCAGCGCGGCGGCGGCGCCGGCGTCGACCAGGATCGCGCCGGGTTCGACCGGCACCTGGCGCAGCCAGTACTTGCGCGCGGCGATGCGGGTGCGCGCGGGATGGATGCGGGTGCCGCGCAGGCGGTCCTGGGCCAGGCCGCGCACCACCTCGGCGCTGCGGCCGTTGAACAGATAGGTCTCGATGCCGGCGGCGCCGGCCTTGGCCGCGGCCTCCAGCTTGGTGCGCATGCCGCCAGTGCCGACATGACTGCCGCTGCCGCCGGCCATCGCCAGCACCGCCGCGGTCAGCTCCGGTACGTCGTCCAGCGGCTGCGCGTGCGGATCGCTGCGCGGATCGGCGGTGTACAGGCCGTCGATGTCGGTGGCGATGAACAGCGCGTCGGCATCGACCAGCGCGGCGACGATCGCGGCCAGGTTGTCGTTGTCGCCGAGCTTGAGTTCGTCCACCGACACGGTGTCGTTCTCGTTGACCACCGGCAGCGCGCCCAGCCGCAACAGCTCGCCCAGGGTGGCGCGCGCGTTGAGATAGCGGCGGCGGTTGCGCAGGTCGTCGTGGGTCAGCAGCACCTGCGCCACCGGGCGCTCGAAGAAGCGCTGCCACAGCGCGATCAGCTGCGCCTGGCCGAGCGCGGCCAGCGCCTGCCGCGCGGCGATCGCCGCGCCGGCCTCGGCCGCGCGTGGCAGGATCGCGCGGCCGGCGGCGACCGCGCCGGACGACACGATCACCAGTTCGCGCCCGGCCGCCAGGTTGGCCGAGACGAACTGCGCCAGCCCCAGCGCATAGCGCGGCGATAGTCCGCCGCCGCCATCGGCGGCGAGCAGGCTGCTGCCGACCTTCAGCACCGCGCGCCGCCACGGCGGCAGCGCCTGCTCGACGAACGCCGATGCGCCAGCCGTCACGACGCTCATCGCGGCCGCGCCCGGCTCATTGCGCGTTCCATGCATGCACGCTCAGTTCGGACGCGTCCTCGATCGCCAGCGGATCCTCGGCGACGATCGCCCGCGCCTGCTCCAGGCTGGCGACGTTCTTCAGCAGATAGGCGCCGCCGCTGCCGTCGCCGAAACCGCCGGCCAGTTCCAGCAGCCCGCGCGCGCGCAACGCGGCGAGAAAATCGCGATGCGGCTGGACCACCGACGGCGGAAAGTCCGGCTTGCGCATCGCCATCACCAGGTACAGCGTCATCCTGCTTCTCCTCGATCGACTACGTCACCATCGGGCCGGCGTGGCCGCCCGCCCTTCCCGCACCGCCTGCCAGCGGCCGCTACCGACACTAACGCACCACAGCCGTGCGTGTCGCCGCGAAGTAGCGCAGCAGGCGCCGCATCTTGTCCTGCGCCGCAGCGTCGCCGCCCTCCTCGTCCATCCAGCTGGCGTCGGCTTCGGGATGCGGGCCGGTCAGCAGCACCGTGCCGGCACCATAGCCGTAGCGGGCCATGGCCACGTCGCCGTTGCGGTAGTGGGCGATCGGCGCATAGCCCGACGCGGCCTTGCCGGTGAAATACGGACCGTCCTGATAGTAGAAGCGTTCCAGCGTCCCGTCCCAGCGCACATCGATCGTATGGTCGCCTTCGTCGTCGATGCCCGAACCCGGGCGCCCGACTTCCGATAACAGCGCCACGTCGATCAGCCCGATCCAGTCGCGGTCGGCGAGATAGGCGCCCATGCACAAACCGAGGAAGCCCTTGCCGCTGCGCACGAACGCGCGGATTGCGCTGGCGCCGTCGTCGCCGATGGCGGCATAGGCGGCAGGGATATCCTGCCCGCCGCCGGGCTGGATATACAGGTCGAATCCGCTCAACGTGCGCGCGTTCACCTTGAGCGGCTCGCGCTCGCCGACATAGGCGAGTTCGAGCTTCAGGCCGCTTCCCTGCAACGCTTTCACCACCATTTCCGAACAACCGCGGCAACCGGCCTTGCCCCGGTACACCGCCACCTTCAGCGCGTCGCCGGCTGCCGCCTGCGACGGCAGGGACAACGCCAGCAGCAGCGGCAACAGCAACGTCGCCAGCGCGGCCCAGCGATGGCGCTTGGGTGCCTGCGGCAGCGCGGTCGATCGGTCCATGCGTTCTCCTTCCGGTGCAACCCGTAAACCCGGCGTGGCAGCGTACGGCCTGGGCCGCGCCGGCCTCAGCCGGCCAACGCGTCCCAGCGCGATTGCAATTCCGCCAGCCGCAGGTCGGCGGCGGCACCGGGCGAGACCCGCGCGGCCAGGCTGCCTTCCGGCGTGCGCCCCTGCCCTGCGCTGGCCGCCGACGCGGCGGCGGCCTGGTAGGCCTCGCGGAACGGCACGCCGGCCAGCGCCGCCTCGACCGCCACATCGGTGGCGTACATGCCCGAGTCGATCGCCGCGCGCAACCTGTCCTCGCGCCATTCCAGGTTGGCCAGCAACGCCGGCAGCAGTTCCAGCGCGGCCAGGCCGCGGCCGAAACCGTGGAAGATCGCGCCCTTGCTGCTCTGCAGGTCGCGGTGGTAGCCGGACGGCAGCGACAGCAGTTGTTCGATTTCGGTGCGCGCGGCGGCCACGCTGGCGTGGGTCGCGCGCATCAGTTCGATCACGTCCGGATTGCGCTTGTTGGGCATGATCGAACTGCCGGTGGTGTACTGCGCCGGCAAGGCGACGAAACCGAATTCGCCGCTGGTGAACAGCGACAGGTCCCAGGCCAGCCGGCGCAGGTCCAGGGTCGCGCTGCCCAGCGCTTCCAGCGCGGCCATCTCGAACTTGCCGCGCGACAGCTGCGCGTAGATCGGGCTGACCTGCATGCGCGCGAAGCCGAGCGCGGCGGTGGTGTGCTCGCGGTCGAGTTTCAGATTGACGCCGTAGCCGGCGGCGGTGCCGAGCGGGTTGGCGTCGATCAGGCGCAGGGTGTCGTGGGCGCGGATCGCATCGTCGATGAAGGCCTCGGCCCAGCCGGCCCACCACATGCCCGCCGAGGACACCACGGCGCGCTGGATATGGGTGTAGCCCGGCAGCGGCAGCGCCTGCTCGGCCTGCGCGCGGTCCAGCGCGACCTTGGCGATCTCGCGGCTCAGCTGCGCCAGGTGCGCCAGCCGTTCCTTCAGCCACAAGCGGGTGGCGACCAGGATCTGGTCGTTGCGGCTGCGCCCGGTGTGGATCTTGCGGCCGGCGTCGCCCAGGCGCTCGGTGAGCCGCGCTTCGATCGCCGAATGGCCGTCCTCGAAGCGCTCGTCGAGCACGAACGCGCCGCTGCGGAAATCCTCGGCCAGGATCGCCAGTTCGCGCTGCAGCCCGGCCAGTTCGTCGGCCGACAGGATGCCGATGCGCTGCAGGCCTTCGGCATGCGCGCCGCTGGCGGCGATGTCGTGCAGAAAGAATTCGCGGTCCAGGATCACGTCGTCGCCGGCCAGGAAGGCCTGGATCTTGGCATCGACGGCGACGCCGGGTTTTTGCCAGAGGAGATTGGTCATTTTTGGGGGGAATCGGGAATGGGGAATGGGGAATCGAAAGCCGTCGCTTGCTCTATTTCGGCGCGCGTGACCGACCGGGCGATGTCGAGGTGGGCGCGCTTCGCGTCGTTGTCCGGGGTTCCGAGTCCGGGCGGCAAAGAAGCCTCATTGCGGCTGCCCCACCACCGGGATCGAGGTCAGCTCGTCCAAGCCCAGCGCCAGATTGAGATTCTGCATCGCCTGCGTCGCCGCGCCCTTGAGCAGGTTGTCCAGGGTCGCCACGACCACCAGGCGCTTGTTCCCCGGGGCCAGGGTGAAGCCGCCGATCTGCACGCCGTGCTTGCCGGCGATGCGGCTGACCCACGGCGCGTCGTCGAGCACCTCGATCAACGGCTCGCCGGCGTAGCGCTCGCGGTAGCGGCGCTGGATCGCGTCCAGCGCCAGCGGTTGCTGCAGCCACAGGTTCACGGTCATGGTGATGCCGCGGAAATGCGGCGCCACGTGCGGCATGAACTCCACCGGCACGCCCAGGTGCGTGGACACTTCGCGCTCGTGCATGTGGTCGGTCAGCGCGTACGGCATCAGGTTGTCGCGCAGCAGCTCGGGGTTGTTCTTGTCCGATGGCGTGGTGCCGGCGCCGGAATAGCCGGACACGCCGAAGCACTGCGGCGGCCCGGCCAGCTGGTCGAGCAGCGGCGCGATCGCCAGCTGCATCGCGGTGGCGTAGCAGCCGGGATTGCTGATCCGCTTCTGCCCGGCATAGCGGCCGCGGGTCAGTTCCGGCAGGCCGTAGTACCAGCCGGGATCGAAGCGGTAGTCGGCCGACAGATCGACGACGATGGTCTCGGCCGCCGCCGCATCCAGCGCCGCGACGTAGGGCGCGGCCTTGCCGTTGGGCAGCGCCAGCACCACCGCCGCGGCACCCTTGGCCGCGACCGCATCGACGTCCAGATTTTCGTAGCGCAGCTCGCCCTGGTAGTCCGCGCTGTGCTCGGCCACGCGCTGGCCGGCCAGTTCGCGCGAGGACACGAAGGCCAGGTGCAGGTGCGGATGCGCGGCGACCAGCTTGATCAGTTCGGCGCCGGTATGGCCGCGCGCGCCGACGATGCCGACGCCATAGGTCTTGGAAGTCATGTATGCGAGTCCAGGCGGAACTGCAGGTGGCGTTTCACCCCGGCCCATTCCGTATCGATGATGGAGAACACCACGGTATCGCGCGGCGTGCCGTCGACGTGGCGCTTGTGGTTGCGCAGCACGCCGTCCTGCTTGGCGCCGAGGCGGGCGATCGCCGCGCGCGAGGTGTGGTTGAACCAGCTGGTTTCGAAGCCGACGCTGATGCACTGCAAGGTCTCGAACGCGTATTGCAGCAGCATGCGCTTGACCTCGGTGTTGACCCCGCTGCGCTGCACGCGCGGCGCGTACCAGGTGTAGCCGATCAGCAACGTCGGCACCTCGGCGTCCAGGCCGTAGAAGCGGGTGCTGCCGACCACCTCGCCGGCGGCGTCGCGCACCGCGAACGGCAGCACGCGGCCCTGCGCCTGCACGTCCAGCGCGGCGGCCACGTAGCCGTCGACCTTGTCCGCAGCCGGCACGCTGGTGTACCACAGCCGCTCCAGGCCGCTGCCGTGCAAGGCCGTGCGCAACGCGTCGGCGTGCGCTGCCCGCAACGGTTCCAGCGACGCATGCCTACCCTGCAGGCTCGGCACCTCGCGCCACAGCGCAGGCAGCAGGTCCATGCTCATCGCGATCAGCCCAGCAAGGTCGGCGTGCGGGTGGCGCAATGCGCCACGCAGTGCTGGATCTGCTCGAAGTTCTCCAAGCCGTACCAGAACACCTTCCACTTCTCCTGCTTGAAGCAGCCGTCGGATTCGGCGTAGTAGAAGATGTTGACCTGGTTGTTGTGGCGCGAGCGCCAGAACAGCTGTGGGGTTTCCTCGCGCATCACGTTCCACACCGCGCGGCCCAGGCCTTCGCCCTGCGCGTCGTCGAGCACCGCGAACTTGTCCAGGTAGGTGTAGCCGTCCTCGTTGGTCAGGATCACCGCGGCGCGGTAATTCTCGCTGACGTAGGCGCGCAGCAGCCGGGTCTTGTCGAAATAGTCCGGCACCAGGGTGCGGCCGAAGCTGGATTCGATCAGCGACTTCAGCCGCTGCGTGTCCAGCTCGCCCCACGCGGTGGCGCGCAGCACCTTCTCGCCGCGCCGCACCAGCGTGCCCGAACCCTTGTGGGTGAACAGTTCCTTGGCCAGGTCGGCCGGGCGCGTGATCGACACCGACGATTCCGGCGGCAGGCGGTCCAGCAGATCCTTGATCTGCTCGATCTTGACCCGCATGCCGCCGTTGATCCACGGCTGCTGCATCAGGTGCGCGTACTCGGTGGACAGGTTGATCGAATCGATCACCTTGCCCTCCTCGTCGAGCAGCCCGCCGGTGCCGGTGAGGAAGATGATCTTGTACGGCTGCAGCTCCTGCACCAGTTCGTTGGCGGCGAAATCGGCGTTGATGTTGAGGATCTGGCCGCTCGGGGTTTCGCCCAGGCTGGTGATCACCGGGATCGAGCCGGCCTGCAGGCTGGCCTCGATCGGCGCCAGGTTCACCGCCTTGACCTCGCCGACCAGGCCGTAGGTGTCGCGATCCAGGTACTGCGCCTCGAACACCCCGCCGGTGATCGAGGTGGCGCGCGCGCCGTTCTGCTGCAGCGCTTCGACCAGCTTGAGGTTGGAGGCCTGGAACACCTTGCGCACGATCGCCAGCGCTTCCGGCGAGGTCACCCGCAGGCCGTTGACGGTCTGCTTCTCGATGCCGGCGGCCGACAGCTCCGCATCCAGCTGCGGGCCGGCGCCGTGCAGCACGATCGGGGTCAGCCCGACTTCCTGCAGGAACGACAGCGAGGAGGTCAGCGCCTCCAGATCGTCGCGCAGCACCGCGCCGCCGACCTTGACCACGGCGAAGCGCTTGGCATCCAGCTGCGAGAAGCGCTTGAGGTACTGGCTGATCTCCTTGGCGCTGGCCATGCTCGAGAGCAGGCGGACGATGGTCTGGCGGGTTTGCTTGTTGGCGTGCATGGCGGTGATGGCGGTTCCGTGATCCGGGATGGAAGGGCCGTGGCCCCGGCGGCGCGTGCTCAGCGCACGCCGTTGATGATGCGGTCCACCGAGGTGGCGTAGCGCTGCAGCTGCTGCAGCGTCACGAACTCGTCGGCGGTGTGCGCCTGGGCGATGTCGCCCGGGCCATAGACCAGCGCGGTGTAGCCGCCGGCCGAGAACAGCGAGGCCTCGGTCCAGAAGTCCACCGCATTGCCGATGGGCAGGTGCAGCGCATCGGCGACGTCGCGCGCGGCCAGGCGCTTGTCCTCGGCGCGGGCGATCTCTCCGGAAGGCAGGCTCGGCCCGCGGAAGGTCTCCTCGAAGTGCGCGGCGGCCGGATCGGCGAAACCGGCGAAGGTCGCCAGCAGCGCGTCCACGTCCATCGACGGCAGCGGCCGGAAACCGAACCGCAGCTCCGCGGCCGGCGCGATCATGTTGGCCTTGATCCCGCCCTCGACCCGGCCGATGTTGAAGCGCAGGCCGGTCAGGCCGCCGAAGCGCGCATGCGCCAGCGACTCGACATGGTCCAGGGCCTTGCCGCCCCAGCGCATCGCCTGGTGCAGCGCGCTGGCCGACGGATCCTGCTTGCCCGACGCATGTCCGGCGCGGCCGGCGAAGCGCATCAGCACCGAGCTGATGCCGCGATGCGCCAATACCGCTTCGCTCATCGTCGGCTCGGCCACCAGCACCGCCTCGTAGGGAATGCGGCGTTGCAGGAACGCGGCGATGCAGCGCGGATCGTTGGCTTCCTCGTCGCTGGAGAACAGGAACGCGGCATCGCCGTCGCCGGCATTGGCCGCCGCGACCAGCGCCGCGGCCGCGCCCTTGATGTCGCACACGCCCAGGCCGATCACCCGGTCGTCGGTCCGCCGCATCAGGTGCGGGTCGGCGCTCCAGTGCGGCGAGTCCGGCACCGTGTCCAGGTGCACGTTGAACAGGTACTGGGGCGCGCCGCGCACCGCGTACAGGCTGACCGCCCCGGCGCCGTGGTCGATCACCTCGACCTGGAACCCGGGCAGCTGCGCGCGCAGGTAGTCGAAGATGCCGCCGGTGCCGATCGCGCGCGGCGGATTGCGGGTGTCGAAGGACACCAGCTGGTGCAGGTGCGCGAGGGTGGGTTCGAGCAGATCGGTCATGGCGGGTCAGGCAGCCGTGGCGCTGGTGCGGTAGAGGTCGGGATAGGCGATTTCCATCAGCGACTGCGGCCGCGCCGGCGCGGCGAAGCCGTGCCGGGCGTACAGCGCATGCGCGTCGGAGGTGGCGAGCATGAAGCGGCGCAGGCCCTGCAGCTGCGGGTGGGCCATGATCGCCGCCACCAGCTGCTTGCCGTAGCCGCGGCCGCGGTACGCATCGAGCACGAACACGTCGGCCAGGTAGGCGAAGGTCGCCCCGTCGGTGATCACGCGCGCGAACGCCACCTGCCCTGCGCCCTCGACGTAGCCGCCGAAGCACAGCGAGCCGGCGATCGCCCGCTGCACCGTGTCCAGCGGGATGCCCAGGCACCAATAGGCCTGTTCGCTGAGGAAGCGATGGATCAGCGGCAGATCCAGTTCCTGCTTGTCGATGCTGATGCGCAGTGCGTGCATGGGTTCCATCAAGCCAGTTCCTTCTCCCACCGGGAGAAGGTGCCCCGAAGGGGCGGATGAGGGTACGGGCGAAGCCTAGTGAATCGAATTTCGCGCGAGCGGGTGAAGGTGCGGGGAAGCTTGCAGGTCGAAATGTTGCGAGGCTTCGCCCGCACCCTCACCCCAACCCCTCTCCCGAAGGGAGAGGGGCTCTATCCTCAGCGGTTGACCTGCGCGTACAGCGTGGAGCTCATCCCGAACAGCTTGATGAAGCCTTCCGCCTCGGCCACGCCCCAGTCCGCCGACTGCGCGTAGGTCGCGCCCTTGGCGTTGAGCAGGTGCGGCGACTTCACCGCCACCGCATCGACGCGGCCGCCGCGGGTTTCCAGCGTGACTTCGCCGTTGACCTTGGCCTGCGAGGAATCCAGGAACGCCTCCAGGTCGGTCTTCAACGGATCGTGGTAGAAGCCTTCGTAGACCAGCTCCACCCACTTGCGCGCCACCTCCGGCTTGAAGCGGTTCTGCTGCTTGGTCAGCACCGCATCTTCCAGCGCGCGATGCGCGGCCAGCAGCGCGATCAGGCCCGGCGCCTCGAACACGATGCGGCCCTTCAGCCCGATCACGGTGTCGCCGGTGTACATGCCGCGGCCCACGCCGTACGGAGCGAACAGCTTGTTGAGCTTGGCCAGCAGCTTGGCGCCTTCCAGCGGCTTGCCGTCCACCGCCACCGCTTCGCCGCGCTCGAACTTCAAGGTCACCGTCAGCGGCTCGATCGGCCACGCGCTGCGCGGCGCGCACCAGCCGCGGGTGCCCTCGCCCGGCGCTTCCCAGCGGTCGATCTCGCCGCCGGACATGGTCACGCCCAGCAGGTTCTCGTTGATCGTGTACGCCTTCTGCTTGGCGCGCACGCCGAAGCCGCGCTCCTCCAGATACTTCTGCTCGTAGGCGCGGGTCTGGGTGTGCTCCTTCTGGATCTCGCGGATCGGCGCGACGATCTCGTAGTCGCCCAGCGCCTTGACCGCCAGGTCGAAGCGCACCTGGTCGTTGCCCATGCCGGTGCAACCGTGCGCGATGATCTTGGTGCCCAGCTCGTCGGCGCGCTTGAGCGCGGCATCGACGATCAGGTACCGGTCGGACACCAGCAACGGGTACTGGCCCTGATAGCCCTCGCCGGCCCACACGAACGGCTTGACGAAGCCGCTCCAGATCGCCGGGCCGCCATCGACGGTGACGTGGCTGGCCGCACCCAGCTCGGCGGCGCGCTTCTCGATGAAGTCGCGCTCCTCGTCGTCCACACCGCCGGTATCGGCGAACACCGTGTGCACGGCGTAGCCCTTGGCCTGCAGATAGGGAATGCAGAAGCTGGTGTCCAGGCCGCCGGAGAAGGCCAGGACGATGTCCTTGGTGCCGGGATTCGGGATTGGGGATTCGGGATTGGTGGAAGCGGTTTGCTGCGACATGGGGGAATCTCTCTGCGGTTGACTAAATGGGAGCGGGGGCGGGATTCGACGTTGCGAATCCCCACTCCCGAATCACGAATCCCGGCGGCCCTGGCCTACCAGGGCCGCCATGATCGCCTTCTGCACATGCATCCGGTTCTCGGCCTCGTCGATGGCGATGCAGTTCGGCGAATCCATCACCGCGTCGGTGGCCTTGACGTTACGGCGCAGCGGCAGGCAGTGCGAGAACACGCCGTTGTTGGTCAGCGCCATCTTGCGCTCGTCGACGATGAAGTGCTGGTACTGGTCGCGGATCGGCTTCTCCGGCGCCCAGTTGCCGAAGAACGGCAGCGCGCCCCAGCTCTTGGCGTAGACCACGTCGGCGCCGGCGTAGGCGCTGTCGATGTCGTGGCTGACCTGCAGCGAGCCGCCGCTCTCGGCCACGTTCTGCGCCGCCCAGTCCATGTAGCGCTGGTCCAGCACGTAGTCCGGGGTCGGGCACAGCAGGGTCACGTCCATCCCCAAGCGGGTGGCGATGGTCAGCGCCGAATTGGCCACCGCGGTGTTCAGCGGCTTGGGATGGTAGGTCCAGGTCAGCACGTACTTCTTGCCGCGCAGGTCCTGGGTGCCGAAATGCTCCTGCAGCGCCAGCGCGTGCGCCAGCTCCTGGCACGGGTGGGTAATGGTCTCCATGTTGATCACCGGCACCGGCGAGTACCTGGCGAAGCTCTTCAGCACCAGGTCCTCGCGGTCCTTGGACCAGTCCACGAACTTCGGGAACGCGCGTACCCCGATCAGGTCGACGTAGCGGCCCAGCACCCGCGCCACCTCGGCGATGTGCTCCTCGGTGTCGCCATCCATCACCGTGCCCAGGTCGAACTCGATCGGCCACGCGTCCTTGCCCGGCTGCAGCACCACCGCATGCCCGCCCAGCTGGAACGCGCCCAGCTCGAAGCTGGTGCGGGTGCGCATCGACGGGTTGAAGAACACCAGCGCGATCGACTTGCCCTTCAGCTCGCTGCCCAGCCTGTTGCGCTTGAACAGCGCGGCCTGGGTCAACAGCGCGTCCAGCTCGGCCCGGCTCCAGTCCTGGGTGTTCAAGAAGTGCTTCAGAGACATCGATCCATCCTTTGCTGCGTGGAGCCACCGCGGTGGTGGCGTGCGCGGGACGCGCTGTAGTTCTTTACGGGTGAAACCTTTCCGGGGTATGAAAACAAAAAAACCCAGCCTCGGGCTGGGTTTTTCAGAACGAACGGCACAGCGCTCCGGTTACCCAGCCAGGATGTGGGATTCCGGTCGACGCGCGCGCGACGTCATGCCCGAAGCCATGCGTGCGGCGCTGAGATCGTGCTGGGGCAGGTTCGCTTTCATCGGCGCGCATCCTCGCACGCGCACGCCGCAGGCGCAAGCGCGCGCGCTCATCGCGGCGGCACCACGACCGCGTCGGGCACGTACGGCGCCACCGACACGCGGATACGCAGCCGGTTGCCCGGATCCTCCGGCAGCCGCGAGCGGTACTTGGTGCCCTTGTAGACATAGTCCACGTCGTAGGCGATCGGACGCCGGAACTCGCGGCCGACCTCGACGGTGCGGCAGTTGCGCCCGCTCGACGCCGGCGCCGGCGCGGCGGCGGCCGGCGCCGGTGCCTCTTCGTGGCGGCGGCTGAAGATGTCCTTGACCGAATCCATCAGCCGGTTCAGGCGGCTGTCGTCCTCCGGCTTGGCCGGCGCCGGGGTCGGGGCCGGCGTCTGCACCGGGTCGCATTGCTGTTCGGTGCGGGTGGCGCGCAGGGTCTGGTAGACCGGCTCCACGTTCAACACCTGCGCGTAGTCGAGCTTGACGTTCTCGATCACCACCACGCGGTTGCGCGCCTCGCTGTCCTGCGCCCAGGCCGGCGCGGCGCATGCGAACAGGCCGACCAGCGGCAACAACAGGTACGGACGCATCGGCACCGGGCTTCGAAGGACAGATCGATCAGTGTAGGCATCGCAGCTTGCGTCGGGCTGAACGCAAGCCTACGGCCCCGTGGCCTGTCCCGGCCTGTCCCGGACAGCTCCATTTCCGGCGCAGTTCGCACCGATTTCGTGCGTATGCCGACAAGAAAGCGCTAGGAAGACGACACCTGCGATGGCGCGGCGGCCGGCGCGCGCAAGCGCGGTTCTTCGGGTCGGGCCAGGCAGGTCGCCAGCCGGCGCGGTGCGACTGGACCTGGCCATGTCCGTCGCACGGCGCGCCGCCGCCCGCTGGCGACCTGGCGGACACGACGCGGCCCAGCCCGGAAGGGATGAGACGCCCTGGGCCGCTGCCGGTAGAATCGCAAGGCTTCCCCACGCCCGATGCCGATGAGCCTGCGCCTGCACAACAACCTGACCCGCCGGGTCGATGTCTTCGAACCGCTCGATCCGGTCGCCGGTCCCACGCTGTATGTCTGCGGACCCACCGTCTACAACTATGCGCATATCGGCAACGCGCGCGGCCCGGTGGTGTTCGACGTGCTGGCCGCCCTGCTGCGGCGCCGCTACGGCGCGCTGCGCTACGCGCGCAACATCACCGACGTGGACGACAAGATCAACGCCGCCGCGCAGGCGCAGGGCGTGCCGATCGCCACCATCACCGACCGCTTCGCCGCCATCTATCGGCAGGACATGGCCGCGCTGGGCGTGACCCCGCCGGACCTGGAACCGGAGGCCACCGCGCACATCCCGCAGATCGTGGCGATGATCGAGCGGCTGATCGGCAGCGGCCACGCCTATGCCGCCGAGGGCCACGTGCTGTTCGCGGTGGCCAGCTTCGCCGGCTACGGCAAGCTGTCGCGGCGCGACCCGGAGGAGATGCTGGCCGGCGCCCGCGTCGAGGTGGCGCCGTACAAGCGCGACCCGGGCGACTTCGTGCTGTGGAAGCCGTCCAGCGACGACCTGCCGGGCTGGGACTCGCCGTGGGGCCGCGGCCGTCCCGGCTGGCACATCGAATGCTCGGCGATGGCCGCCGCGCACCTGGGGCCGACCATCGACATCCATGCCGGCGGCGTGGACCTGCAGTTCCCGCACCACGAGAACGAGATCGCGCAGAGCGAATGCGCCCACGGCGGCGCCACCTTCGCCCGGTTCTGGTTGCACAACGGCATGCTCAACTTCAGCGGCGCGAAGATGAGCAAGTCGCTGGGCAACATCGAGACCGTGCACGACCTGATCGCCCGGCATCCGCCGGAAGCGCTGCGCTATGCGTTGCTGAGCGCGCACTACCGGCAGCCGCTGGATTGGTCCGATGCGCTGATCGAGCAGTGCAAGAACACCCTGGACCGGCTGTACGGCACCTTGCGCGCGCTGGACGCGGTCCAGGCCACCGCGTCGATTCCGCAGGCGATCGAGGCTGCGCTGGAAGACGACCTCAACACGCCGCAGGCGCTGGCCGAAGTGGCGCGGATCGCCACGGCGGCGCGGCAACTGCTCGCGCCGGCCGGCGGTCCCGACGCAGCGCGCGACGCACAGCTGCAAGCGCAATTGCAGCAGGCGAAGTCCGAGCTGCTGGGTGCCGGCCTGGCGCTGGGCCTGCTGCAGCAGACGCCCGAAGCCTGGTTCAACCG
Organism: Xanthomonas bonasiae; assembly: GCF_014836395.1. Classification (NCBI taxonomy): domain Bacteria; kingdom Pseudomonadati; phylum Pseudomonadota; class Gammaproteobacteria; order Lysobacterales; family Lysobacteraceae; genus Xanthomonas; species Xanthomonas bonasiae. The sequence continues at coordinate 82,311 of NZ_JACSQX010000003.1, forward strand.
CGGCGTCGGCGACGGCGACGACGCGCGCATCCAGGCGCTGATCGACGAACGCAGTGCCGCCAAGAAGAACCGCGACTTCGCCCGCGCCGACGCGATCCGCCAGGCGCTGGCCGACGAAGGCGTGGTACTGGAAGACACCGCGCAAGGCGTGCGGTGGAAGCGCGGCTGAGCTCTTCCCTTCTCCCATCGGGACCACGGCCCCCTTTTCGGGGGAAGGTGGCGCGTAGCGCCGGATGAGGGTACGGGCGAAGCAACCGGCGTCGATTTTTCACGAGGCTGCGCCCGTACCTTCACCCCAACCCCTCTCCCGGGGGGAGAGGGGCTTTACCGCTTGATCTTGGATTTGCGATGACCGATACCGATTTCCCGCTCGAACATGGCGCTCGAAGACACCGCGCAACGCTGAGTCCTCCCTTCTCCCATCGGGAGAAGGTGCCCCGAAGGGGCGGATGAGGGTACGGCAGCGCCGATAGGACGGCGGGCGAAGCGGCTGCCGTCGATTTCTCGCGAGGCTGCGCCCCTACCCTCACCCCAACCCCTCTCCCGGAGGGAGCGGGGCTTTACCGATTGATTCTGGATTTGCGATGACCGATACCGATTTCCCGCTCGAACCCACGCCCGCCGACGCGCAGGCCGCCATCGCCGAGGAATTCGGCTTCTTCGGCGACTGGTCCGAGCGCTACCAGTACCTGATCGACCTGGGCCGCAAGCTGCCGGCGTTCCCCGAGGAGTGGAAGACCGAGCAGCACCGCCTGCACGGCTGCCAGTCGATGGTGTGGATCGTGCCCGAGGGCGATGCGCAGCGGCTGGTGTTCCATGCGATCAGCGATTCGGCGATCGTCTCCGGCCTGATCTACCTGGCGCTGCGGGTCTACTCCGGGCGCAGCGCCGCGCAGATCCTGGCCACCGCGCCGGACTTCGTCGCCGCGATCGGCCTGGGCAAGCACCTGTCGCCGACCCGCAGCAACGGCCTGGCCGCGATCCTGGCATTCATCCAGGACAGCGCGCGCGCGCAGGCATGAGCGCCCCGCTCCCGCCCGCACAGAGCCTGCGCACGCTGCTGGCGCATCCCGGCTTCGCGCTGGTGCTGGCCTATCGCATCTGCGCGATGCTGTCCTACCAGATCGTCGCGGTCACGGTCGGCTGGCACATCTACGAGATCACCCGCAATCCGTTCTCGCTGGGGCTGATCGGACTCGCCGAGATCCTGCCGTTCTTCTGCATCGCGCCGTTCGCCGGTTACCTGGTCGATCACCTGCCGCGGCGCCGGCTGGGCATGCTCGCCAGCCTCGGCCTGGTCGCGACCGCGGGCGTGCTGACCGCGCTGACCCACGGCTGGCTGCCGGTGCAGGGCGTGTGGCCGATCTACGCGGCGATCGCGCTGACCGGCGCGGCGCGGGCGTTCCTGTCGCCGGTGTACAACGCGTTGTTCGCGCGCACGCTGCCGCGCGACGCGTATGCGCGCGGCGCCAGCATCGGCAGCGTGGTGTTCCAGACCGGCATGGTGATCGGTCCCGCGCTGGGCGGGGTGTTGGTCGGCTGGGGCGGCAAGGGCCTGTCCTATGGCGTGGCCATGGCGGTGGCCGGCGTGGCGATGCTGTCGCTGTTGCTGCTGCGCGTGGCCGAGCCGATCAACGACGGCCCGCGCGCGCCGATCTTCCGCAGCATCGCCGAGGGCGCGCAGTTCGTGTTCTCCAACCAGATCATGCTCGGCGCGATGGCGCTGGACATGTTCTCGGTGCTGCTCGGCGGCGCGGTGTCGATGCTGCCGGCCTTCATCCACGACATCCTGCATTACGGTCCGGAGGGCCTGGGCATCCTGCGCGGCGCGCCGGCGCTGGGTTCGGTGCTGGTCGGGCTGTGGCTGGCGCGGCGCCCGCTGCAGCGCAATGCCGGCCGCATCCTGCTGCTGGCGGTCACCGGCTTCGGCCTGTGCACCATCGCCTTCGGCCTGTCGCGGCATTTCTGGCTGTCGGCGGCGATCCTGCTGGTCTACGGCATGTGCGACGGGGTGTCGGTGATCGTGCGTTCGACCATCCTGCAGCTGGCCACGCCGGATGCGATGCGCGGGCGGGTGTCCTCGATCAACGGCATCTTCATCGGCTCGTCGAACGAATTGGGCGCGTTCTACGACGGGGTCATGGCGCGACTGATCACACTGGTGCCCGCGGTGGTACTGGGCGGATGCGTGACCTTGGTCGTGGCCGGCGTTACCGCCTGGAAAGCGCCGAAGCTGCGCAAACTGGACCTGCGCGAACTGCAGTGACGGCGCAGTAGCCGCCGCGGCGCGCTCAGCGCGCCGCGGCGGCGTCCACGCGCTCGTCGGCGTTCCACGCCGCCGCGCAATCGGGCACGTTCGCCGGCTGGGTCAACCCGCCCTTGCCGGCCAGGAACCGGCAGGTCGCCGCGAACACCGCCGGCACCGCCTTGGAGCGGATCGGCGAGGCCAGCACGTGATTGCCGGCGCCGGGAAAATCCACCGCCTGGCGCAGCGCCGGCGGCGTGCCCAGTCGCGCGAACATCGCCTGCATCGCCGCCACCGACACCGTCGCGTCCTGATGCTGCGCGTCGCGATAGTAGTAGCCGAGGAACACCGGCACATGGATCCGCGCATAGGTCGCCGGCAGCATGCCGCCGCGGGTCAGCGCGGCCAGCGCGCGGTAGCCGTCGACATGGGTGGCGTCGGCCCAGTAACCGCTGTCGACCGGGTAACGCATGACCGGATCGCCGCCGTTGCGCGACCACAGCAGCAGCTGCGCCCCCCACGGCCACAGCATCGGCTGCAGCTGCTCGCCGTGCTCGCGTACCAGCGGCGACCACAGCACCAGGGCCTGCACCTGTTGCGGGTGCGCGGCCACGGTCTGCAGCGCCAGTGCGCCGCCCATCGAATTGCCGATCACCACCACGCGCCGGCCCAGCACTCGCGCCACCGCCAACGCCTCGGCGGCGCCGCCGAGCAGGCGCGGTGCATCGATGCCGCGCAAGGCGTCGGCGGCGACCAGCCCGTGCCCCGGCAAGCGCGGCAGATACAGATTGCAGCCGAAGCTGCGCGCCAGGCGTTGGTGGGTCGGCGCGCCCTCGCCCTGGCTGGCGGTGAAGCCGTGCAGATAGACCATGGCGCAGTCGCGGCGTCCCGGGTGCGCCGGGTCGGCCCAGACGATGCGCGCCTGATTGTCCGCACGCAGGCCGGCAGTGGTCCGCTCGCGCGCGTCCAGCCAGGCCTGCAGCACGAGCGGATCCTGCGGCACCGCCGGCAACGCGACCTGCGGCAGCGCCGGGCTGACCCGCGGCCCCACTGCCAGCACCGCCAGCAGCACCAGCAGGAGCAACAGCGGCCAGCGCGCATAGCGCCAGACGCGGGACGTGCGCGCGCGTGGCGGCGGCGCCGCAACGGACACCGGTGCAGAGGTCATGCGCACCTGTCCGCAGCCTGCCGCGGATGGCGCCGCGCCCGCGGCGACCACAGCGGCGTGGCTTGCGTAGCGCCCTCGGCGCCGGCAGCACGGACCCGCCACGTCGCGAAAGCGTGCACGACCACGACGGCCACGTGCTGCGGCGGGCAGGAAAGGCGATTGGCGAGCATCGGCAGGCGGCGGCAGCGTGGCCGTCCGCCACGCGTCCAGTCTGCGGCGGCGGCATGACAGGCGCATTTAAACCCGGTCGCGGTCCGGCATGCGCGGCGAGGATGCAACGGCGCAACCTCGCCCTTTTCGGCTTGCGCCTGCACCGCCGCAGGCAGGTCCAGCGCATTTGTCTACAAGACGCGCAGAGCCCGCTCGCACACGCCCGCCTGCGCTGCAGCGACGTCGATTTGCTTGCGTCCCAGGGGCGAACTACGCACGCCGTCTCACTCGCCTGCAGCAGGCGGCGCATGCGCGCGCCATGGCCGGATCGCAGCGCCGCGCTGCCGAAAGGTTCGCGAAAGCCATGCCTGGAACCGTTGCGCCCGGACCAGCGGCAGGGTCCTTGACGGAACGCCAGGTTCGCCGCTTGCCTGCATTTTCCCGTGCGAAGTTCATACGGAGAGAAGTGAAATGGAAGGTTCGCTTTTTCGCAGCGAGGTGCTGGACGCACCCAGCCAGGCATGGCTGGGGACAGTGCGATTGGCCACGCCGGTCTCGACCCAGGCATGGACGGTCGCCGCGCTGCTCATCGGCGCCGCGATCCTCGCCTGGCTGTTCGCCGGACACTACACGCAGCGCGTCCACGTCACCGGCCTGCTGGTGCCGCGCGCCGGCCTGATCAGCCTGACCGCCAACACCGTCGGCGTGGTCGACCACGTCGCCGCCGCCGAAGGCGATCGCGTCGTCGCCGGGCAGATCCTGGTGTCCCTGTCCGGCGAACACACCAGCAAGGCGCTGGGCAATACCGCGGCCGGCGTCAGCACGCAACTGCAGCGGCAGGCCGTCAGCCTGCGCCAGGACATCGGCGATGCGCTCACCCTGCGCGACAAGCAGGCCGAGGACAACCGCGCCCAGCAAACCCTGCTGAAGGATCAGCTGGCGCAGATCGACGCGCAGATCGCGATCGAGAAGAAACAGATGGCGCTGGTCCAGGACCTGGTGAACAAGTGGTCCGGGCTGGTGGCCGGTGGCTACATCCCGGCGCTGCAGGTCGAGCAGGAACAATCGGCCCTGCTCGCCGACGAATCGCAATTGCGCTCGCTGCAGCAGCAGCACGCCGGCACGCGCCAACAACTGAGCGCGCTCGACGACCAGTTGACCCAGCTGCCGTTGGCGGTCTCGGCCAAGCTCAACGAACTGCGCCGGCAACTGGCGCAGGTCGAACAGGCGCTGGCCCAGAACGAAGCGACCCGCGCCAGCGAACTGCGCGCGCCGGCCAGCGGCATCGTGTCCTCGCTGCTGGTCAAGCCCGGCGCGTCGGTGTCGCTCGGGCAGCCGCTGCTGGCCATCGTGCCCGACGGTTCGCGGCTGCAGGCGCAGCTGCTGGTGCCCAGCCAGGCGGTCGGCTTCGTGCATCCGGGCGTGGAGGTCACCCTGCACTACCAGGCCTTTCCCTATCAGAAATTCGGCCTGCAGCATGGCGTGGTGCGCAGCGTCTCGCGCAGCGCGCTGATGCCCGGCGAGGTGACCCTGCTGCTCGGCGGCGGCACGCCGCCATCGACCGACTCGCTGTACCTGGCGCGCGTGGATCTCGCCAACCAGAACGTGCAAGCCTACGGGCAGCAGCAGCCGCTGCGCCCGGGCATGGCGCTGGAGGCGGACATGCTGCTGGACCGGCGCCGCATCGTCGAATGGATCTTCGAACCGCTGTACGGCATGGGGCATCGCTGGAGCAGCGGTTCGTGAGCCGCCACGCCGAGGATCGCAGCGCGAACGACGACAGCCTGCATGCCGCTCGCGCGCAGGGCACGCCGCGGCTGCGTTTCTGGCGCGCGCGCGGCCTGCCGAACGTGCTCCAGTCCGAAGCGGCCGAGTGCGGACTCGCCTGCCTGGCGATGATCGCCGGCTACCACGGCCACCATACCGACCTGGCCGCGCTGCGCCGGCGCTTCACCCCGTCGCTGAAAGGCATGACCGCGCGGCGCCTGATCGAAGTGGCGCACGCGCTGGGGCTGCAAAGCCGGCCGCTGCGGCTGGAGATGGACGAACTGGGCCAGTTGCAGACGCCGTGCGTGCTGCATTGGGATCTCGACCATTTCGTGGTCCTGCACGAGGTCGGCAGGAACAAGGTCACCCTGCACGATCCGGCCGTGGGCGTGCGCACCCTGCCGCTGGCCGAGGTCGCACGGCATTTCACCGGCGTCGCCATCGAGTTTTCGAAAGGCCCCACGTTCCAGCGCCAGCGCGAGGCGCCGCCGGTCTCGCTGCGCTCGCTCGCCGGTTCGATCCGCGGCCTGGGCCGCGGGCTCGCGCAGATCTTCGGCCTGGCGCTGGTGCTGGAGCTGTTCGCCTTGCTCGCGCCGCTGTTCATGCAACTGGTGGTGGACCAGGTCATCGCCGACGGCGACCACGACCTGCTGACCTTCCTCGGGCTCAGCTTCGCCCTGCTGATGGTGCTGGAAACGCTGGTCTCCGCGTTGCGCAGCTGGACGGTGATGTGGCTCAGCACCCACTTCAACCTGGGCTGGACCGGCAACGTGTTCCAGCACCTGATGCGGCTGCCGCACGCCTACTTCGGCGCGCGCCACCTCGGCGACATCGTGTCGCGCTTCGGCGCGATCGACGCGATCCAGCAGACCCTGACCACGCGCTTCGTCGAGATCCTGCTCGACGGGCTCATGGCCGGCATCACCCTGGTCGTGCTGTTCGTCTACAGCCCGCTGCTGTCGGCCATCGTGCTGAGCGCCGTGGCCCTGTATGCGGGCCTGCGGCTGCTGTATTTCCGCATCTACCGCGAAGCCAACCTCAGCCAGATCACGGTGACCGCCAAACAGCACAGCCGCTTCCTGGAAGCGGTGCGCGGGGTGCAGACGATCCGCCTGCACAACCAGGAAGCCGAGCAGACCGGGCGTTACCTCAATGCGGCGGCCGACACGCTCAACACCTCGATCGCGGTGCAGCGCCTGGACATGCTGTTCACCGCGCTGCAGGGCCTGGCCACCGGCGCGCAACGGCTGGGCGTGCTGTGGCTGGGCGCGTGGCTGGGGCTGAAGGGCCAGTTCACCGTCGGCATGCTGACCGCGTTCGTCGCCTACGGCGACCAGTTCAGCAGCCGCGTCGCCAGCCTGATCGATTACGCGATCGAGCTGCGCATGCTGCGCCTGCAGGCCGAGCGCCTGGCCGACATCGTGCTGACCGCGCCGGAAGCCTACGCCAGCAGCGAACACGTCGGCCCGCTGCCGGAACCTGGCGTGGCGTTCAACAAGGTCGGCTTTCGCTATGCCGAAGGCGAGCCGTGGATCCTGCGCGAGTGCAGCTTCGCGGTGCGGCCGGGCGAATCGGTGGCCATCGTCGGTCCGTCCGGCTGCGGCAAGAGCACCTTGATCCGGCTGCTGCTCGGCCTGCTCGACCCGCAGCAGGGATCGATCGAGATCGGCGGCATCGATCTGCGCCGGCTCGGCAAGTCGCGCTATCGCGCGATGACCGCCAGCGTGATGCAGGACGATCACCTGTTCACCGGTTCGATCGCAGAAAACATCAGTCTGTTCGACGCCCTCGCCACGCCGCAGGACATCGAGGACGCAGCGCGCCTTGCCGGCGTGCACGAAGACATCGTGGCCATGCCCATGGGCTATCACAGCCTGGTCGGCGACATGGGTTCCTCCCTTTCCGGCGGACAGCAGCAGCGTCTGTTCCTGGCCCGCGCGCTGTATCGCCGGCCGCAGATCCTGGTGCTGGACGAAGCCACCAGCCACCTGGACGTGGCCATGGAACGGCGGCTCAACCACGCCATCAAGGCGCTGAACATCACCCGCATCGTCATCGCGCACCGGCCCGAGACCATCGCGCATGCGGACCGTGTCATCGAGTTGTGCGAAGGGGCAGCCGTGACGCGTCCGCTGCCGCGCCACGCGGCTCCCATCGCAGCGACGTCGTCCATCGGAGACGCGCCATGAGACCACGCCGGCTCCTGGCGGGCGTCGGCGAGGACGCCGCGCCGCGGCCTCCGCCGGGAACGCGTGGCGCTCGCCCATCCCCGCTCCTTTCGCCCTCCACGAAACCATGAGGTAACGCCGTGTCGTCATCGGAAGCGTCATCCCTGAAGGTCGTCAACAACTTCGTCGACGTGCAGCATCTGCCGGAACTGGCCAGCGGTCGCGGCGGCTGGGCATACGGCGTCTACCCGGGCCTGCTCGGCGACGCGCATCCGTCCTGGCACATCCACCTGTGCGGCAGCCGCAACGCACAGGACCGGGCCATCCACGACGACGTGCTCAACGCCACGCCGGGGCTGGAATCGCTCAACGACGTGTGGCGGCACATCCGCGAAGAACTGGCGCCCGACTACGGCCTGGTCCGCGCCTACGCCAGCGGCCACACGCACGGACAGGACGGCGCCGCGCATCACTACGCCAAGCCGTCCGACCAGGAGCGGGTCGCCCTGCTCTACACCAGCACCGAATGGAAGGACGGCTGGGCCGGCGAAACCGTGTTCTACGATGCCGCGCGCGAATGCATCTCCATCCGTCCGCGTCCCGGCCGGCTGGTGCTGTTTGACGGGACCATCGTCCGTGCGTCGCGCGCCCCGGCCCGCGATTGCCCGACGCTGTGCACCACCCTCGCGTTCCACATGCGGCGCATCCGCCGCTAGACCAGCACAGCAAGAGACGACTTCCGATGCAGACCACCATGCCACGCAGCGCGCTCGTGGCGGCGCTCCTGGCCTTCGCCGTGGCGCCGCACGCGGCGAAGGCGGACGCTCTCGGCCGCAGCCGCGCCGACCTGGGCGAACCGTTGCGGATCCCGATCGCCGACGACAGCGGGCATCCATGGACGCTGCAAGGGCGCCTGTGCCGCCCCGAGGGCGTGCATCGCCCACGGCTGGTGGTGATCGCGCACGGCTCGCCGGCGAAAGCGTCGGAGCGGCCGGGCATGACGCTGGAGAGCTGCAGCGGCGAATCCGCGCAATGGTTCCTGCACCGGCACTACGCCGTCGCGCTGGTGCTGCGGCTGGGCTACGGCGCGACCGGCGGCCCCTGGACCGAAGGCTACGACGGCTGCGACCGCGCCGACTACGCCAAGGCCGGCCTGGAGACGGCGCGGCAGCTCAAGACGATCGTGGATTTCGTCACCGCCCTGCCCGGCCTCGACCCGGACCGCGCCATCGTCGTCGGCCAGTCCGCCGGCGGCTGGGGCACGCTGGCCTACGACAGCCTGCCGCATCCGAATGTCGCGGCCTTCGTCAACATGGCCGGCGGCCGCGGCGGCCACTTCCACGATCGGGCCAACAGCAATTGCGCGCCGGAAAAACTGGTCGAGGCGGCAGGCCGCTTCGGCACGACCGCAAGCACGCCGATGCTGTGGATCTACACCGGCAACGACAGCTTCTTCGACCCGGCGCTGGCCGCGGCGCTGCATCGCGCCTTCGTGCAGGCCGGCGGCCGTGCCGAACTGGTCGCGCCCGCCGCCTACGGCGACGACGGGCATCACCTGTTCTTCGGCCGCCGCGGCTCCGCGATCTGGGGACCGCCGGTCGATGCCTACCTCAAGACGCTGGACGCTGCGGCGTCCCCATGACCTCCCCGACCACCCGCGCAGAGCACACGATGACCATGCAATCGATCCGGGACATCATCCAGACCATCGGCCTGCACACCGCGGCCGAGAACATTCCGCTGATCACCAAGAAGGGCGGCGCCTACACCTGGCTGTTCGACCTGCGCCGGGTGTTCATGCAGCGCGAGGCGCTCGAGCAGATCGCCCACGCGTTCTGGGAGCGCAACGCCAGCCGCGAACCGTTCCAGCTCGGCGGCCTGGAGACGGCGGCGATCCCGCTGCTCACCGCATTGCTGCTGACCGCGCCGAAAGAACGCGGCGCGGTCAACGGCTTCATCATCCGCAAGGACCGCAAGACCACAGGCCTGGGCAATGCGATCGAAGGCGAGGTACTGGACCTGCCGATCGTGCTGGTCGACGACTCGCTCAACTCCGGCAACAGCGCCGAAAAGGCGCGCGCGGTCATCGCCATGGCCGGCCACCCGCTGGGCGAGGTGTTCGTGGTGGTCGATTTCCTGTCCAGGGCCGGCATGCAGTGGCGCAAGACCCACGGCATCGCCGTGCAATCGCTGTTCACCCTGAAGGACTTCGACCTTCCGCCGGACCACAGCACGCCGCACCCCACGCAGGCCTACCGCGAGCTGTGGCGAACGGCGACACCGGGCGGCTTCGCCTATCACGTGGTACCGAAGTCCGCGCCGCTGCTGGTCGGCGACACCATCTTCCGCGGCTGCGACGCGGCGAAGATGCAGGCGTTCTCCGCCGAGACCGGCGGGCTGCTGTGGGAATACCAGGTGACCGGCGCGGCCTATACCAAGAAAGGCATCTGGTCGTGCCCCGCCCATCACGACGGGCGCCTGTACTTCGGCGCCTACAACGGCACCGTCTATTGCCTGGACGCGCAGAGCGGCGAGGAGATCTGGACGCATCCGGACGGCGACTGGATCGGCGCCTCGCCACTGCTGCTGCCGCAGCACAACCTGCTGTATGTCGGCATCGAGTACGTCCGCCCCTGGGCGCAGGGCAGCCTGGCCGCCTACGACATGGGCACGGGCGAGAAGGTCTGGGAACATCAGGTCGAAAAGCTGCAGCACGGCTCGCCGGGCTATTGGGAAGGCGGCGACCTGGTGATCTGGGGCAGCGCCGATCACGAGACGCTCGCGCTCGAGGCCAAGACCGGCCGCATCGTGTGGCGCTTCCCGACGCGGCGCTCGGTGAAATACGCGCCCGCCGTCGACGAACAGCGCCGGCTGACCGCCTTCGCCTCCTTCGACAAGTCGATCTACCTCCTCGACGTGGCCACCGGCGAGAAGCGCGGCGAATGGCAGACCGACGAGATCTGCTACACCACGCCGCTGTTCGCCGGCAACAAGCTGTTCTGCGGCTCCGGCGACCGGCATCTGTACGTCATCGACGTGGACACCATGCAGCTGCTCAAGAAGATCAATCTGCGCGCGCGGGTGTATGCCTCGCCCAAGCGCGTGGGCAATCGGGTCATCGTCGGCAGCAATGGCGGCCGCGTCGTGGAGATCGACATCGACACGCTCGAAACCAAGGGCGTGCTGCAACTGCCGGATGCGGTCACCAACGGCGTCGCGGTCTCGCCGGACGGCCGGCGCATCTTCGTCTCTACCTACATGAACCATCTCTACGCGTTCGAGCGCTTGCGCGAGGCCGGGGAAGGCGCGGCCGGCCAGGCGCTTGCCGCGTCGTCGTAGCGCAACGCGCGCGGCAGGATCGATCCGGACGCGCGGCCAGAAACGGCGTGCCGCCGGATCAGCCGAAGCGAGGACGGTTTTCCCCGCAAAACATGTCAAAGGATCAACATGAGAACGCTCGATATCATCGAAATCGACATGGTCGCCGGCGGCACGCGCGCTTCGATCGGCGCGCACCCGTTGTCCACCTCGATCCATCACGCCAAGGCACACAAGAAAGTGCACCACGCCAAGGCCAAGGCCCATCACCACCACGCGGCGATGCACAAGTCGGCCGCGATGCAGACGGTCGCGGAGTTCGATGCGCCGATCGAGGCCGAAGGCGGCGAAGGCGGCGAAGGTGGCGAAGGTGGCGAAGGTGGCGAAGGTGGTGAGGGTGGTGAGGGTGGTGAGGGTGGTGAGGGAGGCGAAGGCGGTGAGGGTGGCGAGGGAGGCGAAGGAGGCGAAGGCGGCGAAGGAGGCGAAGGCGGCGAAGGTGGCGAAGGCGACGGCGGCGGCGGTTACGACGACGGCAACGATGCGGACGGCAACGGGCCGGCCGATACCAACATAGGCAGCAGCCACCAGACCAGCGATGGCAGGACGGTTTCGATCACCTACCAGAACACGCAAGACGGTTCGAGCAGCGACAATCCGGTCACGTCCAAGATGGCCTCGGCGCTGAACTCGGTGCTCGACAACGACGATGGCGTCAACAGCATCGACATCTCCGCCACGACCAACGGCAGCCACACTCCCAACTCCGCCCACTACACCGGCAACGCCGTCGACATCAACATCATCAACGACGTGCACGTCGGCACCAGCGGCACGGGCTTCGACAACGCGCAGGCGCTGGAGAATGCCGCGATGAACGATCCCAACGTCAGCTACGTGGAAGGCCCCGCCGGCAATTTCATCAGGTCGAGTCCCACCGCAGACTGGACCGCCGCCAGCCGGGAAAGCGGCGACACGACGCACGTCCATATCAGCGTCTTCAAGTAACCCGGATCCCAGTCCCCTCTTCCGGGCCGGAACCGCTCCGGCCCGGAAGACAATCACCTATCGGAGATTCCCCATGAAGTCCTCCTGGCTGCCGCGCATGTGCATGGCGTCGCTTCTCGTCTTCGCCGCGCAAGGGTCGTTGCAGGCGATGCAACCCGCACCCGGCAACGAAGCTCAACAGGCGCTCGCCTACGTCCTGAAGAACGACATCGTCCTGGCGAGGACGTTCGGGGAGTGCCCGAACCTGACATTCACCCGTAGCGCCGCAAAGGGAGCCCACACGTTCCTGATCGAGGGTAGCTGCGACATCAAGGACAATCCCGAGGAAGATGCGGACTGTCCCGCCTACCACGTGCACGCGAGCGGGACGATCGACACGCCGTCGCATTGGACCGTCCGCCAGTTGCAGTTGAAGCGGGTGTGTTCCAGCGAGGGAGAGCAGGCGCAACGCCGGATGTGATCGTTCGGCACGCTGCTCATCCTTGCGGAAAGCGCGATTGCCGGAGCCACGCGTGGCACGCGGCACGCAGTGCCGGCTACCACGTCGCGCCGGCCTGCGGCCGCAAGCGACCCTCGGCGTGGCGATGCTCTCCGGTTCCCGGGACGCATCCGTATGCCGCTCTGCATGAACCATCTCTACGCGTTCGAGCGTTTGCGCGCAGCCGAGGAGACCACGGCCGGCCGCACGCTTGTCGCGTCGCCGCAGCGCAGCGCGCGCGGCAGGATCGATCCGGGCGTGCGGCCATGCGCCGTGCGGCCGGATCAGCCGAAGCGAGGACGGCTCCTTCCCCGCAACATGTCAAAGGATCTACATGAGAACGCTCGATATCATCGAAATCGATATGGTCGCCGGCGGCACGCGCGCTTCGATCGGCGCGCACCCGCTCTCCAGCTCGATCCATCATGCCAAGGCGCACAAGAAGGCGCACCACGCCAAGGCCAAGACCCACCACCATCACCACGCGGCGATGCACAAGGCGGTGGCGATGCAGACCGCCGCCGAGTTCGACGCACCGATCGAGGCCGAAGGCGGGGAAGGCGGTGAAGGTGGCGAGGGCGGTGAAGGTGGCGAAGGTGGCGAAGGTGGTGAGGGAGGCGAAGGCGGAGAAGGCGATGGCGGCGAGGGAGATGGCGGCGACGGTGACGGCGATGGTGACGGTGACGGCGGCGATGGCGATGGCGATGGCGACGGTGGCGAAGGCGACGGTGGCGCCGGCAGCAACGCCAATCCGGCCACCTCCGCATCGGCCAGCGGCACCACGGTGACCTACACCGCGGCGGACGGCTCCACCCAGCAGGTCACCGGTACCCACCCGAACCGCGACAACAACCCGCTCGACATCCGTTCCGGCAGCTTCGCCGACGACCACGGCTCGCTCGGCAACGATCGCGGCTTCGCGATCTTCTCCAATCCCCAGGCCGGGCTCGACGCCGCAGTGGCCAACATGAACCGGATCAACGACAACAACAACGGCACCGCCACGCTCAGCCAGATCATCAGCACCTGGTCGCCGCCGAGCGAGAACCCGACCGCGGAGATGATCACCACCATCACCACCAATTCGGGCCTGAATCCGACCGACCAGTGGAGCTCGTTGACCAGCGCCCAGCAGAGCGCCTTCGTCACGGCCTACGGCCACCGCGAAGGCTGGCACGGCAACTGATTCACCCTGCGGTGAGGCCGGGATGCGCATCCCGGCCTCATTCACCACGACACGCTACGGAGATCCCCATGACACCCCGATCCCTTTCGCTGTTCGGCCTGCTCGCCTTCGGCATGGCCGTCGCGCAGGCCCACGCCGCCGGCAGCGACGCCGCTGCCTGCACGCGCGCGTTGCAGCAGGCCTTCGCCGCCTCCGCCAGCGCGGCCACCCTGCCCGCTCCGTGCACGCGCATCGGCCCGGTCGCGCTGGGCATGCGCAAGCAACAGGTCCTGGCCGCGCTCGGCCAGCCGGACGTCACCCGCGCCGATGCCGCACACCCGCAGACGCTCAGCGTCGTGTACCTGTACCCGCGCGAGCTCAACGCGCAACTGGCGCGCCATCCGCGTCCGGCGGGCACGCTCGTCCACAGCCAGTTGGCCGTGGGCTTCCGCAACGACCGGGTCACCAACCTGATCGCCTTCGCCGATCCGAACGTCCCCTTGCCCTTCGACCTGCTCGGCCAGCCGGCCGGCACCCACATCGACCGCCTGCTCCAGGCGATCGGCGGCCGCCCGCAATGGAACGACAGCCGCGACTACGTGCAGTTCGCCGCCATGCCGCTGGGCGTGGACGTGGATCCGGACACCTCGGCCATCGTCGGGCTGAACATCGCAGCGAGCAAGGCGGACCTGGACAGCTTCGGCCTGCCCGGCCTGCAACTGCTCAAGGATGCGAAGAGCGGCCTGGTCAACGGCGTCCGCTGAATGCCGGCGTCGTCCCCGCGGCGCGGTGAGCGGCGTGCGCCGCAGCGCGGCGCGGGTGGGCCGAATCGGGATCGGCGGCGTTCGCGAGACCTGCGCACGCGCCATGGCCGACGCACCAGGCGAAGCGGCCGCACGTGGCGCGGACGCCATCGCCACCGGGCTCCCGTCCACCGCCGCGGCACCGGCTCGCACGCCTGGCGGCCGGTCGACCGGGCCCGCCGGATCGGCGCGGACGGCCAGAAAGCACAAGGCCCCGCGCGAGCAGGGCCTTGGGCGAACGCAGACGCGGGTGTTGGCGAGTCAGTCGCCCTGCTGCTTCTGCAGGTGTTCCCAGCGCTCCTGCGCATCGATGGTGCGCTCGGCGGTCAGGCGCGCCTCCAGGCGCTCCAGGCCGATCTCTTCGCCGGTATCCACGCAGTAGCCGTAGTCGCCGGCATCCAGACGCTTGAGCGTGCTGTCGATCTTGCCGATCAGCTTGCGGTAGCGGTCGCGGGTGCGCAGTTCCAGCGAGTTCTCGGTCTCGCGGGTGGCGCGCTCGGCCTCGTCGCCGATGTCGCGGACTTCGTCGCGCAGGTTCTCGATGGTCTGCTTGGATTCCTCGACCAGGTCGGCACGCCAGTTGAGCAGGCGCTGGCGGAAGTACTCCTGCTGCAGCGTGCTCATGTACTCCTCGTCGCCGGCCGGCTTGTAGCCCTTGGGCAGGATCGGACGACCGGTCGCTTCGTCGGTCTTGTACTCGACCACCTTGTACTTGGCCGGCTTGGCGGGGGTGTTGGACTTGGCGGTCACCGCGACGGCGACCTTGCCGGTCGGCTTGGCGATCGGCGCCTTGGGGGTGGATTCGGATTTGGTGGGGGTTTTCGCGGAGGATTTCGAAACGGACACGGGATTCTTATGTGGCGGGGCCGAGGGCGCAGCGGGCTTGGCGGCGACCGGCTGGGAAACCGGTGCTGCGGCGGGCGTGGCGGCCTTGGCCGGGACAGACTTGGCCGGCGCCGGCTTGGCAGCCGGCTTCGGTACGGATTTGGACACCGCCGGGGCGACCGGGGCGGTGGCCTGCTTTGGCTTCACTGCGGGCGTGGCCTGCTTGGCTGCGGCTGCCGCCTGCTTGGCGACCGGCGCGGCGCTGGATTTGGCGGCGGCTTTCGCTGGCTTGGCGGCCGGCTTGGCCGGGGCCTTCTTGGCCGGCGCGGCGGCAACCGGCTTGGGCGCCGGCTTCTTCGCCACCGCCTTGGCTGGCTTGGCCGGGGCCTTCTTGGCCGGCGCCGGCTTGGCTGCCGGCTTGGCCACCGGTTTCTTCAGCGGCTTGGCAGCAGCGGACGCCGTCGCCTTCTTGGCAACGGGCTGGACGGGCTTCTTGGCGGCCTTGACGGCCTTCTTTGCAGGTTTTTTAGCAGCCACGAATCGCTCTTCCTTGGTTTCCCCGGGGCCCGGGAAAGCGGGCCTTTATAGCCTACCCTACCCCCAGCGGCAACCACACCGTCTACACGCCGGTGAACGACAGGCCGGTGAGCGACGGCCCGTTGCGCAACTGGCATATCATGGCCGGGTGATCGCCCGCGCTCTCATCGCCTTGCTGCACCTGTACCAGCGCTTCATCAGCCCCCTGCTGGGCCCGCGCTGCCGCTTCGTGCCCAGTTGCTCGGCCTACGCGGTCACCGCCATCGCCCGCTACGGCGCGCTGCGCGGGGGCTGGATGGCCGCCCGCCGCGTCGGCCGCTGCCATCCCTTCCATCCCGGCGGGTTCGACCCGGTGCCCGATCCCGCGGCGCCGCCGGCCTGCCGCTGCCCAGGAAAACACTGAATGTCCTCCTCCACCCTCATCGTCAACGCCCGCCTGGTCAACGAAGGCCAGGAAACCCAGGGCGACCTGCGCATCGCCGACGGCCGCATCGCCGCGATCGCCCCGCACCTGGCCGCCCGCGAGGGCGAGACCGTGGTCGACGCCGCCGGGCGCTGGCTGCTGCCCGGCATGATCGACGACCAGGTGCACTTCCGCGAACCCGGCCTGACCCACAAGGGCGACATCGCCAGCGAGTCCGCGGCCGCGGTGGCCGGCGGCCTGACCAGCTTCATGGACATGCCCAACACCAACCCGCCGACCCTGGACGCGGCGGCGCTGCAGGCCAAGTACGACGCCGCCGCCGGCCGCGCCTGGGGCAACTACGGCTTCTACCTCGGCGCCAGCAACGACAACCTGGCCGCGATCCAGACCCTGGACCCGAAGACCGCACCCGGGATCAAGGTGTTCATGGGCGCCTCCACCGGCAACATGCTGGTCGACAACCCGCAGACCCTGGACGCGATCTTCCGCGACGCGCCGACCCCGATCATCACCCATTGCGAAGACACCCCGACCATCGACGCGACCCTGGCCGCGTTCAAGGAAAAGTACGGCGACGCATTGACCCCGGACATGCATCCGGACATCCGCTCGCGCGAGGCCTGCCTCAAATCCTCGCAACTGGCGGTGTCGCTGGCGAAGAAGCACAGCACCCGCCTGCACGTGCTGCACATCTCCACCGCCGACGAACTGGCGCTGTTCGCGCCCGGCCCGATCCAGGGCAAGCGCATCACCGCCGAGACCTGCATCCACTTCCTGCGCTTCGACCGCGCCGACTACGCGGCGCTGGGCAACCTGATCAAGTGCAACCCGGCGATCAAGGACGCCAGCGACCGCGAAGCGCTGATCCGCGCGCTGGCCGAGGACGTGATCGACGTGCTCGCCACCGACCACGCGCCGCACACCTGGGAAGAGAAGAGCAAGCCGTATGCGCAGGCGCCGTCGGGCCTGCCGCTGGTGCAGTACGCGCTGGTCGCGGCGCTGGAGCTGGTGCACGAAGGCCGGCTCGGCGTGGCCCAGGTGGTGCACAAGTTCGCGCATGCGCCGGCGCTGCTGTTCGACGTGCACGAGCGCGGCTTCCTGCGCGAGGGCTATCACGCCGACCTGGTGCTGATCGACGATACGCCCTTCACCGTGCGCCGCGAGGACATCCTGTCCAAGTGCGGCTGGTCGCCGTTCGAAGGCCGCACGTTCCGCTCCAAGATCGCCGCGACCTGGGTCAACGGCGCACTGGCCTGGGACGGCGCGCGCCTGGTCGGCAGCCCGAACGGGCAGCGCCTGGCGTTCGACCGCTGATGCGGCGCGCACGCGTGCCGGGCGCCGCGCTGGCGCTCGGCCTGCTGGCGTCGGCGCTGGCGATCCCGTCGCTGCAGGCGCAGGCCGGGTCCGCCGCCAGCGCCGACACGCGCAGCGTGTTCCCCGCCAGCGCCTCGCAGGGCGCGCTGGTGATCGGCAAGGTGGCGCCCGGCAGCCGCGTGCAGTACGCCGGTCGCACGTTGCGGGTCAGCGGCTACGGCAGCGTGGTGTTCGGCATCGGCCGCGACGAACGCGGCCCGTTGCGGATCCTGGTGCAGCGCGCCGACGGCGGCAGCGAGAGCATCGACATCGCGGTGACCCCGCGCGACTGGCCGCTCGAACGCGTCAACGGCGTGCCGCCGAAGACGGTCAACCCGCCGCCGGCGATCGCCGAGCGCATCAAGCGCGAACAGGCGCAGGTCACCGCCGCGCGCGACCGCGACGACGACCGCACCGATTTCGCTACGCCCTTCATCTGGCCGGTGCAGGGCCGCATCAGCGGCCGCTTCGGCAATGCCCGCGTGTACAACGGGCAACCCGGCGCCGGCCACTCCGGCATGGACATCGCCGTGCCCACCGGCACCCCGGTCAAGGCGCCGGCCGCCGGCGTGGTCACCTTCGCCGCGCCGGACCTGTACCTGACCGGCGGCACCGTGCTGCTCGACCACGGCTACGGGGTCAGCTCCAACTTCCTGCACCTGTCGCGGATCGACGTGAAGGTCGGCGACCGCATCGCCCAGGGCCAGGTGCTCGGCGCGGTCGGCGCCACCGGGCGCGCGACCGGTCCGCATCTGCATTGGGGGATGAACTGGTTCGACGTGCGCATCGATCCGCTGTTGGTGCTGGAGCGGACGAAGTAACCACTGGCGGTTCGCCTGCTGCGGCGCGCGGCGGCGCGTTCTTCATCTCCGTAGCCGAGGCGTTCGTCTTGCGCGGTTCGACGTGCGCATCGATCCGCTGTTGGTGCTGGAGCGGACGAAGTAACCGTCTGGCGGTTCGCCTGCTGCGGCGCGCGGCGGCGCGTTTTCATCGCGCGGCCGAGAAGTTCGCCTGGCACGGCGCGTCTCGCGATGTGCGTATCGATCCGCTGCTCGTACTGAAGCGCACGAAGCGACTGCTTTTGTGGGAGCGACTTCAGTCGCGGTCGGCGCAGCGGTGAACCTTCCGGCTTCGGACATGGTCGCGGCTGAAGTCGCTCCTACAGTGCACGCGGCAAGTGCCCACGCACCTTGTAGGAGCGGCTTCAGCCGCGACAGACACCATCCGCAAACGCACTTTCGCAGCTTACGAAATTCCTGCGTCAACAGCCTGCGCTACGCCAGCGCATCCTCGGCCTGCAACAGCCGGCCCAGCACGACGTGCGAAGGGCTGTTGGCCAGGTCCAGCGGCATCACCAGCTTGGGATTGGGATGCGGCAGCGGCGTCGGCGTGGCGTCGGCAGCCGCCTCCAGCAGCAGCGAACCATCGTCCTCCGCCTGCGTGGTGACCGGCAGCGGCTCCAGGCCCAGCCCGGCGCGCACCGCATTGGCGCGCGCGGCCAGCGCGTCGTCGCCGACCGCGGTCAGCGACGCCGCCAGCATGCCCGCCGGCGCGCCTTCCACTGCGGCCAGGCGCTGCGCTACGTCGCCGAGCGCCTGCTGCCGCTGCGGATGCAACAGCTGCCACACCTCCTCCCACAGCGCCTTCCAGTCCATGTCCGGAAACGGCAGGTGGGTCGGCCCGCTGAGCACGATCTGCGGCGCCAGTCGTCCGCTGGGTTGCGCATCGCATTCGGCCAGGGCGCGATACACCACCTCGCTGCACACCATGTGCGAGGGGTTGTCGCGGACCAGATGATCCAGCGCCTCGCGCACCACGATCCGCGCCAGCCAGTGCTGCGGCCACTTGCCGCGGATCGCCACCAGCACGCCCAGCGTGGCCAGGCTGTCCAGCGGATACGGAACGCCGAGCAGCGACTGCGCCTTGGCCAGCACGCTGGCGCGATCGGCATCGTCCAGCGCGACGCCGGCATAGCTGAGCGGGCGATAGGCGTCGATCAGCAGATAGTTGCCGGTATCGGCCAACCGCTGCTGCAGCGGATAGCGGCGCACGCCCTTGGCCGCGGCCTCGATCAGGTCGCCCTGGTCGGCCACGATCGCGGCATGGCTGTAGATGCTGTCGCCGCACCAGGCGATCAGTTCCGAGACCGGCCCGCGGCCCAGTTGCAGCAGGATGTCGGCGACGCGCAGTTGCGCGGGATCGATCGGGGAAACGGCGGGACGTGCGGTCATGGCGGCGACTCCTCGTGGGGGGACGTGATGGGGGATACGCTGACCCGGTTGCGGCCGGCGGCCTTGCTGGCGTAGAGCGCGGCGTCGGCGCGCTGCAGCAGCGACTCGATGCTCTCGCCCGGCTGCCATTGGGCCACGCCGACGCTCAGCGTGCATGACAGCGTCTGCCCGCCATGCTGCAGCGGCTGTTCGTGCAGATGCCGGCGGATGTCCTCGGCCACGCGCTGCGCCGCGGCGAGCGTGGCGCCCGGGATCAACACCAGCATTTCGTCGCCGCCCTGGCGGCCGAGCGTGTCGGTGCTGCGCAGGCGCGCGCGGGCGCAGGCGGCGACCCAGCGCAGGCAGTCGTCGCCGGCGGCATGGCCATGCACGTCGTTGATGCGCTTGAAGTGGTCGATGTCGATATAGGCCACGGCCAGCGGCTGCGCGGCGGCCGCGGCGTCCAGCAGCGCCTGCGCCAGGCGCTGCTGCATCGCCGCGCGGGTCAGCATGCCGGTGAGGCCGTCCACCGTCGCCAGCCGGTTCACCCGGTCGCGGTCGCGGCGCAGTTCCAGCATCTGTTCGGCCAGGCCGATCGTCACCAGCAGGCACGAACTGGCCAGCGCCAGGCTGATGCCGTGCGCCACCCAGGGCGTGGCCTGGTCCAGGCGCAGCCATCCGCTCAGTTCCAGGCAGCGCAACACGCAGAACGTCAGCAGCGGCGCCCACGACGCCAGCAGGTGCCAGGCGTAGCGCTGCCCGCGCAAGGCGAGCAGCAGCGAGCACGGCAGCAGCAACATGGCGCCGACGATCAGCGTGAGGTTGCCGAGCAGGCTCAGCCACGCCGCCGTCGAGATCGCGCACGCCGCGGCGATGCACAGCAAGAGCATGGCGCAGGCCTGCAGCACCCGGTCCAGCCGCGGCAGGTGCCGGTGCATTTCCAGCTGCCGGCGCTGGAAATTGATGATGAAGAAGCCGCCGAGCGCCGCCACGATCCGTATCGGCGCCGGCGAAGAAGCGAACAGGATGTCCAGGCCCGGCACCGCCCGCGCTTCGCCGCCGATGCCCAGCAGATACAGCAGCACGCACAACACGTTGGCGGTGAAGTAGCCGTAGACCCGCTCGCGCAGGCGTGCCCACAGCGCGATCGCCAGGATCGCCAGCACCACGGTCGAGCCGATGATGAAGGCGCGCCAGCCGACGTAGTGCAGGTCGTCGCGGTGCACCTGCGCCAGCGGCGCGATCGACACCGGCATCGGGATCGCCGCCGGCGCATGCACCCGCAGCCACACCGAGGCGCCCTGCGGCAGGCCGTGCGGCAACGCGATGACCAGCGCGCGGGTCGAATAGCGCAGGTCGGCATCGGCGCCGTACAGCGCGTGCCTGGTCGGCGCGGCCTGGCCCGGCACCCAGGCCTCGACCTGGGTCAGGTACGGCGCCTGCAGCACCAGTTGCGGATCGCCGTCCGCGCCGCTCGCGCGGTCGGCGCGGCCGCGCCACCAGGTCGGCGTCTTCAGCGGCTCGTACAGGGCGCTGCCATGCGCACCGTCCTGCACTTGCGCCAGATGCGCGCCCGCCACCACCTCGGCGGCCGGCGGATCGGCCGGCAGGCGTTGCAGGTGCACGCGCTGCGCAAGCGCGCCTTCGGCCACGCACAGACACAGCAACAGCAGCCAGCGCGAGCAACGGCACAAACGCGTCATACGTCGATCAGGGCCGGCCGGCGCGATGGGGACGGGCCATGTGTCCGGCATGCAACCGCTGGCGCCTGGCGCCACGACGGGCGCGCCGCTCGCCAGCGGCGCCCTCCCCCGCCTGGACGACGGCCACGACAGAGCGACGGAACGCGCTTGAGCGCGCCCGGTACCGCGGCATCGTGCGCTCGCTCATCGGCCTACATCCACTCGGTCTTCCTCGTCGCGTCCGCGCCAACACGGCGTGGCCCGTCCCGCACCGGACTGACGGCCCCCTGAAATCTGCGCCCGAGGATAGCGCAGCCGCCGCCATCGATCGTATCCAAATGCGGCTGCGGAGCGAACCCGCGGCGCCATGCTGCTTTGCGGTATAACCGTGAGGCGGCCAGCGCAAAGGCGGCTGGCCCGGCGCCGGCAACGGCGCGCAATGCGCAATCGCAGTCCCCGCGGTGGTTCGCCGCGGCGTTCGCTCTCCCTCCCCCCGTCCAGGAGATGTGCGCAATGACGATCGACAAGCTCAAACCCACCCTCGGCACCCTGCACCTGTGGGGCATCGCCGTGGGCCTGGTGATCTCCGGCGAGTACTTCGGCTGGAGCTACGGCTGGGGCGCCGCCGGCACGCTCGGCTTCCTGGTCACCACCGTGCTGGTGGCGGTGATGTACACCTGTTTCATCTTCAGCTTCACCGAACTGACCACCGCCATCCCCAACGCCGGTGGCCCGTTCGCCTACAGCCTGCGCGCGTTCGGTACCGCCGGCGGCATGATCGCCGGCATCGCCACCCTGATCGAGTTCGTGTTCGCGCCGCCGGCGATCGCGATGGCGATCGGCGCCTACCTCAACGTGCAGTTCCCGACCCTGGACCCGCGCCTGGCCGCGGTCGGCGCCTATGCCATCTTCATGACCTTGAACATCCTCGGCGTCGGCATCGCCGCCACCTTCGAACTGATCGTCACGGTGCTGGCGGTGATCGAGCTGCTGGTGTTCATGGGCGTGGTCGCGCCGGGCTTCAGCGTGGCCAACTTCGTGCGCGGCGGCTGGGCCGGGTCGGACACGTTCGGCGTGGCGGCGATCGGCGGCATCTTCGCCGCGATTCCGTTTGCGATCTGGTTCTTCCTGGCGATCGAGGGCGCGGCGATGGCCGCCGAGGAGGCCAAGGACCCCAGGCGCACCATCCCGCGCGCCTACATCGCCGGCATCCTCACCCTGGTGACGCTGGCGTTCGGGGTGATGATCATGGCCGGCGGCGTCGGCGACTGGCGCACCCTGTCCAACATCAACGATCCGCTGCCGCAGGCGATGAAGGCGGTGGTCGGGCACAACTCGACCTGGCTGCACATGCTGGTGTGGATCGGCCTGTTCGGTCTGGTGGCCAGCTTCCACGGCATCATCCTCGGCTATTCGCGGCAGTTCTTCGCGCTGGCGCGCGCCGGCTTCCTGCCGCACGGCCTGGCCAGGCTGTCGCGCTTCCGCACCCCGCACCGCGCGATCCTGGCCGGCGGCGTGGTCGGCGTGGCGGCGATCTACAGCGACGGGCTGGTGCAGGTGCAGGGCATGTCGCTGACCGCGGCGATGATCACCATGTCGGTGTTCGGCGCCATCGTCATGTACATCATGAGCATGCTCAGCCTGTTCAAGCTGCGCCGCGCCGAGCCGCAGCTGGAACGCAGCTACCGCGCGCCGGGCTATCCGCTGGTGCCGGCGCTGGCGTTGCTGCTGGCAGTGGTGTGCCTGGCGGCGATGGTGTGGTTCAACGCGCTGCTGGCGCTGCTGTTCCTGGGCCTGATGCTGCTCGGCGCAGGCTGCTGCGCGCTGAGCCTGCGCGGCAACGGCGGCGTCATCGCCGCCGAGGCCAGCGGCGAGGCATGATCGACGACACGGCGCCCGCCGCGCGCGGGCGCCTGCAGGAGGATCCGGCATGAGCGGTTTCGCACACAGCGTCGGCGGCCAGACCTGGCGCTTCGACGACCTCAAGGACCTGCTGGCCAAGGCCACGCCGGCGCGCTCGGGCGACCGCCTGGCCGGGCTGGCCGCGGCCAGCGAGCCGCAGCGGGTGGCGGCGCAGATGGCATTGGCCGATCTCCCGCTGCGGCACTTCCTGCACGAGGCGGTGATTCCCTACGAGGACGACGAGGTGACCCGGCTGATCGTCGACAGCCACGACGCCGCCGCGTTCGCGCCGGTGGCGCACCTGACCGTCGGCGGCTTCCGCGACTGGCTGCTCGGCGAAGCGGCCGACGCAGCCGCGCTGGCCGCGCTGGCCCCGGGCCTGACTCCGGAGATGGTCGCGGCGGTGTCCAAGCTGATGCGCATCCAGGACCTGATCCTGGTGGCGCAGAAGATCCGCGTGGTCACCGCGTTCCGCAACACGCTCGGCTTGCGCGGGCGGCTGTCCACCCGCCTGCAACCCAACCATCCCACCGACGACCTGGCCGGCATCGCCGCCAGCGTGCTCGACGGGCTGCTGTACGCCAACGGCGATGCGGTGATCGGGATCAACCCGGCCAGCGACAACACCCAGACCATCTGCGAACTGCTGAAGATGCTCGACGCGGTGATCGCCGGCTACCAGATCCCGACCCAGGCCTGTGTGCTGACCCACGTCACCACCTCGATCGAGGCGATCGAACGCGGCGTGCCGCTGGACCTGGTGTTCCAGTCCATCGCCGGCACGCAGCAGGCCAACGCCAGCTTCGGCATCGACCTGGCGCTGCTGCAGCAAGGCTACGAAGCCGGACTGAGCCTCAGGCGCGGCAGCGTCGGCGACAACGTGATGTATTTCGAGACCGGCCAGGGCAGCGCGCTGTCGGCCGACGCGCACCACGGCGTGGATCAGCAGACCTGCGAGGTGCGCGCCTACGCGGTGGCGCGCCGCTTCAAGCCGCTGCTGGTCAACACCGTGGTCGGCTTCATCGGCCCCGAATACCTGTACGACGGCAAGCAGATCATCCGCGCCGGCCTGGAAGACCACTTCTGCGGCAAGCTGCTCGGCGTGCCGATGGGCTGCGACATCTGCTACACCAACCATGCCGAGGCCGACCAGGACGACATGGACGTGCTGCTGACCCTGCTCGGCACCGCCGGGATCAACTTCATCATGGGCATCCCCGGCTCCGACGACGTGATGCTCAACTACCAGACCACCTCGTTCCACGATGCGCTGTACGCGCGCCAGGCGCTGGGCCTGCGCCCGGCGCCGGAGTTCGAGGCGTGGCTGGAGCGGCTGGACATCCTGCGCCTGGACAACGGCCGCTTCCGCCTCGGCCACGAGCCGCCGGCCGCGTTCCGGCGCGCGCTGGCGCAACTGAGCTGAGCGGGCCGCGCATGCACGACGACAGCGAACGTTCCTCCCGCGCCGATTCCTGGGCCGCGCTGCGCCGGCTGACCCCGGCGCGCATCGCCCTGGGCCGCACCGGCACCAGCCTGCCGACCGCGGCGCAACTGGACTTCCAGTTCGCGCATGCGCAGGCGCGCGACGCGGTGCACCTGCGCTTCGATCCGGCGCCGCTGGCCGCGGCGCTGGACGCGCGCGGCCGCGCACACGTCGCGCTGCGCAGCGCCGCGGCCGACCGCCACAGCTACCTGCAACGGCCCGACCTGGGCCGCCGGCTGAGCGAGGATGCGGTTGACGAACTGCGCGGCCGTATCGCCATGCAACACCGCAGCTACGACCTGGCCGTGGTGGTGGCCGACGGCCTGTCGGCGCTGGCGGTGCATCGCCACGCCACGCCGATGCTGGAACGCATCGACGCGCTGGCCGCGGCCGAAGGCTGGACGCTGGCGCCGGTGGCGCTGGTCGAACAGGGCCGCGTGGCGATCGGCGACGAGATCGGCGAACTGCTGGACGCGCGCATGAGCGTGGTGCTGATCGGCGAGCGCCCCGGCCTCAGCTCGCCGGACAGCCTCGGCCTGTACTTCACCTACGCCCCGCGCGTGGGCCTCAACGACGCCTGCCGCAACTGCATCTCCAATGTGCGCGAGGCCGGCCTGAGCTATGCGCAGGCCGCGCACAAACTGGCCTGGCTGATGCGCGAGGCGTGCCGACGGCAGCTGTCCGGCGTGCAGCTGAAGGACCAGGCCGACACGCCGGCGCTGTCGGCCGACGACGATCCGCCACGCAAGCCGCTGGGCAATTTCCTGATCCCCGAGTAAGTCGGCTCCGGGACTGAGCCCCGCCCCGACTGTCCACGCCATGGACAGCGCCGCCGCAGACACATAGCTGCGCGCGCAACCGGCGGTCCCGGCAAGCGCAGGCGCTGCACGCGGCCCCGTTTCGGCAACGCGCCCTCACCCACGCTGCCGGCGTCGGGCCTCCGCCTGAAAACGTGGCCTGCGATCCTGTCGGGCATCGCGCAGCGCCGTGGCGCAACGCAGCAGCCTGCGCGACGCGCGCACGGGGCCGCCGACTGGCCTGGGATCCGATTCCGCGCAGGCGCTGCAACCGATCACACAAGCCGCGCCGACGACGACAGCGGCCGGGTCGCGTCCGGCGCCAAAGCGTGATCGCTCCGCCACAACCGGGATTTGGCTGCGGCATCGAACGGCAGCGCGCCAAGGCGCGCCTAGCATTCGCGCCGGCCACGCCATGGCCACCGATCGCCACCATGCGGCCACCGGATGACACCGGTATCAATCGCCTGTCGGCGACGGTATGCCGCTGTGGCGCAGGCCCCATCCCAACCGAGAGAGCACCGCCATGACCGCATCGCGCTGGTTCCAGATCCCCGCCACCCTCGCCCTGGCCGGCGGCGCCATCGCCACCGCCTGGGCGCTGACCGGTACCGCCTCCAGGCCGCAATTGACCAGCTCGGAGGCGACCAACCAGACCGTCGCCAAGCACCTGGCCCAGGCCGGCACCATCGGCGCGCTGACGACCGACAACTGGAACCCCAGCGCCGGCGTCGCCCTGCTCACGGCCGACTACGCGGTCGCCGCCGACGGCTCCACCCGCTACCGCACCGTGCAGGCCGCGGTCGATGCCGCGGTCGCGGCTGGCGGCACGATGCGGCGCTACATCAGCGTCAAGCCCGGCACCTACAAGGAGGTGGTCTGCGTCCCAGCGGCGGCGCCGCCGATCACCCTGTTCGGCCTGGGCAGCGCGCCGGCCAACACCACCATCAGCTTCGGCAACGCCAACCCGACGCCGAAACCCAGCGGCAGCGCCACCCACCCCTGCGCCAGCAACGCGGCCAGCACCACCGTCGGCACCTCCGACAGCGGCACCGTCACCGTGCGCGCGGCGCAGTTCCAGGCGCGCAACCTGGCGATCGTCAACAGCTACGTCGAGGACACCTACGCCAGCAGCAACCAGTCGGCGGTGGCGCTGGCGCTGCGCGGCGACAAGGCGGTGCTGGAGAACGTGGCGCTCACCGGCAACCAGGACACCCTGCTGGTCAGCGCCGGCAGCGCCAACACGGTGATCCGCGCGTTCTTCAAGGGCGGCAGCATCGAGGGCGACACCGACTTCATCTTCGGCTCCGGCGTGGCGGTGTTCTCCGGCAGCACCATCCGCTATACCGCCGCGCGCCGCGGCGCTGGCAACGGCGGGGTGATCTTCGCCCCCAGCACCCGCCCCGGCAGCGGCTACGGCTTCCTGGCCGTCGCCAGCACCTTCGACGCGGTCGGCAGCCCGTCGGCGAACACCGTGTACCTGGGCCGCGCCTGGGACGAGAGCGTCGGCAGCCTGTCCAACTACGTCAACGGCAGCTCGCCCAACGGCAAGGTGGTGATCCGCGAATCCAGCCTGGGCGCGCACGTGCGCAAGAGCGCGCCATGGAACGCGTCCACGGTCGGCCGGCCGTATTGCAGCAGCGGCTGCACGCAATCGGCCAACCGCTTCTACGAGTACGCCAACAGCGGCGCCGGCAGCGCCGACTAGGGCGCGCCGCCGCTCCAGGAGCGGGGCGCGCCGCAGGAAGCCGACCTGCGTCTGCGCCCGGGGACGACGCGGCCCCGGGCGCGCGCAGGAACGGGGCTGCGGACCGGCCCGGCGCTCAGCCCAGGCCGGCCCACCAGGCGCGCCACAGCGTGGCCATCGCGCTCGGCGGCTTGCGCACGGCGCGGGCCTGCTGCGCGATCCGCGCACGCGCCAGCGCCGACACGATGCGCCGCGGCCGCGGCCCGTGCACGCGCCGCGGCCAGCGCTGCAGCAAGGCCTGCGCCCAGCGCTGCTGCGCCTGCGCCGCCTCGCCGCCGCGCAGCGACAGCGGCACCGCGGCGATGCCGGCGTCGGCCAGCCGCTGCGCCAGCACCTGCGTGGCCAGCGCCGCTGCCGCGTCGCGCTGTCCTTCGAACACCGCGCATTCGACCTGCGCCGCGGCCAGCGCGAACGCCTCCAGGCGCTCGTAGGCATGCGCCGGATCGGCCGCGGCCGCGCGCGAGGCGAGCAGCCCCGGCAAGGCCTCGGCCAGCTGCGCCCATGGCGCGGCGACCGGCTCCAGCACCCGCCCCAGCGGATGCCGCGAGCGGCGACCGGCCCAGCTGCGCAATTCCTCGCCCCACCACGCCAGCTTGGCGTCGGCCGGCAGCGGATCGCCGGCGATGTTGAGGATGTCGTCGAATTCCTGCAGCAGCGCGAACCAGGCCACCGCGCGCGCGCGCTGCGGCGCCGGCACGAAGGTCTCGGCCACCGTCCATTCCGGCCAGCGGCTGCGCCATTTGTCGAGGAAGGCATCCAGGGCGGAGGTGCTGCTCATGCGATCGGGAAGTCCGGAAGGTCAGGGAAGCTGCGGCGCGCCCGGCCAGGCGCGCGCATCAAACAAGTCGGCGGGCGCGGCGACCAGCGCATCGGCGCGCCAGGCCAGCGGATCCTCGCCGTCCAGGCGGTAGCCCCACAGCACCGCCACCGAGGCCATGCCGGCGGCGCGCGCAGCGAGGATGTCGCGTTCGTCGTCGCCGACGTAGGCGACCTGCGCCGGCGGCACCTCGATGCGCTGTGCGGCCACCTGCAGCGGCAGCGGGTGCGGCTTGCGCTCGGCCAGCGTGTCGCCGCCGATCAGCACCGCGCAGCGCCGTTCCCAGCCCAGCTGCGGCAGGATCAGCCGCGCCAGATATTCGGGCTTGTTGGTGACGATGCCCCACAGGCAGCCGGCGTCTTCCAGCCGCTGCAGCAACGCCGCGATGCCGTCGAACAACTGCGAATGCCGGCCGATCAGAGTTTCGTACTGGCGCAGGAAATCGGGAATCAGCGCATCGCGCGCGGCGGCCGGCAACTCGGGAAAGGCGACGCCCAGCATCGCCCGCGAGCCCTTGGACACCACCGGGCGCAGCTGCTCCAGGGTCAGCGCGTCACGCCCGCGCTCGGCCAGCAGCGCATTGGCCGCGGCCAGCAGATCCGGCGCGCTGTCCAGCAGCGTCCCATCCAGGTCGAATAGCACCGCGCGCGGGAATCCGTCGCGCGGCGGCAGTGCCGATTCCCTACTCCCCATTCCCGATTCCCGGCTTCACCGCACACGCCAGGTAATTCACCTCGGTGCGCGTGGACAGCCGCGCGCGGTTGCGCCACGGCTCGTACAGCATGCCGCTGACGTCGTGCAGCTGCAGCTCGGCCTGGCGCAGCCACGCCGCCAGCTCGGCCGGCTTGATGAAATCCTGGTAGCGGTGGGTGCCGGTGGGCAGCAGCCGCGCCACGTACTCGGCGCCGACGATGGCCAGCGCGAACGCGGCCGGGGTGCGGTTGAGCGTGGACAGGAACAGCTGGCCGCCGGGCTTGAGCAGGGTCGCGCAGGCGCGCACGATCGCCGCCGGATCGGGCACGTGCTCGAGCATCTCCATGCAGGTGATCGCGTCGAAGCTGCCCGGGCGCTCGGCGGCCAGGTCCTCGACCGACTGCACGCGGTAGTCGACCTCCACCCCGGATTCGAACTGGTGCAGCCGCGCCACCTTGACCAGCTCCGGCGACAGGTCGATCGCGGTGACCTGCGCGCCCTCCTTGGCCAGCGCCTCGCTGAGCAGGCCGCCGCCGCAGCCCACGTCGAGCACGCTGGCGCCGCGCAGCGGCAGCCGCTCGGCGACGTAGCGCAGGCGCACCGGGTTCAGCGCGTGCAGCGGTTTCTGCGGGCCGTCGGCGTCCCACCAACGGGTGGCCAGCGCGCCGAACTTGTCCAGTTCGGCCTGGTCGAAGTTGGCGGACGTGTTGGAAGCGGAAGCGGTCATGGCGGCATCTCGGTTGGGCCGCGCGCGGATCGCGGCACGGCAGTAAAGCGGATCAGGCGTGCACGCTGCGGATGCGCTCGCGCCACTGCCGCGCGTTGGCGACCAGCGCGTCGGCGTCCATATCCACCAGCATGCGCTGCTCGAGCTTGCGCTGGCCGGCGATCCACACGTCGCTGACCTGCTGCCGGCCGGCCGCATACACCAGCTGCGACAGCACGTTGTGCAGCGGCTGGGTCTCCAGCGCCGACAGGTCCACGCAGATCAGGTCGGCCTGCTTGCCGACCTCGATCGAACCGATCTTCTCGCCGAAGCCCAGCGCGCGCGCGCCGCCCAGCGTGGCCGCGCGCAGCGTGGTGGCCGCGTCCAGCGCGGTGGCGTCGTTGGCCACCGCCTTGGCCAGGATCGCCGCGGTGCGGTTCTCGCTGAACATGTCCAGGTCGTTGTTGCTGGCGCAGCCGTCGGTGCCGATCGCCAGGTTCACGCCCGCCCGCTGCAATGCGCAGGCCGGGCAGAAGCCGGAGGCGAGCTTGAGGTTGGATTCGGGGCAATGCACCACGCTGACCCCGCGCTCGGCGCACAGGTGGATCTCCGCGTCGGTGAGCTGGGTCATGTGCACCGCGATCAGGCGGTCGTTGACCAGGCCGAGCCGGTCAAGCCGCGCCAGCGGGCGCTGGCCGTACTGCTTGAGCGAGTCGGCGATTTCCTGCGCGGTCTCGTGGGTGTGCAGGTGCACCGGCACGTCGAGCTGGTCGGACAGCATCCGCACCCGCTCGAAGTTGGCGTCGTTGACCGTGTACGGCGCGTGCGGGGCGAAGGCGATGCCGATCAGCGGATCGTCGCGCCACTGGTCGTGCACCTCGCAGGCGCGTTCGAAGTATTCGTCGGAGGTCTTGGCCCAGGCGGTCGGGAAATCGATGATCACCGTGCCCACCCGCGCGCGGAAACCATGCTGCTTGTACACCGCGGCCTGCACGTCGGAGAAGAAGTAGTTCTCGTTGGCGCAGGTGGTGCCGCCGCGCAGCATCTCGGCGATCGCCAGCGCGGTGCCGTCGGCGACGAACTCCGGGCCGATCACCGCGGTCTCCACCGGCCAGATGTGCTGCTGCAGCCACACCATCAGCGGCAGGTCGTCGGCGATGCCGCGCAGCAGCGTCATCGGATTGTGGGTGTGCGCGTTGACCAGGCCCGGCAGCAGCGCCGCGTCCGGACGCGACACGGTGCGCGCGGCGGCGAAGCGCGCGTGCGCCTCAGCGCGCGGCAGCACCGCGACGATCTCGCTGCCGCGCACCGCCACCGCGTGGTCTTCCAGCACCACCGCATGCGGCTCGATCGGGACCACGTAGCCGGCTTCGATCAGCAGGTCGCAGGATTCGGGAATGGAGGTCATCGCAAATGCTCTGGAAAAGGAAGAATCAAGTCGCCGCGGCTGCCAGCAGGATGCGCCGCCGGTACACGCGCATCACCACCCACTGCAGCACGAACACCGCCACGAAGCCCAGCCGCCCCAGCAGCGGGGCGACCATCGCCAGCGGGATGCACAGCGCGAACACCACCGGCGCGACCGCCACGCGCAGCGTCATCGCCCGCGCCTGCAGCGCGCCCAGCCGCTGCACCAGCCCTTCCTTGCGCACCGCGTAGGCGTGCATCAGATAGGCGGCCGCACCGATCGCGGCCAGATGCGCGCAATACACCGCGAACGCTTGCTGGCTGCCGAAATAGTCCGAATACAGCGCAGTGGAAAACGGCAGCAGGCCGATCAGCAGCAGTTGCAGCACGTTGAGCCAGATCAGCCGGTCGTCGAACTGGCGGATATGCCGGCACAACTGCAGGTGCGACTTCCAGAACAGCGCGGTGACCAGGAAGCTGACCGCGAAGCCGATGAACAGCGGCAACATCCGGTCCAGCGCGGCCAGGATGCCGCCGGCGGCCTCGACCTGGGCATGCCCCGGCACCTTGATCTCCACCGCCAGCAAGGTGATGGCGATGGCGAAGACCGCATCGCTGAAGAACACGACCCGGTCGTGCGGGTACTTGGCATCGGCGCTGTCGGCGTGGCTCATGGTCGCGGGAATTCCTGGAAACGGATCGGCCGCGATCGCCGCACGGCGATTCGGCATTGCATGGGCGTGGCGGCCGCACGCGGCGAACGCATGCGACCTGTTGCCGTCCACCGCGCCGCTGCCCGCGGGCGGCCACATGCCGCCCGGCCGCGCGGGCCGTCGGCTTACTTGACGCGCGAGAAGTACTCGCCCGAGCGGGTATCGACCTTGATGATTTCATCCTGGCCGACGAACAGCGGCACCCGCACCACCGCGCCGGTTTCCAGCGTGGCCGGCTTGCCGCCGCCGCCGGAGGTGTCGCCGCGCACGCCCGGGTCGGTCTCGACGATCTTCAGTTCGACGAAGTTCGGCGGGGTGACCTGGATCGGGGTGCCGTTCCACAGCGTCACCACGCAATCCTCCTCGCCCTTGATCCACTTGGCGGCGTCGCCGACGCCGACCTTGTCGGCCTGCACCTGCTCGAAGGTCTCCTGCTGCATGAAGTGCCAGTACTCGCCGTCGGTGTACAGGTACTGCATGTTGGTATCGACCACGTCGGCCGCTTCCACGCTGTCGGTCGCCTTCATGGTCATTTCGACCACGCGCCCGGACTTGATGAAACGGTACTTGATGCGGGTGAAGGCCTGGCCCTTGCCCGGCTTCACGTATTCGGTCTCGGTGATGATCGCGGGTTCGTTGTTGACCAGGATCTTCATCCCGGTCTTGACGTCGTTCATGCCGTAGCTGGCCATCTGAAACTCCTCGGGTAAGGCAAACCCGCCGCGTTCGGCGGCCGGCCGGATAGAATGGAAAGCCCCGCCGCAACCGGCGGGCACTCGTTTTATGACCGCATATGATAACCGCAGCCCCCCGCCCGATGCAGCCGTCCCCGTCCCCCGCCGTCCTTGCCCCGCCGCGCTGGCAGCAGCTGTGGCGCGATGCCGTGCGCGACCCGCGCGAGTTGCTGGCACTGCTGGGGCTGGACCCGCAGGCGCTCGGCGTCTCCGAACAGGCTGCGACGCAGTTCGCGCTGCGCGTGCCGCGCGGCTTCGTCGCACGCATGCGCCATGGCGACCCGCACGATCCGCTGCTGCGCCAGGTGCTGCCGATCGACGCCGAGCTGCGCCGGGTGCCGGGCTTCGCGCTGGACGCGGTCGGCGACGCCGCGGCCAAGAAGGCCGACGGGGTGATCCAGAAATACCGCGGCCGCGCGCTGCTGGTGGCCACCGGCAGCTGCGCGGTGCACTGCCGCTACTGCTTCCGCCGCCACTTCCCGTATGCCGAGGAGACCGCGGCGCGCGACGGCTGGCGCGAGGCGGTGGCGGCGATCGCCGCCGATCCGGACATCGACGAGGTGATCCTGTCCGGCGGCGACCCGCTGTCGCTGGCCACCTCCAAGCTGGTCGAGCTGAGCGAGGCGCTGGCGGCCATTCCGCACCTCAAGCGCCTGCGTCTGCATAGCCGCCTGCCGGTGGTACTGCCCGAGCGCGTCGATGCGCCGCTGCTGGCCTGGCTGCGCACGCTGCCGTGGCCAGTGGCGTTCGTGATCCACGCCAACCACGCCAACGAATTCGACGCCAGCGTGGATGCCGCGCTGGCGCAGCTGCGCGGCACCGGCGCGCAACTGCTGAACCAGGCGGTGTTGCTGCGCGGAGTCAACGACAGCGTCGCCGCGTTGGCCGCGTTGAGCGAGCGCAGCTTCGCCGCCGGCGTGCTGCCCTACTACCTGCACCAATTGGACAAGGTCGAAGGCGTGGCCCATTTCGAAGTGGACGACGCCACCGCGCGCGCGCTGCACCAGGCCCTGGCTGCGCGGCTGTCCGGCTATCTGGTGCCGAAGCTGGTGCGCGAGATCCCTGGCGATACGGGCAAGCGCGCGTTGTAGGTTGAGCCGGGACTCGGGACGCGGGACCGGGGACCCGGAACAGCAAAAGCCGGGACGCCGGGAACGACGGCGACATCCCATTCCCCGGCACCCTTTACCGAATAAAAAAGCCGCTATCTACGCGGCCAATTTTATTAAGAGCCTTGCAGTACTGGCCCCCCACTCCTCCGAGTCCCGAGTCCCCAGTCCCGGCACTTCAGTTAGGCTGCGCATGCGGCCGCCGCTGCGCCGCGATGCTAGCGCTACCAAAGGGAGACCTCGATGCATGCCTTGACCAAGACCTGGCGCCGCCGGCGATGCCGTCTCGGACTCATGACGCTGCTTGCCGCGGCCGCCGCCGCAGCGGTCGCGGCGGAGCCGCCAGCGGCCGCCGGCTCCAATCCGATCGTCCGCGACCGGTTCACCGCCGACCCTGCGCCCCTGGTGGTCGGCGACACGCTGTATCTGTACGTCGGCCACGACGAGGCGCAGCGCGACGAGATGTTCACCATGCGCGAGTGGCTGGTCTATTCGACCAGGGACATGAAGACCTGGACCGCGCATGCGCCGATCATGAACGTCAAGGATTTCAACTGGGCCAAGCAGGATGCGTGGGCATCGCAGGCCATCGCGAAGAACGGCAAGTTCTATTTCTACGCGGCGGTGGAGCACGACGCCACGCATCCGGGCAAGGCGATCGCGGTGGCGGTCGCGGACACGCCGACCGGCCCGTTCGTGGACGCGCGCGGCTCGGCGCTGATCACCAATGAGATGACGCCCAAGGGCACGCACAGCTGGGAAGACATCGACCCGACCGTGCTGACCGACGACGACGGCAGCACCTGGATCGCCTGGGGCAACCGCCAGTGCTATCTGGCCAAGCTCAAGCCGAACATGATCGAACTCGACGGCCCGATCCGCGAGATCACCCCGCCGCATTTCGAGGAAGGTCCGTGGCTGCACAAGCGCGGCGATCTGTACTACCTGACCTACGCCTCGCTGGACCGGGCCACGCAACGCGACGAGCACGTGTCCTACTCGACCGCGCCGGCCATCACCGGGCCGTGGACCTATCGCGGCGAACTGACCGGCTCGGGCAAGTACAGCTTCACCATCCACCCGGGCATCGTCGAGTTCAAGCGGCACTGGTACCTGTTCCTGCACAACGCGACCCTGGCGATCGGCGACTTGAACGGCGCCATCGGCCGGCGCGCGGTGACGGTGGAGTACCTGCATTACAACCCGGACGGCACCATGCAACCGGTGCGGCAGAGCCAGGCCGGGGTGTCGATTCCCGACGTGGCGCGGTGAGGCACCGCCTTTCGTAGGAGCGGCTTCGGCCGCGACAGGCGTTACCGACAATGCCTGTCGCGGCTGAAGCCGCTCCTACAAAAAACGCGCGCGATCGTCCGAATCGGCACCGCGCCTAGTCGCGCGGCATGCCCTCGTTGGCCAGCAGTTGCCGGAACTCGGTGGCGCTGAGCGGATGGCTGAGCCAGAACCCCTGCCCCAGTTCGCAGCCGCGCTCGCGCAGCAGTTCGAACTGCACTTCCTGCTCGATGCCCTCGGCGACCACGGTGATGCCCAGCGAATGCGCCATGGCGATGATCGCGGTGGTCAGGGCCAGGTCGTCGGGATCGCGCTGCAGGTCGGCGACGAAGCTCTTGTCGATCTTGACCCCGTCCACCGGCACCTGGCGCAGGTGGCTCAGCCCGGAGAAGCCGGTGCCGAAGTCGTCCAGCCACACCTTGACCCCGGTGCGATGCAACCGCGCCAGCATGCTCGCGGCCTGCAGCTCGTCGCCGATCACCGCGGTCTCGGTCAGTTCCAGGTGCAGCTGCGCCGCCGGCAGCCCGGATTCGCGCAGGCAGTCGGCGACGATTTCCGGCAGGTCGCCGCTGCGCAGCTGCCGCGGCGACACGTTGACCGATACGAACAGGTCGCGGCTGCCGTCGAAGCGCTGCCATTGCGTGGCCTCCATGCAGGCCGCACGCAGCACCTTGGGGCCGATGCTCTCGATCAACCCGCTCTGCTCGGCCACGTCGATGAACACCGTCGGCGAGATCGTGCCCAGCGCCGGATGCTGCCAGCGCAGCAGCACTTCCACGCCGACCATGCGCCGGTCCAGGGTGCGGAAGATCGGCTGGTACACCAGCTTCAGTTCGTCGCGGTCCCAGGCGCCGCGCAACTCGTGCTCCATGTGCACGCGCCGTTCCACCGCATAGTCCATCGCGCGGCTGTAGAAACGGTGGCAGTTCTTGCCGGCCAGCTTGGCCTGGTACATCGCGATGTCGCCGTTCTTCAACAGCGCCGAGGCGTCCTCGGCATCGCCGGGGTAGACGGTGATGCCGATCGAGGTGCCCATGAACACCTCGCGGTCCTGGATCCGCAGCGGCTCGCGCAGTTCCTGCACCAGGCGCTCGGCCAGGCCGGTGGCGACCTGCACCACGTGCTCGTCCTCGACCAAGATCACGAACTCGTCGCCGCCGAAGCGCGCCAGCAGCGCGTCGTGCCCGCCCAGCTGATCCACCGCCAGCTGGATGCGCCGCGCGAACTGCAGCAGCGCCTCGTCGCCGGCCTCGTGGCCGAGGGTGTCGTTGATCCGCTTGAAGTCGTCGATGTCGGCGAACAGCAGCGCCAGGCGCCGATGCGAGGCGCGCGCCGACAGCATGCGGTGGTCCAGCGCTTCGCGGAACGCGAGCCGGTTGGTCAGCCCGGTCAGGGCATCGGTATAGGCCATGTGGCGCACGTCGCGGTCGTGGCGCGCGATCGCCTCGCTCATGCGCCCGAACGCGCGCAGCAGTTCGCTGACCTCGTCGTGGCGGCCGCTGTCGCGGCGCTCCACCACGTAGTCGCCGGCCTCGATCTGGCGCGCGGCCGCGGCCAGCCAGCGCACCGGCGCCACCAGCGTGCGCTGCACATAGATCGCCACCATCACCGCGGTCAGCCCCAGCGCCGCCAGCAGCAGCAACAGCCAGCCCAGATGGCGCTTGCCCAGCGCATCCAGGCGTTCGTCCAGGTTCTCGCCGGCCTTGCGCTCGTAGACCAGCGCCCGCGTCCAGGACATGCCCACGCGCACCCCGCCCACGCGCTGGTCGCCGATCATGATCGGCATCGACACGTCCAGGATCTCGTCGGATTCCTGCGCCAGCAGGCCGTTGGCCTTGATCGCCGCATCGGCCATCGGGCCGCGCATGCGCTGGCCGTAGCCGGGTAGATCGTCGCTGCCGTCGTGGATCAGGCGGCCGTCGGCGTCGTACACCAGCACGTAGGCCACCGCCACGTAGCCCAGCGCCGCGCGCACCTGGGTGCCGATCGCGTCCAGGTCCGAGTAGTACACCGGATTGGCCAGCGAATCGGACAGCTGCCGCGCCAGGGTTTCGCCGCGGGTGCGCATGCTGCGGTCGAACAGGCCATGGATCACGTTGCCGCTGAGCGTGCGCACCTCGTTCTGCATCGCCGCCTGCCGCTCCAGCATCAACGCCAGGATCGCCATGATCAGCAACGCGGCCACGCCCATTGCCAGCAGGAACCTGGCCTGCAGTCCGAAACGCAGCCTCTTCATTCGACTTCCAGCTTGACCTGCGCAACGCCGGCACGCAGCTGGTCCAGCCGCTTCTGCGAGGCCGGATCGACCGGGTAGAAGCCGGAGGTGCCGAAGAACTTGTGCAGCGCGGCGCTGCCCTGCGGGTCGTCGGCGGCTTCCAGCAACACCTCGCGCAGACGCGCCTCCACCGGCGAGGCCAGGTCGCTGCGCACCATCTCCACCGCGCGCGGGAACGGCTCGGTGCGGTAGATCACCCGGAAATCGCGGCGGAACGCGGGCGGCACGCGGCGGTCGTCGTCCCAGTCCAGGTTGCTCAGCGCGCCGGCGTCGACCAGGTGCTTGTGCACATAGGAGGCGATGTTGAGCTCGGAGCGCGCGAACACGTAGCCGACCGTGTTCGCCGAGGCCTGATCCTTCGGCGAGAGCAGGATCTCCGGATGCAGATCGTGCTCGAACAGGGTCATCATCGGCACCAGGTAGGCGCTGGTGGACAAGGTGCTCTGCAGTGCCAGGGTGCGGCCCTGCAGGTCGTGCAGGGTGTGCACCGGCCCGTCGCGGCGCACGAAGAACACCGTGCGGTACTCGCGCACGCCGTTGCGCTCGGTCAGCAGCAGCGGCCGCACCCCGCCGCGCTGTTGCAGCGCCATCGCGGTGGCCGCGGTCTCGGTGACCCAGTCGACGCGGCCGCGGCGCAGGTAGCTGCTCATCTGCTGGCTGTCGCGGGCCATCAGGATCTGCCCGGAGGTGATGCCGACATCGCGCATGCGCGGCACCACGTAGTCCAGCAACGGCTTCAACTGCTCGTAATGGGCCTTGGGGTTGTCGCTGATGCGGCCCAGGACCAGCACCGTCGGACGCGCGTGCGCCAGCCCAGGCCAGCAGATCGCCAGCGCCAGCCACACCATGACGAAACGCCACCGCGGATTTTGCAAACCACATTCCCCATGTAGAGGCTGTAAGCCTAGCCGAAAGCGTCAGCCGGCGACAGCTGGTGACGCCGGGATTGGGGATTTGGGATTTGGGATTCGGGGCGGTCATGGCGCAGCAAGGGAGAGAACTTGCGGTGCGCTGCGACAAGCGATCCGTCGCCGACGACCGGAATCCCCGCTTTGCCGGGTCCCGAGTCCCGAGTCGCGAAACTAACTGCGCGCCTGGCCCGCCAGCCGCGCCATGCGCTGCGCATCGGACAGGATGCCGCGCAGCAGCCGCACTTCCTGCTCGGTCAGCGCGTTGCGCAGGAACAGCCGGCGCAGCTTGCGCATCGCCGAATCCGGCGCGCGGCCCTTGTGGAAGTCGATGTCGTCCAGGGTGTCGGCCAACTGCCCGAACAGGCCCTCCAGCTGCGCATGGCTGGCCGGCGCCTCGCGGAAACCGGGTTCCGCGGCGGCCGGCGCCGCGGCCTCGCCGCGCAGCAGCGCCAGACGCAGTTCGTAGGCCAGCACCTGCACCGCCGCGGCCAGGTTGAGCGAACTGAATGCGGGATCGGAGGGAATGTGCACCGCCGCGTGGCACAGCTGCAGTTCCTCGTTGGTCAGGCCGGTGCGCTCGCGCCCGAACACCAGCGCCACCTCGGCCTGCTCGGCGGCGGCGCTCACCAGCCGCTGCGCACCGTCCGCCGGCAGCAGTTCTTCCAGCGACACCCGCCGGCTGCGCGCGGTGCAGCCGAGCACCAGTTGGCAGTCGGCGACCGCCTCGGCCAGGGTGGCCAGCACCGGCGCCTGCTGCAGCACGTCCTCGGCGCCGGCCGAGCGCCGGTAGCCGTCCTCGTCGAGCGCGCGCTCCGGCGCCACCAGCACCAGCCGCGCCTGGCCCATGGTCTTCATCGCCCGCGCCGCCGCCCCGATATTGCCGGGGTGCTGGGTACCGACCAGGACGAAGCGGATGCGGGCGGATGCGGTCATGGCAGGAAGATGCGGAGCGAACGGGGCGTAGATGGTAAACTGTGCGGCCGGCCTTCGCGCCGGACTGTTCTTTTCCTCCGCCAGATCCTTCTCCGCCCTCTCGGGAGCCGTTGCCATGCAAAAACCCGCCGTCACCGTCATGGTCAAGGCCGCCCGCCTCGCCGGCAATGTGCTGTTGCGCCACATCAACCGGCTGGAAGCGCTGAACGTGGTGCAGAAGGACCGCATGGACTACGCCAGCGAAGTCGATGCCGACGCGGAGAAGGTGATCGTCAAGGAACTGCGCCGCGCCTATCCCGATTACGGGGTGATGGGCGAGGAAGGCGGCGTGCAGGGCGGCGGCCGCTACATGTGGGTGATCGACCCGCTCGACGGCACCAGCAACTACCTGCGCGGCTTCCCGCATTACTGCGTGTCGATCGCCCTGGTCGAAAACGGCGAGCCGATCGACGCGGTGATCTTCGATCCGCTGCGCAACGAGCTGTTCACCGCCAGCCGCGGCAACGGCGCGGTGCTCAACGACCGCCGCATCCGCGTCAGCGAGCGCAAGGAACTGAACGGGGCGATGGTCAACACCGGCTTCGCCCCGCGCGAACGCAAGCGCACCAGCGCCCAGCTCAAGTGCGTGGACGCGCTGATGGTCCAGGCCGAGGACATCCGCCGCACCGGCTCGGCCGCGCTGGACCTGGCCTACGTGGCCTGCGGCCGCACCGACGCCTACTTCGAGGCCGGGGTGAAGGCCTGGGACATCGCCGCCGGCGTGCTGCTGGTGCGCGAGGCCGGCGGCCGCATCACCGACTTCAAGGGCGCCACCCCGGGCCGCATCGACGACCGCGGCACCCCGCAGTACCAGATCGTGGCCGGCAACATCAAGGTCAGCGAAGCGCTGCAGAAGCTGATCGTCAATACGGGGTATGCGGCGGAGTTCGACGCGAAGTTTTGAGGGCTGGGAATGGGGAGTCGGGAATGGGGAATCGGAAAAGCGGTTTGCCGCCGACGTTGAGACGCTGAGAAATCCCCCCACAGCAACAAAAAAGCCGCGCAGATGCGCGGCTTTTTTTATGGGACTGTTTGAGGGCCAGGGAATCACGCCTTTGCGATTCCCCATTCCCGACTCCCCATTCCCAGCTTCTCAGGGCCTACGCGCCAACGCCTCGACGTCCTTGGTCTTGGGCAGCAGGTCCTGCTTGGTGACCTGGAACGGGCCGATCGACAGCAGCGGCACCGCCACGATCACCGAGGACACCACCACGATGATCGCGCCGATCATGTGGGTCAGCGCCAGGCCTTCCATCGAGTTGCCGCCGTACAGGTACAGCGCCAGCGCCGACAGGAAGAACATCACCGCGGTGATCACGGTGCGCGACAGGGTCTGGTTGATCGAGCGGTTCAGCACTTCCACCGGCTCCACGCGCAGGCTGCGGAAGTTCTCGCGCACGCGGTCGAACACCACGATGATGTCGTTGATCGCAAAGCCCATCACCGACAGCAGGCCGGCCAGCACGGTCAGGTCGAACTCGCGGCCGGTGAGCGAGATGTAGGCCACCGTCACCAGCAGGTCGAACAGCGCGGTCAGGCTGGCCACCACCGCGAACTTCCACTCGAAGCGGAAGCCGATGTAGATCAGGAAGCCGACCAGCATGAACAGGGTCGCGTAGACGCCGTTCAGCGCCAGGTCCTTGCCGACCTGCGGGCCGACGAATTCGCCCGGCTTCACCGTCGCCGGGTTCTCCGCGGTGGTCACCGCCTTGCGCACCTGCTCGGCGAGGTTCTTGGTCACGTCCTCGTTGTTGTGCTCGCCCTGCGGCTGCAGGCGGATCACGATCTCGTTGCCGCTGCCGACGTTCTGCACCTGCGCGTTCTCGAAGCCGGCGGTGGCCAGCTGCTCGCGCACATGGTCGATGTCCACCGGCTTCTGGAAGCTGGTCTGCACCAGCGCGCCGCCGGTGAATTCCAACGCGTAGTTGAAGCCCTTGGCGAAGATCACCCCGAGCGACGCCACCGCCAGCACCAGCATCAGCACCAGGGTCGGACGCCGCCAACGCATGAAGTCGATCTTGGTGTCGTTCGGGATCAGATGAAGCGGGAAGATTTTCATGGAGACATGCTCTTCAATTTTTTGGACCCCGCACATCGATGGGCGGGCTCTTGCGAAGGACTCGCATTGTTCATCCCCTGCGCAGCGATGCGCAGGGTCGTGCGAAGGATTCGCGTGCGGCTCAGATCGCCAGCGACTTGAGTTTCTTGCGACGGCTGTAGATCAGCGTCGCCAGCGCGCGCGACACGGTGATCGCGGTGAACATCGAAGCGAAGATGCCGATGATCATGGTCAACGCGAACCCCTTCAGCGGGCCGGTCCCGAACGCGTACAGGGCCACGCCGACGATCAGGCCGGTGAGGTTGGCGTCGAGGATGGTGCCGCCCGCCTTGTCGTAGCCGGCCACGATCGCCGATTTCGGCGGGACGCCCAGCCGCAGCTCCTCGCGGATACGTTCGTTGATCAGCACGTTGGCGTCCACCGACAGGCCGACCGACAGGGCCAGGCCGGCGAAGCCGGGCAAGGTCATGGTGGCGCCGAACAGCGACATCACCGAGACCACAATCAGCAGGTTCATCAGCAGCGCCACCGAGGTGATCGCGCCGAACATGCGGTAGTACACGCCGAAGAACACCAGGGTGAACAGGAACGCGTACAGCACCGCGGTGACGCCGCGTTCGACGTTCTCCGCACCCAGGCTCGGGCCGATCACGTATTCCTCGACGAAGTCCATCGGCGCGGCCAGCGAACCGGCGCGCAGCAGCTTGGCCAGGTTCTCGGCCTCGACCTTCTCCAGGCCGGTGGTCTGGAAGTTCTTGCCGAACACGCCGGCGATGCGGGTCGGCGCCAGGGCTTCTTCCTTGACCCGCACGCTGCGCACTTCCTTGCCGTCGACCATGCTCACGGTCGGGATGCGCTCGATGTAGACCACCGACATCAGCTTGCCGGTGTTGGCGCTGGTGTAGTCGAACATGCGCTGGCCGGCGACGTTGTTGAGCGTGACCGACACCGCCGGCAGGCCGTTCTGGTCGTTGCTGACGGTGGCGTTGACCATCTGGTCGCCGGACACCAGCACGCGCTTGTTCAGCAGCACCGGGGCACCGCTGTCGCGCAGGCGGAACACCTTGGCCTCCGGCGGGATGTTGCCGGTGCGCACTGCGTCCTCGGCATTGCCCTCGACCACGCCGCGGAACTCCAGCGTGGCGGTGGCGCCGATCATGCGCTTGGCCTCGGCGGTGTCCTGCACGCCCGGCAGTTCGACCACGATGCGGTCTTCGCCCTGGCGCTGGATGATCGGCTCGGCCACGCCCAGCTGATTGACGCGGTTGCGCAGCGTGGTCAGGTTCTGCTCGATCGCGCCGGCGGCGATCTGCTTGAGCTCGGCGTCGGGCACGCTGACCGCGATGGTCTGCCCGGATACGGCATAGCTCAGCGTCGGCTGCGCCTTGGCCAGCGCGGCACGCGCGGCGTTGACGTCGGCGCCCTCGCCCAGGCCGACCTGGATGCTGTTGTCGGCACGGCGCTCGACCGAGCGGTAGGCAATGCGGCTGTCGCGCAGCGTGGTGCGGATGTCCTCGGCGAAGGCGTCCAGGCGCTTGTCCAGCGCCGCCTTCTGGTCCACCTGCAGCGCGAAGTGCACGCCGCCGACCAGGTCCAGGCCCAGCACCATCGGCTTGCCGCCGATCGCCGACAGCCACTGCGGCACGGTCGAGGCCAGGTTCAGCGCCACCGTGTAGTTCTCGCCCACCTGCTGGCGCAGGATGTCGTTGGCGCGGGTCTGCGCCTGCAGGCTCGGCAGGCGCACCATCAGGCTGTCGCCCTCCTTGGCCACCGACTTGGGAGTGATCCCGGCCGCCTTCAGTTCGGCGCTGACCCGCTCGCGCAGGGCCTCGTCGAGCTGGCCGCCGCGGCTGGCGGTGATCTGTACCGAGGGGTCCTTCTGGTAGACGTTGGGCAGCGCGTACAACGCACTGAACGCCAGCACGATCAGGATGAGGAAATACTTCCAGCGCGGAAACTCGAGCATTGCAGGACCCCGCGCGACGCCACGCCGGCGCCGCGCCTAGCAGTAAGAGAAATGGATCAGGCGGACTTCAGCGTGCCCTTGGGCAGCACGTTGCCGATGGCGCCCTTCTGCACGCGGATGCGCACGTTGTCGGCGATTTCCACGGTGATGAAGTTGTCGCCGATGTCGGTGACCACGCCGGCCACGCCGCCGGAGGTGATGACCTCGTCGCCGCGGCCGAGCTTGTCCAGCATCGACTTGTGCTCCTTCTGCCGCTTCATCTGCGGGCGGATCATCACGAAGTACATCACCGCGATCAGGATGATCGGCAGCAGGAACATCTGCATGCCGCCGCCAGCGGCAGGAGCGGCACCGGCGGTCTGCGCCTGGGCTACGGGAATCAGGAAATCGAGCGGGTTCATCGGTGTGTCCTATGGTTTGGGCAGCCCGTCGCCGGTGAAGGCGCGGACTGCTGGTTTGTCGCCGGAGGCGGCAAGCAGCCGCCGATTATGCCACGATCTCCCCTTACGCCCGGAACGACCGTCGCGCCCTGCCTTCTCCCACCGGCAGCAAGCCCCCTTCTCGGCGGAAGGTGCTGCGCAGCGGCGGATGAGGGTACGGGCAAAGCTTCCTGTGCTTTCGATGCTCGCGAGGCTGCGCCCGTACCCTCACCCCAACCCCTCTCCCGACGGGAGAGGGGCTTATTCCCGCTACGACAGGCCGCCGCCACTTACTGAAGCAGGCCGCAGCCCCCCCCCTTCTCCCACCGGGAGAAGGTGCCGCGCAGCGGCGGATGAGGGTACGGGCGCAGCCTCGTGTGCTTTCGATGCCCGCGAGGCTGCGCCCCGTACCCTCACCCCAACCCCTCTCCCGGGGGGAGAGGGGCTTTATCCCTGCTCCGATGGGAGTGGCGTTGCTTCCACTCCGCGTGCCGCATAGAAGGACCGCCGGAACTGGGCAAAGGTTCCCGCGGCGATCGCCGCGCGCATGTCGGCCATCAGCTTCTGGTAGTACCAGAGGTTGTGCAGGGTGCCCAGCATCGGCGCCAGCATCTCGTTGCAGCGGTCCAGATGGCGCAGGTAGGAGCGGGTATAGCCGCCGCTGCAGGCGTGGCAGCCGCAGCCCGGCTCGATCGGCGCCAGGTCGCGCTCGTAGCGGGCGTTGCGGATGCGTACGGTGCCGAACGAGGTGAAATAGTGGCCGTTGCGCGCGTTGCGGGTCGGCATCACGCAGTCGAACATGTCCACGCCGCGGGCCACGCCCTCGACCAGGTCCTCCGGCCGCCCTACCCCCATCAGGTAGCGCGGCCGGTCGGCCGGCAGCCGCGGATGCAGGTGTTCGAGCATCGCGTTGCGCTCGTGCTCCGGCTCGCCCACCGCCAGCCCGCCGATCGCGTAGCCGTCGAAGCCGATCGCCTGCAGGCCCTCGATCGAGCGCGTGCGCAGGTCCGCATGCACGCCGCCCTGGACGATGCCGAACAGCGCCGCGTCGTTGCTCAAGGCCTCGTGCGCATCGCGCGAGCGCTGCGCCCAGCGCAGGCTCAGCTCCATCGAGCGGCGCGCCACGTCCTCGGTGGCCGGGTACGGGGTGCACTCGTCGAAGATCATCACGATGTCCGAGTCGAGCACCTTCTGGATCCGCATGCTCTCCTCGGGCCCCAGGAACACCTTGGCGCCGTCGGTCGGCGAAGCGAAGGTCACCCCCTGCTCGCTGATCTTGCGCCGGTGCGCCAGCGAGAACACCTGGAAACCGCCCGAATCGGTCAGGATCGGCCCGTCCCAGCGGGCGAAGCCGTGCAGCCCGCCATGGTCGCCGATCACGTCCAGCCCCGGCCGCAGGTACAGGTGGAAGGTATTGCCGAGGATGATCTGCGCGCCCAGCGCCTTGATCTGCTCGGGCAGCACGCCCTTGACCGAACCGTAGGTCCCGACCGGCATGAACGCCGGGGTTTCCACCGTGCCGCGCGGAAAG
This sequence comes from Xanthomonas bonasiae, assembly GCF_014836395.1. Taxonomy (NCBI): domain Bacteria; kingdom Pseudomonadati; phylum Pseudomonadota; class Gammaproteobacteria; order Lysobacterales; family Lysobacteraceae; genus Xanthomonas; species Xanthomonas bonasiae. The sequence goes on from NZ_JACSQX010000003.1 coordinate 127,140, forward strand.
GTCAGGCGGCCGCGGCGCGCGGCGCCGTCGGTGGTGTCTAGCTGGAACTGCAATCGGGACATTGAAAGGCCGGGAATGGAGAATCGGGAATCGGGAGTGGCAACGGCAACGGACGGAGCAATGGTTTGTGCTTTTTACGATTCCCCATTCCCCATTCCCGTTTCCCCGCTCCACAGCAACATCGCATCGCCGTAGCTGAAGAAGCGGTAGCGCTGTTCGATCGCATGCCGGTACGCGTCGAAGATGCGTTCGCGGCCGGCGAAGGCCGAGACCATCATCAGCAGCGTGCTTTCCGGCAGATGGAAGTTGGTGACCATCGCATCGACGCTGCGGATGCGATAGCCGGGCAGGATGAAGATCTGGGTTTCGCCGGCGAACGGATGCAGCTCGCCGTCCTTCGATGCGCTCTCCAGCGCGCGCACCACCGTGGTCCCGACGGCGATCACGCGGCCGCCGGCGGCGCGCGTGCGCCGCACCTGCTCGACCAGGCTGGCGCCGACGTTGAGCCATTCGCGGTGCATCACGTGCTGCGCGAGCGCCTCAACCCGCACCGGCTGGAAGGTGCCTGCGCCCACGTGCAGGGTGACATGGCCGACGCTCACGCCGCGCGCCTGCAGCGCCTCCAGCAACGGCGCATCGAAATGCAGGCCGGCGGTCGGCGCGGCGACCGCGCCGGCCTCGCGCGCGAACACGGTCTGGTAGCGTTCGCGGTCGTCCAGTCCGGGGTCGCGGCGGATGTACGGCGGCAACGGCAGGCGCCCGGCCTGTTGCAGCCACGCTTCCAGCGTGTCGGGCACGTGGAATTGCAGCACGTAGAACTCGCCATCGCGGTCCAGCACCTCGGCCTCGCCACCGGCATCCAGGGCGATGCGCGCCCCGGCCTTGGGCGACTTGCTCACGCCCAGCTGCGCGCGCGCGCGCTGGCCGCCCAGCAGGCGCTCGATCAGGATCTCCACGCGACCGCCGCTGCTCTTGTTGCCGAACAGCCGCGCCGGGATCACCCGGGTATCGTTGAACACCAGCAGATCGCCCGGCTGCAACAGCTCGGGCAGATCGCGCACCTGGCGATCGGCGAACGGCGCCGGCGCCGGCGGCACCAGCAGCAGGCGGCTGGCGGAACGTTCGGCCAGCGGCGCCTGCGCGATCAGTTCCTCGGGCAGCTCGTAGCGGAAATCGGACTTCTTCAAGGCCGGCGTATCACAGTGCAGGTGGCCGGTCATTGTAGCTGGAGGGCCGGGATTGGGGATTCGGGATTGGGGATTCGCAAAAGCGCGGCGCCTGGCTCCGCTTTGCCGAATCCCCAATCCCGAATTCCGAATCCCCGCCTATCAGCGCTCGAATTTGGTCGAAAGAATGATCGACGACGTCGTCCGCTCCACCCCGTCGACCGCGCCGATGCGGTCGGTCAGCACGTCCATGTCGTTGACCCCCGGCACCACGCCCAGTGCGATCAGGTCGTAGGAGCCGCTGACCGAGTGCAGCACGCGGATCTCGTCGATCTCGCGCAGCGCCTTGACCACCGAGGTCATCTTCTTCGGCAGCACGGTGATCAGGATGTGCGCGCGGATGTGGCCCTGCTCGAAGTCGCCGCGGGTGCGCACCGTATAGCCGCAGATCACCCCCTCGCGTTCCAGCCGCTCGATCCGGCTCTGCACGGTGGTGCGCGACAGGCCGAGCTTGCGGGCGATCTGCGCGGTGGAGGCGCGGGCGTCCTCGCGCAGCAGCGAGAGCAGGCGTTCGTCGGAGGACGTGATCTTCATGCGCGGCCGGATTTCGTCGAATCGACGAAATTATCCGATTTCCTGCACAAATCAACTCTGCCAATCGACGATCCGGTCCTGATAATAGAAGGTCTATCGCTAGACGACCCGCCTCCAGGAGATCCCGCATGTCCGTACTCGGCCCCCTCGCCCCGCTGCGCGCCCATGCCGGCGAACGCCTGACCGCCGGCCTGGACGATGCCAGCATCGACCGCCTGGCCGCCTCGCACCCGCAGTTGGGCGCCGCGATCGCCGCCGCCGGCGCGGACCATGCGCGCCTGGCCGCGGAGTTCGCCGACCTGCTCGAACTGGACGAGGTCGAGCAGATCCGCACGCTGCAGGCCGGCTTCGTCAATTTCTACGCCGACGACGCGGTGACCCCGTACGTGGCGCTGGCCGCGCGCGGGCCGTGGGTGGTCACGCTGAAGGGCGCGGTGCTGTACGACGCCGGCGGCTACGGCATGCTCGGCTTCGGCCACACCCCGGACGCGGTGCTGGAAGCGATGGCGCGGCCGCAGGCGATGGCCAACGTGATGACCCCGAGCCTGTCGCAGCTGCGCTTCGACCGCGCGCTGCGCGCCGAGATCGGCCAGCAGCGCGGCGGCTGTCCGTACAGCAAGTTCATGTGCCTCAACTCCGGCTCCGAAGCGGTGGGCCTGGCCGCGCGCATCGCCGACATCAACGCCAAGCTGCAGACCGATCCGGGCGCGCGCCATGCCGGCGCCAGGATCAAGCGCATCGTGGTCAAGGGCAGCTTCCACGGCCGTACCGACCGGCCGGGTCTGTATTCCGATTCCAGCCGCAAGGCCTACGTGCAGCACCTGGCCAGCTATCGCGGCGAGGATTCGGTGATCGCGATCGCGCCCTACGACGTGGAGGCCCTGCGCCGCGCGTTCGCCGACGCCGAGCAGCACGGCTGGTTCGTCGAGGCGGTGTTCCTGGAGCCGGTGATGGGCGAAGGCGACCCGGGCCGCGCGCTGCCGCCGGCGTTCTACGCCGCGGCGCGCGAACTCACCCGCGCCCACGGCAGCCTGCTGCTGGTCGATTCGATCCAGGCCGGGCTGCGCGCCCACGGCGTGCTGTCGGTGGTGGACTACCCCGGCTTCGAACAGCTCGATCCGCCGGACATGGAAACCTATTCCAAGGCGCTCAACGCCGCGCAGTACCCGCTGTCGGTGCTGGCGGTGACCGAACATGCCGCGCAGCTGTACCGCAAGGGCACCTACGGCAACACCATGACCAGCAACCCGCGCGCGCTGGACGTGGCCAGCGCCACGCTGGCGCAGCTGACCCCGCAGGTACGCGCCAACATCCGCGCGCGCGGCGCCGAGGCGGTACAGAAACTGGAGAAGCTCAAGAGCGAGCTCGGCGGACTGATCACCCAGGTGCAGGGCACCGGCCTGCTGTTCTCCTGCGCGCTGGCCCCGCAGTTCAAGTGCTACGGCGCCGGCTCCACCGAGGAATGGCTGCGCCAGCACGGGGTCAACGTGATCCACGGCGGCGAGAACTCGCTGCGCTTCACCCCGCATTTCGCGATGGACAGCGACGAGCTGGACCTGCTGGTCGGCCTGATCGGCCGCGCGCTGCGCGAGGGCCCGCGCCTGGCGCAGGCCGCCGCCGCTTAAGGCCGGCTGGCACATGGTGCAGGAACTGGCCGAGGCGATCGCCCGGCCGCTGTTCGAACTCGTCCTGCAACTGTTCGGCTACTGGAGCGGCCGCCTGCTGCTGCCGGTGCTGTCGCTGGGCTGGATCCGCGCCGAAGCCCGCCGCGACCGGCCACCGCGGCGGCCCGGCAAGCGCCGCCACGGCCAACCGCTGTTCTACCGCAACGCCAGCGGCAGCCTGATCGCCAGCGACGACGCGGTGATCGGGGTCGGCCTGCTGTGCTGGGCGCTGCTGGCGCTGGCGGCGTTCCTGCTCTACCGCCTGGCGCAGTGAGTCGCGCGAGCGCGGCATCCCCCGGACGATTCGACCGCACCTCATAGCGCCACCGATCCGAACGAAACCGATCGATCGGCTACGGCCGCGCGCGTGGTGCCGGCGAAGGGCGATCTGCGCGCGGGTTACGCGGCAGATCGCCATCCACCTCAGCGCGCGCACTCCTTCAGCCGCAAGCTGCGCGCGATGTCGCGCCAGTCGAACGCGGCCACCGCCTGGTCGTCGTGCAAGGCATAGAACACGCCCTGCGGGAAGCGCTTGTCGCCGCGCTGATCCAGCCACACGCCGTCGGTGTTGGCGGTGACCTTGCCGGCGAAGGCGCCGACATGCGCCAGCGTCTGCCGGTCGAACACGTGGAACAGGCTGCGGTCCTTGAACTGGTCGGTGCCGATCCAGTAGCCGCTGCCGTCGGCGCAGCTCAGCAGCGCGATGCCCTCGGCCTGCGCCTTGTACAGGTCGGCGCCGATGTCGCGTCCGCGGTACTTGCCGTCGGCCAGGCCGTATTCGCGCAGGCGGGTGCCGCTGGCCACGTCTTCCTCGGCCAGCAGCAGGCGGTCGTGCGCCGGATCGGCGTACACCGATTCGGCGATGCGGATCGCGCCGGCCGCCGAGGTCTCGCCGAAGGTCTGGGTCAGCGTCGCGGTCCAGGCCTGGCCTTGCCTGCGCAGCTGGTAGCGGCGGAAGCGCTGGCCCAACTGCGCCAGCGGCGGCACGGTTTCCTCGTCCGCGCCGAGCATGTAGTTGTCGCTGACGACGACCTCGATGCCGCCGTCCTTCGGCTGCGCCCACAGCCCGTACGGCTTCTTCAGATCCTCGGCGCCGAACAGCGCGACCGAGGCGAAGTCCGGCAGCGAGAAGGCCTGCACGCGATGGTTGTCGCGCTCGACCACCAACGCCAGGTCGCCGACCACGGCGATGCCGTTGGGCCGGTCCATCTGCCCGGGCGCGGCGCCCTTGCCGCCGACGGTGCGCAGGCGCTGGCCGCTGTCGCCGTCGAACACCACCAGCTCGCCGCTCTTCTTGGCGGTGGTGATGATCCAACGCTGGCCCTGCGGCGTGGTCCAGCTGGCCGGCGAATCGAGGTTGTCGGCCGGGGTGGACGCGGTGAGGAACGCTTCTGCGATCACCTCATGCGGCAGCTTGGCCTCGCTCAGCAACGGATCGTGTTGCGCGCCCTCGTCCGGTTCGCGGTCGGCCGCTGCCGGCTTGGCGACGGGCGTAGCGACAGGTGCCGCCGCCGCGCCGGTCGACGGCGTGTTGGCACAGGCCACGAGCAGCCCGCAGGCCAGTGCGAGCGCCCCCAGGCGCAGCATCGAATGCGCGCCCGTCACAGCTTCACCCGCACGCCGACGGCGAAGGTGCGGCCGTATTCCTCGTACTGCTGGGTGTGCGCACGCGTGCCCTGGTAGCGCTCCAGCGGCTTGTCGAGCAGGTTGGAGGCGTCGAAGTACAACTGCACGGTGTCGGTCACCTGGTAATCGAGACTGAAATCGAGCTGGGTGTTGGGTGCCACGAAGATATCGTAGTCGCGGGCCTTGCCCAGCTCGTCGAGGTACGCACTGCGGTACACCGCCGAGAGCCGGGTGGAGAAGCCGTCGCGTTCGTAGCCGAGGAAGGCGGTATAGACGTTCCTGGAGGCGCGCGGCAAGGTGAAGTCCTCGCCTTCGCGATCGTCCAGGCCCGGGTCGAACTCGGTATGCAGCCAGGTGCCGCTGACGCCGCCGAGCAGGCCGTTCCAGCCTTCCGGCAGGAACGCTAACTGCTGCTGCCAGTTGAACTCGGCGCCGTAGACCTTGGCGCGCTTGCCGTTGATCGCCATGCTGACGTCGTAACCGGCGTAGGCGGGCGCGTTGTCGATCACCGTGTCCACGATGTAGCCGTCGATCGACTTGCCGAACAGGCCCAGCGAGACGATGCCGGTCTTGCCCAGGTAGCGCTCGAACGACAGGTCGAGGTTGGTCGACGCGTAGGGATCCAGATTCGGATTGCCCAGTTCCGCTTCCTCGTCGTCGTTGTTGATGGTCGCGTGCGGGGCGACCTGGCCGAAGCCGGGCCGCGACACGGTCTTGTTCAGCGCCGCGCGCAGCGACCAGTCCTCGCCGCCGTTCCAGCGCAGGTGCAGGCCCGGCAACACATTGGTGTAGCTGCTGCTGGCCTGCAGCGCGCTGGCCGCGAACGACTCGCCGTCGTCGCCGACGTCGACCTGGTAGCCGCTGGCCTTGAACCGGGTGCTCTCCACGCGCACGCCGGCGATCACCCGCAACGCGCCGATATCCCGGGTGCCCATCGCATACGCGGCCAGCACGTCCTCCTTGGCGACATAGTCCTCCGACAACGCGCCGACCGCATTGCTGCCGACATCACCGTCGTCGGCGCTGTACTGGCTGCCGTTGCGCGCCCAGTAGGCGCGCATCGCCGAGGAACTCAACGCCTGGCCCAGGCTGTTGTGGCGGTGTTCGGGCGGCGCCACGGTCCAGTCGGCCAGGTCGATGTCGGGACCTTCGGACAGCTCGCTCTCGTTCTTGTCCACGTCGCGGTCGCGCCAGCGCCCGAGCAGGCCGAATTTGTAGCTGGCGTTGTCGGCGTCGAAGCGCACGTTGATCTTTGCGCTGTATTCGTCGTCGTCGGTGCGGCCGGGCGAGAGCACGAACTTGTCGAACACGTAGTTGCCGTTGGACACCCAGTCGTCGCCGGACAGGCCGATGGCAGGCAGGCGGCCGTTCTGGTCGATGGTCGCGTCGAGATCGTCGCCGTCGTACTTGAAGCGTGCCTCCTTCTCGTCGTTCACCCGCTCGCGGGTCTTGGTATAGCCGGCCTGGTAGTCCAGCACCGCGCCGCCCAGGTTGTTCTCGCCACCGAAGCTCGCCGCCAGCGTGTCCTGCTGCTTGGTGCGGTAGCGCACCCGCTTGGACAGCTTGTCCACCGGCGCCGAGTAGGTGCCGTCGCCGTTGGCCTGGATGTCGTCGGCGTCGAAGGAAATCACCGTGTTCTGCCGGGTCTCGGCATCCTTGAAGCTGCTGAACAGCGTGCGCAGGTAATAGCGGTTGTCCTGGTCCGGATGCCAGTCCAGGTTGAGATTGGCGCCGATGCGCTTGCGGTCGATGTGGTACTTGCGGCGCTGCTGCTCGACCATGACCAGGTCGCCATTGTCGATCGCGTCGTACTCGCCTTCGGTGTTGTCGGACTCGAACTCGCGGTCCTGGTAGTTCAGGCCCAGCGCGATCCCGAACGTGTCGTCGGCGAACAGGTCGCTGTAGTTGAACGAGGCCTTGGGGCTGGTCTTGCCGCTGAGCTGCTGGTGATTGGCCTCGAGCTTGGCGCGGATGCTGCGGCCGTCGCGATCGAACGCCGAGGCCGACTCGACCAGGATCGCGCCGCCGATCGCATCGCCGGGCATGTCCGGGGTCGGCGACTTGACCACCTTCAGCCGCTCGGTGGATTCGGACGGGATCACGTCCATCGGCGCGGCGCGGTTGTCGCTCTCCGGGGTGCCGATGGCGATGCCGTCGATGCTGACGCTGTTGAGCGCCGCGTCCAGCCCGCGCACCACCACGAAACGGCCCTCGCCCTGGTCGCGGGTGACGCTGACCCCCGGCAGGCGCTGCAGCGATTCGGCGACGTTCTGGTCCGGATAGTCGCCGACCTCGTCGGCCGAGACCGCGTCCAGGATCGCGTCGGCGCCACGTTTGAGATCCACCGCGCGGGCCTGGGCCTCGAGTTGCGGGCGGACTTCGACCCGCTCCAGATCGATCGCCGCATCGGCGGCGTCGGCGGCCTGCGCGCCGTAGCCGGCGCAGGCGGCGCCCAGGCCGAACGCGATCGCCACGAACAGCGGAGTCTTGCTAGGCACGGTATGCACGGATGCGGATCCCCATCTAACGTTAAGAATTGGGAAACAACATATTTCCGACACGTTGCGTGCTAGTGACACGCCGGCGCCGGACGGGCAGCTGGCGGCCACGGAGCCGGCTGCGGCACACTGTGCGCACCCCCGTTGCGAGTGCGCCCATGAAGATCGTCGAAGTCCGCCATCCCCTGGTGCAGCACAAGATCGGCCTGCTGCGCGATGCCGCACTGAGCACCAAGGGCTTCCGCGAACTGGTCACCGAACTGGGCACCCTGCTCGGCTACGAGGCCACCGCCGATCTGGAAACCGAGACACACACGATGGACGGCTGGGCCGGCCCCACCCAGGTGCAACGCATCGCCGGCGCCAAGATCACCCTGGTGCCGATCCTGCGCGCGGGGCTGGGCATGCTGCCGGGCGTGCTGGCGCTGATCCCCGCGGCGCGGGTCAGCGTGGTCGGCCTGCAGCGCGACGAGGAGACGCTGCAACCGGTGCCCTACTTCGAGCGCCTCACCGGCCGCCTGGAGGAACGCGACGCGCTGATCCTGGATCCGATGCTGGCCACCGGCGGCACCCTGATCGCCACCGTGGACATGCTCAAGCGCGCCGGCGCGCGGCGGATCAAGGGCATCTTCCTGGTCGCCGCGCCGGAAGGACTGCGCGCGCTGGAAGCGGCGCATCCGGACGTGGAGGTCTATACCGCCGCGATCGACGACCACCTCAACGACAAGGGCTACATCCTGCCCGGCCTCGGCGACGCTGGCGACCGCATCTTCGGCACCCGGGTGGGTTGAGCCCGCCGCCGCCGCGCGCGGCGGCACTCACAAGGCGTTCGTGTCCACGTTCTAGGCAAGGCGGCCATGGCCGTCGCTGCCCCAGGCGGCGGCCGCGGCCCGGTCTCCGTCCGCACCCCCGCGGCGGGCATCGCCGTCGGCGCGCCCGCTGTCCCACCGCGGACGCGCCGGGCCGGCCGCATCCCTCCTTCCTTCAGGACACGGCATATGAGCTATTCCCTCAATCAAGCCTCCAATCCGCTGGCGATCGGCCCGCAGCAATTCGCGCAACTGGATCTGGAAAGCGGCAACAACCAGGGCGCCCTGTTGCAGTTCAGCACCTTGCTGTCCAGCGTGGGCATCGCCGTGGTGAGCAACGGCAACCTGATCGGGATCAATCTCCCCCTCTACGACAACCTTGGCGAAACGTTCACCGCCGCCGACGTAGCCACGGTACTGAACGTGTTGCAGACCGGCCTGGCGCCGGGAAGCACGCCGCCTTGCATCGTGTTCGGCCAACTCGCCTACTGGGAAAATTCGGCCAGCCAGGCCTACCAGGCGCTGATCACGGCATTGGTGCCGCAGGATGCGGTCGGGCTCGGCAATGTCGCGCCGGCCATCGGCGTCAACGACGGCGGCGCGCCTTACCTGATCCAGTCCTAGTGCGCTCGCGGCGGCGGCGCGCTGCCGCCGCGGCGGCCGCGAGCATCGGCAAGCGAGATGCAGCCGTCAGGCGACGGCGCGGCGGCCACCACGCAGCGCCGGCACCGCCGGCGCACCACGCTCAGCGCTGCAGGTTCTGCAGCGCTGCGCTCACGTACACCAGCGGCGCGTTCCAGTTGATCGCCACCTCGTTGCTGGCATAACTGCATTCCTGGTCCAGGTAGGACAGCGCCGGCAACGACGAGGCGTAGGCGTGCTTGCACTCCCGGGCGTCCTGCTGGCCCGGCTGCGGACCGCCGACCAGCAGGCCCGGCACCGGCAGGGCGACGCCATCGGCGATGGAGATGCGATGGTGGATGTGCAGCGGCGAACGCGCGCCGATGCCGGTCACGAACGACATGCCCAGCGGGTTGCGCCCGAGCACGTAGTCCAGCTGCGACTGCGCGGCCTGCAGGTACTCCGGCTTGCCTTGCAGCCGATAGGCCTGCAGCAGCAGCATCGCCTGGTTCAGCGCGGTGCTGTTGCTGCCCCAATGGAAGTCGCCCGGGGCCATCGCCACTTTCCACGCCGAGCCCTGCCAGGCATGCAGCAAGTGCGTGGCCACGCTGTCGATCTCGTGCGCGATGCGCGCCTGGTCCGCGTGCGCGGTCAGCCGCGTGCGGTGCTGCGCCAGCGACATCCACGCCAGCCCGCCGACCGAGCCCCAGTTCGGCACGCTCGCCGGCACGTTGCGCGCCATCGCCGCGTCGTAGAACGCGTCGTCGCCGGTGGCCAGGTACAGTTCGGTCGCCGCCCAGGCGAACTCGTCGTCGAGCTTGTCGTCGTTGTAGCCGCCGGTATGCACGTCCGCCGGCTGCCGGTAGACCGCATCCGGATGCGCCTGCGCCCACGCCCAGGCGCGGCGCGAGGCCTGCAGCATGCGCTTGGACACGCCGTCGAAGCGGTCGTCGAACGGGGCGTAGATGCGGCTGGCCTGGGCCATCACCGCCGCGAAGTCGAGCGTGGCCGCGGTGCTCTTCTGCACCACGTAACGCGGCGCGCGCGCCTGGTCGGGCATCTGCATGCCGCCGAAGTCCAGGTTGGTCAGCTTGTGGTAGACCCCGCCGTCGCCCGGATCCTGCATCGCCAGCAGCCACTGCAGGTTCCAGTCGACCTCGCGCAGGATGTCGGGCACGCCGCCGCCGCTGTCCGGAATGCCTTCCTTCTGCGCGGCGAAGTAGGCCGGGAATTGTTCGTAGGCGGCCAGCAGCGTGTACACGGTGATGCCGGAATTGACCACGTACTTGTTGTAGTCGCCGGCGTCGTACCAACCCTTCGGCGCGGAGATCGCGGTGCCGGCCGGACGTCCCGGCGAGCCCGCCGAGGCGTGGACCAGCACGTGGGTGTCGGGATGCCCTTCCGCGCGCGCGTGGCGGCCGGCGTACTCGCCGGGCAGCGCGGTGCTGGCGCGGTTGAAGTAATAGGCTTTCAGTGCCGCGCGCGTCACCGCGTCGTAGGCGTCGGCGGCAATGGCGAAGCTGTCCGATGGCGCCAGCCCGTCCACGCGCAGGCGATAGCGGCCCGGTTCGCGCAGCGCGGAGAAATCGGCGATGCGCACCGCCTGTTGCGCCGGCGCCCATGTCGCCACCGGCCCCAGCGTGCCGCGCAGCACCACCTTGCCCGAGTCGGCGCGTTCGACCGCGAAGGCGTCGCCGTGGCCATCGGGCACCACCGCAAGCTTGCTGGCGGCCGGCAGATAGCCGACCTGGTTGAGCCGGATCGGCGACATGGCGGCATCCTCGGAACGCGAAGCGCAGCCACCGACGACCAGGCAGGCGAGAAGCAGGCAACGCAAGGCGGTAGGCAGGTTCATGCGCCGATACTGGCCGGCCGCGATGACGGCTGCAAGCGCGGCGCGGCGCGCTTTCAGCCGCCAGCCGGAATGCCGCGGCGCCTGCGGCCTGTCACGCGATCGGGGCTGGCGCCCTAACCCGCCAGCGACCGCGCCTGCAGCGACGGCAGCTCGTGCGTGGTGACGAAACGGCCCTTGCCGTCGCGCGCCAGTTGCGCCAGCGCGCAGTCCGGGTCGTGGGTAAAGAACAGGTGCACGTTGCGCGCCAGCGCGTCTTCCAGGAACGCGCGCTTCTCGTCGATCAGCAGTTCGGCGTTGCGGTCGTAGCCCATCGTGATCGGCACATGCACCCAGGAGCGCCCGGGGATCAGGTCGGCGCAGAAGGCGACGCCGCCATGCGCCTGGCCCTCGACCTGCTGCGCGCCGACGATCTCGGCCAGCATCAGCCCCGGCGTGTGCCCGTCGCTGAAACGGAAGCGCACCGCCTCGCCCAGGCTGCGCGAATAGTCGCCGTCGACCAGCTCCAGGCGGCCGCTGGCCTCCAGCAGGCCGGGCAATTCGGGAATGAAGCTGGCGCGGTCGCGCGGATGCGGCTGCAGCGCGCGCTGCCAGTGCGCCGCGCCGACCAGGAAGCGCGCGTTCGGGAACAGCAGTTCCGGCGCGGCGCCTTCGCGCCATGGCGCCAACAGCCCGCCGGCATGGTCGAAGTGCAGGTGGCTCAACACCACCACGTCGATGTCGGTATGCGCGACGCCGGCCTCGTGCAACGACTCCAGCAGCACGTGGCGCTCTTCCTGGATCCCGTAGCGCTCGCGCAGCGCCGGCGCGAAGAACGCGCCGACACCGGTCTCGAACAGCACCGTCTTGCCGGCCAGCGGGCGCGCCAGCAGCGCGCGGCAGGCCAGCGCGATGCGGTTGCCGTCGTCGGGGGCGGCCCACTGCTGCCACATCGCCTTGGGCGCGTTGCCGAACATCGCGCCGCCGTCGAGTTTCTGGGAGTTGCCTTGGATGGACCAGAGCTTCATTGCAGGGATTCGGGATTGGGGATTCGCAAAAGCGGGCGGCTCAGCGCACCGGCGCTGCCAGTTGCAGGACCTCGGCGCTGCCGACCTCGTTGCGCGGGTCGCTGCCGCCGCTGAGCGTGTTGCTGCGCTTGTCCCACTCCACCGTCTGCAGGTTGCCCCACACGTGGCTGGAACCGCGGCCGCCCTCGGCGCTGTCGCCCGGCAGCTTGAGCGCATGGCCCATCGCCTGCAGGCCCTGCACGGTGGCCGCGTCGAAGGTGCCGGTCTCGGCCTCGATCACGTCCGGCAGCCACTGGTGGTGGTAGCGCGGCAACGCGGCGACCTGCTGCGCACTCAGGCCGTCGTCGTAGCCGAGGATGCCGAGCAGCACCATGGTGATGATGCGGCTGCCGCCCGGGGTGCCGAGCACGATGGTCTTGTCGGCGTTCTCCATGAAGGTCGGCGTCATCGAGCTGAGCGGGCGCTTGCCCGGCTTGGGCGCGTTGGCTTCGTAGCCCATCACGCCGAACGCGTTGGGCGTGCCGGGCTTGAGCGCGAAGTCGTCCATCTCGTCGTTGAGCAGCACGCCGGTGCCCTTGGGGATCAGCCCGGAGCCGAACAGCAGGTTCACGGTCTGGGTCGCACCGACGCGGTTGCCCTCGCCGTCGATGATCGAGAAATGGGTGGTCTCGTCGTCTTCCAGCGGGGTCGGCTGGCCCGACAGCAGGTCGCTGGGCGTGGCCTTCTCCGGGTTGATCGTCGAGCGCAGGCCGACCGCATAGTCCTTGCTCAGCAGCACGCGCTGCGGCACCGCGGTGAAGTCCGGATCGCCGAGGAAGAAGGTGCGATCGCGGTAGGCGCGGCGCATCGCCTCCACCACCAGGTGGGTGCGGTGCACCGGGTCCATCGCCTTCAGGTCGTAGCCTTCCAGGATCTGCAGCATGCTGGCCAGGGCGATGCCGCCGGACGACGGCGGCGGCGCGGTGGTGATGCTCCAGCCCTTGTAGTCGAACCGGATCGGCGTGCGCTGCTTGACCGTGTAGCCGGCCAGCTCCTCGGCGGTCCAGTGGCCGCCGGCCTGCTTGACCCCGGCCAGCAGCTTCTTGGCGGTGGCGCCGCGGTAGAACCCGTCGAAGCCCTTGGCGCCCAGCAACTGCAGCGTGTTGGCCAGTTCCGGCTGCTTGAACAGGTCGCCTTCGGCGATCGGCTTGCCGTTGCGCAGATACACCTCGCGGGTGCCGGGATAGCGCTCCATCACCTCGCGCCGCGACCGGTAGCCCTCGGCCATGCGCCGGTACACCGGGAAGCCGTCGCGGGCGATGCGGATCGCCGGCGCCAGCGACTGTTGCAGCGGCAGCTTGCCGTGCTTGGTCGCCAGTTCCACCAGCGCCGCAGGCAGGCCGGGAATGCCGGCCGACCACGGGCCGTTGACCGAGCGGTCGCGGTCCAGCGCGCCCTTGGCATCCAGGAACCTGTCGGCGGTCGCCGATTCCGGCGCGACTTCGCGCGCGTCCAGCATCACGTCCTTGCCGGTCTTGGCGTCGTGCAGCAGGAAGAAGCCGCCGCCGCCCAGGCCGGAGCTGATCGGCTCGACCACCGCCAGCGTCGAGGACACCGCCACCGCCGCGTCGAACGCGTTGCCGCCCTCGCGCAGGATCTGCAGGCCGGCCTCGGTGGCCAGGCGGTGGCCGCTGGCGACGGCGGCGCCGGGCGGATGTGCGGCAGAGGCAGCGGCAACGACCGGCGCCTCGGCCCACGCCGGCGGCGTCAGGACCAGGGCGAGCAGCAGGACACGGCGGACGAGGGTTCTCATGCGGCGGGGGGCTCCTGTCGGTAAAACTCGGGATGATCGCGCTGCAGTTGCAGCAGCTTGGCCAGCAACTGGTCGTGGCTTTCCGGAATCGCCGGATCCGGGTCGATGCATTCGACCGGGCACACCACCACGCACTGCGGCTCGTCGAAATGGCCGACGCATTCGGTACAGCGGGCCGGATCGATCACATAGATCGTCTCGCCCATCGCGATGGCCTGGTTCGGGCAGGCCGGCTCGCAGACGTCGCAGTTGACGCAGAGCTCGTTGATCTTGAGGGACATTTCACAGAAGTCGGCACTAACCGCGCCATCTTACCGGATCGGGCGCGGCGGCCCCGGCATGGCGGTCACGTCCGGCGGGACGCTGCGTCGCGCAGGCGACGGCTTGATGCGCCAGCGGACCGGGCCGGCGGCGCGGATGCCCGTGGCAATGGCTTGCGGCGTCCCAGGGAATGCACCTGCCGCCCTGCCGGGCCGAGGCGCGCGCAGGAGCCGGATCGGGCGAGGGATGCCGCTGGCGGGAAGGAGACGCTGCCGGCGACGGGCGGACGGTCGCGGCCGCAGGCCAGCGGAAGCTGGCAACTGCGTCGGCGCGCGCGCGATGGCCGGCCCGCCACGCCAGGCCGGCGCGCCCATGCAGGCACGCCGGCGCGACGGCGCTTACTTCGCTTCGACGAAGATGTACTCGGCGCCGGTCGGCTGGATCACGGTCTGCACGCGCGCGTTGTCGGCGGCGTTGCCGATGTAGACCACGCGCACGCCCTTCATCGTGTTCGGCTCGACCTTGGCGAAGGCGGCGGCGATCAGGTCGGCCATCTTGGCCGAGGCCGAGGAGCCGAACGCCAGCATGTTGCCCGGCTGGATGCCGCGGCCGATGGCGGTGGTGGCGCTTTCGACCTGGCGATCGTACTTGGCCTGGAAGTCCGCATCCGACTCCGGCGGCAGGTAGTACAGGAACGGGCTGTTGGTGATGGTGCCCATGTTCTGCAGCGCCACTTCCTGCAGGTACTTCTTCCAGCCGGCATCGTCGTCCTTGGACGGCACGGTGAGCGCAGGCTGCGCGTCGGCGGCGGGCGCGGCGGCCTCTTCCTTCTTGCAGGCGGTGAAGCCCAGTGCCAGCGAGGCGATCAGCAGCACGCGTACGGTGTTCTTCATGGATGGCTCCCTTGTTGTCTGTGAATGGCGGACGGCTCAGCGCTGCGCCGCGGCTTGGCGGGCCTGGACCAGCGCCTGCACCACCGACGGCGGCACGAAGCCGGACACGTCCCCGCCCAGCCGCGCGATCTCGCGCACCAGCGACGACGAAATGAAACTGTGTTGCTCGGCCGGGGTGAGGAACAGCGTCTCCACCTCCGGGATCAGATGCCGGTTCATGCTCGCCATCTGGAACTCGTATTCGAAATCCGACACCGCGCGCAGGCCGCGCAGCAGCACCCCGCCGCCGACCGAGCGCACGAAATGCGCCAGCAGCGTGTCGAAGCCGATCACCTCCACGTTGCGGTGCCCGGCCAGCGCCTCGCGGGCCAGGTTCACGCGCAACTCCAGCGGCAGCGTCGGCCCCTTGGACGGACTCTGCGCCACGCCCACCACCACCTGCTCGAACAGCGGCGCGGCCCGGTTGACCAGGTCGATGTGACCGTTGGTGATCGGATCGAAGGTGCCGGGGTAGACGGCGATGCGGCTGTGGGCCACGGTCATGCGTTGGATACCGCGTGAAGGTCGCCGGGAAGTGTAGCAGCGGTGCGCCGGTACAGGGCAGCGCGGACCTCGCGGCTGCCGCCCTCGCGGTACAGCGCCCACGGCGCCGGCACTGCGGGCGCCTGCCCGGCCGGCGACTCCAGGTACAGCCAGGCGTCGGCGGCCAGCCGCGCCGGCAGCCGCTGCAGCACCGCATCCCACAGCCCATCGGCGAACGGCGGGTCGACGAAGGCGATGTCGGCCGGGGCGTCGGCGCCCGGCGCCGCCAGCCAGCGCAGCGCGTCGTCCTGCACCACCTGGATCTGCGCCTGCGCCTGCAGCCTGGCGACGCTGGCGCGCAGGCCGGCGGCCAGCGCCGGGTCGCGTTCGACCAGGCAGGCCGAGGCCGCGCCGCGCGACACCGCCTCCAGGCCGAGCGCGCCGCTGCCGGCGAACAGGTCCAGCACGCGCGCGCCAGGCAGCACCGGCAGCAGCCAGTTGAACAGGGTCTCGCGGACCCGGTCGGAGGTCGGGCGCAGGCCCGGCAGGTCCGGCACCGGCAGCCGCGTGTTGCGCCAGCGCCCCCCGATGATGCGTACCTGGCCCGCGCCGGCGCGGCTCATCGGCGGCCTCGCGACGGCCGGGAATCGGGAGGCAACGGGCACGGGATCGGCATCGACGGCGGCGGTACGGAACGGGGCCAGGATGATAGACCAGCGCCATGACGCCCGCTCGCGCCGGCTGGCGCTTGAAGCCGGGCCCGGCCGCCACCATCTCCGCTGGCAGAGTCGCGCCCTCCTCCGCGCGGCCAGCCATCACCCATGGAGCAAGCACCGATGAGCGTGGAAACCCAAAAAGAAACCCTGGGCTTTCAGACCGAGGTCAAGCAGCTGCTGCAGCTGATGATCCACTCGCTGTATTCCAATAAAGAGATCTTCCTGCGCGAACTGATCTCCAATGCCTCCGACGCGGCCGACAAGCTGCGCTTCGAGGCGCTGGTCAAGCCGGAGCTGCTGGACGGCGATGCGCAGCTGCGCATCCGCATCGGCTTCGACAAGGACGCCGGCACCGTCACCATCGACGACAACGGCATCGGCATGAGCCGCGAGGAGATCGTCTCGCACCTGGGCACTATCGCCAAGTCCGGCACGTCCGACTTCCTCAAGCACCTGTCCGGCGACCAGAAGAAGGATTCGCACCTGATCGGCCAGTTCGGCGTGGGCTTCTACAGCGCCTTCATCGTCGCCGACCAGGTCGACGTGTACAGCCGCCGCGCTGGGCTGCCGGCCAGCGAAGGCGTGCACTGGTCCTCGCGCGGCGAAGGCGAGTTCGAGGTCGCCACCATCGACAAGCCCGAGCGCGGCACCCGCATCGTGCTGCAGCTGAAGGAAGGCGAGCAGGACTTCGCCGACGGCTGGAAGCTGCGCGGCATCGTGCGCAAGTATTCCGACCACATCGCCCTGCCGATCGAACTGCCCAAGGAACATCACGGCGAGGACAAGGACAAGCCGGAAACCCCCGAATGGGAGACCGTCAACCGCGCCAGCGCGCTGTGGACGCGGCCGCGCAACGAGATCAAGGACGAGGAATACCAGGAACTCTACAAGCACATCGCGCACGACCACGAGAACCCGGTGGCGTGGAGCCACAACAAGGTCGAAGGCAAGCTCGACTACACCTCGCTGCTGTACGTGCCCGGGCGCGCGCCGTTCGACCTGTACCAGCGCGACGCCTCGCGCGGGCTCAAGCTGTACGTGCAGCGCGTCTTCATCATGGACCAGGCCGAGCAGTTCCTGCCGCTGTACCTGCGCTTCGTCAAGGGCATCGTCGATTCCAGCGACCTGCCGCTGAACGTGTCGCGCGAGATCCTGCAGTCCGGCCCGGTGATCGACTCGATGAAGTCGGCGCTGACCAAGCGTGCGCTGGACATGCTGGAGAAGCTGGCCAAGGACGAACCCGAGCGCTACAAGAGCGTGTGGAAGAACTTCGGCCAGGTGCTGAAGGAAGGCCCGGCCGAGGACTTCGCCAACCGCGAGAAGATCGCCGGCCTGCTGCGCTTCGCCTCCACCCACAGCGGCGACGCCGAGCACAGCGTGGCGCTGGCCGACTACGTCGCGCGGATGAAGGAAGGCCAGGACAAGCTGTACTACCTGAGCGGCGAGAGCTACGCGCAGATCAAGGACAGCCCGCACCTGGAAGTGTTCCGCAAGAAGGGCATCGAAGTGCTGCTGCTCACCGACCGCATCGACGAGTGGCTGATGAGCTACCTCAACGAGTTCGACGGCAAGTCCTTCGTCGACGTCGCGCGCGGCGACCTGGACCTGGGCAAGCTCGACAGCGACGAAGAGAAGCAGGCCATGGAAGAAGCGGCCAAGGCCAAGCAGGGCCTGGTCGAGCGCATCCAGCAGGCGCTGGGCGAGGACGTCTCGGAAGTGCGCGTGTCGCACCGCCTGACCGATTCGCCGGCGATCCTGGCCATCGGCCAGGGCGACCTGGGCCTGCAGATGCGGCAGATCCTGGAAGCCAGCGGACAGAAGCTGCCGGAAAGCAAGCCGGTGTTCGAGTTCAACCCGGCGCATCCGCTGATCGAGAAGCTGGACGCGGAAGCCGATGGCGAGCGCTTCGGCGACCTGGCCCGGGTGCTGTTCGACCAGGCTGCGCTGGCGGCTGGCGATAGCCTAAAGGATCCGGCTGCTTATGTGCGTCGGCTCAACAAGCTGTTGTTGGAGTTGTCGGCGTAAGCCTTGGCAGCCATGCGTGTGTGGGAACGAAGCCGGCGTCCTGCCGGCTTCGTTGCAGTTGGCGCTCGGCGCTCGCTGCTGCGAACAAGCCTCGGGTGACGATCATCAGCGTCTTGCCGTGCAATCAACAACTGAACAAAGCTTCTCCATATCAAAGCCCCACAGCGCTTACTTTTTACATAGAGAGCGGTCTCCAGCCATGAAAACCGAGCTCCCAAAACCAGGATAATTGACAAATATCTGATGCAACGGCTGATTATTTGGCAATACACCATCTTCCAGCATCTCAGTTAGTTTTTTAGCTATCAACCTGTCAAGAACATAATTTTTTGAGCTATTTTTAATCGAAATCCTTCTATTTTCCAGAGAAGCTTTGACGCAGCTTTCTTTTGGCCAATCTCCGACAGGGCCTCTATGCAGACCTACTTCAAAGGCACGACCCCATTGTCCTCAGATGCAGAGGTCGCGCGCAAAACCTGAAGAGATAAAAAACCAATAAGAAAATTTTTCACGGATTTAATTCGCGGAATAGCTAGAATAAGACTTAATATAGCCATTCCCAATACCCAAAAATTAATTACTTTGAAACCCCTGCACTTGACAGAGATTTAATCAAATCATCGAAATTAGGCTCAACAACCGCATTAGTCAAATATTTACCGCCCTCGAAGTTGACAATTATCCGCGCCTCCGGGGATCCAATGCGATAGACATAAGACCCAATCTTCTCAAAGACACCATCGAGATCGACAACAAGAGGACATTTTTTTGAATCACTAGTATTGAAATCACTTGCGGGCTCCAAGAACAATGTGTACCTCTCCCCCACCTCCAGCGGAACATTGGAGCAAAATTTCTTATAGCCCACCCAAGAGGCTTCAGGCATCTTCAATGCCGCAATTGTTTTTTCCTCAAGCGAGATTATATATATTCGATTGCAATATCCCTTCACGGGACACGAACCGTAAACTTCCCTAACCTCCCCAACGATCACCGCAGTAGAATTTTCAAACAATTTCTCTATTGACCTGTTTGAAGGTGATGAGCCACAAGCCGAAAAAGGAAAAACAATCAATCCGACGAGCAGTATAAATACGTTTCTCATAGTTTAGTTATCCTTGCTATCTTCATCCCAGCCGGCGTTCATTGTTTCACGAGCTGCCGCCTCGACATTCCTCTCAAATTGGCAGTTCCACTCTGCGCACCCTGCTGCCAACTGGGCAACTTTTTGATTATCGAATTGAGTGTCAAAGTGAAACACTTCATGCATGAAACGAAAAACCCTAAAGTAAGTGGATCTACCATCAAAGTATCTTGCAGCACTAAGCACAATCGAACCTCGATCATTTTTTGAATGAAAATTCGCGTAGGCGACGCTCGTTGGCGCGACTTTCCCACCCTGTGCAGTTGAAACGTCCCAGTTACTACTATCTATTGCAACGCCATCAAGCTTATTAAATGCTCTAACAGCACGCGAATCTCCAGCAGCCTTAGCCGTCCTTCCGACGGAATTTGCATCCTTAACCGCAGTATCGATCTGTTTCTTTGACGCCTGTTCAGGCCCCGACGGAACTGACCATCGACGAAGTGATCGTTTTAGGCATTAATGCTGTACCCGCCATGGTTGTGTACTCTGCAGTGCTTACTGCAGTGCCGTCTTCATTACATACGTGTGTGCCTGTACACATTCCATTTGAATCAGAAAAACTATAAGGATTATTGTCTGAATATTTATACCGATTAAATAAAATAGCAGGATCCCGCATCGCGGCCACAGGATCAACTGATAAGAACCGCCCGATCAGCGGATCATAGTACCGCTGCTGCATGTACGTCAGCCCGGTCGCCGCATCCTGCACATGCCCGGTGAAGCCGGGTCCATCGGTCAGCGGGCGATTGAGCAGCTTACCGTATGGCTCGTACTCGCTGGTCTCGATCAGATTGCCGCTGGCGTCGGTGACGGCGATCGGGGTGCCGAGGGCGTCGGTGTGGACGTACTCCACCGTTTCGGCAGCCGCGTGAAGCGGTAGCGCCGCGGCTAGCAGCCACAACAGCTTGGTCAAGGACCTAGCGATTCCTTTCATATCGTGTCCGATGCTCATTGGTTCAGCCCTCCCTTGAGCGGCGGGGTGAAGGCGGCGGACCAGGCCGAGCAGCCGTTCTCGTTGCAGGCGCGGACCTGGACGCTGTTGCCACCCGTCTTGCTCAACGTGACGTGGTTAAACTCATCAAAGGGAAATGATTAGATTCCCTACCGCCAACCCCGTGCCCGCAATGCAATTTAGCTGATCAATGGCAACAGTACGGAAAGACCTTAAAATTAAGCAATATTTTTGAGACTTCCGCCAACCTTTCCGCATCACCAAAAACATCATAAGAAATGAAGCCCCTCAAGGATCCCCCTTGACGGACTCGATGCTCCCCACAGCCGCCAGGACAGTAGGCACTGAGCAATTTGCTTTTTTCTGGCAAAACGACATCATCTGATTTGACGAAGACGTTCTCATTGTCACTCATGAAGTGCCCGGACGAACTTGGCCAGTTCTCCACCGAGACGCACAAAGGACGACTGTCATACGATTCAAATACAATATCAAAGCGCTTCTTCGCCACGTTATCACTGACAATTATATTGTAATAATCAAACTCCGGTCGTGCACGCGTGGCCGTGGAAGTAGATGCACATCCAGCTAGAGCGAAGATCATTGCCGTCACTTTAGCGAAATTCTTTGCAATGACATCCAATTGAGCATAGTCCATAAAGTGATCCGTATTTGCCATTGGCCACGTTGTCCGCAGGCGGCATACTGAAAGATCCACAGCCGCCTAGCTGCGCCGGTTCAACAAGCTATTGCTGGATTTGTCGGCGCAAGCCTGTGGCACCCGATCGCGCAGAAGAACGAAGCGGGCACCTGACGGATTTTAATTAAGCTTTAATTCTACGAATTCGACCCTCTACCCAAAAAAAATGCCGTAATTCGAATTTCACTTAAGACGACCCACGCAATCATTCATCCCATTTCATGGCGAAGATTTCCTTAATTTCCTGACCGGGAAAACACCCTGATCGTATACAAGATCACACCCTGCATTGACGCAAGAATTTATTCTTTCAGTCAACGACATGACTTTCTCCACCCTCACTATTTTATTGATAGAACCTGCCTGTCTATAGTAGCTACCACCAACGTAGTCATGCCTGTCAAATGAAAACTGGGATACTAATTTAATGTGGCCAGCATCTTTAATCCTGAACCCAATCTTGTCCAGCATGATAAAAGACATTGAAAAATCGTCCGCTTCGGCAGAATCCCTGGATGGATACAATATAGCAGCGCCGTGCCCGGGATAATATGCCGTAAACTCGACATACATTTTGTTGTATTGCCTAGGATTAGCAGCCACTGAATAAAATGATGTCAAACACGGTGACTGGATCGTCCCTACCCCGCGTATACAATCCGCCCCTTGACTACTTTTACTGCAACTAGAGATTGTGAGTGCGATGACCACAACGCATATTTCTGAGAACCATTTATTCATCACTTTTCCTTCTCTATATAATCGGAGAGCGGAACATAATCTATGCGGGACGGCTTCTCGCTGGAGTACTTATCATAATTCCAGAAATATATGTGGCCATTCCAAGTCAAAGCAGCATTTACATGCTCATTAATCGCGGATGTCAAGTCTCCGGCGCAATTACTTGATTTACACATAACATCATTGAAGCCTCCGGGACCTACCATGAGATCCTGGCCTGAAAATTTCGGACTATACGGATGTGTATGTATGAAACCAAACCTTGAAAGACCTGCAGGGTGCCTAACATCAAAGAAACCATTTATTGACCGAACATTGCCACTACTATAAACAGAACCAAACGTATATTGCCCAGATGAGGTCAGATAAGTATGAGAGCCCAGTTCTACGCCATATGCATCAGACACTGGCTCAACAATACTGGACCACTCATCGTGCATCTCCTCTTTTGTTGCATAATTATGAAAAGCATCAGCCGCCTTCAAAGCTCGGTTAGCTTGATTTGCAGCCATTAAGCCAGTTCTTTTCGCGGAAACCTGCATCTCAGCGGTACCGCCGCTTTCACATATGGCGTTGATATGAGTACCTGTACATCCCAAGCGACCATCCGGATCTTTGAATTTATAGGGATTATTGTTTCCATACCAATATCTATTAAAATTGCTGCCAGTGACCGAACTGGCAGTCACCGGGTCAACGGACAAGAACCGTCCAATCATCGGATCATAGTACCGCTGCTGCATGTACGTCAGGCCGGTGGCCGCATCCTGCACATGCCCGGTGAAGCCGGGTCCATCGGTCAGCGGGCGATTGAGCAGCTTACCGTAGGGTTCGTACTCGCTGGTCTCGATCAGGTTGCCGCTGGCGTCGGTCACCGCGATAGGGGTGCCGAGGGCGTCGGTGTGGACGTACTCCACCGTTTCGGCCGCCGCATGCAGCGGCAGCGCGAGGGCCAGCAACCACAGCAGCTTGGTCAGGGGCTTGGCGATTCCTTTCTTCTCGTATCCGATGCTCATTAGCCTCTCCCCTCAAGCGTCGGCGTGAAGACGGCTGACCAGGCCGAGCATCCGTTCTCGTTGCAGGCGCGCACCTGCACCGTGTTGACGCTGCCGGTCTTGCTCAAGGTGACGAAGGTCTTGGGGCCGGAGTAGCTGACCGCACCACTTATCTCGTACCGCGTGGCGCGCGCGCTAGCGGTCCAGTCCAGTTCGAAAGTGGCTGGGGAGGTGTTGATGTAGCGATAGCCCGTATTGAACGACGGTGTAGTTGGTGGCGAGGTATCCACCACCGTGGTCTGCGTATTGGAGTACGGTCCGCAGCCGGCGATGTTGCAGGCCTTAGCCCGGTAGGCATAACTACCGTTGCCCTTGCCGGAAAACGCCTGGCTGGTGGCATTGGCGTTCTGAGTAGCCGTCCAGCCGCCGCCGTTGGCGCTTTCTTCCAGCGTGTAGCTGCTGGCAGTGGCTACCCCGCTCCAGCTCACCGTGTAGCCGTTGACGCCGGCGCTGGCTGGGGCACTCAGGCTGGGTGCGCCAGTGGGGGCGAAGATCACCTGAGTGGAGGCATTGCCGGAATAGCTACCGCAGCCGGCCGCGTTGCATGCCTTGACCCGGTACACGTACGTACCGGCGCCGCGGCCGCTGACACCCGCGCTGGTTCCGCCCACCGAGGCGATCCCACTCCAGTTGCTGCCGCCGTTGCTGCTTTCTTCCAGGTTGTAGCTGACGGTGGTGGCGACCGTGCTCCAGCTGAGCGTGTAGCTGCCGCTGGTGTTGGTTGCAGGCGCACTGAGCGTCGGGGCCGAACCCGGGGCATAGACCGCCTGCACCGTCCCGGTGCCCGAGTACGGTCCGCAGCCGGCCGGGTTGCAGCCGCGCACGCGGTAGGCGTAGCTGCCGGCGGCCTTGCCGCTGTAGGCATTGCTCTGCGCGCTGCCGCTGTAGGACACGCTCCAGTTGCCGCCGTTGGCGCTCTCTTCCAGCGAGTAGGTGGCCGCGCCGGTGACCGTGCCCCAGCTGATGGTGTAGTTGCCGACCACGCCGGTGCCGGGCACGCTGATGCTGGGCGCATCGCTGGGCGCGAACTGCACCACGGCCGTGCCGGTAGCGCTCCAAGCGCCGCAGTAGCTGCCCAGGCAGGCACGGGCGCGATAGGCGTAGCTGCCCGCAGCCTTGCCGGAGACCGCCTGGCTGGTCGCGGTGCCCGAGTACAGCGCGGTCCAGCTACCGCCGTTGGCTTGTTCCTGCAGTTCGTAGCGGTTGGCAGAGGCCACCGTCGTCCACTGCACGGTATAGCTGCCGGAACTGCTATAGCCGGGGACGGTCACGCTGGGCGAGGCCAGCGTCGGCAGGTTGCTGACCTTGGCCAGCAGGCTGCCGCCCAGGTACACGTACTCGGTGATCTTGCCGACGCGTTCGTCGCGCTGGTAACGCAGCACGCCGTCCTGCCCGTACAGCGAGACGATATTGCCCAGGCTCGGGCTGTTGGCCAGCACCCGGCGGCCCTGCGCGTCGTAGCGGTAGGTCTCCACGCCGGTGACCTCGCGCAGGCGGTTGCCCTTGTCGAACAGATAGTGGATGCCGTTCTTGTTGGACAGGTTGCCCTGCGCGTCGTAGCTCAGGCCGATCACCGCCGAGCTGTCGGAGCTGTTGTTGACGCTCAACAGCTGTCGGTTGGCGTTGTAGAAGTAGCTGTAGTCGCGGCTGCCGCCGACCTTGACCGCGGTCAGGTCGTCGAGCACGTTGTAGCTGTAGCGCGCCAGGTTGTCGCCGCCGAACATCGCCGATTGCGTGGTCGACAGGCGATCCAGTCCGTCATAGCTCATGCTGCGCGTCTGCCGGCCGCGGGCGTAGTCGGTGATGCCACCGACGTTGCCGTTTGCGTCGTAGGTATAGCCCAGGTCCAGCGGATTGCTGGCACCGCTGTCGCTGCTGCGCGCCGGCAGCTGGCGGGCGTTCTGCGCCATCGTGTGCACGATGCCGTTGCCGTAGGTGAACTGCTTGATCGCCCCGTTTGGGTAATAGCTCACGCCCAGCGCATAGCCATTGGCCTGCGAAGCCTGGCCGAGCGCATCGGGTGCGTAGTTCAACACCAGGCCCGAGGGATAGGTGACGCCGGCCGGATGGCCGTTGGCCGTATAGGCGTAGCCAACGCTAAGCGCACTCGATCCCGGCTGGGTCATGCTCTCGCTCAGCAGCAGGCGGCGCTTGTTATACGTGTACGCGTTGACCACGGCGTTGCCGCCGTTGCTGTTGTTGGTGGTGACCTGCGCAGGCAGGCCATCGGCGGTGTAGACGAAGGACTGGTTGCCGACGCCATCGGGGAACGCGAGCGTGGCCAGGCGGTTGCGCGCGTCGTAACTCCTGCCGACCTTGGCGCCTGCGGCGACGTCGGCGGTGTTGCAGGCCGAGGTCGACGTATAGCCCTGCCCGCTGGCCGACCAAGCCAGGTTGCCGGCTCCGTCGTAGTCCATCACCATGGCGCCGGTTTCCGGCTCGATGGTCTTGCACAGCTGCTGGTAGCCGTCGTAGACGTAGCTGCGGGTGACCGACAGCGACCCGTCGGCGTTATGACGGCGGATCGAGGTCGGCTTGCCGAATACGTCCAATGAGATATCGGTATTGGCGCCTTCCGGATGCATGATCCACACCGGCTTGGCGTAATCCGGCTGATCGAATATCTGGAAACCGCTGACCGTCTGCTGGCCGCGCGGATTGGTCACGCGGGTCTGGTTGTTGGGCAGATACTCGGTACGCGTGGTCAGCAGACCCAGTTCGCTGTCCTGCGACACGGAGGTGGCGCGGCCAAGTGTGTCGTACTCGCTCCAGGTGCCGGTGCTCAGCGCATCGCTTGCTCCTGGATACGAACTGAAAGTGGTGCGGCCGGCGTAGTCGTAGGCGAACTTCTGGAAGCGCTGCGCGCCGCCGGTGTCGAACTCGTGAACCAACAACGGTCGCCACAGCGCATCGAAGTAGGTCACCTTGCGTCCGTTGCCGGTAGCCACGGTCTGCCGCCAGTGGCCCGCATCCAGGCCGTACTCGCTGCTGGTGACCTGCTCGAACGTCTGCAAGGTGGTGTTCCACGCGACGTTGTCGTTGGACGGATAGGAGATGGCCCCCAGCCGGCCCATGGCGTCGTAGCCATAGGTGGTGGTGTAGCCGTTCTCGTCGGTGGTCGAGGTGATCCAGCCGCTATCGTTGACCGTGGCCGACTCGGTTGTGCCGTCGGCGTAGCGGATCGCCTGCGGTACGCCACGCTTCCAGCTGGAGACGGTGGTCGTGTTGTTGTTGCCGTCCTTCACCGTGGCCAGCGTACCGTCGCTGTTGTAGCCGAGGGTCAGACGCAGCTTGCCGAACGACCAGCGCTGCGACGGCATCGCGTTGCCGTCGTAGCTGGTCTGCGATTCCACCAGACCGGTATTGGTGTTGGTGCTCTTGGCGCGTTGGCCGACGATCCACTTGCCCAGGTCGTCGTAATACTCGGTCGCATCCGTGCGTGAGTGCCAGGGGCTGGCGCGGGTGACGCTGAGCGTGCGCGCGAATGCGTCAAAGCCGTTCGCCGTCCACGTGTAGCTGATGCCCTCCTGCTGTACCACCTTGCTGCGCAGCGGACGCAGCACGTTGGTCAGGGGATTGGGGATGCCGAGCAACGACTGCCCCATTTCCGCAGGGAAGGGCTGCGCGTCCACGTCGCCATCGGCGAAATAGGTGTTGCTGGTCTTGGACACCGTGTTGCCGTTGGCGTCCAGCGCAGAAGTACTCAGCAGGCGGCCGTCGTTGAGGCCGTACATCATCCCGAACTCGTAAGTTGTGGCTGTACCGTCGGGATTGATCACCTTGGCCGTTTTGCTAGGCGTGCAGGTTGGGCAAGGATCGGTGGCTTTGCCCGTTTTGTAGAGCTGCGTTGTCCCGTCGCCAGGAAGGTAATGCCAGACCTGCTGCGTAAGACCCGGTCCGGTCACGGTCTTCGACTTGAGAACATAGTTGTCGAAATAGCCTGGCACGTAAGGAATTGGCGGTTCTTGGCCAAAAGGCACATCGCACCGACCAGCGGGCGTATGAGTGCGGTACTGGCGCTGGTAGTCGAACGCGAACAGGCCGGTGGCACCGGAGGGATGGGTGACCTGTAGGGATACAGCACCGTTCATCGGATCCGGTTCGGAGACGCAATTACTGGCGCCGCCACCGGCCGGCGGCTCGCGCGTCGGCAACATGTTGCCGCTGGCGATGGTGTAGGTCCATTGCGAGCCGTCGGGCTGGGTGACGGTCTTCAGGCGATAAGCGCCCTGCGGCGTCGGGTAGGCGGTGCTGAGTTCGTAGCCGTAGCTCCACGTCTGGCCATTCGCCTGGATGCTGCTGATCAGGTCGCCGTTGTAACTCAGCGTGATCGCACGGCCGTCGCTGGATTGGACTGAGGTCAGTTTGCCGTCGGTATAGCTATAAGTAACCCAGTTACCGAAGCGGTCCTCGACACGGCTCGCCACCAGCGCGACGCGCGTACGCGGTGCGTAAGTAAAGCCCCCAGGGAGACTGGCCATCGGGAGCTTGTAGCTTTTGATGGCGGTAACAACCGCATAGTCGAAATAATACTTGACGCCGCTCGGCGAAATGGCCAGGAAGCCTTCGCCGGCATAGTTGCTGACGCTGGCGAGACAACCCAGGCGCCAACCTTCCTTTGTGATCCAGGGACGGGTGACACCGTCGGTTGGGCGCGGGGTCTTGGCTTGGTTATCGACCAGCATCTCCTGCTCGCCGGCACCAGGGACATGCAGGTAGTAGCCGTGCCAGATGTCGTCGGCTGTGCCGGGATAGGTGTTGCTGCCGACGGTCATTGCTGCATTTGGTCGGGCTGGAACGGAGCACCGCGCATTAGGCGAGGCGCTGGTCGTGACCCAACCCTTGTCCGCCAGGAAATCGCCGTACACGCGCGGCGTGTCGATTTCCCAGTCGCCGAAGCCTTTCGCCACGTATTCTGTGCGCCGGTTCATGACTTTGAATTCGCGCCCCACCGCGACCGGCAGTGCGTTGTTGCCCGGCACATCCACATCGGTGGCATGGAAGCCGACGCTCATGTCATACAGGCTGATGTTCTCGCCGAAGATGTCGCCCTTCAGCGGGCCGACGACTTGCGCAGCCTTGATTTTCTTGTCGTATTCCTCGTAAGGCGCCACGTCGTCCGCCGCGTGCGCACGCGCACCGAGGCACAGCAACACCATGCCGATCACCAGCCGTACTTTGAACATCCGCCAGCCTCTTCCTTTTCAGCCCGTTGCGGGCCGAATTCCCTGAACGATCGCGAGGCTCCCAACGGCGAGTATCGCGACAACGAAAATCGCAAAGAAACGCAATAAAAACCCATCGCGCCAAGGCACGAGGCTATGAGTTGAACGGAAAATCCCCTGCGGGCCGGATCCCGGCTTCGTCGAATTATCGGACTAATTCAGGGATAGCTGTCAACAAAATTTTTCAGCATCCGACGAGCGGTGCCGTCTCCTGAAAATTCGACACCACCAATTTGGCCGCTACGCAATTCGCGCACAGCCGATTCATTACAACGTCATCCAAGGGTGTGGGCGCTGTGTGGCGCAACGCCTGACCGGCGGTAGGTCAAGCCGCTCGATACCAGCTGGCAGCTTAGGGTTTTCACAAAGCGCGGCGCGGGCGAGAATCCGAGTCACTCCCGCCCGTGATTTTTTCGATGAATGCCAGCGATACCGTCGCACTGTCCCTGGACCAAGCCACCGCGCTGGTCGAACGTATCCTGCGCCATGCCGGCTTCGGCCCCGCGCATGTGCGCACCCTCACCGCCACGATCGTCGCGGGCGAACGCGACGGATGCGCGTCGCATGGGCTGTACCGGACCCTGGGATGCGTGGCGACGCTGCGCAACGGCAAAGTCGTGGGCGATGCCGAGCCGGTCGTGCACGATCAGGCGCCCGGCATCGTCCGCGTCGATGCATGCGGTGGCTTCTCGCTGCTGGCGTTCGAGCGCGGCCTGCCGGCGCTGATCGAAAAGGCGCGCAGCAATGGGCTGGCGGCGCTGGCGATCAACCATTGCGTGCATTTCTCCGCGCTGTGGCCGGAAGTCGAACGCATCACCGAGGCCGGGCTGGTCGCGCTGATCTGCAATCCCAGCCATGCCTGGGTCACGCCGGCCGGCGGCCATACGCCCTTGCTGGGAACCAACCCGCTCGCGTTCGGCTGGCCGCGCGTGGACGCGCTTCCCTTCGTGTTCGATTTCGCCACCAGCGCGGTGGCACGCGGCGAGATCGAATTGCACCGCCGCGCCGGCCTGCCGATTCCCGAAGGCTGGGGCGTGGACGCCGAAGGCAAGCCGAGCACCGATCCGACCGTGGTCGCCGGCGGCGGTGGCGCGATGCTGACCTTCGGCGGACACAAGGGATCCGCACTGTCGGCGATGATCGAACTGATCGCCGGGCCGCTGATCGGCGATCTCACCAGCGCCGAATCGCTGGCGCACGACGCCGGCGCCGGCGCCTCGCCCTACCATGGCGAATTGATCCTGGCGCTGGACCCGGTGCGCTTCCTCGGCGCGGAGTGGGCCACGCACATGGCACGCGCCGAAACCTTCTTCGCCGCCTACCAGGACACCGGTGCGCGACTGCCCTCGCAACGCCGCTATCAGGCGCGCGCACGCAGCCTTCGCGAGGGCGTGCGGATTCCACGCGACCTGCATCGGGACCTGCTGAAGTTGCTGGAGTAAGCCGATGCAGCTCGGCGGCGGTACGAGCATCTCGCCCCACCCCACCCCGCCCCACCTCACCTCACAGCTGCGCAGGCGACCAGGCACCGCGCCAATCGATCCAAAGCCCTGGCCGTCCAGCGTCAACGGCGACCAGGCATCACGCCGATCGATGGGATTGCCGGGACTGCAGCGGTCGCCGATCTACCGGCAGTCTTGCACTCATCAAACCAGTAGTAGGCGCCGTCACGTTCGCGCAGCAGGCCAGCGCCATGAACGCTGACGCTACACCCTGAAACTCTTGCCAAAGCTCCCCACGGCGGATCTGCTCGGCACCGGCGGCAGCCATGAACAGGCTGCCGCCGACATCGCGCATCACTACATCGAAGCGTCAGCAGACGCCAATCGGAAACGGCATCTGCAACGCCCTGGTTCGGACTGACCGAACGCAGGCTTAGAACTTCACCGTCGCCCGCGCCCAGTAGTAGCGGCCGAGCAGATCGTAGGTGGCCACGTCCGTGTTGGCGTTGGTGACGTTGTTGGCGTAGTACAGCGGCGGCTGCTTGTCGGCCAGGTTGTCCACGCCCAGCTCGAGGCGGGTGTGCCAGGGCTTGACGTTATAGCCGACCTGCACGTTGTGATACACGTACGAACCGATGCCGCGCACCACGGCGGCCTGGTCGGCGTCGGCCGACAGCCCCTGCCGCGTATCGGCACTGCCGATCTCGGTGCTGCCGATGTAGCGGATGCGCCACGATGCGCTCCAGTCGCCCAGGTTCCAGCTCAGCGTGCCCAGCCCGCGCCAGCGCGGGAAATTGCCGTAGGCGTAGGTGTACTTGCCGGCGTTGTGGATGGTGACGGTGCTGGCGTCGGTGGTATCCGGGTTGATGTCGTAGCGGATCACGTAGGTGCCGTTGAGGCTGGCGTTGAAGCTGCCCCACGCGGTGTCCGGCAGGCGGTAGTTGAGGCTGAAATCGGCGCCGCTGGCCCACAGCTTGCCGAGGTTCACGGTCGGCTCGGCGATGTAGTTGATGGTGCCGTTGTCGTTGCGGTGGATCAGCGCGCAGAACGCGCTGGACGCATTGGCGTAGCACTGGTTGAGCACGGTCTGCGCCGACACCTGGGTGATGGTGTCCTGCAGGTTGATCTTCCACAGGTCCGCGCTCATCGACAGGCCGTCCAGCCAGCCCGGATCGTAGACCACGCCGAAGTCGTAGGACTTGCCGGTCTCCGGCTTGAGCTGGTAGCCGGCCACCACCGCGCCGGACGCCTTGGCGCCGACCTGGTTGTCGGCCTGCTGGTAGCTGCCGTCGGTGGGCACGTTGGCGCAGGCCGCGGCATGGCCACCGGTGTAGCCGTTGCACGGATCGTTGACCGACGGCGAATCGCCGGCCACGCCGGCGTACAGCTCGTTGATGTTCGGCGCGCGGAACACCTGCGACACGGTGCCGCGCAGCAGCAGGTTCTCGATCGGACGGTATTCCAGCGAGACCTTGCTGTTGGTCTTGCTGCCGACGGTGTCGTAGTCGGAGAAGCGGCTGCCCACGGTCAGGTTCAGCGAATGCACCAGCGGCAGGTCGGCCAGCAGCGGGAACAGCGCCTCGGCATAGGCCTCCTTGACGCTGAAGCTGCCGCCTAGCACGGTGGCGCAGAATTCGATCACCCCGCACATGCCGTTCTCGTCGCCGGTCCACAGCGCATCGGCCGAAGTGGAGGTGCTTTCCTTGCGGTAGGAGACGCCCGCCGCCAGGCTCACCGTGCCGGCCGGCAGGTCGAACAGGTTGCCGTTGGCGTTGGCCTCGAACTGCTTGACCGTGTAGACGCTGGTGACGATCGGGTTGACCACCAGCGCTTCCAGCGCGGCCTTGTTGCTCTCGCTGTTGAGGTTGAACACGTCGATCGGGGTACAGCCGGCGATCACCGCGCCGGCGCTGCCGCACTTGACCGTGCCGTCGCTGTCCAGGAACGAGGGACCCACCGCGGCGTTGAAGCCGGCGTAGTCGAGGAAGCCGTAGTTGATCGACTTCTGCTTGACCTTGCCGTAGTTGACGCTGGCGTCCCACTGCCAGGAACTGTCGCCGAAGCTGCCGCGCAGGCCGGGATTGATCTGGAAATTGTAGGTGTTGTACTCGTAGCGGCGGTTGCCCAGCACCGTGGCGCGGGTGTTGAAGCTGTTGTACGACGTACCGGTGCTGCGGTCGGTGCCGAAATTGACCCCGAACGGGTTGTAGTAGCTGTCGGCCGAGACCAGGAAGTTGTCGCCGTTGGCGAAGATCGGGATCGGCGCGATGATCGAGGACGAGGTGGTCTTGCTGAAGTAGGTGTTGACGTAGCCTTCCAGGTGATCGTTGAAGCGGAAGCTGCCGAGCACGAAGGCGTTGGTGCGTTCCTGCGGGGTCTGCAGCAGGTTGTACGGTTGGTAGTTGTAGGAGTCGGTGGAGGCGACGTAGCAGTGGTACTGGCTGGCATTGGTCGGGCTGCTGCTGCCGCCGTTGAAGGTGACCCGCGAACAGCCGTTGCTCGCCGCCAGCGCCTTGGACTGGGCGGAACCTTCGTCGAAGCTGATGCTGCCGGTCGGCGTGGCCGAGGAGCCCTGCTTCACCGGCACCCCGTCGATCAGCGACAGCGCATCCTTGGAATAGCTGCGCTCGCCGGCCGAGACCGGATCGATGTTGTGGTAGGACAGCCCGGCGACGATGCTGCCGCGCTCGCTGGTCTTGCCGGCGGTCAGCGAGAAGTTGCGGCGGTTGCCGTCGCTGCGCGAGCTGGTGCCGAAGTCGGTGGTGCCCTCGATGCCGTCGAAGCCCTTGCGCAGGATGAAGTTGACCACGCCGCCGATCGCGTCCGAGCCGTACACCGCCGAGGCGCCGTCGCTGAGCACCTCCACGCGCTCGATCATCGTCGCCGGGATCGCGTTGACGTCGTTGCTGGCCAGGCGCGTGCCGTTGACCAGGATCAGCGTGCGCTTCTCGCCCAGGCCGCGCAGCGAGATGGTCGAGGCGCCGGTGCCGCCGCCGTTGTTGGTATTGGGGTTGGTCGCGTTGCCGGCGATCGACGGCAGTTCCTGCACCAGATCGCCGAGCGTGGCCTTGCCGGTCGCCTCGATCTGCGCGCGGTTGATCGTCACCACCGGATTGGCGGTCTCGGTATCGACCCGGCGCAGGCGCGAGCCGGTGACCACGATGCTGTCCAGGGTCTGGGTCTTGCCGTCGTCCGCGCTCGCCTCCTGGGCCAGCGCCGACCAGGAGGTGCCCAGCGACAAGGCGGCGACCACGGCCAGTGCCAGCGGCTGCGGCACCGGTGCGCGGCGATGGGAAGGATGGGGTGCGTGCGGAAACGACATGGAGATCTCCTGAGCGATGGCGACACGTGGCGTAAGCAAAAACGGTGGGCCGAACGGGTCCGCGCCGGCTTGCGCCAACGGCGGAACATGCGATGAGGACGCCGCTGCAACAGCGGCGCCGGTGATACGCATCCTGCGCCGCGGCTTGACAAGGCCGGACGCAATCGCGGGGATGCTTGCTGTCCTTCGCACGCTGCACGTGCGCAGATCCCCGGTCCTGCGGTGGGTGGCGAAGGGCGGTGGCGGATCCTGTCCCGCGCACCGGCCGCTGGCCGGAAAGCAAAAAGTCATCACGTTTTAACGATGCAATCACAATGTGCCCGTAACCACGGCCCGCGTCTTGTCGCAATTAGCGGTTCTGCATGCGGAATAACGCATGGTCGCGACACGGCGGCGCGATCGGGCAGCCCACGGGCATGCATGCCTGTTGCTTTCGGTTCAGCCAGGGAGCCGGTGCATGCCGGCGTCGCGCTACGTGGAACTCGGCACAACGCGTGTCGTTCCGTGGCGATGGATGTCATCCATTGCAAAACCGCGCCACGCGCGCAACACGCAGGCAGGCGCGCAGGCAGGACGGACCGCGCCGGTACTGGCGCGTCGTTGCCTTCCCGTCGAACTCAATGCGGGTGCGCGATCGGCGGCGACAGCCGCAACAACACCACGCCATGCGCCGCGACCTGCACGTCGCGCAGCTGGCCGGCGGGATGGCTGCCGCCGCGCCACAGATCGCGCCAACGGCGTCCGCGCAGCGCGGTGCCGGCATCCTCCGCCGTCAGCGCCACACGATGCGATTGCGCATCGCGATTGAACACGCCGAGCGCGACGCCGCCATCGGCCAGCGGCTTGCGCCAGATCTCGATCGCGCCGTCCTTGCGCACCGCCCTGCCCTGCACGCCCAGCGCATCCTGGTCGATCGCCAGCACGTCGCGGTTGCGCAGCAGCGCCAGCGTCGCCGGCGTCATCTGCCGCAGGTCGTTGCCGAGCAGCAACGGCGCCGCCGACAGCGCCCACAGCGCCAGGTGCGTGCGGTACTCGTCCGCGCTCATGCCGCCGTTGCCGATCTCGAGCATGTCCGGATCGTTCCAGCCGCCAGGCCCGGCGTCGGCGGGATCGCCGTTGCGGTCGAAACCGATCGAGGCCATCTTCGCGTAGGTGTCCTCGATGTCGCCGGTGGTGCGCCACAGATGGCCGCCGACCTCGCGCCCCCACTGGCCGACATGGTCGCGGCCGTACTGGCACAGGCTGTAGACGATCGGCCGTCCGCTCGCGCGCAGCGCCTGGCCCATCTGCAGGTAGGCGCGGCGCACCTGTTGCGGTTCGCGGAAGATGCCCTCGCCCGAGCACAGGTCGTACTTGACGTAGTCGACGCCCCAGCCGGCCCAGGTGCGCGCGTCCTGTTCGACGTGGCCGTAGCTGCCGATGTAGCCGGCGCAGGTCTTGGGACCGGGCGAGCTGTACAGGCCCAGCTTCAGCCCCTTGCCGTGCACGTAGTCGGCCAGCGCGCGCATGTCGGGAAAACGCGCGTTCGGCTGCAGTACGCCGTCGCGGTCGCGCTGGCCCTGCCAGCCATCGTCGATGTTGACGTAGACGTAACCGGCATCGCGCAATCCGGAGGCGACCATCGCATCGGCGATGCGGCGCACGGTGGCGTCGTCGATGTGTTCGGCGAAGCGGTTCCAGCTGCTCCAACCCAGCGGCGGGGTCTTCGCCAGGCCGTCGACCGGCAGTGCGGCATAGGCCGGCAGCGGCGCGACCGGGAACGCCAGCCGTGCCGCATCGGCCTCGCTGCCGCGGCTCGCGCGTACGTCCACCTGCTCGTCCCAGATGCGGCCGGCCACGTGCAGCTGGCCGTGCTCCAGGGTCGCGGTCCACGGCTGCGCCGGCAGCCGCGGATTGCCGTTGTCGATCTGGAAATGGGCCACGTCGCCGTCGATGCGCAGTTGCTGCATCGGCACGTCGCCATACCAATCGGTGGTGATGCTGCCCTGCGCGTGGCCGTCGCGCTGGACGATGCGCAGGTAACGCGGACCGGGAAACGACGGCCCCTGCGCGATCACCCAGATGCCGTGCAGCGGGCTGGCCGGCGCCATCGCCGCGGCCGGCGGCGGCGCGTGCGCGCAGCTGCCGCAGCCAGCCACGGCGAGTGCGAGCAGGCCGCGCCACAGCCAGCGGCGGGCGGGAAAAGCGAAGCGCGAGCGTGACGCCATCGATGGTTCCTTTCAGGGCGCGACGCCAGCGCCGCCTGCGTGCGTTGCCGCAGCCGTCATGCGCGCGCGGCCGGGATCAACCAACCGCCGAACAGCGGCCCGGCGGTATCGCCGTGTTGCGGCTCGATGCGGAAGGTCAGCTGCCTGGCGCCGGTCAGCGCCGACGGCAACG
The DNA here is from genome assembly GCF_014836395.1 of Xanthomonas bonasiae. Lineage (NCBI taxonomy): Bacteria > Pseudomonadati > Pseudomonadota > Gammaproteobacteria > Lysobacterales > Lysobacteraceae > Xanthomonas > Xanthomonas bonasiae. The sequence continues at coordinate 162,152 of NZ_JACSQX010000003.1, forward strand.
CGTAATCGCGATCGACGAAGTCGATGACCTGGCTGCGGTCCACCTGCACTTCCACCGCCAGCTTGCCGTCGATCAGGATGTTGAAGCGGCCCTTGTCGCTGCCCCAGAAACGCAGGCGCAACGCCAGCGGCTGCGCGCTGCCTTTCATCTGGAACTCGACGAAGCCCTTGCCGCGCACGTCGCGGCATTGCTGGCGGCGGTAGGCGCCGCCGAAGGACGTATCGCTGCGCAGCTTGTGCGCCTGTTCGGAAGCCTCGTCGCCGAACTGGATCATGTCCACCGCGGTGGCCTGCAGCGCGGCGCGCGCGGCCTGCGGGCGCGCGCGCCGCGCCGCTTCCTGCGCCCATTGCGCCGGCGCCATGCGCTTGAAGTACAGCGCGCTGCGGCGTTCGTACTGCGCGTAGAACGGCACGAAGGTCAGCCCCGGCGGCTGCGTGGCGGCGGCCAGGAAATGCCCGGGCTGCGGCAATTCGGCGAATCCTGCCAAGGGATCGGCCGCGGCCACCAGCGCCGGGTCCGGCGCATCGTAGGGATCGGCGACCGGGCCCAGATCGGCGGCCAGCGCCAGCGGACCGCGCATCACCACCACCGTGTCGGCATCGCCGGCGGCATGCTCCAGGCGCAGCGGCATCGCCAGCTCCAGTTCGATCACATCGCCGCTGCGCCATTGCCGCTCCAGCGCCAGGTAGCCGTCGGCGGACGTGCCGCGCTGAGCCTTGCCGTTGACGCGCAGCGTGTAGCCGCCCTGGCACCAGGCCGGCAGCCGCAGCAGCAGGCGGCGCGGCGTGCGTGCGCCGGCGCGGCGCAGTTGCAACCGCACCTTGCCGTTGTCCGGCACGCCGCTGTCCAGCTCCAGCGCCAGATCGCGCTCGGGCCAATCCAGGGTCGAGGGGATGTACAGGTTGACGTAGAGCGAGGCCGCGTCCTGCCAATAGATCGAGTCGCCGAACTGCGCGTGCGCCTCCATGCCGCTGCCGACGCAGCACCAGAACGAATCGAACTTGTCGGAGAAGCCGCGCTCGCCGCCGCTGATCATCGGCGTCATGTAGGTGAACATGCCGGTGGCCGGATGCTGCGCGGCCATGGTGTGGTTGTGCAGGGTGCGCTCGTAGTAGTCGAAATAGCGCGCCTGCGGCGTCCACTGGTACAGGTGCCGGGTCAGCTTGAGCATGTTGTAGCTGTTGCAGTGCTCGCAGGTCTGCTCGGTCAGGAACGCGGCGATGGTGTCCGGTTCCTGGAAATACTCGCGGTCGGCATTGCCGCCGATCGCGTAGCTGTAGTGGCCGGTCACCGTTTCCCAGAAGAAACGCGCCGCCGCTGCCGCGTCGGCATCGCCGGCGACCTCGAACTGGCGTGCCTCGCCGATGAACTTGGGCACCTGGGTATTGGCATGGATGTGCGGCAGCTCGTCGCGGCCGGCCGCGGCCGGATCGATCACCTTCTCGTGCCGCAGACGCTTGCCCAGCGCGACCCAGCGCTGATCGCCGGTGCGCGCGCCCAGTTCGATGTAGGACTCGTTGAGGCCGCCGAACTCGGTGTCCAGCAGGGTCTGCATCTGCGCGTGGTCGAGCGCGTCGAACACCCCGCCCAGATAGCCGGCCAGCGGCAGCAGCACCTGCAGCGCCTGCGCGCTGCCGGCCAGTTCGTGCGCATCGAGCAGGCCGGCGAACAGTTTGTGCACCGTGTACAGCGGCGACCAGCTGCCGTTGAGATTGAACTTGCTGCCCTTGATGACGCCGCGGCGCACCTCTTCGAACACCACCTTGCCGTTGTCGATGGCGCCCTTGTCGTTCTTGCGGGTAAGCCCGCCGACGTAGCCGTCCGCGTCCTTGGCCTGCGCACGCGCCAACTCGGCGACGATGTAGTCGATGCGCTGGCGCAGCACCGCATCGCGGGTCTGCGCATGCATCTTGGCCAGCGCGCTGAGGTAGTGGCCGAGCGTGTGCCCGGCGATGGTGTCGCCCTCCCAGCCGCCGTAGACCTCGCCCTTGGGCGGCAGGCCGGCGTACTGCAGGAAGTTGTGCAGCAGGCGGTCCGGTTCCAGTTCCAGCAGATAGCGGCGGTTGGTCTGCAGCGAATCCAGGAACAGCGACGGCTTGAGCGTGACCTGCTTGAGCGGCAGCGCCTGCACGGCACCGGCGCTGGACGCGGCGGCATCCAGCGGGAAACGCAGCAATCCCGCGGCCACGGCCAATGCGCTCCATTGCAGGAAACGGCGCCGCGATGGATCCAGCGCCGCCGCCGCGTCCGCGGACGCGGTGTGCGCGCAGTGCGCCGTATGGACATGTCCGGAGCGCGCGCTCATCGGGCACCGCGCGAATGGATGACCACGGGGAACCCAGGGGAAAGGCGAGACGGCATTGCTTGCTCCTTTGCGCTTGGCGGCGGCAGGCGCGGACCCGACCGCGGCCACGAACGGGCGGCCTGTCGCCACTGTGTCATCGATACGTCATCGCGTCTTGTCGCCACGGCTGCGCGAACATGCGGATTTGTGCCGAATCGCGCCCGCCGCTCACAGCGCCAGGCGGATCCCGCCGTAGTACATACGCCCGATCACGTCGTACACGCCGGCGTGGTAGCCCAGCTCGAAGTTGGCGCCGCCCGCCTCCGCCCCCGGCACCCGCGGCGGCGCGCGATCGAACAGATTGCTGACCCCGCCGAACACTTCCAGCCCCGACTTGAGCCGGTAGTAGCCGGACACGTCGCTGTAGAACACGTTGCCGGTCCACACCTTCTGGTAGTCGGTATCGGTGATCTCGGTGCTGTTGCGCATCTTGGAGAAGTGGCGCAGCGACCAGGTCGCGCCGGCATGCGCATTGGACCAGGTGCCGCGCAGCACGCCCTTCCAGGACGGCGAGCCGAACACGCCGGCGAAGCGGGTGACGTCCTCGGGCTGGTCCGGATCCAGCGTGTAGTCCTGGCGGATCAGGTGCGTGTAGTTCAGGTCGAACGACAGCGCGCCGGCATTCTGGCCCCAACGCTCCGCCAGGTCGTAGCGGTATTGCGCGAAGAAGTCGACGCCGCGGGTCAGGTAGCGCGACAGGTTGAGCTTCTGGGTCACCACGTTGAGCAGGTTGCCGTCGGCGTCGCGGCTGACGAAGGAACAGAACTGGTTGTCCAGGGTCGGCGCGTCCACACACTTGTTGATGATGGTCTGCGCCGGGAACGAATCGATCGCGCCGCGCAGGTCGATGTTGTAGTAGTCCACCGACAGCGAGAAATCCTTCAGGAAACGCGGACGCAGCACGATGCCGACGGTGCGGGTCTTGGCGGTCTCGTTGGCCAGGTCCAGGTTGCCCTTGGTGATGATGTCGCGGTACAGCCAGTAGGTGCTCTTGTCCGACGGATTGAGCTGCGCGCAGTTGGCCGCGGTGTACTGGCTGCGGTCGGTGCGGTAGCGCTGGTTGTAGGTGTTGCACGGGTCGGTGATCCACATGCCGCCGATGCTGCTGGCGGTGTACAGCTCGCCGATGTTGGGCGCGCGCACCGCCTTGCCGTAGGTGCCGCGCAGGGTGATGTCCTGGATCGGCGCCCAGTCGATGCCGAACTTGTTGGTGACCGTGCGGCCGGCGGTGTTGTAGTCGGACACGCGCACCGCCGCGTCCACGCCCAGGCGCTGCGCGAACAGCCTGTCGGCCAGTAGCGGCAGATGCAGTTCGCTGTAGAGTTCCTTGACGTCGTACTGCCCGACCAGCGGCAGCTGGGTGGTGCCCAGGCTGGCGTCGTAGGCCGGATTGGCCGGATCGTACTGGGCGATCGCGCCGATGTCGTTGCGCTCCTTGCGGTACTCGCCGCCGAACGCGATCTGCGCTTCGCCGCCAGGCAGGTCGAACATGCCGCCGGAGGCATAGGCCGACAGCACCTGTTGGGTCATGGTGGTGGTGGCCCAGTCCGAGGTGTAGCGCAGGTAGCCGATCTCCTGCGCGGTCAGGCGCTTGAACGGGTTCAACGGCACGCAGCCGTTGCCCGGGTCGGTGAGCGTGCTGCGGCAGATCGCGCTGCCGTCGGCGGCGGTGGTGGAATCCACCGCCAGGTAATAACGCGTGTAGGCCACCGTATCGATGTCGCGGTTGCGCTGCTCGGTGCGGCCGTAGGAGTAGTACGCGCTGTAGTTCCAGGCGCGGCCGCCCAGGCTGAAGTCGCCTTCCAGGCCGACCACGCCCTGCAGCAGCTGGCGCCGGTACTGGCTGCCGCCCTGCCCCAGTTCGTCGTCGAAATGCCGCGCGAAGTAGACCCCGTCGGTGATCGTGCCGCCGTTGGCCGCGCGCATCTCGTCGGTGATGAACGGGCTGTCGGCCGGCACCGCCTCGCTGCCGAACGCGCTCAACGCGCGCCACGCCGATTGCGAGGTGGTACGCGAATAGCCGACGTTGGCGAAGAAGCGCAGGCTGTCGCTGAAATCGAAGTTGAGCGTGGCGCGGCTGGCGAAGCGATCCGACGGTACCGCCAGGTACCACGAGTCGTAGCGGCCGCCGTACTCGCCGCCGTCGGTGAGCAGGCTGCCCAGTGCGGTGGACGGATCGGCCAGGCTCACCGGCACGCTGTTGACGTAACCGCCCGGGCCTAGCACCGGCGCACGCAGCTGGCCATCGGCGGTCATCGCATAGTGGCGGCCGCCGAGGATCAGCTGCGCGTCCTCGGCGTTGTTGATGTTGCGGTTGTTGTCGGAGATCCAGTAGCGCTGGTTGCGGTTGTTGCGCGTGTACATCGGGTAGCCGGTGGCGGTCCACGGACGGTCCTGGCCGGACACCGAATCGGGCTCGCGCTCGTAGAAACCGTAGACGGTCACGTTGCCGCGGTTGTCGGCGAAGTTGTGCCCGAACAGCGCATCGACGCTGTTGCTGCGCATATCGCCGCGGCTGGAGATGCCATAGCGCGCGCTGGCGTCCAGGCCCTGGAAATCCTTCTTCAGGATGAAATTGGCCACGCCGGTGACCGCGTCGGCGCCGTACAGCGCCGAGGCGCCGCCGGTGATGACTTCCACCCGTTCGACCAGGCTGGAAGGAATATTGCTCACGTCCACCGCCGAGGTGCCCGGGATCGCCGGCACCTGGCGGCGGCCGTCGACCAGCACCAGGGTGCGCTGGGTCCCCATGCCGCGCAGGTCCAGTGCGTTGATGCCGGGATTGCCGGCCAGGTTGCTGGTCTGGCTGGTCTGGGTCAGGGCCAGGCTCGGCAGCTGATTGACCACATCGGCGATCTCGGTATAGCCGGCCGCGCGGATCTGCTCGGCGCCGATCACGGTCAGCGGCGTGGGGCCGTCCAGCGCGTCGTTGCGACGGATGCGCGAACCGGTGACGACCACGCTGTCCAGGGTCTTGGCGTCGGCGGCGCTGTCGCTGCCGTCGGCGGCCGCGGTGGCGCTGTCGCGCACGGTGGTCGCCTCCTGCGCCGCCGCCGGCAGCGCGGCGAGCAGCGCCATGCCGATCGCGGCGCACAGCAGCGTGCGCCCGTGTCCGCGTCGATCGCGACAGGCGGAGGCCGGAAATGGGGAAGGCAAACGAACGTCGCGCATGGACTGTCTCTCGGTTGAGCGGCCTTCACGCAAATCCAGGCCGCACGACGCCGTGCTCTCGCTGCGCATGGCAGCGAGAACCCGCATCGATCGATGGAGGCCGTGCATCCCCGCACGGCGCAGAATGCGGTGCGCGTGTCGCGCATCGGAACACCGTTGCGCGTCTTCGCGCCCCAGAAAGAACCCGTTGCGCGTCGCTACGCACCGCAACTGCAGAGTTTCACGCCGGCAGGGTCAGCGTCTTGTGGAAAAACGTCGCCTTTGACGTGGAAATTTGTCGATATGTTGCGATGTGTCGCAGACGCCGCCACATGCCGCGCGCCAGCTCGCGCGGGCACGCGCGCAACCCTCAGTGCGCGACCGGCGCCGATGCCGCCGCCTGCCGATTCCAGTCCGGCGTCGACGCCTGCTGCAGCCAGCGCACGAAGAAGTCCGCCAAGCGGCGCCGGCCGTAGTCGCCGCCGGCGCCGTGGTCGCCGCCCGGCACCACCAGCAGATCGAAATCCTTGCCGGCCTTGATCAGCCGATCGGCGACCTGGAAGGTGCTGGCCGGATCGACGTTGTGGTCCATGTCGCCGGTCACCAGCAGCAGATGCCCCTGCAGGCGCGCGGCGTTGTCGACATTGGACGAGGCCGAATACCACGGCCCGACCGGCCAGCCCATCCATTGCTCGTTCCACCAGATCTTGTCCATGCGGTTGTCGTGGCAGCCGGAATTGGACACCGCGGCGACGTAGAACTCCGGATGGAACAGCAGCGCGCCGAGCGCGCTCTGGCCGCCGGCGGAGGTGCCGTAGATGCCCACGCCCTGCTCGATCGCGTACCACGGGTACTGCGCCGCCACGGCGCGGTGCCAGGCGATGCGATCGGGGAACCCGGCGTCCTTGAGGTTGCGCCAGGCCACGTCGTGGAATGCGCGCGAACGGTTGTTGGTGCCCATGCCGTCGATCTGCGCCACGGCGAAGCCGAGCGCGGTCAGCGCCGGCACGCGCGCGCTGAAGGTCTTGGGCACGAACGAGCCGTGCGGCCCGGCATAGATGTTCTCGACCACGCGGTAGCGCTGCCCGTCGGCTTGCGCCTGCGGCCGATGGATCACGCCCCAGATCTCGGTCTTGCCGTCGCGGCCGGGTGCGTGGAACGGCAACGGCGGCAGCCAGCCGGCCGCGCGCAGCCGGCTCAGGTCGGTGCGCTCGACCTGCCGCACCAGCGCGCCGTCGTCGCTGCGGCGCAGTTCCAGCACCGGGCCCAGGTCCACCCGCGAATACAGGTCGAGCAGCCAGCGTCCGTCGGGCGACAGCACGACCTCGTGGTCGGCCTGCGCCGGGGTCAGCGCGGTCAGCCCGCTGCCATCCACGCCGATGCGATAGGCGTGACGGTAGTAGGGATCCTCGCCGGGCGTCATGCCCGAGGCGATGAAGTAGATCTGCTGCGCGGCCTCGTCGACGCGCTCGACCTTGCGCACCACCCACTCGCCGCGCGTGACCTGGCGCGGAGCGCCGCCGCTGCGCGTGTCGTACAGGTACAGCTGCTCCCAACCGTCGCGCTCGGAGGCCCACAGGGTGCGCGCGCCATCGGCGAAATCGTGGCGATAGCGTTTGCCGCCGCCCTCGTGGGTACCGCTGAGATCGGAATACTCGATGAAGGTCGGCGAGGTTTCCTCGATCAGCGTGCGTGCCTGCGCGCTGCGTCCATCCGCCTCGATCACCCGGTAGCGCTGGTGGCCGCGTTCGTTGTACTCGAAGGTGAAGCCGCTGCCGTCGCTGCGCCACTGCGGCCAGCTCAGCGCGAACGCATTCGGGAACAGCGTTGCCGGCACCGCCTTCGCCTGCCGCGAGGCCAGATCGAACAGCACCGGCTGCAGCACCGGCAGCGGATCGCCGGGCTTGGCGTAGATCTGCTCGTGCAGCTTGGGCTGCAACTGGTCCGGCGGCGCCGACTCGATGTAATGCACCGTGCGCAACGGCGCCGGTTTGACCCGGTAGGCGACCAGCCGGCTCGAATCCGGCGACCAGGCGAAACTATCCGCGGCGTAGTACTCGGCGATGCTGCCGTCATGGCTGAGCGCGACCGGGCTGCCGCCAGCGGCCGGCACGACCACCACGTTGCCGGCCTCGACCCAGGCCCGCCACTTGCCGTCCGGCGACGCCTGCGCATACGCCGGGCCCTGCTTGAGCGGGATGCTCATGTCGTAGGAATCGGGCGGCAACGCGCCCATCTCGGTGCGCGTGCAGCGGTACTGCGGCAGATCGCACTGCCAGCGCACGCGATAGCTCTCGAAGACCAATCGGTGCGCGTCCAGCTTCACCTCGTACAGCTGCAACGCCGCCGCATCGACCGGCTTGCCGCTGGCCGCGGACATCGCCGCCGCCAGCCGCGCGTGATCGAAGGCAGGTTCGTTGCGGCCGTCAGCGACCGCGACCCGGCGGTACTCGATCGCCGGTGCGGCGCCGCTGCGCGCCAACGAACGCCGATACAGGAAATGCCCGGCGTCCAGCCACACCGGCTGCGACGGCTGGCGGTCGACCAGCGCCTCGTAGCGTTGGCTCAACGCCTGCGCGCGCTGATAGTCGTCCGCGCTCGGCGCGGCCAGCGCGCATGGCGCCAGTACAGCCAATACGAACAGCAATGCGCCCGGTGCGGCGACGCGCCGCCCGTTTCGATCCGTCTTCATCCGTCGACCACCTGGTGCATCAAAGCGTGTCGCAGCGCTGCGCATCCGCAACGCCGGCCTGGGCCAGGCGCTGCGCGCGCGTAGCCCACATTTCCCATTCCTGCACCGCCAGCGCGGCATAGCGGCCGTCGCCGCCGGAGGCATCGAACACCGCGCGCACGCAGCGCGTGGTCACCGGCGCGAAACGCAACGTCTGCACGCGGCCGGCAACCGCGCCGCTCGTCGCCTCCGCCAGCGGCCGCCACTGCCCGTCCTTGCGGTATTCCAGATGCCAGCGCGCCGGCGGCGCCACGCCTTCGTTGGCGCCGCGCGGATGGTCGGCCCAGAACACGATGCGGCTGCGCTGCAGCGTCACCGGCTGCGCCCAGCTGTACTGGATCCACTGCTGCGGCGGATTGTGCGCGGTCCAGCTGCCCCACATCTGCGGCGGCAGCGGATTGCGCTTGACCACGCCGTCGTTGAGCGCGGCGATCCAGTATTGATGCGGGATGTCCGGGCCGTTGGAAGCGCTGGCGGCTGCGTAGCGGGCGACGTTGCGCTGGACCGGCTGCGGCGGCTGCGGCGCGCGCGTGGCCAGCACCGGGCGAATGCGTGCCGGCCGCTGGGTGTCGTCCCAGTCCAGCCGGTCGATCGCCACGCTGCGGCGGAAGTGGCCGCCGCCCTTGGCATCGGCGGTGTGATAGACCAGATACCACTGGCCCTTGAATTGCACGATGCCCGAATGCGAGGTGGTGGAGGACACCGGCGGCAGGATCACCCCGCGGTAGGTCCACGGCCCCAGCGGCGACGGCGCGCTGCCGTAGGCGATGCAGGCGTGATACAGCGTCGGCGTGCAGTCCGAGTCCGGCCCGGCGCGGTTGCCGGCGTAGGCCATGTAGTAGGTGCCGTTGCGTTTGAACAGCCACGGCGCCTCGAAATAGCCGTCCAGCGTGGTCACCGCCACCGCCGCGCCCTTGGGCGTGACCATGTCGCGCTCCAGTTCGATCCCGAACAGCTTGCCGAAGGTGCCCCAGTACAGGTACACGCGGCCGTCGTCGTCGACCAGCACGGTCGGATCGATGTTCTGGATCGTGTTCCTGACCGGCAGCGACTGCGACAGGATCGGCCCTTGCGGATGCGCATCGCGCCACGGCCCCAGCGGGCTGTCGGCGACCGCCACGCCGATCGCGAACGGATCGGCATTGGGCGAGTGCCTTTCCTCCACCGGTGCGTACAGGTAGTAGCGCCGGTCCGGTCCCTGCACGATCTGTGCGGCATAGGCGCGGCCCGCGGCGGCCCAGGCGAAGACCTGTTCCGGACGCAGCAGCGAGGGATAGTGGGTCCAGTTGCCGCTGCCGACATCGTCGGTCGCCAGCATTTGCCAGCGCTGGATCACGAAGTCGTTGACGTCGGGCGGCGCTTCGTCGCGGCCGGCGATGATGTACAGCTTGCCGTCGGCGACCAGCGGCGCCGGATCGGCGGAATAGTCGCGGCCGTCGGCCAGAATCGGATTGCCGGCGCTGTGCACGCTTCGCGCGGGCAAAGGTGCCGCCTGCGCGCCAGCAACGGCAAGCGCCAACAGCAGGCAGGCGCCGATGCGCCGGGCAACACGCGCGGCGCGACGCAGGCTCATGGCGCCACCGCCGCGTCGACCACGATCTGCAGCCGCACCGGCAACTGCCCGCTGCCGCCACGCCCCTGCGCGCTGCCGACGATGCTGCTGGTACCCGGCGCCGCATACGCAGCCGGCGCCAACGGCGGCCACTGCACCGGCACGCGTTCGCGCGAGCCGTCGTTGTACTGCACGCCGACGAATGCCGGCAGCGCCGGCACCTGCCCCGCACGTACGTGCAACGGCGGCGGCGCCTGCACCGTGTTGATCTGGCCCGGCGCGGTGGCGCGCACCCAGATGCTGGCGCTGACCGGCATGCCGCCATCGGCCAGGCCCTGCACCTGCACGCGGCCTTCGCCGGCCAACGACGACGCGTCGAGTTGCGGCCAGCGCACGCCCAGCCAATCCCAGCTGCCATCGGCGAAATAAGCGGCGATGCGCTGCGGCAACGCCGGCGTCTCGCCCGGCGCCACCCGTACGTCGATCGGCTCGACCGCGTCGGCGCGTTCGGCGAACACCTGCCATTCGTCGATGCCGACCGCGGCATGGCCGTCGCCCTGCACCGCGGTATCCAGCACCGCACGCAACGCGCTGGTGGTCACCGGTGCGAACGCCACGCGGCTCGCTTCGCCGCGCGCGGCGACCGGATAGCCGCCGCGCACCGCGATGTCGCGCCACTGCTCGCCATCGCGGTATTGCAGCTTCCACGCGCGCGGCGGCGCCACCCCGCCATCGGGCTGGTCGTCCCAGAAATACAGCGCCGCTGCGTTCAAGCGCTGCGGTTGCCGCCATTGGTACTGCACCCACACCGAAGCCGGTTGCGCGCGGCCCCAGCTGCCCCAGCGGCGATCCGCGGACGGCGCTTGATCCGGCGCGGGCAGCAGCCCGTCGTTGAGCGCCTGCAGCCGGTGATGGCCAGCGGTGACCTGCGCGCTGGCCTCGGCATCGCCCTGTACTTCCAGGCCCTGCCCGGCCGGCGTCGGCGCGGCGACCACGGCCACGTCGGCATGGCCCTGCAACGCGCCATCGTCGGCCTGCAAGCGCAGCGTGTAGGCGCCGGGCGCGGTGAAGCGCACGCTGCTGCTGGCCGCCTGCGGTTCCTCGAAGATCGCCGCGCCGCCGGTCGGCGCCTGCAGCACGCGCCAATGCAGCGCCAAGCTGCCGTTCGGCAGCGCGTCGTCGCCGACGCGGCCAACGACACGCAGTGCGCCGCCGCCGACGCCATCCTGTTGCCAGGCCTCGACCTGCGGCGCCTGGTTGGGCCTGGCCGCAGGCGCCCGCGCGCCGCTGGCATAGGCCTGGATTTCCTTGATCCCGGTGCGCAGCGTGCCGGCATGAGTCACCAGCACGCGCAACCGCTGCACGCGCAACGCGGGGAAGCGCACGCGGTTGCGATTGCCTTGCGCGATCGGCGCATCGCGCACCTGGCCGGGCACTGTCTTCCACGCATGCCCGTCGAAATACTGCAGCACGTACAGCCACGGCGGCGCGTAGCCGGCGCGGGTGCCGGACGGAAACCCGTGCTGCTCGCCGGGCGGCGAGGAGCTGCGGTAGAAGTACAGGCGCACGTCGTCAAGCAGTTGCGGCCGGCCCAGGTCGAGCTCGATCCAGTCGCTGCGCGACGGCGACCCGGCCGTGCCCCAGAACGGTTCGTTGGCGGTGCTGCTGTCCACCGCCGCGGTGGCCGGGAAACCGTCGGCGGCATAGCTGGCGCTCACCGTCGCGCCTTGCGCGAGGTTGCGCGCGGTCGCCGGCAGCGTGGTGTCCACGCCGGCGTCGGCCAGCACGGTGGTGATCCGCGCATCGGCGGCGAAACGCACCTGCGCCGGCGTCTGCAGGGCGATGGCCTTCGAACCGACCACACGCAGCTGCGCGGCATCCGCATTGACCGCATCCGGCAGCGCCTGCACGCGGCCGCTGGCCGGGTCGTAGAGCACATGCGCCAGGCGATCGACGGTGAACGCCAGCTTCCCGTCCAGATACAGCGAATAGCCCTTGGGCACCGCGCCGCCGTAGTGGCGACCATCGCGGTCCCAGACGATGGACAGGTCGCGGTCGCGGTAGCGCACCGCGTCGGCGGCGAAATGATCCCAACCGATGTCGATCGGATACAGCTCGATCCTGGCGTCGCTGCGCGGACGCAGGCCCATCGCGTCCTCGATCACGGTGAAGTTGGTCGCGCCGAGCTGGGTGTGGTGGATCCACGAGCGGTAGCCGATGCTGCCGCCGGCGGCGGCGCTGCCCTGCGCCCAGAACTCGTTCTGGTCCGGGTAGCGGTTGTCGCCGTCGATGTAGTGCGCCCAGGCGTTCCAGTACAGCAGCTTGCGGTAGCTGCTCGCGTCCAGGTACGGACTGGGATAGTCGCGCAGCGCGCTGCCGAGCAGGCGAAAGGCGACGGTGGAGTTGATCACCGAGAAATTGTTGCTGCCGCCGGCGCCGCGCGCCTGCCGGTCGGCCTGGTTGGCGGTATAGAACGGGAAGATCGGGTACTGCCGCGCGTCGGCGAACAGGCGCAGCGCGCGCACGTACTTCGGATCGTAGTCGGCATCGCCCTGCCTGGGCATCAGGCCGACGCTGAACGGGTAGTAGTTGTTGGTTTCCTTCCAGTCCACCGGCAACCGCGCGCCATCGGCCTGGCGCTGCTTGAGCAGGTCGCCGTGCAGGCCCATGCCATCGGCGGTGGCGCTGTGGTCCTGCCACAGCACGGCGAGCACGGCGCTGCGGATCTTGGCCGCCAGCGCCTGCATGCGCACAGCGGTGGCCGCATCGCCGGCGAGCTGCGCGGCCTGCGCCGCCGCCAGCGCGTTGGCGTAGACATAGGCGCTCTCGCTGCGGTCCATGCGGATCTGGCCGTGCTGCTTGGCCCAGTCGAAGGACACCGCGTCGGCGTCGTTGCCGGTCATCGCCGCCCAGTCGTACTCGATCAGGCCGTTGCCGTTGCGGTCGTAGGCGCGCAACAACGCGTCCACGTCGGCGCTGGCGTAGCGCGCCAGCTGCGCCGCCACCGCCGGTGGTCCGCCGTGCAACTGGTAGGCGCGCCAGGCAGCGGCGCTGAGGTATTGGGCGTAGGAATTGGACCAGTTCTCCGGCGCGCCGGGATTGTCCACGTACTTGCCGCCGCCGGCGGTCTCGCCGGCGCCCAGCCACGAGCCGTACGCGTAGCTGGGATCGCGCAGGTACTTGAGGTCGTCGATGAACATGCCGGTGGTCAGCACGATCGCATTGTCGTAGCCGAGCACGCCTTCGATCGCCACCGGGAACTGGTAGTCGTTGCCGGGCACCGCGGCGTCGAGGAAATTGAACCGGAGCAGCCACCAGCGATAGAACAACGTCTTGTCGATGTTGTCCTCGGGCGTGTCCAGGTACGGCAGGTTGTCGGCCCACCAGCGGTTGTAGGCGACCACGTGTTCGCTGTACGCCTGCTGCGGCGACTGCGCGGCGATGCGCCGGTACTCCTGCAGCGACGCCGGCAATTCGCGCGTGACCAGCCCGAGCTGCACCTTCAGCGTGGCCGCTTCGCCGCTCGCCGGCACTGCCACGCGGCGCGCGATGGAACCGCCCTCGACCGCGAAGCCGTCGCCGGACAGCCGCGGAAATACCGTGGTGATCGCGTTGTGGGTGGCGAACGCGCCGGTGAGCTCGGCGCCGTCGGCATGCGTGGCCATCGGCGAGATCGCGCGCAGGGTCAGCGTGCGCGCCACGCCGTCGCTGCTGGACAGCGTGGCCTCGGCCACGGCCACGTTCTGCTCGCTGATGAACTTGACCAGGCGCAGCCGCACGCCGGCGCCGGCATCGGCGTAGACGCTGCTGAAATAGCTCGGCGTCTGCCGCCGCTGCGCGCTGTCCTCGACCAGGTGCAGCGGCGTGCCGTCGATCTCCGCCTGCAACCGGAACAGCGCATCGTGGCCGGTCTTGTGCGCATAGGCGACATCGCCGACGAAACCGGGCTGCTGCGGCTGGTGGGTGTACATGTACGCGGCGCGGCCGCGGCTGAACAGCCAGTTGTTGTCGTCGTCGAACCCGCCACCGGTGCCGCTGCGCGCGAGCATGTGGTCGATCCAGAAATCCTTGCCCGGCGCCGTGCCGGCGCCGGCCGCCAGATCGGCGGCGAACACCCGCTGCAGATGCCCGCCCGGCGCGAAGGCCACGCCGCTGTCCGGAATCGGTGTCGGCGTGCCCTTGAAATGCGGATAGCCGAGCGCGGCGTTGCTGGCCTGCAACGCTTCGCCATCCGCCGCGGCGACGGCGCTGGCCGCCACCGCGCCGCACGCCGTGCACAGCAGCACCGCGAGCAACGCGGCGGCGGCGCGCGGTTGCCGCCATGCCGCGGCCACGCCGCCTGCCGGCAACCTCAAAACTCGGTCCTGAGCCGGGCCCAGAAGTAGCGTCCCAGCGTGTCGTAGGTGAACGCGTCGGTATTGGCCGCGCTCGCATAGCCGTAGTACTGCGGCGGCTTGCGGTTGCCGACGTTGTTGGCGCCGGCCGACAGCGTGGTGTGCAGGCTCTCGAACTTCCGGCTCAGCGAGACGTCGTGGTAGGTGACCGTGCCGACCTTGAAGTAGACGCAACTGCCGTCGGCGGCGGTGTTCACGCAGAAGTCCTCGTAGGCGCTGCCGACCGTGGTCGGGCCGAGCAGGCGCGTGTTCCAGCTGGCGTGCCACGGCCCGTTGTCCCAGCCCAGGTTGAAGCTGGCGCGCCAGCGCGGCATGTTGCCGTAGCTGGACATCTCGCCGACGTAGTTGTGATCGTCGCCGCTGAACTTGTAGCTGGACAGGAACGTGGCATCGACGCCGGCCTGGAAGTTGCCCCAGGCGGTGTCGCGCAGCGCGTACTTGATGCCGATGTCGTAGCCGCGGATGTCGACCTTGCCGCTGTTGATCGCGAACGGCACGGTCACGCTGACCAGTTGCCCGCTGGCGTTGCGCTGGATCAACGGGCAGTAGGTGCTCTGGCCGTCGTAGCAGTTCTGCAACACCTGATCCAGGCCGACGCCGTTGATCATGTCGTCGAGGGTGACCCGCCAGCTGTCCAGGTTCAGCGACAGGCCGTCCGCCCAGCCCGGATCGTAGACCGCGCCTACGTTGTAGGAACGGCCCTGCTCGGGCTTGATCGCAAAACCGGCATTGGCCGAGCCGGTGGTCAGCACGTTGAACGAGGAAGTGTTGACGAAGCTGCCGTTGGTCGGCACGTTGGCGCAGGCCGCGGCGTTGCCGCCGCCGGTGTAGCCGTTGCACGGATCGGTGTAGTCGCCGGTGCTGTCCACCACCGAGTTGTACGGCGAGCCGTACAGGTCGCCCAGCGCCGGCGCGCGGAACACCTCCGAGCCGGTGGCGCGGATCAGCAGGTTGTCGATCGGCCGCCATTCCAGCGCGACCTTGCTGTTGGTGGTGTTGCCCCAGTAGTCGTACTTGGAATAGCGCGTGCCCAGGTTGAGGTTCAGCGCCTGCGCGCCGGGCACGTCCTTGAGCAGCGGGATCAGCACCTCGGCGTAGGCTTCCTTGATCGTCTCCTCGTGGCCCTGGTTCATGATGCAGCCGTCGTTGTAGTCGCAGTTGCCTTCGGCATCGGCGGCGGCGACCGGATTGCTGGTGCCCTGCGAGAACCCGTTCTTGCGGAACGACAGCCCGAACGCGGCCTGCACCATCCCCGCCGGCATCGCGAACAGGTCGCCGTTGACGCTGGCCTCGGCGAACTTCATCGTGCTCTCGTCGATCAGGTCGACCGCGCTCTGGGTGGCCTTGATCCCGGCGATGGTCGCCGGATCGTCCGGATTGAACACGTTGATCGGGGTACAGCCGGAGATCACGTTGCCCGGCGTGCCGCACTTGACCACGCCGTCGCTGTCCAGGAACGAGGCGCCGACCGCGTTGTTCAGCGCCGAGGTGATCGAGAAGCCGTTGCGCACCAGGGTGTCCTTGTAGCGCGCATAGCCGGCCGCCGCGTCCCACTGCCAGCTGGTGTCGGCGAACTTGCCGCGCAGCCCGGCCACGATGTTGGTCTGGTACATGGTCGAGGTGTAGACGCGGGTGTTGGCCGCCTCCGAGCGCAGCAGGTAGCGCGACAGCTGGCTGCCGAACGGGTTGTAGTAGTTCTGCGAGGCGTTGGGCAGCTCCAGGCCATAGGCGGTCAGCTGCGAGGTGGTCTCGCTGCGGGTCCAGAACATGTCCAGGTAGCCCTGCACGTTCGGGGTGAAGTCGAAGCTGGCGTGGGCGGAGAAGTTGGTGCGCTGCACCGGGGTGATCAGGTACTGGCCGTAATAGGAGTTATAGCCTTCGACCGCCTGGCTATAGGTGTGGAAGTCGCTGGCATCGACCGCACCTGGCGCCAGTCCGCTGTTCGGGGTCAGCACGCTGCCGTCGCTGAGGAAGGCGCGGGTGCCGTTGCCGCGGCGCTCCACCACCTGGCCGTTGAGATAGTTCACCGCGGTCTTGGCATAGCTGCGGTCCTCGTCGTACAGCGCGTTCATCGAGCTGCGGCTCAGGCCCAGGATCAGCCCGCCGCGCTCCCAGGTCTTGCCCCACTCCACGCCCACCGAACGGCGGTTGCCGTCGCCATGCGTGCTCTGGCCGTAGTCGACGGTCGCCGCGGCGCCGTCGTACTTGTCCTTGAGGATGATGTTGACCACGCCGGCGATGGCGTCGGAGCCGTACACCGAGGACGCGCCGTCGGTCAGCACCTCGATGCGCTCCACCATCGCCGCCGGGATGGCGTTGATGTCCACGCCGGGCGCGGCGGACACGCTGCTGGCCGGGCCGGCCATGCGGTGGCCGTTGACCAGCACCAGGGTGCGCTCGGCGCCGAGGTTGCGCAGCGAGACCAGCGCGCGGCCGTGGCTGAAACCGGAATTGAGCGAGATGTTGGGCATATTGCCGGCCATCGCCGGCAGCTGCTGCAGCAGCTGGCCGAGCGTGTCCTGGCCGCTGTCCTCGATCCGCTGCCGGTCGATGGTGATCACCGGGCTGGCGGTTTCCGCATCGACGCGGCGGATATGGCTGCCGGTCACCGTGACCTTTTCCAGCGTGGTGGCGGCCGCGTTGTCGGCCGTGGCGTCCTGCGCCAGTGCGGCGGGTGCGGTCGCGGCCAGCGCCAGTGCGGTGCAGATCGCCGCTGCCAGCGGGCCCGGCCGCTGCGCGCGGCGCCACGAAGACGGGAAAAGCGGCGCAGCGCGTTCAGACAAAGACGACATCGGGATTCTCCTGGGCGGCGACGCATGGCGATCGGCAGGGCCGGCATGCCCTTCCCCGGGCTGCCATCCCCATCGCCAGCGGTCGTTGGCGGGACGGAACAGGGCGTCGTGTGCAAGGCGCGGCGGCAGCGCGAGCTGCCGCCGTCGCCGCTGCGTGCGGCGCTGCATCGTGCAGGAATCTCCCCCGGAGACTTCATTGCACGGACACAATGTGCGCGTACCGTGATGGCGTCGTCTTGTCGTATTTATCGGTTAAACGTGCGGAATATCGCATTGCGCGACGCGCAACGGGACATTTCCGACTTTTTCGCCACTCAGCCGTAGGCGGCCGAAATCGTCATTTCCCGCGCCGCGCCGGCGGGCACCTGCACGCGCTCGTTGCGCGGCCCGGACAAGGCCACCGCGCGGCCGTCGATCAGCACCTCGCGCACCTGCGTGCCGGCCGGCACGCGCAGGGTCAGCCAGGTGCGTGTCGGTGCCTGCGCAGGCAACCTCAGCGTGCCGTCGATGCGCTTGCGCGCCGGATCGCCGCGCAGGCTCAACGACACCGCGCCCCAGCGGGTCGGTGCGGCCTGGATCGCGATCGGCTCGCCGCTGCCCAGCCACGCGCGCGGCAGCGCGCGCGCCAGGAACAGTTCCTCGCCGGCGCTGTCCTCGAACACCAGCATCCAGCGCAGCAGCAGCGGGATGGTCATCTGCGCCGGGATGCAGAACAGCGGCATGCCGCCGGTGATGCCGCTGACCTCGCCCGCGGTCCAGCTGCCGCGCGTGTGCACGTGGTAGCGGTGCGCGTACAGGAACAGCAGGTATTCCTCGATCCGGTCCAGGCGCAACAGCTGCTGCGCGTAGCCGTAGGAGATGAAGCCGAGCAGGTCGCGCCCTTCCGGGGTGGGCGGGGCGATGTTGCCGACCACGCCCAGGCTGGTGCCGCCGTGGCCGCGCACGCAATCGACGACCAGGTGCGCGAGCTCGTCGGGCAGCACGTCTGCCTGCAGCAGTTCGGCGTAGGCGCGGTGCGGCCAGCCCTGCTCGCTGGGGCTCTCCTGCTGCAGCGACTGGCGGAAGGTCAGCTTCACCCCCGGCAGCGGGCCGATGTAGGCCGGCTTGAGGTCGCGGCGGATATTGGCGCGCAGGGTCGTGTGCAGCTGCGCGGTCAGTTGTTGCGCGCGCCGCCGCCACTGCGCCGCGGCGGCCTGCGCGCCCGGCCCGGCGATCGTGGTCCACACCGCGGCGATGTCCTGCCAACCGCGGATCGCCAGCGCGCTGTTGGCGTAGTACGGCTTCCACCACAGGGTCGGATCCGGGAACAGGCAGGCGTCGGATTCGTTCCAGCCATGGATCAGGCCGTGCCCGGGCGCCTTGGCCGGCAGCTTCAGGCTGGCGTCGTGCAGTTCCAGCAGGATCTGCACCGTCGCTTCGATCTTGCCGCGATGTTTGCGCAGCAGCGCCGCATCGCCGGTGTAGCGCAGGTAGCGCGCCAGCAGCGACAGGGTCAGGCCGAACTGGCCGGTCTCCGCGCCGCGCATGTTGACCATGCCGTCGTCCTGCACGAAGTCGCTGAAGTAGCCGTCCAGCACCGCGCCGGCCTGGGCGAAGCGGCCCCACTCCAGGTTCGCGTACAGCGAGCTGGTGAAGGTGTCCTGGAAGCCGTCGTATTCGTTGCCGTAGTAGTCGCGATCGACCGCGCCGTACTTCGGATACGTGCCGCCGGGGCGCACCACCAGTTCGCGGACGAAGGCGAAGCGCGCCATGTCGCTCCAGCTGGCATCGGGCAGTTGCGCCTGCACGGTGTCGGCGAGCAGGCCCTGCCAGTAGCCGGCGAAGGCGAGCAGGCCGCGGTAGAAGTCCTCGGCGCTGCGCGGACCGCGCCGCGGCGGATAGTCGGGATAGCTGTAGCCGTACACCACCTTGGTCACCTGGCCGTGCTCGACCAGCGCGCTGCGGTGCCAGGTCTGCACGATGAAGCGATCGGTGGCGAGCACGTCGGCGAACAGCAGCACATCGTAGTAGCGGCCCTCGCCGGCCGGCACCACCTTGCGCACCGCCGGCATCCAGCCGCCGATCAGGCCTTCGTGGCGGCGTGTGACCAGTTCGGCCTTGCCCAGCTCGGGAAAGGCGTGCAGCGCGCGATAGGCGCGGGTGCGGCCGTCCGGATACACGGGCATGGTATCGGCGCATTCGCGGGTGCCGACGAAGGTGGTCCACGGCAGGCGCCCGTTGTAGTCCTTGGGATCCAGTTGCGAGGCCGGCGGCGGCGCCGCGTCGCGCACTTCGTCCATGCGCGGATCGCCGTCGCGCAGCAGGCGGTCGGCAAGCAGGTCGGCTTCGGCCAGCGCCACGTCGGCCAGCTTCATGCCGAAGTACGGCGCCTGCGCGCTGGGGTAGACCGCTTCCGTGCGCTTGCCCAGCACCAGCGCGCCGCCGGGGCCGAGCAGGGTCAGGTCGCCATCGGCGCTGCGCAAATCTTCGTACACCTGCCATTGCGCGCCGGCCTCGGTGAAGCGGCATTGCAGGGTGTGGCCGGCTAGCGCATCGGCGGCCAGCGGCTGCAGGCGTGGCAGGGCCGGTGCTGGCGCTGCGGCGGGCGCTGCATTCGCGGGCGCGGCGATGCCGCCGGCGAGCGCTTCGACACCTGCGACCGCGCCGACCGCCAGCCCCTGACGCAGGAAATCTCTCCGATCCATGTACCGTCCCCCGATGAGCAATAGCGCATCATCGTGCGCCGCAGGTGCGGCGACGTCTTGTGCGCTGTGTCGAGGATCGGTGCGGAAAATTGCATAGCGTTGGGTGGGGTGCAGGAGCTGCGCTGGGCTTTGTGCTTGCTCTTGCGGGTTGCGCAGGAGCAGGTACGCGAGGCTGCGCCCGTACCCTCATCCGCCCCTGCGGGGCACCTTCCCCCGAAAAGGGGGCCATGGTCCCGGTGGGAGAAGGGACAGCGCTAGCCCCTCTCCCGCCGGGAGAGGGGTTGGGGTGAGGGTCCGGCGCGAAGCGTCTCGCGGAGTTGGGTGCACGAGGCTACGCCCGTCCCCTCATCCGCCCCTGCGGGGCACTTTCCCCAAAGAAGAGGGCCATGATCCCGCAGGGAGCGGGAGAGCGGCGCGGCCTCAGGCCAGGATGTCGAGGAGGCTGCCGATGGTGTCGTCGGCCGCGCGCAGCACCCGCGCATTGGCCTGGAAATCGTTGCGTGCGGACAGCCCGCCGACCATGTCGTCGACCAGGTCGCTGCCCTCGCCGCCCGCCGCCCGCACCTGGACGCTGACGCCGCCGCCGGGCGCTTCCTGGTTGGCCGTCACCTGGCGCTGGAAACCTTCGGTGGCGGCGTTGGCGACATTGTTCGCGCGCGCCTGCAGGCCGGAGGCGGCGGCGCGCATGCCGGACAGGGCGATCGAGGACACCGAGGCGATGGAACTCATGCGCGTTTGCTCGTCGGGCGGCCGGGTTGCGGCCGCAAGGTCAGTAGGTTCCCACGGTCACCCGCAGCACGTAGGGATCGGCACGCCGGAAGTTGAGCCCGTAGTCGGTCTCGTCGCCGTTCAACAGGCGCACGAACCGCCACTGCCCATCGACGTAGCGGCCCTGCTCCACGCGCAGCAGTTGCCCGTACTTGCCATCGGCACGGTCGCGCACAAATTCAACGCGGGAATTGAAACCTGTGACCAGGAACACGTTCGGCTGCAGTTCCTGCACCAGCGCGCGGCCATCGTGCTGCGGCGTGCCGGGCAGGATCGCCGGCGCCTCGCCCCAGCCCGGCGCGCCGAACGACACCTGCGCCTGCCACGGCCCGAAGCGCAGGCTCTGCTTCGGCACCCCGGCCTTCTCCACCGCCGCCTGCAAGGTGCCGGCGAACGCGCCGGCGGCCAGTTCGCGCTGCAATGGCGCGAGCAGGCCGAAGCCGGCCACATGCGCGGCGATCGCGGCCTGGTTCTCCGGCGTGTCCTCGTTGCCGTCGATGCCGAACACCGAAAAGCCGATGCCGCCGCGGCCGAGCACGTGGAAGTGGTACGGCGCGGTCGCCGCCTCGAAGCCGGTCTCCGAGACCCAGGCCGGGTTGTCGGCGCGCGCGTACTGGCCGACCACCTTGGTGTATTCGTCGTAGTCGCTGGTGTAGATGTCGGTGCCGATGAAGTCGATCGCCGGCGTGGCCAGGCGCCACAGGTCGAACACGTTCCAGGTGGCGCCACCGGCCGGGTATTCCTCGCCCGGCTTGGTGCGGCCCTTGTAGCGCAGCCAGGTGTTCACGTACAGCGGCAGCGGATACGCGGCCTTGCCGGCGGCGGCGACCTGCTGGATGTAGCTGGCGTTGCTCCAGGCGCTGAACATTTCCTCGGCGTCGCGGCCGAACACCTGGGTCCAGGTGCCGGCCGGCTTGCCAAACCGTTGCAGCACTTCCGCCGGCACCGCAGCATCGAACGCGCGCTCGCCGGCGGCGCCGTGGTCGCGCACGGTGCCGATCGCGCCGGGTTCGTTCTGCACCTGCACCGCGATCACCGTGTAGCGGCCGGCGTCGATCTTGCGCAGGTGCTGCATCAGCGCGGCGAAGGCGCGCGCGTCGGCCTGCACATTGGCCGGCGCATGCGGCGACAGCACATCCACCGGCTCGCCCTTGGCGTCGCGCATGCGCGGATACGTGGCCGGATCGCGCTTGATCCATTCCGGCACGTAGTGCATCTGCCCGTTCTTCCAGGTGCCGAACCACAGCACGATCAGGCGCAGCCCGCGCGCGCGGCTCTGCTCGACCAGCGCATCGACGTTGCGGTAGTCGTAGCGGCCCGGCTCCGGCTCGAACTGTTCCCAGTACACCGGCGCCTCGACCGTATTGGCATGCAGCGCCTGCACTGCGTCCAGCGCCTGCGGCAACACCTGCGGCCAGGCGCTGGAGTTGTGCAGCTGCGCGGCCATGATGCTGTACGGCGCGCCGTCGACGAACAGCGCGTGGTGGCCGTCGCGGCTGACGTAGCGCGGCATCTCTTCGGCGTGGGCGAGCAGCGGCAGCAGCATGGCCAGCATGGCGTAGCGGACGACTGACGACGCTTTGTGTAGGAGCGGCGTCAGCCGCGACACCGGCGCCGAACGGATTCTGGCTTCGGAAATATCGGTCGCGGCTGAAGCCGCTCCTACAGGGAAGTGCGGATGGCGGTCGGTCATTGCGCGTCTCCCGCGGAAATGGCATTCCAGCGCGGCGTCTGCGCGCCCAGCAGATGGCGCACGAAGAAGTCGTACTGGCGCCGCTGCACGTAGTCGATCGGACCAGTGGAGCGGCCGACCGAGTGCTCGCCGCCGGGCACGTTCAGCAGGTCGAAATCCTTGCCGGCCTTGATCAGCGCATCCACTACCTGCGCGGTCGAGGCTGGATCGACGTTGCTGTCCTGCTCGCCAACGATCATCAGCAACTCGCCGCGCAGCTTGCCCGCGTTGTCCACGCCGGAGGCGGCGGCGTAGCTGGCGTCCACCGGCCAGCCCATCCACTGCTCGTTCCAGCTGATCTTGTCCATGCGGTTGTCGTAGCAGCCGGCGAACGCCACGCCCACCTTGTAGAAATCCGGATGCCGTTCCAGCGCGCCCAGCGTGCTCTGCCCGCCGGCCGAGGCGCCGTAGATGCCGACCCGGCTGATGTCGTAGGACGGATCCTTGGCCGCCAGCGCCTTGTGCCAGGCGATGCGGTCGGGGAACCCGGAATCGCCGAGGTTCTTCCAGGCCACGTCGTGGAACGCCTTGGAGCGGTTGGCGGTGCCCATGCCGTCGATCATCACCACGATGAAGCCCAGGTCGGCCTGCGCCTGCATGCCGATCTGCTTGTCGCCGCCGGAGTGGTAGCCGAACGGCCAGAAGGTCTTGGGCACGAAGCTGTCGTGCGGGCCGGCGTAGATGTTCTCGATCACCGGGTATGTCTTGCGCGGGTCGTAGTCGCGCGGGCGCACCACCATGCCCCAGATGTCGGTGCGGCCGTCGCGGCCCTTGGCCACGAAGGTCTGCGGCGCGCGCCAGCCGGCGGCCTGCAGCTTGCCGATGTCGCCGCGCTCCACCACCTGCAGCAGCGTGCCGTCGATGGCGTGCAGCTCCATCACCGGCGGCAGGTCCGGGCGCGAATAGGTGTCCACGTAGTGGCGGCCGTCGTCGGCGATGGCCACGTCGTGGTCGGCGTCGGCGGTGGTCAGTCGGGTCAGGTGGCGGCCGTCGAAATCGACCGCGAACAGCTGCCGGTAGTACGGGTCCTTGCCCGCATCCATGCCGCTGGCGGAGAACCAGATGCGGCGCTGCGCGTCGTCCACGCGCAGCACGTCGCGCACGATCCACGCGCCCTTGGTGATCTGCGTCTTGACCTTGCCGGATTCGCCATCGAACAGATAGAGATGGCGCCAGCCGTCGCGTTCGGAGATCCACAGGATCTCCTTGCCGAGCCCGTCCACGTCGTGACGGTAGCTGCGATCGGCGTAGACGAAGGTCGTGGCGTCCTCGCCCACCGCCACGCGCGCGCGGCCGCTGGCCGCGTCCACCGCGATCGCGCGCATGCGCTGGAAACCGCGCTGCACGTAGTCGAACACGAAGCTGCGGCCATCCCTGCGCCACTGGATCGGCGACAGCTGGTACGGATTGGCGAACAGCGCATCATCGATGGCGATGCGCCGCGCGCCGGCGCCTGCGGACACGCCGGCGAGATCGAACAGCACCGGCCGCTCGATATCCACCGCGTCGCCGGGCTTGGGATACAGCTGGGTGCGCACGCGCGGCTGGCCGCCGCCGGGCGGCGCCGCCTCCACTCGCGTCACCCGCCGCGCGAAACCAGGACGCACCTTGTACACCGCAAGCCGCTGCGAATCCGGCGACCAGGCCAGCGTTTCCGGATCGTAGAAATCGTCGGCGCGGCCGTCCTCGCTCAAGCGCAGCACGTGGCCGTCGGCGACGCTGCGCAGCACCACATCGTGGCCGTAGGCCAGCGCGTCCCAACGCCCGTCCGGCGAACGTCGCGGCGTGTTGTCCGCGGCCACCGCCGGATCGCGGACCACGCCGAAGCCGCGCGGCCGCGGCTGCGGACCGGCATCGGCGCGCGCGCAGACATAGTCGGCGAGCGTGCAGCGCCACGGCACGTAGTCGATCTGGAACACGATCGCGGCGTTGTCGCGTCCGGCGTCGGCCGCATAGCTGAAGCGCTCGAACGGCAACCGCAGCGCCGGGTACTCGGTCCCGGCCGCGGCACTGAGCCCGCGCGCCAGCCGCAGCGCATCGAACGCCGGCTGCTTGCGCTGGCCGGCCACGTCCTCGAGCACGAAGGCGAAGCCGCCGGGCACCGTCTTGCGGTAATAGAACGTGCCGTCGTCGCGCCATTGCGCCGGCCAGGTCACGTTCTCGGTCAGCGTCATCCACGCCTCGCGCAGGCCGAGCGAGCGCTGGTAGTCGGCGGCGCTGGGCGCGGCCTGGGCATGGCCGGCGAAAGACACCGCAGCCAGCACGATCGATGCAGCGAATCTGTTCATTGCGTTCCGATATCCCCTGAATTCCCTGCCCTTCTGTAGGAGCGGCTTCAGCCGCGACACGGGCTCTGCAGCATGCTGTCGCGGCTGAAGCCGCTCCTACAAAAAGCGGGCAACCTATTCGCCGTCGTCTTCTTCCAGCGCCAGCTCGTCGCTGCGCAACCCGGTGCGCGCGCCCCAGTGGTAGCAGCCGAACGCGATCACCGCCACGCTCAGCGTGTCCCAGGGATGCGCGATCTGGCCGGTGCCGCCGAAGGTGCCCAGGTAGGACACCAGCAGCACCAGCACGAAGAACCCGATCAGCCACAACGCGCCGCGCACCTGCCGCCACAGCTGCGCGCGCCCGGCCGCGCTGGGCAGCCGATACAGCACGTACAGCGCGAACATCGCGACCTGCAGGCCGAGCAGCCACGACAGCGTGTTCCAGGTGGACCAGTAGACGATCAGCGCGGCGACGATGAATGACAGCGGCCCGAGCACGGCGAAGCCGCGCAACAGGAACGGCCGCGGCAGTTGCGGCGCGCTGCGGCGCAGCGCGGCCACGGTCACCGGCGCCACCGCATAGCTCAGCACCAGCGCCGCCGACACCACCTGGATCAGCGTCTCCCACGACGGGAACGGCAGGGTCCAGAACACCGACAGCGCCAGGCTCAACCACAGCGCCGGACGCGGGATGCCGGACTTGGCGTCGACCCGGGTCAGCACCGACAGGAAGCCGCCGCTGCGCGCCCAGCCGTAGACCACGCGCGGCGTGGCGTTCATGTAGATGTTGCCGGTGCCGCTGGGCGAGATCATCGCATCGCAGATCACCAGCGCCGCCAGCCAGCCCATGCCCAGGGCCAGCGCGATGTCGTGGTACGGCAGCGCGAACGCCTTGTCGATGCCGCCCCAGCCCTGCGCCAGGTACGTCGACGGCACGCTGCCCAGGAACGCCAGCTGCAGCAGCACGTAGATCACCGTGGACAGCGCCACCGACAGGATCAGCGCGATCGGGATGTTGCGCTGCGGATCGCGCACCTCGCTGGCCACCGACACGATCGGGGTCAAGCCGAGGTAGGCGAAGATGATGCCGCCGGCCGAGATCGCCGCCTCCACGCCGGCCGCGCCGGATGGCGCGAAGCCCTGCACGTGCAGGTTCTGCGGATTGAAGTGGGCCATCAGCAGCACGATCACCAGCACCGGCACCAGGAACTTGAACACGCTGACGATGTTGTTGGCGGTGGCGAAGGTCTTGACGCTGAAGTAGTTGAGCAGGAAGAACGCCACCAGCAGCGCCAGCTGCAGCAGCCAGCCGGCCACGCTGGGATGGGTGCTGCCGGCCTGGTTCAACGAGGGGAACCAGGCCGCGGCGTACTGCCGCGCCGCCTCGACCTCGATCGCGATCAGGCTGGAGAACGCGATCAGGGTGATGAAGCCCATCAGCCAGCCGAGCAGCGCGCCGTGCGAGTACTCCGGGTAGCGCACCACGCCACCGGCGCGCGGCAGCGCCGCGCCCAGTTCGCAATACACCAGGCCCAGCAGCAGCACCGCCACGCCGCCGGCGATCCACGACACGATGCCGGCAGGGCCGGCGATGGCCGACACATGGCTGGCCGAGAACAGCCAACCGGAGCCGAAGATCGAACCGAGCCCGATGAAGGTCAGGTCGGTCAGGCTCAGACGCTTGTGGAACTTGCCTTGTGTGGTCATGGTGCCCCCGCTGGAAAGGTTGTAACCGATTCCTAACTACCTGCAGTTGTCCCTTCTCCCCTCGGGAGAAGGTGCCCCGAAGGGGCGGATGAGGGTACGGGCGCAGCCTCGTGTCGTTTCGACCGCATGAGGCTTCGCCCCGTACCCTCACCCCAACCCCTCTCCCGGGGGGAGAGGAGCTTCAGCGTGCCTACTGCTTTGGCGCCTCCTGCGCCCACGGCGACTTGCCACCCTCGGCGATGAAACGGTCGATGCGCTGCTCCAGCACCGGCAGCGGCACCGAGCCGGTTTCCAGGATCGCGTCGTGGAAGGCGCGGATGTCGAACTTCTCGCCGAGCGCGGCTTCGGCCTTGCGCCGCAACTCGATGATCTTCAGTTCGCCCAGGTAGTACGACAGCGCCTGCCCCGGCCAGGCGATGTAGCGGTCGACCTCGGTGGTGACCTCGTGCTCGCTCAGCGCGGTGTTGTCGCGCAGGTAGGCCTGCGCCTGTTCGCGGGTCCAGCCCTTGTGGTGGATGCCGGTGTCGATCACCAGCCGGCAGGCGCGCCACATCTGGTAGGTCAGGTAGCCGAAGCGGTCGTACGGGGTGTCGTACATCCCCATTTCCTGCCCCAGGTATTCCGAATACAGCGCCCAGCCTTCGCCGTAGGCGGAGATGTAGCCGTAGCGGCGGAAGTCCGGCAAGCCCTGCTGTTCGGCCGCCAGCGGCATCTGCAGCGCGTGGCCAGGCGAGGATTCGTGCAGGGTCAGCGCGGTCAGGTTGTACAGCGGACGCGACGGCAGGTCGTAGGTGTTGACCAGGTAGATGCCCGGGCCGCCGCGGCCGCCGGTGTAGAACGGCGCCAGGTCCGGCGGCACCGGCTCGATCGCGAAGCGCTGCCGCGGCAGGCGGCCGATGTAGTCGCCGACCTTGGCGTCCACGCGCTTGGAGATCCACGCCGCCTGCTTGAGCAGTTCCTCCGGCGTCTTCGGATAGAACTGCGGATCGGTGCGCAGGAATTTCAGGAACGCCGGGAAGGTCGGCTGCCCCTTCGGTGCGACGAAGCCGCTGGCGACGATGGTCTGGTCCATGTCCTTGCGCAGCTTGGCCACTTCGCGCAGCCCGATCTGGTGGATCTGCTCGGGCGACAGGTCCAGCGTGGTGAACTCGCGGATCTGCGCGCGGTAGTAGTCCTTGCCATCGGGCAATGCCTCGCCGGCGAGCGTGCTGCGCGCCTTCGGCTGGTACTCCTCGCGCATGAAGCGCAGCAGGTCGGTATAGGCCGGCACCACGCTGTGCGCGATGGCGTCCAGCGCCTGCTGCCGCAGCTGCGCCTGCACGTCGGCCGGGATGCTGGCCGGCATCTGCTTGAACGGGGTGTAGAACAGGTTGGCCTCGCCGCTGGCGTTGGCCACGTCGGCGATCGACTGGTCGCGGCCGGTCAGCGTCACCTTCGGCTGGCTGAAACCGCGCGCCAGGCCGGCGCGCATGTTGACGATCTGCTCGTCGAAGTAGCGCGGAATGTCGGCGAGGATCTTCAGGTAGCGCTGGTAGTCGTCGCGGGTGCGCAGCGTGGCGCGGGCGCTGAAGCCCAGATTGCTCCAGAACGCGGTATCGCTGTTGAACGGCATCTCCCAGGCGCGGAAATGCTGCTGGTCCAGGAACACCGCGATCTGCTGGCGGTAGACCTGGTAGTTGACCCGGTCCTGCGCCGACAGCTGCGCCTGGTCGATCGCATCCAGTTCGCGCAGCACCTGCTGCCAGTAAGCGGTGCGCAGGTTCTGCGTGGCC
The DNA here is from genome assembly GCF_014836395.1 of Xanthomonas bonasiae. NCBI lineage: Bacteria > Pseudomonadati > Pseudomonadota > Gammaproteobacteria > Lysobacterales > Lysobacteraceae > Xanthomonas > Xanthomonas bonasiae. Next base: position 190,045 of record NZ_JACSQX010000003.1, read on the forward strand.
AGATCGACCTTGGGCAAGTGATCCGCTGCCGCTCCCTGGCTGTCTTCGTCGTCGGCGCCGGCGGACTGCTCCTGGCGCCATTTCCACTCGCGCAGGTACAGCGCCTTGAAACGCGTGCCGGCGTCGCTGCTCGCCGTGGCCGCGGCGGGTGGCGCGGGTTCTGCGGCAGCGGCGACGCCCTGCCCTGCGAGCGCACAGACGATCGCCAGCAACAGCGGTGCGCGAAGTCGGGAATTCAGGCTCATTGCGCTTTCTCCGAAGTGGCGGCCGCGCCGGCCTTGGCCTGCGCGATCCAGGCGTCGATGCGGGCGTCGAGCAGGTCCAGCGGCATCGCGCCGCCGCCGAGGATCTGGTCGTGGAAGGCGCGGATGTCGAAGCGTGCGCCGAGTTCGCGCTTGGCCTTCTCGCGCAGGGCCAGGATGTCCAACTCGCCGAGCTTGTAGCCCAGCGCCTGGCCCGGCCACACGATGTAGCGGTCGGTCTCGGCCTGGATGCTGGGCTCGTCGTCGGACGGATGCGCGTGGAAGAAATCGATCATCTGCTGCCGGGTCCAGCGCTTGTAGTGCACGCCGGTGTCCAGCACCAGTCGGTTGGCGCGCAGCAGTTCGCCGGCCAGGCGGCCGTAGTCGCTGTACGGATCCTGGTAGAAGCCCACGTCCTTGCCCAGGCGCTCCGCATACAGCGCCCAGCCTTCGACGTAGGCGTTGTAGCTGGATTGCTGGCGGAACGGCGGCAGCGGCAGGCTCTGCGCGAGCGAAATCTGCAGGTGATGGCCGGGCACGCCTTCGTGATACGCGGTGGCCTCGATGTTGACCAGGGTGCGCTGCGCGTAGTCGCTGGTATTGACCATCACCAGCGCCGGCTTGCTGCCTTGCGCGTCGCTCTGCCAGTACTCGGCGCCCGGTGCGGTGCTGCGGAACTCGGCCATCGCACGCACTTCCAGCGGCGTCTTCGGCAAGGTGCCGAACAGCTTGGGCAGCTGCGGCTGCATCTGCGCGATGTCGTCGCGGTAGCGCTGCAGGATCTGCTCGCGCGAACTGGCGAAGAACTTGCGGTCGCGGGCCACCGCCTTGCGCAGCGCAGGCAGGTCGGCATAGCCGAGCTGCTTGGCGATGGCGCTCATCTCGCCTTCGATGCGCGCCACTTCGGCCAGGCCGATCTGGTGGATCTGCTCGGGCGACTTGTCGGTGGTGGTCTGGGTATGGATCGCGTAGCGGTAGCGGCGCTCGCCATCGGGCAGCGACCACAGTCCTTCCTGCGCGCGGCCCTGCGGCGCGTATTCGTCGGCGACGAAATCGGCCAGCTTGGCGTAGGCCGGACGCACCTGCTGGTCGATCGCCGCGAGCATCGCCTCGCGCAGGCGCGCGCGCTCGGCCGCCGGCACCGCGTCAGGGAAGCTCTTCAGCGGCAACGCGAACGGGCTGTCGGCGCCGGCCGGCGCGGCGATCGCGCGCACCTGCGCCGGGATCCGTTCGAGCAGGTATTTCGGCTGCACCAGCCCGTCCTTGGCGCCGGCGCGCGACAGCGCCACGACCTGGTCGAGCAAGGCCGGGATCGCCTGCAGGCGCTTGATGTAGTCCTCGTAGTCCTTGACGCTTGCGAACGGGAACGCCTGCGCGTAACCCGGCAGCGCCAGCTGGATGCCGCCGACCGGCTCCAGCGGCATCTCGTCGTTCTTCAGCGCGATCGCTTCCAGCCGGTCGCGCAACTGGCGCAGCATCATCTGCAGGCTCAGTTGGTCCTGCGCCGACAGCGCCTTGCCGTCGATCGCCTCGAAACGCTTCAGGAAATCCGCGGTGGCCTGTCGTTCGGCCTGCAACGCCGCCGGCGAGTAATCGCTCCAGCGGTCGTTGTAACGGGTGTCGCCGATGATGCTGGCGAACTCCGGATGGTGCTCGAGCTGGTACTGCCACTGCGCGTCGAGCAAGGCGGCGAAGGCCTGGCCCGGCTGTTGCGCCGGTGTACCCGCCGCGGCCGCCGGCTGCGGCGAGGCGGGCGGCGTGGCCGGCTGGCATGCGGCCAGCAACGCCGCGGCCAGCGCGCAGGGAAGCAACAGGCGGGCGAATCTCATCGACGGACTCCGGTAAGCGAATGGAACCTCTGCGGCGGCACCGTGCCGGCGGCCGCCGCCTGCATCAGGCGAACGGCCGATCGATCGCCGGCGACGGCGGCGTGAACCACTGCGCGCCGTGTTCGGTGACGTAGAAATGGTCCTCCAGGCGCACGCCGAACTCGCCCGGCACCACGATCATCGGCTCGTTGCTGCAGCACATGCCCGGCGCCAGCGCGAGCGCGTTGCCACGCACCAGGTACGGCGCCTCGTGGATGCTCATGCCGCAGCCATGGCCGGTGCGGTGCGGCAATCCCGGCAGGCGATAGTCCGGGCCCAGGCCGGCCGCCTGCAGCACCTCGCGCGCCGCCTGGTCCACCGCCGCGCAGCTAACGCCCGGACGCACCGCGGCGAACGCGGCCGCCTGCGCATCGTGCTCCAGCTGCCAGATGCGCCGCTGCTTCTCGCTCGGTTCGCCGAAGATGTAGGTGCGGGTGATGTCGGAGTGGTAGCCGTGCACGGTGCAGCCGGTGTCGATCAGCACCAGCTCGCCGGCACGCAACGCCTGCACGCCGGGAATGCCGTGCGGGTACGCGGTGGCATGGCCGAACTGCACGATGCAGAAGGTGGAGCCGTTGTCGGCGCCGAGCGCACGGTGCGCCTGGTCGATGAAGCGCACCAGTTCGGCGGTGGTGATGCCTTCGTGGATCAGGCCGGCGGCTAGCCGCTGCACCTGCAGGGTCATGTCGCAGGCCTGCTGCATCAGCGCCAGTTCCGCCGCCGACTTGCGCATGCGGCAACCATCGACGATCGGCGTCGCGTCGCGGATCGCGACCCGGTCCAGCACCGCGCTCAACCCGCTGTGCACGGCGAAGGCGATGCCGGGATCCAGCGCCAGCGCCTGCGCGCCGAGCTCGCTCAGCGCCTCGGCGACCAGCGCATGCGGATCCTCGTGCTCTTCCCACAGCCGCTTGCGCACCGGGATGCGCAGCACCGCGTCCAGCGAGCCTTCCTCGAACGCCGGGCAGATCAGCAGCGGATCGCCTTCGGCGGTCAGCAGCATCGCCACCAGCCGCTCGCTGGCGCCCCACGGCACGCCGGTGAAATAGCGCAGCGAGGCGCCGGCGCCGATCAGCAGCGCATCGGCGCCCTGCGCGCGCAGCAGTTCGCGCGCCCGCGCCAGCCGCTGCTGATATTCCTGCGGCTGGATCGGCGGCGCCTGCGCCGGCCATGGCGCCAGCTGCGCATGCGCCATGGCCAGGCTCAGCCCGCCGATCTGCGCGGTGGCGCTCATGCCGCGCGCTCCACGTCGGCGACGCTCCACTGGCCGTCGATCAGCCGCTGCACGCCGCCGGGATTGCGGTCGCGCAGCAGTTCCGGCAACAGCGCATCGGGCAGGCCGTCGTAGCTGTGCAGCGCGGCGAAGCGGCGGATCGCGGCCGGCATGCCGACCGCGGTGAAGCCCGGATGGCCGGTGCTCGGGTACGGACCGCCGTGATTCATCGCCGCGCTGACCGCCACGCCGGTCGGCATCTTGTTGCAGATCAGGCGTCCCACCCGCGGCCGCAGCGCGGCGGCAATCGCGGCGAACAGCACGTCGTCGCTGCCGTCGGCCGCACGGTAGAGCGTCCCGGTGAGGTTGCCCTCCAGGCTGTGCGCCAGCGCGGTCATCTGCGCCAGGCCGTCGACACGCACCACCAGGCTGACCGGACCGAACGCCTCGGTCTGCAGCGCCTCGGGCTGTTGCAGGAAGGCCTGCGCCGAAACCGCCAGCAAGGTCGGCGCATGCCGATAGCCCGGCTCCGGCGCGGCGTCGCCGCCGGCCAGCACCGCGGCGCCGGCATTGCGCAGCGTGGCCACGCCGCGCTGCAGGTGCTCGAGCACGCCGCGCGAGAACAGCAGGCTCGGCGCGGCGCCGGCGAAGTGCGCGCTGGCCGCGGCGACGAACGCATCGCCGTCCTCGCCCTCGGGCACCACCACGATGCCGGGATTGGTACAGAACTGGCCGCTGCCCATCGTGCACGAGGCGAAGAATTCCTGTGCCAGCGCGGTACCGCGCTCGGCCAGCACGCCCGGCAGCAGGAACACCGGATTGACGCTGGACAGCTCGACGTAGGCCGGCACCCCGGCACGGTCGGCCGCGGCCTTGAGCGCCAGTCCGCCGGCACGGCTGCCGGTGAAACCGATCGCGCCCAATCGCGGATCGCCGGCCAGTTCCAGGCCCAGCGTGTTGTCGAAGTGGTACAGCAACTGCACCGCCGCGGCCGGCAGGCCGTTGTCCAGCAGGGCCTGGTGCGCGAGCTGCGCCAGGCGCTGGCTGGTGGCCGGATGCGACGGATGCGCCTTGGCGATGACCGGATTGCGCGCGGCGATGGCCGAGGCGAAATCGCTGCCGGCCACCGCGTTGAATGCGAACGGAAAATTGTTCGGGCCGAACACCAGCACCGGCTTGTGCAGCGGCCCCAGCTGCGCGCGCAGGCCGGCGGCGGTATCGATCACCGGCTGCGTCCAGCTATGGCGGCGCACCGCCTGCGCGGCCTGGCGCAACTGCCCGCTGGCGCGCGGCAACTCCACCTTGGCCAGGCGCGGTTCGACCGGCAAGCCGGTCTCGGCATGCGCCAGCGCGACCAACTGCTCCACGTCGGCATCGATCGCCGCGGCGTAGCTGTCGAGGAACCCGGCGATGCGTTCGGGCGCCGCCGCGGCCAGCGCGTCGGCGACCAGCACCGCCGCGCTCAGCGCCGCTTCCAGATCGGCGGCGCCGCTGACCGGGAACTCCGGTCCGAACGCGTTCCCGTCGCGCGGGTCCTCGGCGCGGAAGCTGCCGCGCGCTTCCAGCGACGGCTGCCAATGGCCGGCAAGCAACAGCGGCTGCATGCTCATCTCAGAGCCCGGGGTGGGTGGCGATGGCGTGGTCGATCACCTTCAGCGCCGCTTCGCGCTCGGCGCCGTCGACGACCAGGCGCGGCGCGCGCACGCGCTCGCTGCCCAGGCCGACCTTCTCCTGCACCAGCTTGATCAGCTGCACGAACTTGGGCACGGTGTCCAGGCGCAGCAGCGGCAGGAACCAGTCGTACAGCGCCTTGGCCGCCGGGTAGCCGCCGTCGCGGGCCAGCTCGAACAGCTTCACCGACTCCTTCGGATACGCGTTGACCAGGCCGGCGATCCAGCCCTTGGCGCCCATGCTGAGGCCTTCGACGATCGCATCGTCCATGCCCACCAGCAGCACCAGGCGGTCGTTGAGCAACTCGCCCAGCGCGGCGAAACGGCGCACGTCGCCGGAGGATTCCTTGACCGCTTGCAGGTTCGGGAATTCGGCGGCCAGCTCGGCGATCTGCGCCGGGCTGAAATCGGTCTTGTAGGCGACCGGGTTGTTGTACAGGATCACCGGCAGGTCGGTGGCGGCGATGACCGCACGCGCATGCGCGCCCATCTCGCGCCAGTCGGTGGAGTACACGTACGGCGGCAGCACCATGAGCCCGCCGCAGCCGACCTGCTTGGCCGCCTGCGCCAGGCGCACGGCCTCGTCGGTGGACAGCGCGGCGATGCCCGGCACCACCGGGATGCGGCCGTCCAGCGCCTGCACCAGGGTCTTCAGGATCGCGACCTTGTCGTCGAAGCTGAGCGTGGCGGCCTCGCCGAGCGAGCCCAGCGGCACGATCGCGGTGCAGCCGGCGTCGACCATGACCTGCGCATGCTTGGCCAGGAACGCGTGGTCGATGCTGCCGTCGGCGTTGAACGGAGTGGTGATGGCCGGCAGCACGCCGTACCAGAAAGAAGCCTTGCTCATGGGATTACACCTTGTCGAGGGTTGTGAGTGGAGGTTCGGGAAGAAGCGGATCGGGAAGCGATTGGGCGAGCGCGTCCAGGCGCACCGGGAACAGCGGCGGCCGGCGGCCGTCGTCGGAAAAATCGTCGTGCCGCGGCGCCAGCCCCAACTCGGTCAGCGCACTGCCGCAGATGCGGCCCTGGCAGGCGCCCATGCCGCAGCGCGAGACCAGCTTGGCGTCGCGCAGGTCGGCATGGCCGCGCAGCGCCGACAGCGGCACGTCCTCGCAACGGCACACCAGCGTGTCCGCCGCGGCCAGCGTGTGGATGCGCGGGTCCAGCGCGAACTGGCGCTGCAGCAACGCGGCGAACGCGCGCGCGCGCCGCCGCTGCGGCTGCAATGCCTGCGCCGCGGCCGCCTGCCCCGCTGCCAGGTGCCCGGCGATGGCGCCTTCGACGCGCGCGCAATCGCGCCCGCCGATGCCCAGCGCCTCGCCGGCGGCGTACACGCCTGCGACGCTGGTACGCAACTGCGCGTCCACCGCCACGCACGGATGCACGCCGCTGCGCGCCAGGCGGCAGCCGAGCAGTTGCGCCAGTTCCACGTTCGGCACCAGTCCGTAGCCGACCGCCAGCTGGTCGCACTCGAGGCGGCGGCGGCCGCGCGGGCCGTCGATCTCCACCGACCGCAGCTGGCTGTCGCCGTGCGCCGCCAGCACCACGCTGCCGCTGTGATAGCCCACGCCGGCCAGCTGCGCGCGCAGGCTCAGCGCCTGCAGCGCCTTGTCCGGCCAGCGCCACGGCAGCTGCGCGGCGAAACCGGCCAGCGCGCGCAGCGGCGCCTGTTCGACGATGCCCAGCACCTGCGCGCCGTGGCGGCGCAGCGTCGCCGCGCTGGCCAGCAGCAGCGGACCGCTGCCGGCGACCAGCACGCGCTTGCCGGCCAGCGGCCAGCCCTGCTTGGCCAGCGCCTGCGCGCCGCCGGCGCCGGTGACGCCAGGCAAGGTCCAGCCGGGGAACGGCAGCAGCAATTCGCGCGCGCCGGTGGCCAGCACCAGCGCGTCGTAGCCGATCCAGCGCGCGCCCTGCGGGCCATCGGCCAGCAGCTGCCGGTCCTGCGCCATCAGCAACTGCGTCTGCGACAGAAATTCGATCTTGCTCGCCGCCAGCTGCGCCAGCACCCGCGCGGCCAGCTTCGGCGGCGCATGGGCCACGTCGTGGCGCCAGATCTGGCCGCCGGCGCGCGCCTGCAGATCGACCAGCGCCACGCGCCGGCCATGCCCGGCGGCGGCCAGCGCCGCCGCCAGTCCGGCCGGACCGGCACCGGCCACGACCACGTCGTACTGCAGCGCGCGCGGCTCAGCCATCGGTCCACACCTGCATGCCGTCGCGGACCGGAGTGATGCAGGCGCGCAACTGGCCGAGGCCGTCGATGCGCACCCGGCATTCGCTGCACACGCCCATGCCGCACAGCGGCGCGCGCGGCTGGCCGTTGCGCGAGCGGCGGAAATGCACCGCGACCTGCGCCACCGCCGCGGCCACGCTGCTGCCGTCCAGTACCTCGACGGCCTGACCGTTGATCTGCAGGCGCAGCATCGGCGCGCTCACGACAGCGCCCGCGCCGGCGCGAACGGCGCCGGGTCCAGCACGGGAGTGCGCTGCAAAATCAGATCCAGCAACAGCCGCGCGCTGCCCAGCGCGGTGGTCACGCCCAGCCCTTCGTGGCCGGCCGCGACCCACACGTCGGCACGCTCGGGCACCGCGCCCAGGTAGGGACGGCCGTCGGGGGTGGCCGGACGCAGCCCGGTCCACACCCGGATCGCCTGCAGCTGGCGCAACGCCGGCAGGAACGCGAACGCGCGCTCGAGCATGCGTTGCAGCATCGGCATCGACACGCTGCGGTCGCTGGCATCGAATTCGCGCGAGGAACCGATCAGGATCTGCCCGGTCGGCCGCGGCTGCACGTTGAATGCCACGCTGCTGCCGTCGCTGCCGTGCGCGCTGTCGGCATAGCCCAGCTCCAGCAATTGGTGGCCGACGAAGCCCGGATAGCGATCGGTGATGACCAGTTGGCCCTTGCGCGCGCGCATCGGCAGTTCCGGCAGCAACTCCGGCAACGCGCAGCCGGTGGCGACCAGCACCGGCCCGCTGAGGGTGCTGCCGTCGTCCAGGCGCAGTCCGCCGGCGGCCAGCGCCAGCGCGCGGCGCCCGGCGAACAGCTGCGCACCGGCGGCGAGCGCACGCTCGACCAGATGCCGCGCCATCCGCGGCGGATACACCACCGCTTCGGCGGCCACGCGCATGCCGCCGGCCAGCCCCGGCGCCAGCGCCGGCTCCAGCCGGTACAGCGTCTCGGCATCGATCGCCTCGGCATGCACGCCGGCCGCGGCCAGGCGCTGGATCTTGGCCGGGATCGCCTCCAGCTCGCGCGCCTGCCGCGCCACCCACAGCGTGCCGCAGCGGCTGAACTCGGCCGCCGGCAACTGCGCGAATTCTTCCCACAGGCGCAGCGAATAGGACGACAGCGCCAGTTCCGCCGGATCGTCGTCCATCGCCACCAGATGACCCATCGCCGCAGCGGTGGAACCGCCGCCGATCGTGCCCGACTCGACGATCGCCACCCGCAGCCCGGCGGCGGCGGCCGCATCGGCGCAGGCCGCGCCGACGATGCCGGCGCCGACGACGATCAGGTCGAAACCGCTCATCCGGCGCCGATGCCCCAGGCGAACGGATCCTGCGCATCGATCAGCAGCTGCGCGCGGGCGGTGATGTGCGCCTGCCCGGTGATCCGCGGCAGCACGCCGCGGGTGCCGGGCACGTAGCTGCCTTCGAACAGGCTGCCGAGGATGCCCTCCTGGCGCCACACCTGGCCGGCGGCCAGCTTGCCGTCGGCGGCCAGGCACGCCAGCTTGGCGCTGGTGCCGGTGCCGCACGGCGAACGGTCGTAGGCCAGGCCCGGGCACAGCACGAAGTTGCGCGCGTCGGCGCCGGTGTCCGGCGCCGGGCCGTTGATCTCGATATGGTCGATCTCGCCGTCGTCGGCGCCGCGGATGCCGGCCGCCTCCAGCGCCAGCCGCAGCGCCTCGGTGTACGCGGTCAGCGCGCGCTGGTTGCGCAGCTCCAGCGCGCACGGCGTCTGCTCGGTGATGAAGAACCAGTTGCCGCCCCAGGCCACGTCGCCGCGCACGCGGCCGTAGCCGGGCACTTGCACCTCGATGCCGGCGGCATGGCGGTAGCTTTCCACGTTGTCCACCGAAACCCGGCCGTCGCCGTGCAGCTCCACTCCCACCGTGCCCACCGGGGTTTCGATGCGGTGCGTGCCCGGCGCCAGCCGGCCCAGCTCGGCCAGCGTGCGCACCAGGCCGATGGTGCCGTGGCCGCACATGCCCAGGTAGCCGACGTTGTTGAAGAAGATCACCGCGGCGCAGGCGTCGGCCGCGATCGGCGGCAGCAGCAGCGCGCCGACCATGGTGTCCGAGCCGCGCGGTTCGCAGGCGATGGCGCTGCGCCAGCGATCGAAGCGATCGCGGAACAGATCGCGCCGTTGCGCCAGCGGGCCGGTGCCCAGGTCGGGGAAGCCGGCGACGACGACACGGGTCGGTTCGCCGCCGGTATGCGAGTCGATCACATCGAGTGTATGCATAGGTCCATGCTCACATTCCGGGCCGCCGGCGGCTAGCAGCGTTTGCTTGTCATAAATGCGGAAATTCGCACAACCCCGGCGTCCCCGCAGGCCCGGTTTAGGCTAGGATCGGTGCTCAGGGGTGGGCATGCCGCGGCTTGCCTGCCGCCGCAGCCTACAACCGCCCGGTGAGTGCAGATGGATACTTTGATTTCCGCATTGGAGATGCAGACGCTGTTCGATGCGCTGCCGGACGTGGTGTTCTTCGTCAAGGACCGCGACGGCCGCTACACCCACGTCAACCTGACCCTGGTGCGGCGCCTGGGCAAGAAGTACCGGGCCGACCTGATCGGCAAATCGGCGCTGGAAGTGTTCCCGCTGCCGCTGGGCGGCAGCTACCTGATGCAGGACCGGCGCGTGCTGTGCGGCGAAATGATCGAGAACCAGCTGGAAGTTCACCTGTTCCCGAACCGCACCCCGGGCTGGTGCCTGACCTTCAAGCGCCCGCTGTGCGAGCAGAACGAAGTGATCGGCGTGGTCGGCATCTCCCGCGACCTGGGCCAGCCCGACAGCCGCCATTCGGCCTACGAACGCATCAGCCGCGCGATGGAGCACATGCAGACCCACTACGGCGACAACCTGCGCGTGCAGACCCTGGCCGACCTGGCAGAACTGTCGGTGGCGCAGCTGGAACGGCATTTCCGCCGCGTGTTCCAGCTGACCCCGCAACAGCTGCTGACCAAGATGCGCATCGAAGCGGCGATGCGCCTGCTGCACGGCGAGGACAGCATCGCCAGCATCGGCCAGGCCTGCGGCTTCGCCGACCAGAGCGCGTTCGCGCGCCAGTTCAAGGCCACCGTCGGCATGACCCCGCGCGACTACCGCTCGATGAAGGGCAAGCTCTGAGAGGCCGGGATTGGGGATTCGGGATTGGGGATTCGTAAGGGCGCTGCATCTGCAGGAGGCAAAAATGCCGCTGTTGCGAATCCCGAATCCCCAATCCCCAATCCCGGCCCCACAGGGGCCTAACAGGCGCTAGTGGTAGCATTCCCGGTTTCCGGTACACGCGTTATCCATGGTCAGCCTATTCCGTCGCAACAAGCCCCAGGACCACGCTGGCGATAGCCGCAGCACCCAGCGCTACAGCATCGAGGAACTGGCCGCCGCCTTCCCCAAGCCGGCCGGCGCAGCGCCTGCCGCCGAGCCCGCCGCCGTTGCAGCGCCTGTCGCTGAACAGGCACCGCCGCGCACGGCGCCAGCCGCAGCGCCAGTGGCGCGCGACAGCGGCCGTCCGAGCGCCGACGCCGCACCGCTGCCGCCTGCCCCGATCGCCGTGCCGCCCCCCGGCGCAACGCCGCTGCCGCCACAGGCGCCGACCGCGCCAGCGGAAGCGCGCGTTCCCGCCCCGGCCGTTCCCGCCGTGGCGACGCCCAGCGCGCCCATGCCCACGCCGGCGCCGGCGAGCGCGCTCGCCGCAGGCGACGACCTGCAGCGCAGCGACGCCGCGCCGGCCGCACCTGCCGGCAAGCCGGGCTGGCGCGAACGCCTGCGCAACAGCGCCATCGCACGCAGCTTCGGCGGCCTGTTCTCGCGCAATCCCAAGCTCGACGACGACCTGCTCGACGAGATCGAGACCGCGCTGATCACCGCCGACGTCGGCGTGCCGGCCACCACCGCGCTGATCGAGAACCTGCGCAAGCGCATGAAGGCGCGCGAATTCGTCGATGCGCAGGCGCTGCTGCGCGCGCTGCGCGCCGACCTGATCGCGATCCTGCTGCCGGTCGCCAAACCGCTGCAGATCGACCGCACTGCCAAGCCGTTCGTGGTGCTCACCGTCGGCGTCAACGGCGTCGGCAAGACCACCACCATCGGCAAGCTGGCCAAGCGCTTCAAGGACGACGGGCACAGCCTGATGCTGGCCGCGGGCGACACCTTCCGCGCCGCCGCGGTGGCGCAGCTGCAGGCCTGGGGCGATCGCAACGGCGTCACCGTGATCGCGCAGGGCCAGAACGCCGACGCCGCCTCGGTCGCGTTCGACGCGCTGCAGGCCGGCAAGGCGCGCGGCACCGAGGTGCTGATCGCCGACACCGCCGGGCGCCTGCATACCCAGACCGGGCTGATGAACGAGCTGGGCAAGATCCGCCGCGTGCTCGGCAAGCTCGATCCGGCCGCGCCGCACGAAGTGCTGATGGTCATCGACGGCACCACCGGCCAGAACGCGCTGTCGCAGCTGCGCCAGTTCCACGCCGCGGTCGGCGTCACCGGGCTGGTGGTGACCAAGCTCGACGGCACCGCCAAGGGCGGCGTGGTGTTCGCGCTGGCGCGCGAGTTCGGCATCCCGATCCGTTTCGCCGGCATCGGCGAGCGCCCGGAAGACCTGCGCGTGTTCGACGCCGAAGCCTTCGTCGACGCCCTGCTGCCGGAAGCGCTGGGCGCCTGACCCAAAGCCCCTCTCCCGTCGGGAGAGGGGTTGGGCGAGGGTACGGCGAAGTCCGCTGCGCAGTCACTTGCGCTGTCCGAACCGCGCTGGGCTTCGCCCGTACCCTCATCCGCCCCTTCGGGGCACCTTCTCCCGAGGGGAGAAGGAAAGACAAAGCCAGCATGCGCCAGCCCCCAGACACCTTCGCCCCCCGCCTGCTCGCCTGGTTCGACCGCAGCGGCCGCCACGACCTGCCCTGGCAGCATCCGCGCAGCCCGTATCGCGTATGGCTGTCGGAAATCATGCTGCAGCAGACCCAGGTCGCGGTGGTGATCCCGTATTTCCTGCGCTTCCTGCAGCACTTTCCGACCCTGCCCGACCTGGCCGCGGCCGGCACCGATGCGGTGATGGCGCAATGGGCCGGGCTGGGCTACTACGCCCGCGCGCGCAACCTGCATGCCGCCGCCAAGCGCTGCGTGGAGCTGCACGATGGCGAACTGCCGCGCGATTTCGATGCGCTGCACGCGCTGCCCGGGATCGGCCGCAGCACCGCCGGCGCGATCCTGAGCCAGGCCTGGAACGACCGTTTCCCGATCCTGGACGGCAACGTCAAGCGCGTGCTGACCCGCTACCACGGCATCGCCGGCTATCCGGGCCTGCCGGCGGTGGAGAAACCGCTGTGGGCGATCGCGCAGGCGCACGTGGCCGCGGTCGCCGACGGGCGCATGGCCGACTACACCCAGGCGCAGATGGATTTCGGCGCCACCCTGTGCACCCGCGCCAACCCGGCCTGCGTGCTGTGCCCGCTGCAGGACGACTGCGTGGCGCGCCGCGATGGCCTGGTCGAGGCATTGCCCACACCGAAACCGGGCAAGACCCTGCCCGAACGCGAAGCGCTGGCGCTGCTGCTGGAAAACGCCGCCGGCGAGCTGCTGCTGCAGCGGCGCCCGCCGAGCGGCATCTGGGCCTCGCTGTGGACGCTGCCGCAGGCCGAGAGCGAGAGCGAGCTGCGCGCCTGGTTCGAACGCGAGATCCGCGGCCGCGGCTTCGACGATGCCGAGCCGATGCCGCCGATCGTGCACACCTTCAGCCACTACCGCCTGCACCTGCAGCCGCTGCGCCTGCGCAAGGTCGCCTTGCGCGACGCGGTACGCGACAATGACGACCTGCGCTGGGTCGCGCGTGCCGACCTGTCCGCACTCGGCCTGCCCGCCCCGATCCGCAAACTGCTCGACGGCCTCTGATCGTCGCCCACCGCGCCACCAGGAACCGCCATGTCCCGCACCGTCTTCTGCCAGTACCAGCAACGCGACGCCGAAGGGCTCGACTACGTGCCGTATCCCGGCGAACTCGGCCAGCGCGTGTTCGCGCAGATCGGCAAGGCCGGCTGGCAGGCATGGCTGGCGCATCAGACCATGCTGATCAACGAGAACCGGCTGTCGCCGCGCGATCCCAAGCACCGCGCATTCCTGGAAACGGAACTGGAGAAATTCCTGTTCCAGGGCGGCGCGCCCAAGCCCGAAGGCTACGTGGAACCCGAACAGGAATCCTGAGCCCAGGCAAGCCACGCCCCCTGTAGGAGCGGCTTCAGCCGCGACAGAACCCATCCGCAAAGTCCGCCGCAGCCGCAGCCACTCCTACACGCTGCGCCCGCCCGCTTCGATAGCGACCGCAGAACGCCTGACGCCGACGCTACTGCGCCGGCGCCGGCTGCTGCGACCGCTCCTGCACCTTGGCCTCGCGCAACTCCTTTTCCGAGGTACGCAGCGCTTTCACGTCGAGCGGGCGAATGCTCTGGATGCGGCACGGCAGGCGGATCGCGCCCGGGCTGCCGCCGATCACCAGCACGTCGTCGAAACGCGCCGACACCCGGTCGCTGAAGTGGGTGATGGCGATCGTCGGCGCAAAGTCCAGATCGGGGCAGCGGCCGCTCAGCTCCAGCAGATAGGCCTGGTTGGGCCGCGTCCACACCGCCAGCGCGCTGTCGCCGAGCGCGGTCCAGCCGCTGATCCGGTTGTAGTACTGGAAGTCGCGCACCGGCGCGGCGGCGTGCGCGCGGTACAGCGCCAGGCGCTCGTCGTCGCTGATCCGGTTGGTGGCGCAGCCGGCCAGCGCGGCCAGTCCGAGCAGTGACAGCAAGAGACGTTTCATGGCGAATGCTCCGGTGGCGATGCGCGAATGATGCACCCGCGCCATGCCGTGCCGCGTGCGTGCGCGCAGCGCGTTCAGCCACAAGGCAGCTGGCGGACCGAAGCCGCGGCGGGGGCCCAACCCCGTTGCCGGCCATCGCGCGTTTGCAGCCTCGGACCCACACCGAGCGCCCACCATGCAACTACGCCCGCACTGCACCGCCCTGCCGTCCCTGATCCTCGCCGCGCTGCTGGCAGGCTGCAGCACCACCAGCGACGATCGCGTCGCCGCACGCGCGCCGGCGGCGATCGATGCCGCCGCCGTGCCCGAGGCCTACATCCCGAGCGAACGCCTGGCCGAGCCCGCGCCGCCGCGGATGCTGGCCCCGCCATCCCCACCCGCGCCGCCGGCGCAGGCCGCAGCGTCGGTCGCGCCGTCGGTGGCCGGCAATACCGGCATCGACGTCTACATGCCTATGCCGCCGCTGGACCGCGAACGCTACGAACATCCAACCGACAACCCAGTGCACAGCGCGCGCGAACAGCCGCTGTCCACCTTTTCGATCGACGTGGACACCGGCAGCTACGCCAACGTGCGGCGCATGCTGCGCGATGGCCAGCGCCCGCCCGCCGATGCGGTGCGCGCCGAGGAATTCATCAACTACTTCGACTACGCGCACCCGGCGCCGCGCGACCGCGACACGCCGTTTCGGGTATCCACCGAGCTGGCGCCCGCGCCGTGGAATCCACAGCGGCAGCTACTGATGATCGGCATCAAGGGCTACGACGTCCCGCGCCAGGCGATGCCGCCGGCGAACCTGGTGTTCCTGATCGACACCTCCGGCTCGATGGAAAGCGCGGACAAGCTGCCCTTGCTCAAGCAGGCCTTCGCCATGCTGGTGCCGCAGCTGCGCGCGCAGGACCGCGTCTCGATCGTGGTCTACGCCGGCGCGGCCGGACTGGTACTGCCGCCGACGCCCGGCGACCGCCATGCCGAGATCCTCGCCGCGCTGCAACGGCTGCAGGCCGGCGGCAGCACCAACGGCGGCGACGGCATCCGCCTGGCCTATGCGACCGCGCGCAAGAGTTTCGTCGCCAGCGGCAGCAACCGGGTGATCCTAGCCACCGACGGCGACTTCAATGTCGGCACCATCGACCGCGGCGCGCTGGAGACCCTGGTCGCCGACCAGCGCCGCAGCGGCGTGGCGCTGAGCACGCTCGGCTTCGGCCGCGGCAACTACAACGACGCGATGGCCGAACGCCTGGCCGACGTCGGCGACGGCAACCATGCCTACATCGATTCGGCGCGCGAGGCGCACAAGGTGCTGGTGCAGCAGATGCAGGCCACGCTGCTGACCATCGCCCGCGACGTCAAGATCCAGGTCGAGTTCAATCCGGCGCAGGTCGCCGAATACCGCCTGATCGGCTACGAGAACCGGTTGCTGGCGCGCGAGGATTTCGCCAACGACAAGGTCGATGCCGGCGAGATCGGCGCCGGCCACAGCGTCACCGCGCTGTACGAGATCACCCCGGTGGGCAGCGCGCCGCAGCGCCTGCCGGCCTTGCGCTATGCCGCACCGGCGCCGGCGGCGCAGACGCCGCTGCACGCCGGCGAACTGGCGCAGTTGCGGCTGCGCTACAAGCTGCCGGGGCAGGAGCGCAGCCGCCTGTTGCAGAGCACGATCGCGACCGCCGCGGCGACGGCACAGCCAAGCGCGGATCTGCGTTTCGCCGCCGCGGCCGCCGCCTACGCCGACCTGCTGCGCGGCGGTACCCACATCGATGGCTGGGACTGGGCGCAGGTGGCCGACGCGGCGCGCGCGGCGACCGGCGAGGACCGCAGCGGCGACCGGCGCGAGTTCGTCGAATTGCTGGCGGTCGGGCAGCGCCTGGCCGCGCCACAAGTGGCGGATGCGGTGGATGCGGCAGACGCGGCCGCAGCGGCGGCAGCGCAGGTGTCCACGCGCTGAGCGCAGGCGTGCGCAGGCTGCGCACGCCCCGACATGAGCAGCCGCAGACGCCGGCTCAGTCGCCCGCGCCTGCCGCCACGCTCAACGCTGCGCGGTCTTCGCCGATTCGCAGAAGCGCTGCCGGTACTCCATCGCCTTGGGCATCAGCGCCTGCAGGTTCTGGATCCGCGTGCCCGGATTCGGGTGCGTGGACGAGAACTCGGGCGGCGCCTGGCCGCCGCTGCTGGCGCTCATCCGTTCCCACAGCGGCACCGCCTCCTGCGGATCGAAGCAGGCCGCGGCGGCCAGCATCAGCCCGACCTCGTCGGCCTGGGTCTCGTGGCTGCGCGCGTACGGCAGCAGGTAGCCGTAGCCCATCGCCGCCATCGCCATCTGTTGCTGTTGCGGGTCCATGCCGCTGGCCGCGCCGGCCATCTGCCCGATCTGGGTCAGCTTCTGCTGCGCCATGCGTTGCGCACCGTGGCGCAGCAGCGCATGCGCGATCTCGTGGCCCATCACCACCGCCATCGCATCGGCATTTTTGGCCACCGGCAACAGCCCGGTGTAGACCGCCATCTTGCCGCCGGGCAGGCAGAACGCATTGGCCTGCTCGGACTCGATCACGTTGACGTCCCAGTCGAAGCCGCGCGCATAGTGCTTGGCCTGCATGCCGTGCTCGGCGGCCAGCGCGTCCTCGACCACGTCGACCTTGGCGATCAGCCGCTGCGCGATCGCGCGCACCTGCTGCGCCACCTGCGATTGCGGATCGACTGGATGTTCCTGCGCCAGGATCTCCTGGTAAGCCTGCAGGCCCAGCGCCTTCTCGTCCTCGACCCCGAGCGCATTGTCGATCAGCACCTTCTCGCCGGTGTAAGGATCCTCGCTGCGATTGGAGAACCAATAGAAGCCCGCGTACACGGCGAAACCCAGCAGCACCAGCCAGCGCACCCCGCCCAGCGGCCCGCGACGGCCTCCGCCCTGTTCCCCGCCCTGGCGGCCGAAGACGTTGCTCATGTCCAATCCCCTTGCTGGCTGGTGGGCGGCGATGGCGCCTGCCTGTGCCGCGCACTGTAACGACGTGCGGTGCGCGGCCGCGTCAAATTCCGCGCACCAGGCGAAAACCGACCCTGGCGCTGGTGGTGTCGGAGTCCTGCATCAAGCGCCAGGCGGCACGGGTCTGCTCCGGCGCGTTGGCCCAATTGCCGCCGCGCACCACCCGCGAGCGGCAACCGGGGTTGTACCAGGCGGCGCCGTCGGCCGGCGCGCGGCGATAGCTGGAATGCCAGCAATCGGCGACCCACTCGCTGAGGTTGCCGCCCATGTCGTGCAGGCCCCAGGCATTGGCCTTGAAGCTGGCGACCGGCGCCGGCCCCCAGAAACCGTCGGCATAGCCGACGAAGGCGTTGTTCCAGTGCCGGCCGCTGGGCGAGACGTCGCCGCCGCCGGTGAAGTTGCCGGCGCCGCGCGGCGGCGTGCCGGCGTTGCCCCACGGATAGCGGCCGCGGCCGCCGGCGCGCAGCGCGTATTCGAACTCGGCCTCGCTGGGCAGCCGGTAGTGGCGCCCGGTCTGCTGCGACAGCCACGCCGCGTAGGCCTCGGCATCGCGCACGCTGACGTGCATCACCGGGCTGTTAGGCGCGGCGCGCGCGCCGTTGTAGCCGGACTGCCAGTCGGTGCCGCTGCGGCGCACGAAGTTGCCGCTGCGCTCGTCGTAGACGATCGAATGCCCGCGCCGGGTCGCCCGCGGCCGCGCGCCGCTGACCTCGACGAAGCGGCGGAACTCGGCCACGGTGACCTCGGTGATCGACATCGCGAAACCGCGGTCGAAGCGCACGTAGTGCAGCGGCTGCTCCGCCGGCATCGCGCCCGGCTCGGTCGCGCTGGCGCCCATGCGGAAGCCGCCGTGCGGCACCACGATCATCTGCGGCCCGCGCTCGCCGTTGCTCATGCCGTCGGTGAACACCTGGCCGGGGCGGAAGCTGCCGTAGTGGGTGGCCAGGTCGATGCGCTCGCGCAGCATCGCCGCCACCGGATCGCCCGGATCGGCGATGCGCAGCACCTCGCCCAGTTTCTCGCGCGCCGCCTTCAGTCCGGCCGGCGTGGCCAGGTCGCGCAGGCCGGCGTCGCGCAGCGCGGCGATGCGCGCGGTGCGCACGCCTTCCACCCGCGCACGCGCGTCGCGCACGGTGGCGGCGGCGTCGCGGATCCGCGCCGCGCGCGCCAGCCAGCTGCCGGCGGCGGCGAAATCGGACACCGTCGCGGCCGCCTCGGCGCGCCGGATCAGCGCGCTCTCCACCGCCGCCACGCCCTGCCGCGCACGCGCATCGTCCGCGTCCAACTGCAACGCTTCGCGGAAGTTGGCGAGCGCGCCGTTGCCGTCCTCGCCGAGCCGGCCGGCGCGCAGATCGTCTTCGCCGGCGCGGTTGTAGGCCAGCACCCGCTGCGCGGTCTCCACCCGCTGCTGCAGGCGCCGCACCGCCGGATCGTCGGCATCCAGCGACAGCGCCACCATCGCGATGCGATCGGCGCGCTCGAGCGCCTGCTCCTGCTGCTCCGATACGCGCAGCAGGTCGCCGCCGAGTTGCAGCAGCCGGCGCCGCGCCTTGCGCAGGCCGTCGCGCGCGACCGGGTCCTGCGGCGCCAGCGCGCGGATCGCCAGGTACAGCGGGATCGCCGACTGCGCGTCCTCGAACAGGCGGTCCTCGGCCAGCGCGCGCGCGGCGTCGCGGCGCGCCTGCGCCAGTTGCGCGCGCTCGAGCGTCGGCAGCGGCGGCTGCCAGCGCGCCACCGTCTCGGCGGCATCCTCGCCGCCGATGGTGACACTGGCCGCCTGCACCGGCTTGCCGGCCGCCGCTGCCGCCGCCTGCGCCGGCCTGGCGGGCGCAGGCTTGGTGGGCTGGGCCGGTGGCGCGGGCGCCGGTCCGCTGCAGCCGCACGCCAGCGCGACCAGCAGGGTCCAGGCGATCACAGGGCCGCTCGTACGCACGCTTCCTCCCAACGACATTGGCCTCCCGATGGCATCCGCGCCACTCCGTCCGTGCGGCCGGCGGGCCGACGTTAGGCTATTCTCGCCTGCCTGAGCAAACCCTGCATTCGACGGAAACCACGTGCCCTATTGGATCAAGCAACCCGCCGAGCTGGCCGAACGGCTGGCGCAGCGCCCGGCCAGGATCGGCCTGGATACCGAATTCGTTCGCGAACGCACCTACTGGCCGCAACTGGCGCTGGTGCAGATGGCGGTGGCCGACGAGATCCTGCTGATCGACCCGCTGATTCCCGGCATGCCGCAGGCGCTGGCGCCATGGCTGTCGGACCCGTCCATCCTCAAGGTCATGCACAGCGCCAGCGAAGACCTGGTCGCGTTCAAGTGCGCCTGCGGCGCGCTGCCGCGGCCCCTGTTCGACACCCAGATCGGCGCCGGCCTGGCCGGCATCGGCGCCGGCATGGGCTACCAGAAGCTGGTGCTGGAAATCACCGGCGTGCACCTGGCCAAGGGCGAAACCCGCTCGGACTGGCTGCGCCGCCCGCTGTCGCCGGCGCAGCTGGACTACGCCGCCGACGACGTGCGCCACCTGTTCGCGATCCACGACGCCTTGCAGCAGCGGCTGCAGACGCTGGACCGCAGCGCCTGGCTGCACGAGGACGGCGAGCGCCTGCTCGGCACCGTGGAGCACGACGAAGGCGAGCGCTGGCCGCACCTGGGCATGCGCTCGGCGCAGTTCATGGACCGGCCCTCGCAGCAGCGCCTGCTGCGCCTGCTGCGCTGGCGCGACGTGCAGGCGCGGCACAGCGACAAGCCGCGCAGCTGGATCCTGGACAACGAACTGGCCGCCACCCTGGCGCGCTTCCCGCCGGCCGACCGCCAGGAGCTGCAGGCGCTGCTGGACAAGCACCCCAAGGCGCCGCGCAAGCTCGGCGACGCGCTGTGGCAGGCGCTGACCACGCCGCTGCCCGACGAGGCGGACGCGCCGCTGGCGCTGGCCTCCAGCGACGACAACAAGGCGGCCTTGAAACGGCTGCAGGACGCGGTATCCGCACGCAGCGCCGAACTCGGCCTGCCCGACGGCCTGCTCGCCTCGCGCAAGCACCTGGAAGCCTTGCTGGAAAGCGGCCAATGGCCGCAGCCGCTGGCCGGCTGGCGCCGCCGCGAACTGGAAGCGACGCTGCAGCCGCTGCTCGGCAGCGCGGGCTGAGGGATTCGAGGGTATTTGGTATTTGTAGGAGCGGCTTCTGCCGCGACGGGCGTTACCGATAACGTCTGTCGCGGCTGAAGCCGCTCCTACAGGGATCCGTCGCCCGCGAACAGCGGCGCAAGAGTCACAGCGACGACCATGCCGCCGCCCGGCCTTCGGTCAATCCAGGCGCATTCCCTTCATCGAACGCTTCTCCGCCACGGTGTATCCGCGGCAAAACGCGGGCGACGCCAAGGCCGCATAAAACCAGCGCGCATAAAAAAGGCCAGGAAGCCTGGCCTTCTTCGACCGATCAGTATTTGACCAGCGGGAACTTCAGATCCGGATGGCGCGCCTTCCATTCGTTGTAGGCGGCGGTCCCTTCCCATGCGGCGAACGCCTTCGGCGTGCGGCCGCGGCCGGACCAGGTCTCGCCGGTGTGCGGCAGCTGGTACTTCGGCTTGACCTCGCTGCGGCCGCCGGCGGACTTGGCGCTGGCCACCTTCGGCGCGGCGCTGGTCACGTAGGCCGCGATCTCGTTGCGCTGCTTGGCGCTGAAGAACTCGGCGAACTGCTCGAGCAGCGACAGGATGTTGGCGTGCGCAGCGCTGGTCTCGCCTTCGCGCGCCTGCTTCTCCTGCTCTTCCAGCTTGCGAATCTCTTCGTGCAGTTTGGCCTTGGCTTCTGCGATCTGCTGCAAGTTGCGAACTTCCGTCATTTTTCAAAGACCCGTGGATAAAAGATTTGGAACGGACGGAATATTTCATCCGGAACGACGAAATCGTCTGGCGAGGATTTCGGCTCACGATTATATCGGCTCTGCCCGGCGGCTGCCCGGATACGGCGCCTCATTTCCGCGTTCAGCGGCAGCCCCAACCGCAGCCGACCGGCAGCGATGCGAAGGCGCCGCGCCGGCGCCTCGCATCGCCCCTCTTGGCACGCATGCCCCGGGCCAGTTAGACTATGCGTCTGATGTGGGGCGGTAGCTCAGCTGGGAGAGCGTCGCGTTCGCAATGCGAAGGTCGAGGGTTCGATCCCCTTCCGCTCCACCATCTTTCCGTCCTAGACGGTGCAAACAAGGCCAGAAAGCCCTGCGACATAAGGCTTTCCGGCCTTTTTTGTTTCCGAGGCAGTCTAGCCGAGACCGCGCAAATCCGGCGGTAGCTGACGGTAATTTTGGCGGTAGCGAGGGCATCCCCTACCCTGTTACCGCCAAGGAGCCGCCCAATGCCTCTCACCGATACCGCCATCCGTAAAGCGAAACCCACCGCTACGCCCCAGAAGCTGCGCGACGGCAACGGCCTGTATCTCCTGCTACGGCCAGACGGCGCACGCTGGTGGCGCTACGACTATCGCCGCCCGGTCACCGGCAAGCGCAACACCCTGTCGTTCGGCACCTACCCGGAAGTGAGCCTCTCGGACGCGCGGGAGAGGCTGGCTGAAGCGCGCCGCCTACTCGCGGCCAAGATCGACCCCGGCGAACAGCGGAAGGCCGTCAAGGCCGCTGGCGAGGCCGCCGCCGCGAACAGCTTCGAGGTCGTCGCCCGAGACTGGTTCGCCAAGCAGCAGAAGGATTGGAGTACCCAGTACGCGGACAAGATCATCCGCCGCTTACAGAGCGACATCTTTCCCTGGATCGGCAGCAGCCCCATCGCAGCCATCACCGCCCCGGAACTGCTGAAGCACCTGGAGCGGATCGAACAGCGAGGCGCCATCGAGACTGCTCATCGAGCCTTGCAGACCTGCGGCGCAGTCTTTCGGTACGCAGTGCGTACTGGCCGGGCCGAAGCCGATCCGACAGGTGCATTGAAAGGAGCGCTGACTCCCTGGCGGTCCATGCCGTTCGCTGCTGCCACCACATCGGATGAAGCGACGACCGTGCTGCGGAAGATTGACATCAGCACCAGTCGGCCAGTGGTTAGGAGTGCCCTGCGACTGGCACCGTTGCTGTTCGCTAGACCTGGCGAGCTTGTCCGTATGAGGTGGACGGAGCTAGACCTTGATGCCAGACAGTGGCGTTACTTTGTGACCAAAACCAAGCGCACCCATATCGCCACCCTCTCGACTCAGGCAGTGGAAATTCTTCGCGACCTACAGCCATTAACTGGGCGCGGCGAGTTCGTTTTCCCTGGTGGGCGCGACCCGCGCAAGCACATGTCTGGCAACGCCATTCTAGTAGCCGCGCGACGCTGTGGTATCGAGAAAGACGAAAGCACCATCCACGGATTCAGACACATGGCAAGCACATTGCTAAACGAGATGGGCTATTGGAACCCCGATGCAATCGAAGCAGCCCTAACCCACAAGATGCCCGGCGTGCGCGGCATCTACAACCAAGCTCAGTACCTGGAGGAACGCCGAAAGATGATGCAGGCATGGGCGGATTACCTCAACACACTGAAAGCTGACGCCACTAGCAAGGTCGTTCCCTTCAAGCAGAGAGTAGCGCAAAGCATGCTCTGAACTGAGGTCTAGGCGCTCCCTCGAGTGCCCCATCCTCACCTATGGACGGGTGCTGATATCAATTGGACACCGCACCATTTAGCTAAATACAGCGATGACGCTGGTAACTCGATTCCCTACGGCCGCTATCCACCTACAAGCGACCCCGTGCGTACCCCGCATAGGCGACGTTCGTGAAGGTCTGCCTTGCCATCGGGTCAACGTCCCAACAACGCGATTGACGGTTCTTGCGTTCCGGTAATATTAAAAGGAAAGTCATAGCCACCAAGGGGACCCCATGAAGTTGAAGTCAATGACGGTAGCGAACTTCCGCTGCTACAAGAGCCCACTCACGGTGACGTTCGACGATCTCACTGCTCTTGTTGGACGGAACGACGCCGGCAAATCAACACTGCTGGATGCGCTAGACGTTTTTTTCAACGACAAGGCTCTCGACAAGAACGATGCCTCGAAAGGAGGAGTAGCCAAGGCAGTAACCGTCACATGCGTGTTCTGGGACCTGCCCAACGAACTGATCCTTGACGAAACTGCTTCGACCAGCCTGGGTGGCGAATATCTACTCAACGCGGACGGCGAGCTGGAAATCACGAAGGTCTACAACTGCTCAATCGAGAAGCCGAAGCTCACTGCCCTACGTCTGAAGGCTGTCCATCCCAGCGCCGAAAAGGTCAAGGACCTAATAGCTCTGAAGATCGACGAACTAAAGGCTCGGGCCGAGGAGGTTGGCGTGGATATGTCATTGGTCAACAGGACTGTGAAGCGCGATCTGCGATCAGCCATTCGTACCAAAGTCGGGCAGCTGGAGACAGTTGTTAGTGATCTGCTTATCGGCGGTGATGGCGTTGACGACAAGAGTAACTCGATAAAGGTGTGGGATGGTTTAAAGGCGACGCTGCCGCTCTATGCGTTGTTCAAGAGCGACCGCCAGAGTTCCGACCAGGATTCTGAAGCACAAGACCCGCTGAAGATTGCCATCAAGGAGGCGGTCGCTGCAAAGGCTGTGGAACTACAGGCGGTTATGACGTTCGTAGAGCAGGAAGTTAAGAAAGTAGCCGATCTCACGCTGCAGAAGCTGAAGGAGATGGATGCGGCTGTCGCAGACACACTGGCCCCGAAGTTCGAGAAGCCGAACTGGGCCACGCTTATCAAAGCCAGCATTACAGGCGACGATGAAATCCCGTTGAATAAGCGGGGAAGTGGCGTGCGTCGCCTAATCCTTCTGAATTTCTTCCGGGCGAAGGCCGAGCGGGTCATGCGGGAGAGGGGGGCGCAGTCAACCATCTACGCTATCGAAGAGCCGGAGACCAGTCAGCATCCGCACAATCAGCGTCTGCTGATGCGGGCATTGCAGCAGCTTGCCGTGGGCGACGATCAGGTGATCGTCACAACGCATACGCCTAACCTGGCGCGTTCACTCTCGAGTACCTGTTTGAGATTCCTAAGCAAGGATGCAAATGGCGCTAGGAGCATCACCATCGGCGGCGGGGACGCAGTCAATAAGGCGATAGCCGACAGCCTGGGTGTATTGCCGGATCACACGGTAAAGGTGTTTATCGTTGTGGAAGGCATCCATGACATTACTTTTATAAAAAGCCTGTGCAAGATGTTCCGGTCGCATGGGACCCCAGTTCCTAACCTCGAAGCACTGGAGCTGACAGGCGAAGTGGTGTTCGTGCCGTCTGGCGGGGCGGGCAATCTAGCGCTGTGGTCCTCACGTCTGCATGCACTGAATCGTCCAGAGTTCCATCTTTATGACCGTGACGCCCCCTCCGGTGCCCCTGCCAAGCATCAAGACAAAGTGAATGCGGTGAATCAGCGCGCCGGCTGCAAAGGGGTTTCGACATCAAGAAATGAGATGGAGAACTTCGTCCATCATGCGGCGATCAACGCATGTGCGCAGGCGCTGCAACTTGCGTGCAATCTCGCGGGGCCGTTTGGACCTGACGATGATGTTCCGGCGCTGCTGACAGCAGAACTCAATCTGCACGCCCCTGCTGGGGCCAGGTGGGGACACAACAAGGTGAAGGCGTGGCTAGCCGACGTTGTGGTGCCGGCAATGGACGCTCACATGCTTGGCCAGATTGATCCGGCCGGGGAGATGCGCGGATGGTTGTCGGACATTGAGCTGATGCTTGCCCCGCCTGAAGTACCGTAGGTCGCATCCTTACGCGCAGTCGGGATGCCCCAATGAAGTCATGCACGCATGACCGCTACTGGCCGAGAGCAGATGTTTGTTTAGAACCAGCGCAATGCCCGGGCGCAACCGGCACTGATGCTTAACTGAACCAGAATTTGCCCCCAGGCTCTCGCGATTCAAATAATTGGCTTACTACCCATTGCCCGATGCAACAAAATGAATGACTCGCGGGCCCGCACAAGCCCCAGCCTTATTTCCGTGATGGCTTCAACAGGTTTATCCATGAAGTAAGCCACGTCTTCTGGTGATCCGATCATGCCTTCCAACACTTCAAGGTGCGTCCCCGCAATTAGTGGATTTGCGACCTTGCCATAACTCAGGGACTTGGCAAGGCTCTTGAGGCAGATCGCCATGAAGTACGTTTTCTCTGCGGCATCATGCCCAGCATTCGCTGCGACCAAATCCGCTTTAGCCTTAACTGCTGAAGCAAGTGCATCCACGGCATTGATACTTTGGCGGAACCTCCAGAAGTTCCAAAGGTAGCGTGCAAGCCAAAGACCCACTGCACATACTGCAACCATTCCTACGAGCTCAAGCATTGCGCCTCCTGCGTCAACGGCATCTGTATCATTTCGGTGGCTACTGCTGACTGGGCGAACCATTGCACTGGAACTCAACGGTCACTCGCCTTGATCCGCAGTTTCCGAATCCTCGGCGCGACAGGCATTCGGTACTCTGCGAACCAAACGGCTCTGCGCCCTTGTACCCCCAATTCCTGCACTTCTGAGCGGCAAGCTGGACGGCCTCTTGTTCGCTCAAGTCGGGGCGCTGGAACTCATTGCGCTCGTACGAAAGCGCAATCACACCATCTGCGCGGCTCGCTTTGGTTACCAGCCAGTCGGCGTGAGTGGCACATGCGCCGACAAGCAGCCCGACGGCCGCCGCACCGCAAAACTTCAATTTCATGGTGAATCCCCTTGGCATTCGGACCTTGGTTGTACAGGGCAGTCGCAGAGCTGTCCTAGCGCTCCACCAAAGAATGATAGAAGAGCCAGACGTCAATGTCACTCATAGAGGGTGTCCTCATAGGGCGTGGCCCGATAGAGGTTGCAACTGCATCGTTCTCTGATGCCAGAGAAATCGATACCAACCGATCCCCGCGTCCTGTTTGGGCTGCGACTTGCCGAGGTCCGTAAGGCCAAAGGACTCTCCCAGGAACGCCTTGCCTTGGAGAGCGGGTTGGCGCGTAGTTACCTGGGCGGCGTCGAGCGTGGGCAGCGCAACATTGCCCTGTTGAACATCTACCGTCTCGCCGAGGCGCTGGGCGTGCATCCAACCTTGTTGCTAGAACCCCCATCGGCCTCTAGCCCTGGGGAGCCCTAGCCATATCTGCCGCGATAGTCGGCCTTGCAAGTCATTGATCTTGAAGGCCGCATCATTTTGGTACACATCCAGCTGAAGAAGACATCTTCTGTTGGCGCGTACCTTCAGTAATAAGAAGTAGCAGCTTTCCGTTGGGTCGAAGCAATCCTAGGAAGCTGCGCGCGTCTCCTATGACCACTTACAAGGAGACAGCCATGAGATATGACGCTGTAATGGAGCAGTTCAAACATGCTCCCACTCGCCTGATCCCACTCGGCGACATACGAACCCACGACGCTCTGCAACCACGCGTTGCCCGCTTGGTACCGTTCAAGGACAAAGGTCGGGCAGAGGAAAGCAGCGAGCAACACATCGTAACGTTTCGCTATGTACTGGAAGCGACTGAGGATGGGCAGCTCGATCCTATTTGGCTTGCCGACATTGGTAGCGCCGAGCCAGTGGAAGCTGGCTTGTATCTGGTGGATGGTCATCACCGCCTGAAGGCATACCGACAAGCAAACAGACAGCAAGTCCCGGCATGTGTTCTGGCGTTAGATTGGCGAACTGCCCTGGTTGTTTCCAAACTGGTCAACTGCACTGGCAGATCGCTCGCCCTTCACAACGAGCAGCGCCGGGACGCGGCTTGGCAGTACCTTGCAGATCTAACGCATCGAGGAGCTATCGAGCTTCCCAGTGTGGGGGAGTCTTTACGCTCTGTCGCCGCTCGATTTGGCATCAGCAAGAGTACGGTAAGCAGCATGCTCACCAATATGCCTCACGTCATCGCTACAGAGTTCCACGCGCTGGCGATAGACCCCGGCACGGGTTGGCCGAGGTGGCGACATGTACGCGAAGCAAAGAACTCTTGGCAAACAAGCCTGCCTAGCTCGGACCAGCAGCAGCTAGACCGGGATGCAGAAAGGGTTGCGCGCCACATAGTCAAGCTCGTGGATGGCTCATCCCCAGCCGTGCGCGCCAGAGCGCTTGAGATGCTGGCGAACGACGAGGTGAGTGCCACAGACCAACTCGCATCGGTGGAGCTTCTTGCTCACTTCAGCCCAGCACGCCGCCCTGTCCCAATTGGGACACCCGCTGTCCCAGCGCAACCGGCACATCTGGACAACTGACAGCCCCAGCCTGATTTGACCGCACTGCCGGCGGGAGAAGAAACAAGATTTTCGCTGCGAAATTACGCGGCAGTCACTTCAACCATCCAAGGCCCAGCCGCCCCCATGCCCCCCCCTCCGGGGAAAGCTGCCCAACGGCAGGCACCACACCAACCCAAAGGCTCGCTGCAGTCTCATGCAGCGGGCCTTTCTCATTTCAAGGAAGCCATGACGACTCAACCACAGACGACACTGCCGTATCACTTCATGCGCTTGCCCGAGGTCATCGCGACCGTCGGCGTCAGCAAGTCCACGCTCTATGCCTGGGCCGCTGCGGGCAAGTTCCCGAAGCCAGTACAATTCCCCGGTGGCAACATTGCCGCTTGGGTCTCCACCGAAGTGGCCGCATGGATGAGTGCAGCGGTAGACGAACGCAATGGTACGCAGGGCCTAGCCGCATGAGCTTGGCGGTAACTATGGCGGTAACAGCGCTCACCGCATCGGAAATACCTATTGCATTACAGTCACTTGCAGGTATTATTCGGGAGCCTTCCGCCCACCACTTGTTCAGACGAAAAGCCTCGGAGTCGCCTCCGGGGCTTTTTTGTGTCTGCGCGCTGGCGGCACGCCGTGGCCGCCTCGCGGGCCGCGCCGATGGCGGCGCGCGAAACGCGCTCAGCCGGTCTTCTGGCCGTCGCCGGACTTGGGTCCGCGCTCGTGCGCTTCGCGCAACTTCTGGTCCTCCAGTCCGGGGCGCTGCTTGGCCACCTCGTCCTGCGCGCGGTCCTGCCGACCGTCCTGAATTCCCTGCTGCGCGTCGGGCTGCTTGTCGTTGTCTGCCATGGTCCGGATCTCGCGATGGCGGGCGGATGCCCTGTCGCGCAGACACTAGCGAGGCGGCCGTGATGCGCATATCACGGCAGCCGCCTGTCGATTCGGACGATGCCGCTTCTGGCCTGCGCAGCACCAGTTGCGGTGCCCGCAGCCGCAGCGCCTGCGTTGCGCAGGCACCGGGTACACACCGCCACGCCGCGTCGCCCAGCCACCGCGCCTGTGCAGTGGCGCAGTTGCGCCGCCTCAGGCGGCGGCCGGCAACGCCACGTCGGCGATATCGTCCACGCGCAGCAGGCGCGCGCGATCCAGCAGGATCACCAGCCGGTCTTCCAGCTTGCCCATGCCCTGCAGCAACTCGTCGCGGATGCCGCTGCCGAACGACGGCGCCGCCTCGATCTGCTGCGCCGGGATGTCCAGCACCGCGCTGACCGCATCGACCAGCAGGCCGAATGCCTGGATCGTGCCGCCTTCCTCGGCGGTGACGATCACGATGCAGCTGCGCCGGGTGACGCGGCTGGGCGCGCGCCCCAACCGCAGTTGCAGGTCCACCACCGGCACCACCGCGCCGCGCAGGTTGATCACGCCGCGCACGCAGGCCGGCATGGTCGGTACCGGGGTCGGCGCACGGTATTCGATGATCTCGTGGATGCCGTCGATGTTCAGCCCGAACAGTTCCTGTTCCAGCTGGAAGGTCAGGAACTGCGACGGCGCCTCCTGCGTCTGCAGCGGCACGGCCGCGGCGTTGTCCAGATGCGTACCCATGGTCTGCTCCTCAGAAGCTGGCGAACTGGGATTCGTCCGGGCTCGCCATCGCGTAGGCCGGCTGCGGCGCGCGCGGGCGCGCACGCTTGGGTTCGACGCGGCCGCTGATCGCCTTGGCGCTGGGCTTGTCGGCGACGCGCGGCGGACGCGGCGCCTCGGCGTGACCCAGGCGGAAGAACGCCATCGACTGCTGCAGGTACTCGGCCTGCGAACTCATTTCCTCGGCGGTCGCGGCCAGCTCCTCGGACGCGGTGGCGTTCTGCTGCGTGGTCTGGCTCAGCTGCACCACCGCCGAGTTGATCTGCGCCACGCCGGAGGACTGCTCCTGCGACGCCGCGGCGATCTCCTGCACCAGGTCCGAGGTCTTCTTGATGCTGGGCACGATGGTCTCCAGCAGGCGCCCGGCCTTCTCCGCCAGCTCCACGCTGGAACCGGCGACCTCGCCGATCTCCTGCGCGGCCACCTGGCTGCGTTCGGCCAGCTTGCGCACTTCCGCGGCGACGACGGCGAAGCCCTTGCCATGCTCGCCGGCACGCGCCGCTTCGATCGCCGCGTTCAGCGCCAGCAGGTTGGTCTGGTAGGCAATGTCGTCGATGATGCCGATCTTCTGTGCGATCTGCTTCATCGCCGCCACCGTGGCGACCACCGCTTCGCCGCCTTCCACCGTTTCCTTGGCGGCCTGCGCGGCCATGCCGTCGGTGATGCGCGCGTTCTCGGTGTTCTGCCCGATCGACGCGGTCATCTGCTCCAGCGAGGCGCTGGTTTCCTCCACGCCCGCGGCCTGCTCGGTCGACGCCTGGCTCAGCGACTGCGCGGTCGCGCTGACTTCTTCCGACGCGCCGGCCAGGGTCTGCGCGCTGGCGTTGACCTCACCGACCACCTGCTGCAGTTTCTCGACCATGCGCCGCATCGCCAGCAACAGCTGCCCGGCCTCGTCCTTGGAGCTGCTCTCGATCAGGATGCTCAGATCGCCATCGGCCAGCGCATTGGCGACATCTACCGCCTTGCCGATCGGCTTGGTGACGCTGCGGCTGATGAAGAAGCCCAGACCGATGCCAAGCAATACGCCGCCGGCGATGATCGCGGTCAGCGTCCTGGCGCCGCTGACGTGGATGGCGTTGGTGGCAGCGCTGGCCTCGGCCGCACGGGTTTCCTTGATGGCGGCCAGTTCGCTCATCAGCGTGTCGAGTTCGTCGGAGGCGCTGCGCACCGTGGCTGACAGCGCGATAAGTTCCGGATTGGGCTGCTGCAGCGGTTGCTGCGCCGCTTTTTCGATGAACTGGGCGCGATGCGTCAGGTACTGCTTCCATACCTCGTCGAAGCGCGCCAGCTTGGCCTTGGACTCGGGACTCTCGAACGAGGTACGCGCCTTGGCCACGTAGTCGATCACGTTCGCGGTGTATTTATCGATGCTGGCAAGATGCTTGGCGCGCTCTTCCTGGGTGGTGGCCAGTTGCAGGTTGGAACGCGCGCGGCCGGCATAGATCAGGTTGACGTTGGCTTCCTTGATGTTGGACAGGCCGAGCAGTTCGCGCTCGTACAGCACGGTGGCGTAGTCGTTGATGCGCCCGGAATTGCGGATGCCGATCGCGCCGATGCACGCGCCGATGGCCGCCACGATCAGGAACGCGCAGGTGAGCCTGACGCCGATTTTCATATTGCCCAACATGATGTCTTCCCCGATTGTTTGCTAACGACCGCGCCACGACGACGCGTCTGGATGTCCCTTCCCGTTGCACCTCGTGGATCGGGAACGATGGCGACGGCGTATGCGATGCGACCGAGATGACTCGATGCGGCAGGTGCATTCGCCCGTTGCTTGAAGGCTATCGGCAGACCGGAAAGTCGCCTTTAATCGGCCGCACAACTGCGGAATTCAGCACACATGTGCACATTTGCGCTGCTTCGATGAATACGTGCCGAGCCTTTCCGCGCAGTGTTCATGCGCTGCAGCAGGAGGCCTGGGCCAGGCTCGACACGCATGCCGCACTTGTTCTGTGCGCCGTTTTTCGCCCGCGCACAGATGACGAACAACTGGGATGAGCACCTAAGTTATTTGTAGACAAGACGTGAAAACCGCACGACCGCGGCGCCGCCGCGTTGTTATGTGAATGAGTTAGTGTTACGCGATACCGCTTCGTGGCGACATCGCGTATTCCGCGTATTCAACGCAGGCTGGCGAGCATTTCGGCGATGGCATCGCGTGTGCCGGACGTCGCCGTCTCTGTCAGCCGCTGCCGCGCCACGGCGCTGTCGGCCGCGCTCAGGTCCTGCAACGTTTCGAAACGCTCCGCTACCCACGTCGCCACCGGCACGCCATCACGATAGAGCACCCGCGCGCCGGGCACGCGTGGCACCCGGTTGCCCGGCAGCACGCTGCCGAGCAGGTTGGCCGGATCGGCCGCGGCCACGCACAACCAGGCGCCATCGTGCGGTTGCCGCCGCACCTGGCGCAGCAGGCCGATCGCCTCGGGCAGCGCGAACTGCTCGCCGGACAGCCCGCTGATGAAACGCCCGCCGCGGATCTCGCCGCGCGCCTCCAGGCGCTGACAGACGCGCAGCAGCTCGCGCCACGACGGCAGCCACGCCGCCTCGCGTTCGAGCAGGCGCCAGCAGATCACGCCGTAGCGGCGCAGCAGAGTCCGCGCCAGGTGCTCGAGCGCCTCGCCCCGCGCCGCGGCGTCGCCGGCATCCGCAGCAACGCGCAGCAGCGCCCAGCGTCCCGCATCCTGGATGCCGTACAGCGGCACCCGGCGCCGGCGCCGGGCCAGCGCCGACGGCCGCTTCGATGCCGGCACCAGCAACGCGCGCAGGCCGGCGTAGCTGTCGCAGTGGATGCGGCCTGCGCCGACGAGCTCGGCCAACGCCTCTTCCAGTTCGGTGGACAGCAGCCGCGTCGCATCGGCGATCTCGTCGAAGAACGAGGCGCCGTGCGTCCCCAGGTAATCGGCGACCTTCTGCGCGCGCGAACCGAGCGCGCCCGGTTCGGCCGCCGCCGGCGCCAGGCGCGACCACTGCGCGGCGCTGCGCCGCGGCAGCAGCAGGATCGGCGTGCTGCGCAGCGAGCCCGTGCCGCCCGCACCGACCGCGCCAGCCGCTGCCGGGCGCAGGCGCGTCCACAGCGTGCGTCCGGCGCTGCACAGTTCGTCCAGCCAGGCCGGGGCATAGTCGCGCACCCGCGCCGGCAGCAGGTCGGCCTCCCACAGCGCCGCCGGCGCCTCGAAGCCCTCCAGTTGCGCCAGCACGCTGGCCAGCGCCTCCGCGCCGGCGACGCGGCCTTCGCCATCCAGGTGCTGCCAGCGGAACAGGAAGCGCGCGTAGTCGCGCGGCGCCACCGGTTCGATCTCGCGGCGCAGCCGGCCCAGCGTGTAGCGGTGGATGCGCGCCAGCAGATGGCGCTCGCACCACTCGTCGTCGCCGGCCTCGGGAGTGAAGCGGCCGGGCAGGATGTAGCCGTCCTGCTGCAAGGCCAGCAGCGCCGCCTGTACCTCGCGCAGCGGCATCTGCAGCGGCGCCGCCAGCGCCGCCGCGGTCACCGGACCCAGGGCCGCCAGGCGCGAGCGCAGCAGTTCGCGCAGCGCGTGGTCGCGTTGCCAGTCGTCGATCGCGTAGCCCTCCGGCACGGCGATGCGCGGCTGCGCGGCAGCCTGAGGATACAGCGGCGCGATCAGCGCCAGCGACTCGGCCGCGACCCACAGCGCGACGCCGTCGCCGCCGTTGCCCTGCAGGCGGGTGGCACGCGCGTCGGCGGCCAGTTCGGCCAGCCAATTAGGCCAGGCCGCGTGTGCGGCAGCCTCGCTGTCGGTGAGCACGCCGAGCGCGACCAGCGCCTCGTGCATCTCGTCGCGGCTGCGCGGCTGCGGCCAGGCTTCCTCGCGCACCGCGGCGATCGCGTCCGGATCGAGCCGGCCGAGGTCGTCGGCGCTGTCCGGATCCTGGTAGCGGCGGCTGTGCACGGCCTGGGTACGACGCTCTTCCAGCGGCGCATCGTCGAGGAACGCGTACGGCCGCGCGTCCAGCGCCTCGGCCGCCAACGGCGACGGCGCCGCCAGATCGCGCGCCAGCACGCGCACGCTGCCGTCCTCGATGCCGCGCAGCAGCTGCAGCCAGCCGTCGCTGTCCATCGCCTCGTGCAGGCAGTCGTGCAGGGTCTGCGCGACCAGCGGGTGTTCGGGGATCTCGCGCTCGCCGACCAGGTTCTCGGCGCAGGCGACCTGGTCCGGGAACACCGTGGCGAGCAGATCCTCGGACTTCATCCGCTGCAGCTGCGGGGCGACCTTGCGCCCGCCGGTGAAGCGCGGCAAGGCCAGCGCGTTGGTGGCGTTCCAGCGCCAGCGCACGCCGAACAGCGGCGCGTCCAGCAAGGCCTGCACCAGCACCTCCAGCGCCGACGACGCATGCAGGTAACGTGCGACCTCTTCCAGCGCGAAACTGTGCCGGGTCGACAGCGACAACACGATCGCGTCCTCGGTGGCCGCCGCCTGCAGTTCGAAATTGAAGGTGCGGCAGAAGCGCTTGCGCAGGGCCAGGCCCCAGGCGCGATTGATGCGGCTGCCGTACACGCTGTGAATCAGCAACTGGGTGCCGCCGCTGTCGTCGAAGAAGCGCTCCAGCACGATGCAGCGCTGCGTGGGCAGCGCGCCCAGCGCGGTGCGGGCGCGGCCCAGATAGTCCACCAGTTGCTGCGCGGCGGCGGCGTCCAGCGCCAGCTCCTGGTGCAGCCAGGCCAACGCCTGCGCCGCATCGCCCTGCTCCAGGCACCGCTCCAGCTGCGCGCGCAGCCGCGACACCCCGGCCGACAGTTCGTCGCTGCGCCCCGGCGCTTCGCCGAGCCAGAACGGGATGTTCGGCGGCGCGCCGCGCGCGTCTTCCACCCGCACCCGCCCCGGCTCCACGCGCAGGATGCGATAGCTGGCGTTGCCGAGCTGGAACACGTCGCCGCTGAGGCTCTCCACCGCGAAGTCTTCGTTGACCGTGCCGATGGTCTCGGCCTGCGGCTCCAGCAGCACGCTGTAGTCGCCGGTCTCGGGAATGGTGCCGCCGGAGGTCAGCGCCGCCATGCGCGCGCCGCGGCGCTCGCGCACGCGGCGATGCACCGCGTCGCGATGCAGGTAGCCGGCGCGCGGGCCGAGCCGCGTGCTGAAGCCCTCGCTCAGCATCCGCAGCACCGTGTCGAAGCGCTCGCGCGGCAACGTCGCGTACGGCCAGGCACCGCGCACCAGCGCGTACAGCGCGTCCTCGTCCCATTCCTGGCAGGCCACCTCGGCAACCAGTTGCTGCGCCAGCACGTCCAGCGGCGCCTCGAGGATGCGCAGCGCATCCAGTTCGCCGCGGCGCACGCAGTCGAGCAGTGCCGCGCATTCGACCAGATCGTCGCGCGACTGCGGGAACAGCCGCGCCTTCGGCGTGCCGCCGACGGCATGCCCGGAACGCCCGGCGCGCTGCAGGAAACTGGCGATCGAGCGCGGCGAGCCGAGCTGGCACACCAGGTCCACGTCGCCGATGTCCAGGCCCAGTTCCAGCGAAGCGGTGGCGACCAGCACCTGCAACTGGCCGGCCTTGAGCCGCTGCTCGGCGAGCAGCCGCGCCTCGCGCGCCAGGCTGCCGTGGTGCGCCGCCACCGCCTCGTTGCCGAGCAGTTCGCCCAGGTGCCGCGCGGTGCGTTCGGCCATGCGCCGGGTGTTGACGAACACCAGCGTGGTGCGATGCGCGCGCACCAGCTCGGCCAGGCGCGCGTACACCTGCTGCCACTGGTCGTTGGACATGGTCACGCTGAGCGGCGTCGGCGGCAGCTCCAGCGCCAGGTCGCGGGCACGCGCGTAGCCGATGTCGACGATCGCGCAATCCGGTTGTCCTGCGTGCACCGCAGCGCTGCCGACCAGAAAGCGCGCGACCGCATCGATCGGCTTCTGCGTCGCCGACAGGCCGATGCGCAGCGGCGGCGTCGCGCACAACTGCTGCAGCCGCTGCAGCGACAGCGCCAGGTGGCTGCCACGCTTGTTCGCGGCCAGCGCGTGGATCTCGTCGACGATCACCGTGCGCACGTGACGCAGCGCGTCGCGCCCGGACACCGAACCGAGCAGCACGTACAGCGACTCGGGCGTGGTCACCAGCACGTGCGGCGGGCGCCGCCGCGCCTGCGCGCGCTCGCGCTGCGGGGTGTCGCCGGTGCGCACCGCGGTACGGATCTCCACATCGGGCAGGCCCAGCGCGGCCAGCTCGGCGCGGATGCCGACCAGCGGCGCCTCGAGATTGAGCTGGATATCGTTTGAAAGCGCTTTCAGCGGCGACACGTACAGCACCTGGGTGCGATCGGCGAGTCCGCCATCGCGCAGGCCTTCACGCAGCAGCGCATCGAGCGCGGCGAGGAACGCGGTCAGGGTCTTGCCGGAGCCGGTGGGCGCCGCCACCAAGGTATGCCGCCCGTCCTGGATCGCCGGCCATGCGGCCAGCTGCGCCGGCGTCGGCGCGGCAAAACAGCGCTCGAACCAGCGGGCGACGGCAGGATGGAAGCGTGCTTGCACGAGCGACATGCGGTCTCCTGCGGCGCGCGATTGCGATCGGATGCACTGCGCGCGAAAGGTGGAATGTCTCGATTGTCCTCGGTGCGACAACCGCGTCAATGACGCATGCGCAAGATGGTGACGTTACCAGCCCCGATCAAGCGAGCATGCGCGGCGCAGCTGTTTTCAAGGGATTTTTCGGTTAATCGTTCAGTGAAAAGCGCACTGTCTACCACGAGCACCGAGATGCGCGGTTATGTTGTCGATGACGTCACGCCTGCGCCTCTAGCGTCAACGCAACGGACGTGAAATTCGCTTCGGGGAGCCTTGCATGCAGCATGGCAGCATGATCGAACAACCGCGTCGATGCCGGCGCAGCCACGCAGGCGCGGCGCATGCCTGCGCGCGCGATGGCATTGCGCAACGCAGGTGGTCCGCGATGGCCGCCACGCGCGACAGCATCGCAACGCGCGTGTGCGGTATCGGCGTGCATCGCGGCAGCGTCCGCACCGACGACGATGGTTTCTTCGCTCCACCCATTTGCTCGCCATCGGCGGCATGGCGATTCCGCGTCGACTTCCACTCTTCACTTCCCTAGCCAAGGAGCATCACCAATGGCACACAGCAGCTCGAATGTTTCCACCGCCCACTGGGTGCAGCGCGTCAACGAGAGCAGCGATGCGCTGGACCTCACGCCCAGCGTGTTCGAACGCGACGACCCGGTGTCCATCGCCCGTTCGCTCAAGCACTCCGCCGACCAGAGCGCGCGGCGCCGCACCGGTCCCTACCGCTCGGCGATGTCGATGCTGACCTTCTACATCAACCGCGCCGGCAAGCAGCTGCCGGCCCAGCGCCGCGAGGTGCTGGAACAGGCCAAGGACGAACTGCGCAGCCTGTACGGCAAGCCGCGCAAGGGCGCCACCGGCTGAGCGCCGCGACGCGGCATGCGGCGGCGCGGCGTGATGCGCACGGCAGTTCCGTGCTTCGCTAGCGCAACCCCGGCGCGTTCCGATTGCCCTGCGCCGAACCATAGGCGCATGATCGCGACATGACCAGGGAACCCGACATTTCGGACTGGGTCCAACGCCCCGCCGATACCGCTGCCGAGCGCGGCCCCGTTGCCTCGGCGATGAGCGAGGATGCGCTGCTGCTATCGCGGATCATCCTCGCCCAGGGCGAGATCGCCGCCGCCGGCAGCGATCCGCTGCAGGTAGTCGATGTGGTGACCCGCCGCGCGCAGGAGCTGACCCGCTCCAACGGCGCGGTGGTGGAGATGTGCGACGGCAACGACATGCTGTACTGGTCGGCCAGCGGCATCGCCGAACAGCACCTGGGCTTGCGCCTGCCCAGCGACGGCAGCCTGTCCGGGCTGTGCATGCGCAGCGGCAAGGTGCTGCAGTGCGACGATTCGGAACAGGACCCGCGGGTCAATCTGGATGCCTGCCGCAAGGTCGGCCTGCGGTCGATGCTGGTGGTGCCGCTCAG
This sequence comes from Xanthomonas bonasiae, assembly GCF_014836395.1. Classification (NCBI taxonomy): domain Bacteria; kingdom Pseudomonadati; phylum Pseudomonadota; class Gammaproteobacteria; order Lysobacterales; family Lysobacteraceae; genus Xanthomonas; species Xanthomonas bonasiae. The sequence continues at coordinate 226,806 of NZ_JACSQX010000003.1, forward strand.
CTACGGCGATCGCGGCATCGGCGTGCTCAAGGTGATGTCGCCCTACCCCTGCAGCTACACCCCGCAGGACGTGCGCACGCTGGAAATGCTGGCGACCCTGGTCGGTGCGACGTTGGCGCTGGCGATGGACCGTGCCGCGCTGCAGACCGATATCGCGCGCCGCCAGAACGCGGAGAAGCACGCCTTCCGCGAGAAGGCGGCGATCGCCACGCGCATCCGCGAGGTGGTCGCCAACGAGCGCCTGCAGATCGTGACCCAGCCGGTGCTGGCGCTGTCAACGCAGCGCATCGTCGGCGTTGAGGCCCTGTCGCGGTTCCCGTCCAATCCCGGCCTGGCGCCGTTGCGCTGGTTCGACGACGCGAGCAGGGTCGGGCTGGCGCTGGAACTGGAGCTGGCCGCGGCGCGCAAGGCGCTGCAGTTGCTGCCGCAGCTGCCGGCCCCGCTGTACCTGGCGATCAACGTCTCCGCGCAGACCCTGCTGCACCCGCAGCTGGAGGCGCTGCTGCACGGCCACGACCTGTCGCGGGTGGTGCTGGAGATCACCGAGCAATTGCAGGCGCCGGACTATCCGCGCCTGTCCGAGCATATCGGCGCGCTGCAGCGGCAGGGCCTGCGCATCGCGCTGGACGACGCCGGCACCGGCTTCGCCAGCCTGCGCCACCTGCTGCACCTGTCGCCGGACATCATCAAGCTGGACCTGACCCTGACCCGCGGCATCGACGCCGAACCGCGGCGCCAGCGGCTGGCGCTGGCGATCCTGTCCTTCGCCGCCGAGACCGACGCCAGCGTGATCGTCGAAGGCATCGAGACCGAGAGCGAACTGGCCACGCTGCAGGCGCTGGGCGCGCGCTACGGGCAAGGCTACCAACTGGCGCACCCGGGGCCGCTGTCGGCGCACCTGGCGCGCTATCCGGTGATCGGCGACGAGGCGGACTGAGCGCTTGGTTAGTACTTTGGATTGCTCCTGTAGGAGCGGCTTCAGCCGCGACCTGGCATTGCCGGGAAAGCTCCTGTCGCGGCTGAAGCCGCTCCTACAAGGGATCGCGGGGAGATCGCGAGGATCGCGGCCTGCCGCATTCCGGCCGCTCACCGAACGCATCGCGCGCAAATGCCGCGCATGAAAAAAGCGGGCCGAAGCCCGCTTTTTCCTTGCTGCAGCGTTGGACGCCGACGGCTTACTCGGCCGTCACGCCCTCGCCTTCTTCCACGGCCTTCATCGACAGGCGGATACGGCCCTGCTTGTCGACTTCCAGCACCTTGACCTTGACCAGATCGCCTTCCTTCAACACGTCGCTGACCTTCTCGACGCGGTCGCTGGAGATCTGCGACACGTGCACCAGGCCGTCCTTGCCCGGCAGGATGGTGACGAACGCACCGAAGTCCATGATCTTGGCGACCTTGCCTTCATAGATGCGGCCCGGCTCCACGTCCGAGGTGATCTGCTCGATGCGCGCCTTGGCGGCCTGCGCAGCGATCGCGTTGACCGAGGCGATGACGATGGTGCCGTCGTCCTGGATGTCGATCTGGGTGCCGGTTTCCTTGGTGATCGCCTGGATGGTCGAGCCGCCCTTGCCGATCACTTCGCGGATCTTGTCCGGGTGGATCTTGATCGTCAGCAGGCGCGGCGCGTAGTCGCTCAGTTCCGAACGCGGGCTGGTCAGCGCGCTGGCCATCTCGCCGAGGATGTGCAGGCGGCCGGCCTTGGCCTGCGCCAGGGCCTGCTTCATGATCTCTTCGGTGATGCCTTCGATCTTGATGTCCATCTGCAGCGCGGACACGCCTTCGGCGGTACCGGCGACCTTGAAGTCCATGTCGCCCAGGTGATCTTCGTCACCCAGGATGTCCGACAGCACCACGAAGTCGTCGCCTTCCTTGACCAGGCCCATCGCGATACCCGCGACCGGCGCCTTCACCGGCACGCCGGCGTCCATCAGCGCCAGCGAGCTGCCGCACACCGAGGCCATCGACGAGGAACCGTTGGACTCGGTGATTTCCGAGACCACGCGGATCGTGTACGGGAACTCTTCCATGCTCGGCATCACTGCTAGCACGCCGCGCTTGGCGAGGCGGCCGTGACCGATCTCGCGACGCTTCGGCGCACCGAAGCGGCCGCACTCGCCCACCGAGTAGGGGGGGAAGTTGTAATGGAACAGGAAGTTTTCCTTGTACTCGCCGCTGACCGCGTCGATCACCTGGCCGTCGCGGGCGGTGCCCAGCGTGGTGATGACGATCGCCTGGGTCTCGCCGCGGGTGAACAGCGCCGAGCCATGGGTGCGCGGCAGCACGCCGGCCTTGACGCTGATCGGACGCACCGTGTCCAGCGCACGGCCGTCGATGCGCACCTTGGTGCTCAGCACCGAGCCGCGCATGGTCTGGTATTCCAGCTCGCCGAATTCCTTGGACAGGTCGGCAGCGACCCAGCCTTCGACGGTGGCGCGCGGCGCCAGCTGCGCCAGCACGTCCTTCTTGATCGCCGAGATCGCGTCGCGACGCTGCAGCTTGTCGCGCACCTGGAACGCCGACGCCAGCTGATCGCCGACCGCTTCCTTCAGCGCCGCGATCATGCCTTCGTTCTTCGCCGGGGCGACCCAGTCGGACGGCTTGGTGCCGGCTTCGACGGTCAGCTCGTTGATGATGTTGATGACCTTCTGCATCTCGCGATGGCCGAAGGTGACCGCGCCCAGCATCACTTCTTCCGACAGCAGCGCCGCTTCGGACTCGACCATCAGCACCGCGTTGGCGGTACCGGCCACGACCAGCTCCAGCTGCGAATCCTTCAGCTCGGTGATGGTCGGGTTGAGGATGTATTCGCCGTTCTTGTAACCGACCTTGGCGGCGCCGATCGGGCCGTTGAACGGGGTGCCGGCCAGCGACAGCGCGGCCGAGGCGCCGATCAGCGCGGCGATGTCGCCGTCGATGTCCGGGTTCATCGACATCACCGTGGCGATGATCTGCACTTCGTTCTTGTAGTCCTCCGGGAACAGCGGACGGATCGGACGGTCGATCAGACGCGAAATCAGCGTCTCCTTCTCGGTCGCACGCCCCTCGCGCTTGAAGAAGCCGCCGGGGATGCGGCCGCCGGCGTAGAACTTCTCCTGATAGTCGACCGTCAGCGGGAAGAAGTCCTGACCTTCGCGCGCGCTCTTGGCGGCGACGGCGGTGACCAGCAGTACGGTGTCGTCCATCTTGACGATGACGGCGCCGCCGGCCTGGCGGGCGATCTCGCCGGTTTCGAGGGTGACGGTGTGCTTGCCGTACTGGAAGGTTTTGGTGATTTTTGCCACGGGGTTTCCTTGGATGATGCTGTCTTCGAATGGACCGCTGACGGCCCATGCCGCTGGCGGGTGGCCGGGAGGATCCGGCCGGCGGCGCGGAGCATTCCCCGGGCCACGGTACTACCCAAAACAAAACCGCGGCGCATCACTGCGCCGCGGTAGGGTTCGTTGACTCAGCGACGCAGGCCGAGCTTCTCGATCAGCGCCTTGTAGCGCTCGCCATCCTTCTTCTTCAGATAGTCGAGCAGGCTGCGGCGGCGGTTGACCATCTGCAGCAGGCCGCGGCGGCTGTGGTGGTCCTTCTTGTGGGTCTTGAAGTGGCCGGTCAGCAGCTCGATGCGCGCGGTCAGCAGGGCGACCTGCACTTCCGGGGAGCCGGTGTCGGCGGCGCCGCGCTTGTTTTCTTCGATGACTTTCTGGGTGTCGATGGACATGGTGTGTTTTCTCAGAGATGCGGGGCCGGCAGAAACGTGCTGATGAGACGCACCGCCTGGCTCGCCGATTGCGAAGGATTGCGCCGGAGCGCAGGGTTGCCGTAAAGGCCGCCGAATTGTACCGGCCCCAGCCCGGACGAACAAGGTGTTAACGCCGCGTCACGGCCAAGCCGGCCGCATCGCGGCCCGCGCCGGGCTCCTCGGCAGGTCGCGAATCAGAGGTTGAACATGCGCTGCGGCGCCAGCAGCCCGCCGCCATCGACCTGGCCCAGCCCCAGCGGCAGGCCGTCCTCGCCGAACACCGCGACCGCGCCCGGCGCCCAGGCCGCATCGCGCAGGCGCTGGCCCATGCGGAAACGCTGCGCCGCAGCATGGTCCAGGCGCAACGGCGGGAAGTCGACCAGGCCGGCGGCCAGCGGCAGCAGCAGCGCCTCCAGCGCCTGCGGCTCCTGCGCGGCCAGTTGCTGCAGCTGTTCCAGGGTCACCATCTGCGGCTGCCGGAACGGCTCCACCCACAAGCGCCGCAGCCCGGCGATATGCGCGCCGCAGCCCAGCGCCTCACCCAGGTCGCGGGCCAGGCTGCGGATGTAGGTGCCGGAACCGCAGGCCACATGCAGGCGCAGGCGCTCGCTCTCGTGGGCGAGCACGTCGATGGCGTGGACCTCGACCTCGCGCTCCGGCGCCTCGATCGCCTCGCCGCGGCGCGCCTTCGCGTACAGCGGCTCGCCGCCCTGCTTCAGCGCCGAATAGATCGGCGCGCGCTGGCGGATGCGTCCGCGCAGCGGCGCCAGCGCCGCCTGCAGGGTCGCCGCATCGATCGCCGGCACCGGCCGGGTGCGCAGCACCGCGCCGTCGGCATCGTCGCTGTCGGTGCTCACGCCGAGCACGATCTCGGCTTCATAGGCCTTGGCCGACCCGAGCAGCAGCCCGGCCAGCTTGGTCGCCTCGCCGAAGCACAGCGGCAGCAGGCCGGTGGCCAGCGGATCCAGGCTGCCGGTATGGCCGCCCTTCTCGGCACGGAACAGCCGCCGCGCCGCCTGTAGCGCCGCGTTGGAACTCATGCCGGCCGGCTTGTCGAGCAGCACGATGCCGTCGAGGCGGCGGAAGGAGATGCGGGGCAGTCGGGGGCCGAAGACGGGCATGGCGTTGGAAGCTGGGGGATTCGGGATTCGGGATTCGGGATTCGGGATTCGGGATTCGGAAATCGGGAATCGGGAATCGGGAATCGGGAATCGGGAATCGAACGGTAAGGCCTGCGATCGTCGCAGGCCACAAGGAAAAGCAGGCCGATGCAGAAGGATCTGCCGGCCGCGCAGACAAGGCTGCGGAGCACGGGCCGCCGCAAACATGGGTGGCCTGCAGTGCGCCCGACGCGCGGTGCCGATGCAATCGCACCGGCGGCAACGACTCAGGCTTTCGGCGGGACCGCGTCGCCGTCGCTGTCGCCCTCGGCGTCTTCCGACTGCTGCAATTCGGGCATGTCGCGCAGCAGGTTGTCGATGCGCTCGCCGCGATCGACCGAATCGTCGTAGTGGAAATGCAGTTCGGGCACGTGGCGCAGCTTCATCGCCCGCGCCAGCTCGCTACGCAGTTGCGGCGCCAGCTCTTTCAGGCCCTTGACCGCCTCTACGGAGCGCTCGGGCAGCAACGCGGTGACGAACACCTTGGCATGGGCCAGGTCGCGGGTGACCTCGACGTCGGAAACGCTGACCGACGGCAGGCCGTGATCGCGCACGGCCGAATGCACGATCGTGCCCAGGTCGCGGCGGATCTGCGCAGACACGCGATCGGTACGGTGAAAGGATTTTGTTGCCATGGTCCGGAATCTCTCTGTTCGGAGCGCGGGACCGGGAATGGGCGGGAACGAGCGACGCGCACCAAGCCGCCGCTTTTCCCAATCCCGATTCCCGAATCCCGACTCCCGGCTTCTTACAGCGTGCGCTGCACTTCGATGCGCTCGAAGCACTCGATCTGGTCGCCCGGCTTGACGTCGTTGTAGGCCTTCACGCCGATACCGCACTCGGTGCCGTTGCGCACCTCGTCGACGTTCTCCTTGAAGCGACGCAGCGATTCCAGCTCGCCCTCGAAGACCACGGTGTTGTCGCGCAGCACGCGGATCGGCTTGTTGCGCTTGACCACGCCCTCCACGACCATGCAGCCGGCGACCGCGCCGAACTTGGAGCTGCGGAACACGTCGCGCACCTGGGCGGTACCGATGATCTCTTCGCGGATTTCCACGCCGAGCAGACCGGAGGCCACCTGCTTCACTTGGTCGATCACGTCATAGATGATCGAGAAGTAGCGCAGGTCCACGCCGTTGGTTTCGATGATGCGCCGCGCCGAAGCGTCCGCACGCACGTTGAAGCCGATCACCGTGGCCTTGGAGGCCAACGCCGAGTTCGCATCGGACTCGGTGATGCCGCCGACGCCGGAGTGGATCACGTTGATCCGGATCTGCTCGTTGGACAGGGCCACCAGCGACTGCTTCAGCGCTTCCACCGAACCCTGCACGTCGGCCTTGATCACCAGGTTCAGCGACAGCTGGCCTTCGCCCTTGCCGAGCTGCGACATGATGTCTTCCATGCGGCTGCCCGCCGAAGACACCAGGCGCGACTCGCGGCGCTTGGCCTCGCGCTGCTGCGCCACGTCCTTGGCCAGGCGCTCGTCGTCGACCACGACGAAGTCGTCGCCGGCATCCGGCACGCCGGACAGGCCGAGCACCTGCACCGGGATCGACGGACCCGCCTCGGCCGGCTGGCCGCCGGTCTCGTCGAACAGCGCACGCACGCGGCCGTACTGCACGCCGCACACCAGGTAGTCGCCACGCTTCAGGCTGCCCTGCTGCACCAGCACCGTCGCCACGGGGCCGCGGCCCTTGTCCAGCGAGGATTCGATCACCACGCCGCTGGCGCGGCCATCGAACACCGCCTTCAGTTCCAGCACTTCGGCCTGCAGCGAGATCGCGTCGAGCAGCGTGTCGATGCCCGCGCCGGTCTTGGCCGAGACTTCGACGAACTGGGTGTCGCCACCGAATTCTTCGGCGACCACGTCCTGCGAGAGCAGTTCGTTCTTGACCCGCAGCGGGTCGGCGCCGGACTTGTCGATCTTGTTGACCGCCACGATCAGCGGCACGCCCGCCGCCTTGGCGTGCTTGACCGCCTCGATCGTCTGCGGCATCACGCCGTCGTCGGCCGCAACCACCAGCACCACGATGTCGGTCAGCTTGGCGCCGCGCGCGCGCATCGAGGTGAAGGCCGCATGGCCCGGGGTATCCAGGAAGCTGATGACGCCGCGATCGGTTTCGACGTGATACGCGCCGATGTGCTGGGTGATGCCGCCGGCTTCGCCGGAGGCGACCTTGGTGCGGCGGATGTAGTCCAGCAGCGAGGTCTTGCCGTGATCGACGTGACCCATGATGGTGACCACCGGCGGCCGCGAGCGCTTCTCGCCCTGCTCGTCCTCGGTGTGCGCCAGCAGCGCGTCCTCGGCATCGGCACTGCCCGCGCGCACCGGCTTGTGGCCGAGCTCTTCGGTGATCAGCGCCGCGGTATCGTGGTCGATGGACTGGGTGATGGTGGCCATCACGCCCATCTTGAACAGCGCCTTGACCACGTCGCCGCCCTTCAGCGCGAGCTTCTGCGCCAGGTCGGCCACGGTGATGGTCTCGCCGATCGCCACTTCGCGCACCACCGGTGCGGTCGGACGCTCGAAGCCATGCGCGCCGCCGCCGCTGCGCGAGGGCTCGGGCTGGCGACGGCCGCCGCTGTTGCCGCCGCGCGGCTTGCCGCGCACGTTGGAACGGCGCGCACGATCGGCCGCGGACAGGTGCAGCTGGCCGGCGAAGCGGCTGGTGCTGTCGTCGTCCTCGACGCCGGCGACCATCACGTGCGAGCCGCGGGTCTTGTGCTTGTTGCCGGCGTTGCGGTCGTCGCTGCGCGGCGCGGCCGGCTTCGGCGGATGGTGCGGCGCGCTGGCCGGACGCGGCGCACGCGGCGCAGCGGCGGCACCGGTGCCGGCACCGGTATTCGGGGTCGCAGCGGACGCAGGCGCAGCCGCGGCCGCCGGCGGCGCCGACTCGGCTTCCAGCGCGGCCTGCGCGGCCTTGCGCTCGGCTTCCACGCGGTCGCGCGCATCCTGCTCGGCCTGGCGCTTGCGCTCGATTTCCTCGGCGCGCGCACGGTCCTGCTCGGCGAGCTTCTGCTGTTCGGCCAGGTTGCGCTGCTTGGAGGCTTCCAGCTTGCGCAGGATCTCGGCGCGCTCGTCATCCACCCGTCCGCCCGACGACATGCCCGCGCGCTCGGCAGCGAGGTCTTCGGCGGTCTTGACGTAGGTACGCTTCTGCCGGACCTCGACGTTGACCGTGGTCTTGCTGCGACCGGCGCTGACCGTCACTTCCTGCAGCTTGCGCCGGTTCAGGGTGATCTTCTTCGGCGCGGCCTGGGCTTCTTCCTCGACCGGCTTGTCGGTCTTGCCGTGGGTACGGCGCAGGAAGCCGAGCAGCTTCATCTTTTCGGTACTGGTCACGACCTGGTCGGGACCGCTGAACTTCATTCCGGCCTCGGCCAGTTGAACCAGCAGTTTATCGACCGGCGTATTCACCAGTTCGGCCAGCTTGCGGATGGTGGTTTGCTGCGACATTCGGATCCTATGATCTGGTTGGCGCCCCCTCGCGTGCGAAGGTAGCGCGGATTCTAAGCCCTGATCGGTTCAGGGCGGCATTCATCGCTGACTCATTCGCCGCGTTCCAATCGGGCGATCTCCTCGGCACGGGCTGCCAGGATGAGCGCAGCGGCGCGCTCCTGGTCCACATCCTCGATGCCGAATTCGAGGATTTCGTCCGCAGCCAGATCCGACAGGTTCTCGCTGGTCCGCACGCCATGGCTGGCCAGCGCGTAGGCGGTGGCCTCGTCCATGCCTTCCAGCGACAGCAAATCCGCCGACGGCACGCCGCTGTCGTCGCTTTCCTCGGCGGCCAGCGCCTCGTTGAGCAGCGCATCGCGCGCGCGGGCCCGCAGCTCCTCGACGATGTCCTCGTCGAAGCCTTCCACCGCCAGCAGCTCGCCGACCGGCACGTAGGCGATTTCCTCGACCGAGTTGAAGCCCTCGGCGACCAGGATCGCGGCGATTTCCTCGTCCACTTCCAGCTTTTCCATGAACAGCTGACGGGCGACGGTCTGCTCGGCCTCGGACTTGGCCGCGACCTGCTCGGCGGTCATCACGTTGAGCTGCCACCCGGTCAGGCGGCTGGCCAGACGCACGTTCTGGCCGCCCTTGCCGATCGCCTGGGCCAGCCGGTCTTCGGCCACCGCCAGGTCCATCGAGTGCTTTTCCTCATCGACGATGATCGACTGCACCTCGGCCGGCGCCATCGCGTTGATGACGAAATTGGCCGGGTTGTCGTTCCACAACACGATGTCCACGCGCTCGCCGTTGAGCTCGTTGGACACCGCCTGCACGCGCGAACCGCGCATGCCGATGCAGGCGCCGATCGGGTCGGTGCGGGTGTCGTGCGCCAGCACCGCGATCTTGGCGCGGTCGCCCGGATCGCGCGCGCAGGCCTTGATCTCGACCAGGCCCTGGCCCACTTCCGGCACTTCCAGCTTGAACAGCTCGATCATGAATTCCGGCGCGGCGCGGCTGATGAACAGCTGCGGGCCGCGCGGCTCCGAGCGCACTTCGGCCAGGTAGCCGCGGACGCGGTCGCCGGCGCGCAGCACGTCGCGCGGGATGCCCTTGTCCTTGGGAATGAAGGCCTCGGCGTTGCCGCCCAGATCGACATAGATGTTGCCGCGCTCGGCGCGCTTGACCACGCCGGTGACCAGCTCGCCGATGCGGTCCTTCCACGCGTCCACCACCTGCTGGCGCTCGGCCTCGCGCACGCGCTGCACGATCACCTGCTTGGCGGCCTGCGCGGCGATGCGCCCGAAATCCGGGTTCTCGATCTGCTCTTCGATGTAGTCGCCGACGTCCACGCCTTCGGCTTCGTCGACCGCGTCCATCAGGCGGATCTGCCGGTCCGGCGATTCCATCACCACGTCGTCGGCCACCACTTCCCAGCGGCGGTAGGTTTCGTAATTGCCGTCCTTGTGATCGATGGTGACGCGCGTCAGCACGTCCTGATCGGGGTAGCGCTTCTTCGCCGCCGAGGCCAAGGCGGCCTCGATCGCGTCGAAGATCACTTCGCGCGGCACGCCTTTTTCGTTGGCCACCGCGTCGACTACCAGCAACAGTTCCTTGCTCATTCTTTCGCTCCGCGCGCAGCCTTGTCGGCTGCCGGTTCGTTGGATGGTTTCTTATTGGGTTTTGCGGTCTTGCCGGCCGGCTTGGGGCGCTTGGCCGGCGGCTTTGGGGTGCTACCCGGCTGCTTGGGCGTCTTGCCCGGCTTGGTCGGGGCCAGGCCCAGCGCCGCCCAGTCGGGCAGGATCCGCGCCTTGTCGATATTGTCGAAGTCCACCGCCAGTTCGGCGCCGTCGACCTCGAACACGATGCGGCCGGCGTCCACGTCCACCTGGGCGATGCGCCCCTGCAGGCGCCGACGGCCCTGCTGCGGCAGCTTCAACACCACCTTGGCCGACTCGCCCTGGTGGCGCGCGAACTGCGCGGCGGTGAACAGCGGACGGTCCACGCCGGGCGAGGACACTTCCAGCGTGTAGTTGCCGCTGATCGGATCTTCCACGTCCAGCTGCGCCGACACTTCGCGGCTGACCCGCTCGCAATCGTCGATGTTGACGATGCGCTCGGGCTGTTCGGCCAGCGGCACGTCGATATACAGGCGCAGCGTGGCGCCGCCCGGGGCCGGCAGGTATTCCGCCCCCAGCAGTTCCAGACCCAACGCGTCCACGGTCGGGCCCAGCAGATTCGCGATTTCGTTTGCCTTGTCGCTCACAGCCTGCCTTGCATTTGAATGAATGAAATCGGTCCTGGCGGTTTTCCCGGACCCCGGAAACGACAAAGGGCCCGTTGGGCCCCTTGTCCGGTACGACTCCGGTAAAGCTGGATTCCGGTTGCAAAGACGGGAACATGCGTCTTCGCGAAGCCCAAATTTCCCTACCGCAGACAACCGGTGAACTGGTTGCCGCTGTAGACAAATATGGTAGCGGGGGCAGGATTTGAACCTGCGACCTTCGGGTTATGAGCCCGACGAGCTGCCAGACTGCTCCACCCCGCAGCAGAAGCGGAATTATGAAGAACCAGCGCGATTATTGCAAGCCCTGATTTTCATCCGACCCGGTGGCGATGCCGCCGGTCTTCGAGCGACATGATAACCGCACGCGACCGATAACGGAATACCGATAGCATCGCTCGATGCACAAACGACAACGCCGCCAGGACGGCGGCGTTGTCGCAAACAGCTTGAAAACAGCGCTTTGGCGCGCGATCAGGCCAGATGCGCGAACGCGCGCTGGCACCACGCCATCAGCGGGCTCCAGGCCAGGCCCAGCGCCAGCAAGCCGATCGCATTGACGCCGAGCACCACGCCGAGCACGCGGTCGTCGTTGGCCGGCAACGGCTCGCCGACCGGCTCGTCGAAATACATCACCTTGATCACGCGCAGGTAGTAGAACGCGCCGATCACCGCGCACAGCACCGACAGGATCGCCAGGCCGGTCCACCACAGGTTGTCGGTCGGCACCGCGACCACCGCGCCGAGCACCGCCAGCTTGGCCCAGAAGCCCAGGAACGGCGGCACGCCGGCCAGCGAGGCCATGATGCACAGCACCAGCAGCGCCATCCAAGGGTTGCGCGCGTTCAGGCCCTTGAAGTCGTCGATGTGCTCGGCCTCGAAGCCCTTGCGCGACATCGCGATGATCGCGCCGAACGAGGCGGTGGACATCACCGCGTAGCAGATCGCATAGAACAGCGCCGCCGCATAGCCGCGCTCGCCGCCGCCGGCCACGCCGAGCAGCAGGAAGCCGATGTGCGAGACGGTCGAATACGCCAGCATGCGCTTGAGGTTGCTCTGCGCCAGCGCCATCAGGTTGCCGACCAGCAGCGACAGCGCCGCCAGGCCGCCGATCACCCAGTGCCACTGCTCGGCCAGCGGGCCGACGCCCACTTCCAGCAGCCGGTAGGCCATGCCGAACGCGGCCAGCTTCGAGGCCGAGCTGATGAACAGCGCGATCGGTGCCGGCGCGCCCTGGTACACGTCGGGCAGCCACATGTGGAACGGCGCGGCGCCGAGCTTGAACGCCACGCCGGCGATCATGAAGATGGTGCCGGTCAGCAGCAGCGTGCGCTCGTGGGTCGAACCGATCGCCTCGTGGATGCCGGTCAGGCTCAGCGTGCCGGTGGCGCCGTAGATCAGCGACATGCCGTACAGCAGCAAGCCCGAGGCCAGCGAGCCGAGCACGATGTACTTCATCGCCGCTTCGGTGGCCATGCCGTTGTCGCGGTTCGACGCGACCAGCGCGTACGAGCACAGCGCCAGCAGTTCCAGGCCCAGGTAGACCATCAGCAGGCTGCCGGCCGAGACCAGGATCATCATGCCGACCGTGGCGAACAGCACCAGCACCGGGATCTCGCCCTGGTACAGCTTGCGCTCGCGCAGGTAGCTCCAGCCGTAGATCAGGGTCAGCGCGCTGAGGCCGACGATCACCGTCTTCATCACGTCGGCGGCGGCGTCGCGCACGAACATGCCGTTGAACACCTCGCCCTGCCCGCCCACGCCGGCGAGCAGCATCGCGAACACCGCGACCAGGATCGCCACCGAGACGATGTGGGTCCAGGCCTTGTTGCGCTCGCTGACGAACAGATCGAGCATCAGCAGGGCGAAGGCGCCGCCGGTCAGCACCAGCTCGGGGAGCAGGGGCGGCAGGTCGACGGCGGTCAGGGGCAGTAGCGCAGGGGTGGTCATCATCAAATCTCTGGAATCATTTCGCTCGACGGCCCGATTACAGCTTGCTGGTGGCGATCTGCGCCGCCAGCTTTGCGATCGAGGGTTCCATCAGGTCGGTCAGCGGCTTCGGATACAGGCCCAGGACCAGCACGCCCACCGCAAACACGCCCAGCACCAGCGCCTCGCGGCCGTTGATGTCCTTCAGCTCGGCCACGTGCGCGTTGGCCACTTCGCCGAAGAACACGCGCCGGTACAGCCACAGGGTATAGGCGGCGGTGATCACCAGGGTCGTGCCCGCACCGACGGCCAGCAGCGGATGGGTCTGGAAGCTGGCCATGAGCACCATGAACTCGCCGACGAACCCGCTGGTTCCCGGCAGGCCGGCATTGGCCATGAAGAACAGCATCGAGAACGCGGCGAACCACGGCATCACGTTGGCCACGCCGCCGTAGTCGGCGATGCGGCGGGTATGCATGCGGTCGTAGAGCACGCCGACGCAGGAGAACATCGCGCCGGACACGAAGCCGTGCGAGATCATCTGCACCATCGCGCCCTGCAGGCCCAGGCGCGCCGCATCGGTGCTACCGAAGCCGACCAGGGCGAAGGCGATGAAGGTGCCGAGGGTGACGAAGCCCATGTGCGCGATCGACGAATACGCGATCAGCTTCTTCATGTCGTCCTGCACCAGCGCGACCAGGCCGACGTAGATCACCGCGATCAGCGACAGCGCGATCACCAGCCAGGCCCACTCGTTGCTGGCGTCGGGCAGGATCGGCAGGTTGAAGCGCAGGAAGCCGTAGCCGCCGATCTTCAGCGCGATCGCCGCCAGGATCACCGAACCGGCGGTCGGCGCCTCGACGTGCGCGTCCGGCAGCCAGGTGTGCACCGGGAACATCGGCACCTTGACCGCGAACGCGATCAGGAACGCGAAGAACAACCAGGTCTGTTCCTTGGAGGTCAGCGACAGCTGGTACAGGTCGGCGAGCTGGAAGCTGCCGCCCTTCAGGTACAGGTAGATCAACCCGACCAGCATCAGCACCGAGCCGAGGAAGGTGTACAGGAAGAACTTGACCGCGGCGTAGATGCGGCGCGGGCCGCCCCAGATGCCGATGATCAGGAACATCGGGATCAGCATCGCCTCGAAGAACACGTAGAACAGCATCGCGTCGGTGGCGGCGAAGATGCCGACGGTGACGCCTTCCAGGATCAGGAACGCGGCCACGTACTGGTTGACCCGCTTCTCGATCGAGGTCCAGGCGCCGATCAGCGCCAGCACCGTGACCAGCGTGGTCAGCACGATCAGCGCGATCGCGATGCCATCGACGCCGAGGTTGTAGCCGATGTCGTAGGCCGGGATCCACGCATGGGTCTCGACGAACTGCAGCGCGTCGCTGGCGTAGTCGAAGCCGGTGAGCAGCGGCAGGCTGAGGGCGAAGGTCAGCAACGCGACCAGCAGCGACGCCCAGCGCGCCGCCTTGGCGTCGCGCAACGCGAGGATCAGCGCGCCGCCGAGGATCGGCAGCCAGATCAGGAGAGTCAGTAGGGGCCAGTTCGACACGTGTTCTTATTCCGTACAGGTCAACGCCAGAAATGCATCAGCACGCCCAACAGGGCAATGAGACCGATGATCATCGCGAAGGCGTAGTGATAGAGGAAACCGGATTGCGTGCGACGCAGCAGGTTGGCCGCCAGGTCGATCACGCGCGCGGTGCCGTTGACCATGACGCCGTCCACGACATGCGTATCCACCGCGCGCGACACCTTGCCCAGGCCCAGCCCGCCGCCGGCGAAGCCGTCGATCCAGAGCTTGTCGAAACCGTACTTGTTCTCGAGGATCCACACCGGCAGCGAGAACGTCTTGCGCGCCTTCGCCGCCAGCTCGGGCTTCCACAGGTACAGGATCCAGGCCAGGGCGAAGCCGGCCAGGGTCAGGAAGAACGGCGGCTGGGTCAGGCCGTGCAGCGCGAACGCGACCGGGCCGTGGAACTCTTCGGCCAACGCGCCGACGCTGTCGCGCGCCGGGTTGTAGAAGTCGATGATGCCGCTGAAGAAACCGACCGCCTGGCCCTTGATCGCCACCGCGGCATGGTGCCCCGCCCAATCGGTGCCGAACAGCATCGGGCCGATGGTGAAGAAGCCGATCGCGATCGACGGGATCGCCAGCAGCACCAGCGGCACCGTCACCACCCACGGCGACTCGTGCGGCTCGTGCGCGCCATGGTGGCCATGGCCGTGGTCGTCGTGGGCGTGCTCGTCGTGCGCATGCGTGTCGTGCGCGTCGGCATGCGCACTGTCGTGGTGCGCGTGCGCGTCGTGCGCATGCGCATCGCGGAAGCGTTCCTTGCCGTGGAAGGTCAGGAACAGCAGGCGGAAGCTGTAGAAGCTGGTGATCAGTACGCCGCCGAGCACCGCCCAGTAGCCGTAGGTCGCGATCCAGTTGTGCGACTCGTGCGCATGGTGCGCGGCCGCCTCGATGATCGTGTCCTTGGAGTAGAAGCCGGCGAAGAACGGGGTACCGACCAGCGCCAGGGTGCCGATCACGCTGGTCCAGTAGGTGACCGGCATGTACTTGCGCAGGCCGCCCATCTTGCGCATGTCCTGCTCGTGGTGCATGCCGACGATCACCGAGCCGGCGGCCAGGAACAGCAGCGCCTTGAAGAAGGCGTGGGTCATCAGGTGGAACACCGCTGCCGAGTACGCCGACACGCCCAGCGCCACGGTCATGTAGCCCAGCTGCGACAGCGTCGAGTAGGCGACCACGCGCTTGATGTCGTTCTGCACGATGCCGATCAGGCCGGTGAAGAACGCGGTGGTGGCGCCGATGAACAGCACGAAGTTCAGCGCGGTTTCCGACAGCTCGAACAGCGGCGACATGCGCGCCACCATGAAGATGCCGGCGGTGACCATGGTCGCGGCGTGGATCAGCGCCGAGATCGGGGTCGGGCCTTCCATCGAGTCGGGCAGCCACACGTGCAGCGGCACCTGCGCCGACTTGCCCATCGCGCCGATGAACAGGCAGATGCAGATGATCGTCGCCACGTTCCACGGGTGGCCCTGGAACAGCTGCACCTGGGCCAGGCCGCCGGCCGTCTCGCTGCCGAGCACCGCCGTGGCGTTGGCGAACACGCTGGCGTAGTCGAGCGTGCCGAACCACAGCAGCACGCCGGCGATGCCGAGGATGAAGCCGAAGTCGCCGACGCGGTTGACCAGGAACGCCTTCATGTTGGCGAACACCGCGCTCGGCCGCTTGAACCAGAACCCGATCAGCAGGTACGACACCAGGCCCACCGCTTCCCAGCCGAAGAACAGCTGCAGGAAGTTGTTGCTCATCACCAGGCTCAGCATCGAGAAGGTGAACAGCGAGATGTAGCTGAAGAAGCGCTGGTAGCCGGGATCCTCGGCCATGTAGCCGATGGTGTAGATGTGCACCAGCAGCGACACGAAGGTCACCACCACCATCATCATCGCGGTCAGCCGATCGACCATGAAGCCGACGTGGGCCGAGTAGTGGCCGACCTCGAAGAAGGTGTACAGGTTCTGGTTGAACGGCGACGCGCCCTGCCCGACTAGCTGGTACAGCGTCCAGCACGACAGCGCGCAGCTGATCGCCACGCCGAGGATGGTGACGGACTGGGCGCCCTTGCGGCCGACCTGGCGACCGAACAGGCCGGCGACGATGCTGCCGACCAGCGGCGCAAGCACCACCGCGATCAGCAGACTCTTGGAGAGAGTGATTTCCATCTACGGGTCAGCCCTTCAGCGAATCGACTTCGGCCACGTTGATCGTGTGGCGGGTACGGAACAGCGTCACCAGGATGGCGAGGCCGATGGCGGCCTCGGCCGCGGCCACGGTCAGGATGAAGAACACGAACAGCTGGCCGGCGGCGTCGCCGAGTTCGCGCGAGAACGCGACGAAATTGATGTTGACCGACAGCAGCATCAGCTCGATCGACATCAGCAGCACGATGACGTTCTTGCGGTTGAGGAAGATGCCGGCCAGGCTGATGCAGAACAGCACCGCGCCGAGCGCCAGCATGTGGCCTAGGGTGATCATGGCTGGCCCTCCTGCGGCGCCGGAGCCGGGGTGTGCAGCGTGGGCGTTTCGGCATCCATCTTGACGATGCGCAAGCGGTCGCCGGCCTTGACCCGCGCCTGCTCGCCCGGGTTCTGGGTCTTGATGCCGGTGCGCTTGCGCAGGGTCAGCATCACCGCCGCCACCACCGCCACGGTCAGGATGATCGCAGCGAATTCGAACGGCAGCAGGAACTGGGTGAACAGGGTCTTGGCCAGCCAGGTGATGTTGGAGGTGTCGGCGGCCTGCGCGGCGGCGTTGTCGACCGGGAACGGGGTGGCGGTACGCGCCTTGACCCCGATCAGGGTGACCATCTGCACCAGCATCGCCACCGCCACCACCAGCCCGACCGGCAGGTAGCGCACCCAACCCTGGCGCAGCCGCGCGGTATCGATGTCGAGCATCATCACCACGAACAGGAACAGCACCATCACCGCGCCGACGTAGACCAGCACCAGGGTCACGCCGAGGAACTCGGCGCCCACCAGCAGCCACACGCAGGCGATGGAGAAGAAGGTCAGGATCAGGCACAGCACCGCGTACACGGAGTTGCGCACGCTGATCACCGCGCCGGCGGAGACCGCGGCGATGGTGGCGAAGATCCAGAAAGCGATATTTACCCAATCCATTTCGGGACCTCAGCGGAAGGCGGCGTCGGCGGCGCGGCGCTCGGCGATCTCGGCTTCGAGCCGGTCTCCGATCGCCAGCAGCTGCGGCTTGGTGACGATGTTCTCGCCGCGGTTCTCGAAGTGGTACTCGAGCACGTGGGTTTCCACGATCGAGTCCACCGGACAGCTTTCCTCGCAGAAACCGCAGTAGATGCACTTGAACAGGTCGATGTCGTAGCGCGTGGTGCGGCGGGTGCCGTCCTCGCGCTTGGCCGAATCGATGGTGATCGCCAGCGCCGGGCACACCGCCTCGCACAGCTTGCAGGCGATGCAGCGTTCCTCGCCGTTGGGATAGCGGCGCAGCGCGTGCAGGCCGCGGAAGCGCACCGACTGCGGGAACTTCTCCATCGGGTACAGCACGGTGTACTTGGGACGGAACGTGTACTTCAGGGTCAGCCACAGGCCGCCGAGCAGCTCGAGCAGCAGCAGGCTCTTGAAGTAATGGGTGACTTTATTCATCGCTTACACGCCCTTGTGGATCACGCCGTAGAACACCATCAATGCCGTCACCGCGATCCACACGATCGTCAGCGGAATGAACACCTTCCAGCCCAGGCGCATGATCTGGTCGTAGCGGTAGCGCGGGAAGCTGGCGCGGAACCAGATGTAGGCGCTGGCGAAGAACAACACCTTCATCAGCAGCCACGGCCAGCCGCCGGTCCAGATCCAGTTGACCCACGGCGAGATGTCCGCCGTGACCCAGCCCTGGATCGGGCTCAGCCAGCCGCCCAGGAAGAAGATCGAGACCAGGAAGCTGACC
This sequence comes from Xanthomonas bonasiae, assembly GCF_014836395.1. Lineage (NCBI taxonomy): Bacteria > Pseudomonadati > Pseudomonadota > Gammaproteobacteria > Lysobacterales > Lysobacteraceae > Xanthomonas > Xanthomonas bonasiae. The sequence continues at coordinate 244,851 of NZ_JACSQX010000003.1, forward strand.
AGGATCATGCTGGCGTATTCGGCCAGGAAGAACAGCGCGAACGCGCCGCCCGAATATTCGACCATGTGTCCGGCGACGATTTCCGACTCGCCCTCGACCACGTCGAACGGCGCGCGGTTGGTCTCGGCCACGCCGGACACCCAGTACACGATGAACAGCGGGAACAGCGGCACCAGGAACCAGTCGAAGAAGCCGGAGTTGCCGGCCTGCGCCGCCACGATCGTGCTCAGGTTGAGGCTGCCGGCGGCGATCATCACCCCGACCAGGGCGAAGCCCATCGCGATCTCGTAGCTGACCACCTGCGCGGCCGAGCGCATCGCGCCCAGGAACGCGTACTTGGAGTTGGACGCCCAGCCGGCCAGGATGATGCCGTACACGCCCAGCGAGGTCATCGCCAGCAGGTACAGCAGGCCGGCGTTGGCGTTGGACAGCACCAGCTTGGCGTCGAACGGCACCACCGCCCACGCCGCGAACGCCGGCGCCAGGGTGATCAGCGGCGCGATCACGAACATCGCCTTGTGCGAGCTGCTGGGCTGGATGATTTCCTTGAACAGCAGCTTGAACACGTCGGCGAAGGCCTGGAAGATGCCCATGCCCACGTACATCGGTCCGTGGCGCACGTGCATCCAGCCGATCAGCTTGCGCTCCCAGACCACGTAGAACGCCACCGAGATGATCACCGGCATGGCGATCAGCAGGATTTTCAGCACGATCCACAGGACCACGCCGATCGCGCCCAGGCCGACGAACCACTGGTGCAGCGGATCGACCACGTTCAACAGCATCTCGTTCATGCAGCCACCACCGTTACCCGGCCGGCACCGATCGGCGCCGTCGCACCATGGCCGGATTCGATCCAGGCCACCCCTGCCGCGACCCGCGGATCCAGCACCACCGGCAGCGTCGCGTTGCCGACGGCGTTGCCGACCTTGACCACCTGCCCGGCGGCCACGCCCAGTTGCGCGGCATGCTCGGGATGCAGGCGGATCGCCGGCGCGTCGTTGAGCGGATGCGCCTGCAGCGCGGGCGCACGGCGCACCACCGCATCGGTGCGGTAGATCGCCGGCGTCGCCGCCACTTCGATGCCCTCGCCCGCCGCCGCGCCCTGCGCCGAACCGCGCAGGCTCACGCTGCGCGGCTGCACGCCGGCACGCAGGCCGGCCAGGTCGGTGAAGTCGAAGCCGGCCAGCTGCAGTTCGCCGCCGAGCGCACGCAGCACCCGCCAGCCTTCGCGCGCCTGGTCCGGCAGCTTGCCGGCGGCACGCGCCAGCTGCTCGACGCCGTCCAGGTTGGTCAGCGTCGCGTCGATTTCCGGCAGCGCGCCGATCGGCAGGATCACATCGGCGACATCGCGGGTGGAGGCGCAGGCGAACTGGCTGAACGCCACCACCTTGGCCGCGCCCAGCGCGGCGCGCGCGGCGCCGGCATCGGCGAAGTCCAGGCCCGGCTCGATGCCGTAGAGCACATAGGCGCTGCGCGGCTCGGCGAACATGCCGGCCACGTCGCGCGCGCTCGGCAGCACGCCGAGCTTGGCCAGGCCCACCGCATTGGCGCCCTGCGGCACGCGGCACAGCGCCGCGCCGGTGGCAGCGGCGAAGTCGCGCGCGGCGGCGCGCAGCGCGGCGGCCTGCGGATGGTTCTCGACCAGCGCGCCGACGATCAGCACCGCACGCCCGGCGGCGCCCTGCACCGCCTCGCGCAGCGCCGCATCGGCGAGCGCGGCGGCGAAACCGGACGGGGCCACGATCTGCTTGCCGGCCTGGTCGAAGGCGAAATCGAAATCGACCGGGTTGATCGAGTACACGCGCGCCTGGCGCTGCATCCGCGCCTTGCGGATGCGGGCGTGCAGCAGCGGCAGCTCATGCCGCAGGTTGCTGCCCAGCACCACGATCACGTCGGCCTGCTCGATCTGCGCCAGCGGCACCGCGAACGGCTCGGCCACGGCGGCATCGGAGAAATCGCGGTTGCCGATGCGGTGGTCCAGGTTGCCGCTACCCAGGCCGTCGGCCAGGCGCGCCAGCAAGGCGCCTTCCTCGTTGGAGGTGGCCGGGTGCGCGAGCACGCCCAGCGCATCGCCGCGGTTGCTGTTCAGGATGTCGGCGGCGGCGGCCAGGCCATCGGCCCAGGACACTTCCTGCCACTGCCCGTCGATCTTGCGCAGCGGCCGGGTGGCGCGGTCGGCCGCGTACAGGCCCTGGTGCGAATAGCGGTCGCGGTCGGACAGCCAGCACTCGTTGACCGCCTCGTTGTCGCGCGGCACGGTGCGCAGCACTTCGCCGCGGCGCACGTGCAGGAACAGGTTGGAACCCATCGCGTCGTGATAGCCGAGCGATTCGCGCGCGGTCAGTTCCCAGGGACGCGCGCGGAACTGGAACACCTTGTTGGTCAGCGCGCCGACCGGGCACACGTCGATGACGTTGCCGGACAGCTCGGTGGTCAGCGGCTTGCCGTCGTAGGTGCCGATCTGCAGGTTCTCGCCGCGGTACATGCCGCCCAGCTCGTAGGTGCCGGCGATGTCCGCGGTGAAGCGCACGCAGCGCGTGCACTGGATGCAGCGGGTCATCTCGGTGGCGACCAGCGGACCGATGTCCTCGTCGGCCACCACGCGCTTGCGCTCGTTGAAGCGGCTGACCGAACGGCCGTAGCCGAGCGACACGTCCTGCAGCTCGCACTCGCCGCCCTGATCGCAGATCGGGCAATCCAGCGGGTGGTTGATCAGCAGGAATTCCATCACGCTGCGCTGGTACTTGAGCGCCTTCTCGCTGCGCGTGGCGACCTTCATGCCGTCCATCACCGGCGTCGCGCAGGCCGGCGACGGCTTCGGCGACTTCTCCACATCGACCAGGCACATGCGGCAGTTGGCCGCGATCGGCAGCTTCTCGTGGTAGCAGAAGCGCGGGATCGGAATGCCGGCCTTGTCGGCCGCCTGGATGATCATCGAGCCCTTGGGCACGACCAGGGACTGGCCGTCGATCTCGACGGTCACATGTCCCTCCGGCACCACGGCCGGGGTCACGCCAGGATTGTTGGGTTGCGCGCTCATGCGGCGGCTGCCTCCACCTTCTTGCCGTCAACCATCGAATGACCGTTGACGATGTAGTACTCGAATTCGTCCCAGAACTGGCGCAGGAAGCCCTGGATGGGCCATGCCGCCGCTTCACCGAACGCGCAGATGGTGTGGCCTTCGATCTGGCCGGCCACCGTCCTCAACTGGTGCAGGTCTTCCATCGTGGCCTTGCCGGCGACGATGCGCTCGAGCACGCGGTGCATCCAGCCGGTGCCCTCGCGGCACGGGGTGCACTGGCCGCAGGATTCCTTGTGGAAGAACTGCGAGATGCGGCAGGCGAACTTGACACAGCACACGCTGTCGTCGAGCACCACGATGGCGCCCGAGCCCAGTCCGGTGCCCAGTGCGCGCAGGGTGTCGTAGTCCATCTGCAGGCCCTTGAGCTGCTCGGCCTTCAGCACCGGCATCGACACGCCGCCCGGCACCGCGCCCTTCAGCGTGCGGCCCGGCTTGAGGCCGCCGGCCATCTCCAGCAGTTCGTCGAAGGTGGTGCCCAGCGGCACCTCGAAGTTGCCGCCCTTCTGCACGCAGCCGGACACCGAGAAGATCTTCGGCCCGCCGTTCTTGGTCTTGCTCAGGCCCAGGAACCATTCCGGCCCATTGCGGATGATCGCCGGCACCGAAGCGTAGGTCTCGGTGTTGTTGATCGTCGACGGCTTGCCGTACAGGCCGAAGTTGGCCGGGAACGGCGGCTTGTAGCGCGGCTGGCCCTTCTTGCCTTCCAGCGACTCCATCAGCGCGGTCTCTTCGCCGCAGATGTAGGCGCCGGCGCCGAGCGCGCCGTAGATATCGATGTCCACGCCGCTGCCGAGCACGTTCTTGCCCAGCCAGCCGTTGGAATAGGCGTCCGCCAGGGCCTGCTCGAAGTGCTCGAACGGCTCGTGGTGGAACTCGCCGCGCAGGTAGTTGTAGCCGACCGTGCTGCCGGTGGCGTAGCAGGCGATGGCCATGCCCTCCACCACCGAATGCGGGTTGTAGCGCAGGATGTCGCGGTCCTTGCAGGTGCCCGGCTCGGACTCGTCCGAGTTGCACAGGATGTATTTCTGCGGCGCGCCCTTGGGCATGAACGACCACTTCAGGCCGGTCGGGAAGCCGGCGCCGCCGCGGCCGCGCAGGTTCGACTGCTTGACCATCTCGATCACCTGCTCCGGCGCGATCTTCTCTTCGAGGATCTTGCGCAGGGCGGCGTAGCCACCGGTCTTCAGGTAGCTCTCGTACGACCACGGGGTGTCGTAGTGCAGCGTGGTGTACACCACCTGGTGCGGCAGCGGCGCAGGGCCGACCGGACCGGTGGGAGCGTGGGGATGCTGTGCCATTGCCGTTACTCCAACCCGTCCAGCAGCGCGTCGACCTTGTCCTTGGTCAAGTGCTCGTGATAGTGGCCGTTGATCACCATCATCGGCGCGCCGGCGCAGCCGGCAAGGCATTCTTCTTCGCGCTTGAGGTAGACGCGGCCATCGGCGGTGGACTGGCCCAGCTTGCAGCCGAGCTTCTTCTCCGCATGCGCGACCAGGTCCTCGGCGCCGTTGAGCCAGCAGCTGATGTTGGTGCAGAAGGCGACGTTGTTGCGGCCGACCTTCTCGGTCTCGAACATCGAGTAGAAGCTGGCGACCTCGTAGGCCCACACCGGCGGCAGCTCCAGGTACTTGGCCACGCCGACGATCAGCTCGTCGGTCAGCCAGCCCTGGTTCTGCTCCTGCGCGGCGTGCAGGCCCTGCAGCACCGCCGAACGCTTGCGGTCCGGCGGGAACTTGGCCAGCCAGTGATCGATGTGCGCGCGCGTCTTGTCGCTCAGCACCAGCATCGGATCGACGTCGCGCGCCGCCTCGAAATTACCTGTCGCCTTCATCGGTCGACCTCACCAAACACCAGATCATAGGTACCAATCATCGCCACCACGTCGGCCAGCATGTGCCCGCGCACGATCGCGTCCATCGAGGACAGATGGGCGAAGCCCGGCGCGCGCAGGTGCACGCGGAACGGCTTGTTGGCGCCATCGGACGCCAGGTAGCAGCCGAACTCGCCCTTCGGCGCCTCGACCGCGCAATAGGTCTCGCCGGCCGGCACGCAATAGCCTTCGCTGAACAGCTTGAAGTGATGGATCAAGGCTTCCATGTCGTCCTTCATTTCCGCCCGCTTGGGCGGGGCGACCTTGAAGTTCTCGACCATCACCGGGCCCGGATTGGCCTTCAGCCACTTCACGCACTGCTGGATGATGCGGTTGGATTCGCGCATCTCGGCCACGCGCACCAGGTAGCGGTCGTAGCAGTCGCCGTTGGTGCCGACCGGGATGTCGAAATCCACCGCGTCGTACTTGGCGTAGGGCTGCTTCTTGCGCAGGTCCCACTCGATGCCCGAGCCGCGCAGCATCACCCCGGTCATGCTCCAGCCGTAGGCCTGCTCCGGCGTGACCACGCCGATGCCGACGGTGCGCTGCTTCCAGATGCGGTTGTCGGTGAGCAGGGTCTCGTATTCGTCGACCCGGCCCGGGAAGGTGTTGGTGAAGTCTTCCAGGAAGTCGAGCAGCGAGCCTTCGCGCGCGGCGTTGAGCCGCTTCAGCGCATTGCCCTTGTGCCAGCGCGATTCCTTGTACTTGGGCATGCGGTCCGGCAGGTCGCGATAGACGCCGCCGGGCCGGTAGTAGGTCGCGTGCATGCGCGCGCCGGAGACCGCCTCGTAGCAGTCCATCAGCTCTTCGCGCTCGCGGAACGCGTACAGCATCACCGCCATCGCGCCCAGATCCAGGCCGTTGGAGCCGACCCACATCAGGTGGTTTAGGATGCGGGTGATCTCGTCGAACATGGTGCGGATGTACTGCGCGCGCTCCGGCGCCTCGATCCCCATCAGGGTCTCGATCGCGCGCACATAGGCGTGTTCGTTGCACATCATCGACACGTAGTCGAGGCGGTCCATGTAGCCGATCGACTGGTTGAACGGCTTGGATTCGGCCAGCTTCTCGGTGCCACGGTGCAGCAGGCCGATATGCGGATCGGCGCGGACCACGGTCTCGCCGTCCATTTCCAGGATCAGGCGCAGCACGCCATGCGCGGCCGGATGCTGCGGGCCGAAGTTCATGGTGTAGTTGCGGATCTCCTGCCTGGCTTCGGCGGGATTGCTGGCGAAGGCGTCGTGCGCCTGGTGGTACTCGCTCACTTGGCGGGCTCCTTGAATGCTTCGCCCGCGGCGGTCTGGTAGCGCGCATCGTCGCGGATCACGCGCGGCACGCCGACGCGCGGCTCGACCGAGGTCACCGGCTCGTAGACCACGCGCTGCTTCTCTTCGTCGTAGCGCACTTCGACGTTGCCGATCAGCGGGAAATCCTTGCGGAACGGATGACCGACGAAACCGTAGTCGGTGAGGATGCGGCGCAGGTCCGGGTGGCCGGCGAAGACCACGCCGAACAGGTCGAACGCCTCGCGCTCGAACCAGTTCGCGCCCGGCCAGATGTCGGTGACCGAGGCCACCACCGGCAGGTCCTCGTTCGGCGCATAGCAGCGCACGCGCAGGCGCTGGTTGTGGCGATAGGAGATCAGTTGCGCGAGCACCGCATAACGCTGCTGCGGCACCGGCAGCGGCTGGATGTCGCCGGCGGTCTCGCCGCTGGGGAACTCGCCCCAGGCGAAACGGCCCATGCCCTTGCCTTCGACGCCGCGGCTGAAGCCCTGCGACGACACGTCGGCGGTATCCCACTCGTCGCTGCCGTAGCCCAGGTAGTCCACGCCGCACAGGTCGGACAACTGTTCGAAACCGAACTCGTCGCGCAGCGCCAGGCAGGTGGCGTGCCAGGCGTCGGCCGGCACTTCCAGGGTGACTTCGCCACGCGGGAGGACCACGAACACCTGGCTGCCGGGGAAACGGGCGCCGAGTCGGTCGCTAAAGGAAGATGCTTGCTCTGCCATGGGGGCTTGGCGTGCTCTTAAGAAGTAAGAGGAATCAGCGCGCGATGGTCTGGGTTCGCCAGATCTTCTTCTGCAGCTGCAAGATGCCGTAGACCAGCGCTTCGGCGGTCGGCGGGCAGCCCGGGACGTAGATGTCCACCGGCACGATGCGGTCGCAGCCGCGCACCACCGAATACGAATAGTGGTAGTAGCCGCCGCCGTTGGCGCAGCTGCCCATCGAGATCACCCACTTCGGGTCCGGCATCTGGTCGTAGACCTTGCGCAGCGCCGGGGCCATCTTGTTGACCAGGGTGCCGGCGACGATCATCACGTCGGACTGGCGCGGCGACGGGCGGAACACCACGCCGTAGCGGTCCAGGTCCAGGCGCGCGGCGCCGGCGTGCATCATCTCCACCGCGCAGCAGGCCAGACCGAAGGTCATCGGCCACATCGAGCCGGTGCGCGCCCAGTTCAGCAGCGCATCGACGCTGGTGGTCACGTAGCCCTTCTCGAGCAACGGGTTCTCGCCTTCGGGACGCAGGATGTCGTCCACCCGCCCTTCCGGGATCGGGTTGGTCATCAGGCGATCCAGGGTCTGAATCACTCCCATTCCAGCGCTCCCTTCTTCCACACGTAGATAAAACCGAGGAACAGCATGCCGACGAACAGGCCCATGGTGACCAGGGAGCGAGCGCCCAGGTCCATGAACACCTGCGTCCACGGCACGATGAAGATGATTTCCAGATCGAAGACGATGAACTGGATCGCGATCAGGTAGTAGCGCACGTCGAACTTCATGCGCGCGTCCTCGAAGGCCTCGAAGCCGCACTCGTAGGGCGAGAGCTTCTTCGCGTCGGGACGCCGGGGACCGAGGAACCGCCCCACCAGCATCAGCGCGACGCCGATTCCGGTGGCCACGATCAGAAACAGTAGGGTGGGCAAATATTCGGCCAGCACTCGCAATTCTCTCTTGCCTGTGCCCGCGCGCGTGCCGCGCAGGCATGGGATAGACGATCTTCCGGCAAGAACATGACGTTCCTGCCCAGAAACCGTAGCCAAACAATGGTGCCCAAGAGGGGACTCGAACCCCTACGACCTAAGTCGCTACCACCTCAAGGTAGTGCGTCTACCAATTCCGCCACCTGGGCTTGCGTATCGCGCGCAGCATCCCGCCGCGCAACATATTGTAACCGTCTTCAGTCTTTCTGCGATGGGGCAGGCGACTTTTGTTGTGCATTTTCCGGCGCCTGCTGCGCGGGCACCGCAGCGGCAGGTGCGGCGGCGGCCGGCGCGGTCGAGGCCGGGGCCTGCGGGATCTGCAGCTCGCCGGCCGGCGCCGCCGGCGACGGGGTCGCGGCCTGCGACATCACGCCGAGGTTGGCCTCCGCGGCCGGGCGCGCGCTGTGGCCGGCATACCAGGCCATGAACAGGCTGATGCCGAAGAACACCACCGCCAGCCACTTGGTCGACTTGGACAGGAAGTTGGACGCGCCGCGCGATCCGAACACGGTGCCGGACGCACCCGCGCCGAAGCCCGACCCCGCCGCCGCGCCGGAACCGCGCTGCATCAGGATCAGCGCGATCATCGCGATCGCCACCAGCACGTAGACCACATTGAGGATGACCATCAGCATTTCGAAATCCGTCCGGACAGTTGCGACTTGAGTAGCGAGCGGCCGCCAGCACGGCGACCGTTCGGTTAACGGGCGGCCGCCGCTCGCGCGATGGCCAGGAAATCCTGGGCGACCAGCGAAGCGCCGCCGACCAGCCCGCCATCGACGTCCGGCTGCGCGAACAGCTCGGCGGCGTTGTCGGGCTTGACGCTGCCCCCATACAGGAGCGGCAGCGAATCAGCGATTCTAGCATCGTGGGCGGCGACTTCGCCACGGATGAAGGCGTGTACCGCCTGCGCCTGGGCCGGGCTGGCGGTGCGCCCGGTGCCGATCGCCCACACCGGCTCGTAGGCGACCACGGCCTGGGCGAAGCCCTGCGCGCCGACCAGCGCCAGCACCGGCGCCAGCTGCGCGGCGATGACCGATTCAGTCTGGCCGGCCTCGCGCTGCTCCAGGGTCTCGCCCACGCACAGGATCGGGATCAGCCCGGCATGCAGCGCCGCGGCGAACTTGCGCGCGACCAGCTCGCTGTTCTCGTGATGGTACTGGCGCCGCTCCGAATGTCCGACCAGGCCGTACTCGGCCCCGACATCGACCAGCATCGCCGCCGACACCTCGCCGGTGTAGGCGCCCTTCTCGTTGCTGCTCACGTCCTGCGCGCCGAAGCGCAACGCATGGTCCTCGAAATCCTCGATCAGGTCGCCCAGGTAAGGCAGCGGCGGCAGGATCACCACCTCCACGCCGTCGGCGGGCAGGCCCGCGGCCACCTCATGCACCAGCGCGGTGGCGAAATGGCGATTGCCGTGCAGCTTCCAGTTTCCGGCTACGATCTTGCGTCGCATCGGCGCGTTCTCTCGCGAAAAAGTGCCGAAAGGATAGCCGATGCGCGGTGAGGCCCGGCGCCGCCGCCGCGCTTCGCCGCGTCCGCTGCCGCCCTGCCCCATCCTCTGCCGCCTCTGCGAGACCGCCATGCCCCAGCCTTCCGGCCATGCCCTGATCACCGGCGCCTCCAGCGGCATCGGCCGCGAGATCGCCCGCGAATACGCGCGTCGCGGCGTGCCGTTGATCCTCAGCGCGCGGCGCGAGGCGCTGCTGCAGGCGCTGGCCGAAGAATTGCGCGCGCAGGTGCCGGTGCAGATCGTGGTCGCCGACTTGGCCGACCCGGCGGCACCGGCCGCGCTGGTGGCCGAACTGGAACGGCGCGGCCTGACGGTGCGGATCCTGGTCAACAACGCCGGCTACGGCGTGCCGGGACGCTTCCCCGACAGCGACTGGGCTACCCACGCCGCGTTCCTGCAGGTGATGGTCGGCGCGGTCTGCGAGCTGACCTGGCGCCTGCTGCCGGCGCTGCGCGCCAGCGGCCACGGCCGCATCCTCAACGTCGCCTCGTTCGCCGCGCTGGTGCCCGGCGCCGACGGGCAGACCCTGTACGCGGCGGCGAAGAGCTTCATGCTGCGCTTCAGCGAATCGCTGGCGCTGGAAAATGCCGACCGCGGCGTCAACGTCTGCGCGCTGTGCCCGGGTTTCACCTGGTCCGAATTCCACGACGTGACCGGCACCCGCGAACAGATGGACAAGCTGCCGCGCTGGGCCTGGCTGCAGACCGCCGCGGTCGCGCGCGCCGGCATCGACGGCGCCGAGCGCGGCCACGTGCGGGTGGTGCCGGGCGCGTTCTACCGCGCGCTGCTGGGCCTGGTCGCATTGCTGCCGAACGCGCTGCTGCTGAAAGCGATGCGGCGCGGCTCGCAGCGGATCAGGCCGTTGTAAGGCGGGGATTGGGGATTCGGGATTGGGGATTCGCAAAGCCGGGGCGTGCACCGCGGACGCAAACGCCAGCGCGGGAATCCGCTCTTGCGAATCCCCAATCCCGAACCCCCAATCCCGGCTTCAAATCAGCTTGATCTCGCGCAACCGCTCCTCCAGATACCCCTGCGCGGTGATCGGCTCTGGATAGCGACTGGGGTTGTCGGCGCTGATGCACGAGGGCAGCACGTCGATGACGAAATCCGGGTTCGGGTGCAGGAAGAACGGCACCGAGTAGCGCGGCTGCCGCGCCTGTTCGCCCGGCGGGTTGACCACGCGGTGGGTGGTCGAGGGATACACGTGGTTGGTCAGGCGCTGCAGCATGTCGCCGATGTTGACCACGATGGTGTCGGCGTCGGAGGTGAACGGCACCCACTCGCCCTGCTTGGACTTCACTTCCAGGCCGGCGGCGCTGGCGCCGACCAGCAGGGTGATCAGGTTGATGTCCTCGTGCGCGCCGGCACGCACGTTGGGGATGTCGTCGGCGGTGATCGGCGGGTAGTGGATCGGGCGCAGGATCGCGTTGCCCGAATCGGTCTTGTCGGCGAAGTAGTGCTCGGGCAGGCCGATATGCAGCGCCAGCGCCGCGAGCACGCGCGCGCCGAGCTGGTCCAGCGCCTGGTACAGGCCGTAGCCATGCTCGCGGAAGCCCGGCACTTCGCTCGGCCACAGGTTCGGCAGCATGACGTCGCGATACTTGGAATCCTCGCCGATCTCGCGGCCGATGTGCCAGAACTCCTTCAGGTCGAAGTGCTTGGAGTCCTTGGCGGTCTCCACGCCGAACGCGGTATAGCCGCGCGCGCCACCGCTGCCGGGCACGTGGTACTTGCGCTTGACCTCCTCCGGCAAGGCGAAGAACGCCTTGAACACGCCATAGGCCGCATCGATCTGCGCCTGCGCGATGCCATGGTTGCGGATGCCGGCGAAGCCCCACTCGCGGTAGGCCGCGCCCAGTTCGGCGACGAAGGCGTCGCGGTCGGTGTCGAAGCGGGTGATGTCCAGGGTCGGGATGCGCGCAGTCATGGCGGGAACCGTAGTCGTGAAAGGGAAAGACGCCGCGATCAGATCAGCAGGCGGTACAGCAGGTAGAAGGTGGCCGCCTTGGCGACGACCACCGCGATGCCGATGGCGATCGACTCACGCCGCGTCACGGACCGCCTCGGCGAGTTTTTCCAGGGTGTCGCGCATCAACGCGGCATCGTCGGCCTCGACCGTGACCCGCACCACCGGCTCGGTGCCGGACGGACGCAGGAACGCGCGCCCGCGCCCCTGCACCGCCGCCTGCGCCGCGGCCAGCGCGGCCTGCACGCTGGCCGCCTCGGCCGGGCGCGCGCCTTGCTGCAGGCGCACGTTGACGGTCTGCTGCGGCACCTTGCGCAGGCCCTGCAGCGCCTGGCGCAGGCCCTGCCGCGAGCGCTTGAGCACCTCCAGCACCTGCAGCGCACTGACGATGGCGTCGCCGGTGGTGGCGCGGTCCAGGCACAGCATGTGCCCGGACGTCTCGCCGCCGAGCACGCCGCCGTGCTCGACCAGCGCCTGGTGCACGTAGCGGTCGCCGACCTTGACCCGTAGGAACGGCAACTGCAGCGCGGCCAGGGCCTGTTCCAGGCCGTAATTGGTCATCAGCGTGCCGACCACCGGCCCGCGCAGGCGGCCGCTGGCCTGCCAGCCGCAGGCCAGCACGTACAGCAGGTCGTCGCCGTCGACCGGGTTGCCCTGGTCGTCGGCCATCAGCACCCGGTCGCCGTCGCCGTCGAAGGCGATGCCCAACTGCGCGCCATGCTGGCGCACGTTGCTGGCGAGGTTGTCGATGTGCATCGAGCCGACCCCGGCGTTGATGTTGAGCCCGTCCGGCGCGGCGCCGATCGCGATCACCTCGGCGCCCAGCTCGCGGAACAGCAGCGGCGCGATGTGGTAGGTCGCGCCGTGCGCGCAGTCCAGCACCACCTTCAGCCCGCGCAGGTCGAAACCGCGCGGCACGCTGGCCTTGCAGAACTCGATATAGCGGCCGATCGCGTCGCGCGCGCGCATCGCCTTGCCCAGGCGCTCGGACTCCACCGTGGCGAACGGCGCGTCGAGCGCCGCTTCGATCGCGCTCTCGGTGGCGTCGTCGAGCTTCTCGCCCTCGGCGGAAAAGAACTTGATGCCGTTGTCGTAGTGCGGATTGTGCGAGGCGCTGATCACGATGCCGGCATCGGCGCCGAGCGTGCGGGTCAGGAACGCCACCGCCGGCGTGGGCATCGGCCCGAGCAACTGCACGTCGGCCCCGGCGGCGACCAGCCCGGCCTCCAGCGCCGATTCGAACATGTAGCCGGAAATGCGCGTGTCCTTGCCGATCACCACCGTCGGCCGCGCAGTGCCGGCGCTGCCGGCGCCGAGCACGCGGCCCAGTGCATTGCCCAGGCGCATCACGAAATCGGCGGAAATGGCGCCCTGCCCGACCCGGCCGCGGATGCCGTCGGTGCCGAAGTACTTGCGAGTGCTCATGCGGCTGGGAATGGGGAATAGGGAATCGGGAATGGGGCAAAGCCCGGGAATTGCGCCGGCCCGACGAAGCGCGCGCTCGATGCGCAATCCATCCGCCGCGCGGCACCACGATTCCCGATTCCCGATTCCCGATTCCCGGCCTTCATGCCACCACCTCGGTCTTCGCCGGGGCCGGCTGGCGCATCATCATCGCCAGCAGTTCGGACAGGCGGTCGCGCAGTTCGCGGCGGTCGCAGATCTGGTCGATGGCGCCGTGCTCGAGCAGGAACTCCGAGCGCTGGAAGCCTTCCGGCAGGGTCTCGCGCACGGTCTGCTCGATCACCCGCGGGCCGGCGAAGCCGATCAGCGCGTGCGGCTCGGCGATGTTGATGTCGCCGAGCATGGCGAAGCTGGCCGAGACGCCGCCGGTGGTCGGATGGGTCAGCACCGACACGTACGGCAGGCCGGCTTCGCGCAGGCGGCCGAGCGCGGCCGAGGTCTTGGCCATCTGCATCAGCGACAACAGGCCTTCCTGCATGCGCGCGCCGCCGCTGGCGGAGAAGCACACGAACGGCGCGCCGATCTGCAGCGCGGTCTCCGCGGCCAGCGCGAAACGCTCGCCGACCACCGAGCCCATCGAGCCGCCCATGAAGGCGAAATCGAACGAGGCGGCGACCAGCGGCTGCGCCTTGAGCAGGCCCTGCATCGCGATCAGCGCGTCGTACTCGCCGGTGCTCTTCTGCGAGATCTTGATGCGTTCGCTGTACTTCTTCTGGTCCTTGAACTTCAAAGCGTCGGTCGGCCCAAGGCGCGCGCCGATCTCGGTCGGCGTGGTGTCCGGATCGAACAGCGAAGCCAGGCGCGCGCGCGCGCGGATCGCCATGTGGTGGCCGCATTTCGGGCACACCTCCAAGTTTTCCTCCAGCTCCGGCCGGTACAGCACGGCGCTGCAGTTGGGGCACTTCTCCCACAGGCCTTCGGGAACGCTGCGCTTCTTGCTGGGCGTGCTATCGGTGCGGATGCCGGAGGGCATCAATTTGCTGAGCCAACTCATGCGGAATGACGATCCAGTCGCGCGGCCCACCAGGCCGCCAAGGGGCGACAGTCTAGCGCGCCGCCAGATATCGCGCCGCAACGAGGTCATGCGGGCCGCCGCGCCGCGCCGGTTGATGCGCCGCAACATCCCTGCCCCGTTGCCGGCGCGCAATCGGGTCGCATGGCAAGCGGGGGCTTGCCTCCCCGCTCCCGGCGGGGCGGGCGGGCACGGCCTGCGCGCCAATGGCGCGCGTGCCGTGAAGCGCCCGCGCTGTTGGCGCGGGCCGGGCGCAACGCCGAAGATACGGGCGAAGCCGCGCAGCCTGCCCCTCGCCTCCAGAAAATCCGCAGCCGAGCCGCTACCGCAGACGCCTGCCGACCTTGCCGCCGGACGGCACCGACCGCCCGCGGATACGAGCCCTCACTCCTCGTCCAGTGCCTGCCGCAGCGGCGCCAGGAACGCCAGCGCGCGTTCGCGCACCGCCTCCTGGGTCGTCGCCTCGGCCAGCGCCGCGACCAGCGCGCTGCCGACCACCACGCCGTCGGCGTCCACCGCCATGGCCCTGGCGCTGGCCGCATCCTTGATCCCGAACCCGGCCACCACCGGCACCGGCGAACGCGCGCGCAGCTCGCGCAGGCGGTCGCCGGCGGCGCGGGTATCGAGATGATCGGCACCGGTCACGCCGGCGAAGCTGACGTAGTACAGGTAGCCGCGCGCCGCATCGCACAACAGGCCGATACGCGCGTCGCTGGTGGTCGGCGAGGCCAGCACGATCAGGTCCAGGCCGGCGGCGGCGAAGATCGCCAGGGTCTCGGCCGACTCTTCCGGCGGCAGGTCGACCAGCAGCACGCCGTCCACGCCGGCCGCCACCGCCTCCTCGGCGAAACGCGCCGTGCCGTGGATCTCGACCGGATTGAGGTAGCCCATCAGCACCACCGGCGTGGCCGCGTCGTCGCGGCGGAACGCGCTGACCGTTTCCAGCACATAGGCCAGGCCGGCGCCGCGCGCCAAGGCGCGTTCGGAACTGCGCTGGATGGTCGGGCCGTCGGCCATCGGATCGGAAAACGGCACGCCCAGTTCGATCACGTCGGCACCGGCCTCGACCAGCGCGTGCATCGCCGGCAGCGTCGCCTCCAGCGACGGATCGCCGGCGGTGACGAACGGGATCAGCGCCTTGCGCCCGGCCTGGCGCAGCGCATCGAAGCGCGTGGCGATGCGGTTCGCGGCGAGGCTCATGCGCAGCCCTCGACCAGTTGCACGGCGTCCCAGCTTCCCCAGTACATCGATGTCACGTTGCCTTCTCCGGTGTCGTAGCGGACCGCGAGCCCGTGTTGCGGGTCGCGCCAAGTCAGATAACGATCCTTGCCGTCGTCGCCAGGTTCGCTCACAGCACCATGCCTTCGCGCGCGGCGATGGTGTGCACGTCCTTGTCGCCGCGGCCGGACAGGTTGCACAGCACCAGCGCGTCCTTGGGCAGCTCGCGCGCCAGCTTGATCGACTGCGCCACCGCGTGGCTGGATTCCAGCGCGGCCAGGATGCCCTCGGTATGCGCCAGCAGGTGGAACGCGGCCAGCGCCTCGTCGTCGGTGATGCCCTGGTAGACCGCGCGGCCGCTGTCGGACAGGAACGCGTGCTCGGGGCCGACGCCCGGGTAGTCCAGGCCGGCGGAGACCGAATGGGTCTCGATGATCTGGCCGTCGTCGTCGCAGATCACGTAGGTGCGGTTGCCGTGCAGCACGCCGGGGCGGCCGGCGGCGATCGAGGCGGCGTGGCGGCCGGTGGCGATGCCGTCGCCGGCGGCTTCGGCGCCGTAGATCTTCACCCCCGGATCGTTGAGGAAGGCGTGGAACAGGCCGATGGCGTTGCTGCCGCCGCCGACGCAGGCGCTGATCGCGTCCGGCAGGCGGCCGTAGTCTTCCAGCATCTGCGCGCGCGCCTCGCGGCCGACGATGGCGTTGAAGTCGCGCACCATGCGCGGGTACGGATCCGGGCCGGCGACGGTGCCGATGATGTAGAAGGTGTCCTGCACGTTGGTCACCCAGTCGCGCATCGCCTCGTTCAGCGCGTCCTTGAGCGTGGCCGAGCCGGAGGTCACCGGCACCACCCGCGCGCCCAGCAACTGCATCCGGTAGACGTTGATCTTCTGCCGCTCGATGTCGGTGGCGCCCATGTACACCACGCACTCCAGGCCCAGCCGCGCGGCCACCGTGGCGCTGGCCACGCCGTGCTGGCCGGCGCCGGTCTCGGCGATGATGCGGGTCTTGCCCATGCGGCTGGCCAGCAGCGCCTGGCCGATGGTGTTGTTGATCTTGTGCGCGCCGGTGTGGTTCAGGTCCTCGCGCTTGAGCAGGATCTGCGCGCCGCCGACTTCGCGGCTGAGCCGCTCGGCGTGGTAGATCGGGCTGGGCCGGCCGACGTAGTGCTTCAGGTCCTTGTCGTACTCGGCGATGAAGGCCGGGTCCTGGCGCGCCTGGTCGTAGGCCGCGGCCAGCTCCTGCAGCGGCCCGATCAGGGTCTCGGCGACGAAGCGGCCGCCGTAGCGGCCGAAATGGCCGTTGGCGTCGGGATAGGCATGGAAGTCGCTGATGGGGACGGAGGACATGGCGATCACGGCAAGTAGGACAGGCCTGCACTTTAGCGCACACGTCGCCCGGCAAAAACCGATAAAGTCTGAGCATACCCGTCAGGAAATCTCACATGTCCAGTCTGCGCCGCCTGCCCTCGCTGAACGCCCTGCGCGCGTTCGAGGCCGCCGCGCGGCTGCGCAGCGTCGGCGGCGCGGCGGCCGAACTGCACGTCACCCACGGCGCGGTCAGCCGCCAGATCCGGCTGCTGGAGGAGGAACTGGGGCTGGCGCTGCTGCAGCGCGAGGGCCGCGGCATCCGCCCGACCGCGGCCGGCGAGCGGCTGCGCGACGCGGCCGGCGGCGCCTTTGCCCAGTTGCAGGACGCGGTGGCGGAACTGCGCCGGCCGGCACGGCCCAGCGCCCTGGTGCTCGGGTGCCCGGGCAGCATCCTGGCGCGCTGGATGATTCCGCGGCTGCAGGCGCTGCAGCGCGACCTGCCCGCGCTGACCCTGCACCTGTCCGCGCACGAAGGCGAGTTCGGTGCCGACCTGGACGGGCTGGACGCGGCGCTGCTGCTCGGCCAGGCGCCATGGCCGGAGAGCTGGCAGGTGCACGTGCTGGCGCCGGAGCGGATCGGCCCGGTGCTCAGCCCGGCGCTGCCGCAGGCGCAGACGCTGGCGGCCGGCCCGCCCGCGGCGCTGCTGCAGCAACCGCTGCTGCACACCGCATCGCGCCCGCAGGCGTGGCCGTCCTGGGCGCAGGCGCATGGCGTGGACCCCGCCGCGCTGCGCTACGGCACCGGTTTCGAACACCTGTACTACCTGCTCGAAGCGGCGCTGGCCGGCATCGGCGTGGCGATCGCGCCGCAGCCGCTGGTCGCCGACGACCTGGCCAACGGGCGCCTGCTGGCGCCGTGGGGCTTCGCCGAGACCGGCGGCGAGTGGGCGCTGTGCACGCGCCGGGAAACGCAGGACCCGCGGGTGCAGGCGCTGGCGCGCTGGCTGGCTGGCGAGTTGCGGCTGGGCGGCGGATAAGCGCCTTCTTTCGCCTGGTTGCCGGCGGCCCGCGTTGCGGAGACGCTACCGGAAACGCGAAGCCGCGACGGCCTAGCGAGCGACGCGTTGTCGGATGTCTGTCGCGGCTGAAGCCGCTCCTACAGGGGCTCGCCGACTGGCGAAAGACATCGGCCGCTGTGCGCGGCCGACGCTAGCGCCTCAGCCGGCCGGGGTCGGCGCGGCCAGGCGCTGCTGCAGCTCGTCGCGCAACCGCGCCAGCTCGACCTCGGCCGCACGCCGTTGCTGCATGCCGTCGCGGTGGATCTCGCGCACCTCTTCCACCGTGGCGATCAGTTGCTCGTGCACGTGGCGCAGCGTGTCCATGTCGATCACCGCGCGCTGGTTGGCGCGTGCGGTGTCCACCGAGGTCTGCCGCATCAGCTCGGCGTTGCGCCGCATGATGTCGTTGGTGGCGTCGTCGATGGCGTTGGACAGGGCCGCCGCGTTCTGCTGCTCGCTCAGCGACAGCTGGATCGCGAACTGGCGCTTCCACGACGGGATGGTGATGTCGCGCACCGTGTTGAACTTCTCGATCAACTGCAATGCGTTGGCCTGGATCAGGCGGATCATCGGCAGCGCCTGGTCGGCCGCATGCTGCATCACCTGCAGGTCGCCGACGCGCTTGTCGAGCAGGCGGATGGCGGTGTCGATCTCGGCGCGCTGGCCGCGCGCCTGCGGATCGTCCTGCCCCGCCAGCGCCAGATGCTGCTGCAGTTCGGCCAGCCGCAGCTTGCCGGCAGCGACGTGCAGGCCCAGCTCGCGGCGTTCGGCCTGCACCATCTGGTGCATGCGGTCGAACTCGCCCACGCGCTGGCTCAGATTCGCCTGCTGCGCGCCGACATCGCGCAGCAACTGCTCGATCTGGCGGTTGGTGTCGCTGAACTTCTGCACCAACTCGCCCTTGGAGGCGCGCAGCCGGTCGATCAGGCCGCCGATCAGCGGCACCCGCGAGCGTTCGCCGAGCTGGTCCAGCTTCAGCGCGCGGGCGATCCGCACCACCTCGCCGAGCTTGTCGCCGGTGGCTTCGAGATCGCGGTTGCGCACCTGATCCAGCAACTGGCTGGAAAACGCGGCGGTATGCGCGGCGACCTCGCTGCCGAACAGGTGCAGGCTGCCCGGGGCCAGGTCGCGCAGCCCTTGCGCCAGGGCGACGATCTGCTCGCGGTCGTCGGCCACCAGGCCCAGGGCCTTGAGCTCGGCCGCGTCGGGTGTGGCCGGCGCAGCCTGCGGCAGCAGCGGATTTTCCTGGGTCATCGTGCTTCTCTCCTTCGATAGCGGGACGCGGCGGCTCGGGCGCAGGCTTAGCGCAGTCTAGCCCGCATCGCCTGGACTTCGGCCAGGATGCGCTGCTGCGCCTGCGCGGCGCGGGTGGCGTGGGCCGCGCCATGCGCCGCCTGCACCGCCGACTCGGCCTGGCGCCATGCCGGCAGCAGCACCTCGCGGATATGCCGATAGCGCTGCAGCAGCTCGTTGCCCTGCTGTTGCAGCAGGCGCCACTGCGCGGCCTCCAGTTGCCAGGCGGCGGCGACGCGCTGCAGGTGATCGAGACGCCGGCTCCAGGCTTCGGTCAGCTGCGTGCCGCTGACCGGCACCGGCGCGGCGGCGATCCAGCGTTCGAGCGCGGCGACGCCGGCATCCGCAGCGGCCGCCATCGCGCCATGGTCATCGAGACGCTGCTGCAGTCCGAGCGCCTGCTGGTCGGCGCGCAGCAGCACCACGCCCAACTGCGAACTCAGGGTCTCGGCCTCGGCCTGCGCTTCCAGGTCGCGCCCGAGCAGGCGCCCGAGCACGCCGCTGGCGCGACGGATGCGATGCGGATCGCGCGCCTGCAACGCCTGCTGGATGTGCTCCAGCTCGCGGACCAGCGCAGCGCCGCTATCGGGTGTCGTGTCACGCTGCGCCAGCGTCTGGCCGACGGCGTCCAGCAACGGCGCCGCGTAGCCTGCCGCGGCCTGTGCGTCGCCCATCTCCAGCGGCGAGGCAGGCGGCTGCGGCAGCGCCGGGACGATGTCCGCGCTCACGCCGGACCGGGCTCCGGATCGTCGCCGCGCGCGGCCCCGGCTTCGCCGTAGAAATGCCGCGCCAGCGCTTCGTCGAGTTGGCGTTCGGCCAGCGTGCGCGGGCGGCGCTCGCGCGGCGCGACCGCGGCCGGCGTCGCCGGCTCGCGCAGATAGGCGCGGACCGCCTCGGCCAGGCCCGCCAGCGCCTGCCCGGCCTGGGCGTGGCCTTCGTGCGAGCGCGCCAACGCGTCCAGCAAGGGCTGCAGTTCCGGTGTGGGTGGAGCAACAGGCGGCGGCGCCGAACTGGGTTCGGAAACGGCAGGTGCCGCCGGCGCACGCTCGCGCTCGGCCAGCACCTGCTGCAGCAGCGCCAGCATCTGCTCCCAGCGCTGCTGCGCCGATGCCGGTTCGGCGCGCAGCACCTGCAGGCCGCTGGCGATGTCGGCCAGCTGCGCCACCATGCGTCCGCCGACGTCGGCCTCGTCCGCGCCCATCGCCTTGTTGCGCAGGAAATCGCGCTTGATCTGCTCCCAGCGCGCCAGCTCCTCGGCCCCCATCGTGCCGCGCAGTTCGGCCAGCTTGAGCAGGTTTTCCTCGGCGCCGCTGGTCAGCAATTGCGCCTCGCCCAGGTAGTGGTCGGAGATCAGCTGCTGCAGCTCGGCCTCGTTCATCACCGGCGAGATCTTCTCCGCCAGCTTGTTCATGTTGCGATAGCTGCCCTGCAGCCGGAACGGCGGCTCGCTGCGGTAGCGATCGTCCTGCGCGGCGCTGGCGATGTACTGCTGGTTGACCCGGTAGACCACGTCGCGCACGCGCAGCATGCGCTGCAGGGTGGCGACGATCTCGTTGATCTCCGCGCCGCTGTAGGCGTGGCTCAGGGCATTGGTTGAGATTTCCTTGCCGCGCGCACGCTCGACCAGCAGGTACAGATCGGCCAGCTCGCGGGTGGCCAGCGGCGCCAGCACCGGATTGGAGGTCAGGCTGTTCTCGATGTAGCTGAGCACGAACGCGTCCTCCATGCCGCCGAGCACGTCGCCCAGGTTGTAGACGTCGGCGCGGTTGGCCAGCATGTCCGGAATCTTGAACACCTCGCCGGACTCGGTGTACGGATTGCCGGCCATCACCACGCAGAACTTCTTGCCGCGCATGTCGTAGGTGCGGGTGCGCCCCTTCCACACGCCCTCGATGCGGCGGGTGCCGTCGCACAGCGAAATGAACTTCTGCAGGAATTCCGGATGGGTGTGCTGGATGTCGTCGACATACAGCATGGTGTTGTTGCCCATCTCCAGC
This sequence comes from Xanthomonas bonasiae, assembly GCF_014836395.1. Taxonomy (NCBI): domain Bacteria; kingdom Pseudomonadati; phylum Pseudomonadota; class Gammaproteobacteria; order Lysobacterales; family Lysobacteraceae; genus Xanthomonas; species Xanthomonas bonasiae. Next base: position 265,625 of record NZ_JACSQX010000003.1, read on the forward strand.
GCCAGGTTGAGCTTGAGCAGTTCCTGCCGCGAGGTGGCGTCCGGCGCCTGCGCCGGATCCAGCGAGCGCACCGCATGCCCCAGCGCCGGACCGTTGATCTTCATGAAGACCAGGCCGAGGCGGCTGGCCACGTATTCCATCAGCGTGGTCTTGCCGTAGCCCGGCGGCGAGATCATCAGCAACAGGCCCATCAGGTCGCTGCGCTTGTTCTCGCCGACGGTGCCCATCTGCTTGGCCAGGTTGTCGCCGATCACGCCCAGATAGACCTCGTTGATCAGCTTGTTGCGCACGAACGAGGACAGCGGCCGCGCCTTGAACTCGGACAGGCGCAGCTGCTCGCGTTCGCGCACGATGACCTGTTGGCGCAAGGCCTGGTAGTGGCGGAAGCCCGGCACGAAGCTCTGCTCGTGGCGGTGCAGGCGCGCCAGGAAATCGTCGATGGCGATGGTCAGGCGGCCGCCCTCGATGCGCGGATGTTCGCCGAGCAGGCCCTCCACCGTGGTCATCAGCAGCACCTCGCTGTGCTGGCTGCGCAGCCGCGACGCCAGCAGCGCGATCGCCACCGCTTCCGGCACGTAGCCGGAATAGGCGACGAAGCGCGGATCCTGGCACAGGCCCTGCAGCCAGTGGCTGGCCAGGGCCCAGCCGGCGGCGAGCTGGCCGCGCACGCGCTCCAGCGAGCGCTCGAACTCCTCGCGCAGGCCGGCCTCGCCCAGCCGCGCGTGCAAGGCGTCGAGCAGTTCGCGCGCATGGCGGCTGAGCGGGAAGGTCGGCTCGCCCAGCGCCAGCTCGGCGGCCAGGTAGGCAGCGGCGGCGGCGGCGTGGCCGGCGTCGAACGGCAGCAGGCTGTCGTCGAGGAACCGCTGCAGCGCCTGCTGCATCTCGGCCTGCAGCGCCTGGCGGCCCTCGCCCGCGCCGAACAGGCGGAAGATCGCATCGGCGCCGGCCTGGCGCGCGACCCACGCCGCGACCGCGTCGTCGCGCTGGCGCTCGGCCCAGAACGCCATCGCCAGCGCGCGCGCGGCCGGCGCATGCACCAGCGTGCCGGCTGCCTGATGCAGCGGCAGCAGCGCCTGCAGGATGCGCGTGGCGTCGTGGTCGTGGATGCCGCGCTCGTAGCCTTCGCGATAGCGCGGCGCGGCGAAATCGCGCACGCTGCGGGCCAGCGCGTCGGGCGTGGCCGCCTGTTGCAGCAGGCCAGGCAGGTCGAGTCCGTCGCGGCCGGCCAGCGCGGATTCCAGCAGGCTGCCGGCCAGGTATTCGCCGCGGTACAGGTCCGGCGATTCCGAATCCAGCGTCACCTGCCAGTAGGCGCGCGTCGCGTCGAGCGCGGCGTCGTGCAGCGGCTCCAGATAGTCGGTGCCGGTGAGATGCAGGGCCAGTCCGTCCTCGCGCGGCAACAGGGTCAGATCCAGCGCCTGGGTGTTGACGCTGAAGCGGTGCCGCGGGCCGAGCCGGACCACGTTGCCGCCGGACTCGAACAGCTCGCTGCGGTCGCGCAAGGCGCGTACCGCCTGGTCGCGCACGCCCTTCAGGCGCGCCTCGACATCGTCGGCCTTGACGCTGTCGCGGTAGCCGCGCAGGCGTTCGGCCAGTTCGCGCAGCTTGAGGATCAGCGGATCGCCGGCGAAGAAGGCGTTGAGTTCGTCCGCCGTGGCGAAGCGTTCGGTGCGCCTGGACAGGCCGTCGAGGATGCGCGTGGCGGCATCGAGCAGCGAGCGCGCCTTGCGCTGGCGCTCGTCGAGCAAGGCCTGCTTGTGGCTGTCGAAGGCCTCGATCAGTTCCTCGCGTTTGCTGAGGATGTCGCCGAGGAACTGCTCGTGCTCGCCGAACTGGCTCTCCAGTTCCTCCAGCTGCAGCAGCAGCCGCGACAGCTGCTCGTCGGCGCGCTCGGGATCGGTGGACAAGGACAGCGCGCTGGTGATGGCCTGGCCGAACAGCGCGAACTGCGCCGCGAACTGGGCCACGGTCTCGGACGAGCCCAGGGTCTTGCGCCGCTGCTCGGCGCGCGCGCGCGCCTGGTTGAGCCGCGCATAGACTTCGGACAAGGTTTCGACCACGCGGGTGCGTTCGGTGGCGTCGTCGACCTTGAGCCCGGCCATCAGCTCGGAGAGCAGATCCAGGTCGTTCGACAGCGTCTGCATCGCCTGCAACTGCTCGGACAGCGCGCGCGCGGTGACCGCCGCTTGCGCCGCCGCGTCCAGTTCGGCCAGGCGCGCGTTCAACGGCGCCAGCGCGGTCTCGCTGCCGAGGAAGCGGCCGGTGGCCGCGCCGACCGTCTCGTGCGCCTGCTGCAGCGCCGCGCCCATCGCATCGATCGCCGCGGTATCGATGTAGCGGTATTCGCGGATCGTCAACAGATGCCCGCGCTGGGCGGCGATGGCATTGAGCGGCTCGACGAACTCCTGGATGCCGGTCCAGTTCTCCGGCTGCAACCGCGCCAGCAGCGCCTTGTGCGCGGCGACGGCGTCGGCCATCGCCTGCTCGGACTGCTGGCGGATCGACAGCACCTTCTCGTATTCGTCCAGCACCGCTTCGCCGGTGGCGCTGATGCCGCGCAGCACGCCGCCGAGACCGCCGCAATGCGCGTCGTCCAGCCAGTGGTGGGCGTCGAACAGGCGCCGCGCGTCCTCGACCAGCAACTCGTAACGCTGCACCGAGACCTCGTCGTGCTCGATCGCGCGCGCCAGCCCGAACAGGTTGGAGATGCCGCGCACCAGTTCGGCGTTGCCGATGCGGCCGAGGAAGCTGTTGCCCGGCGCGCGCCTGGCGGCGAATTCGTCGCTGCTGAACGGGGTCTGCCAGACCTGCATCGGATGGATCCGGGTCGGCTCGGTGCCTTCGGCATGGAACAGCACCATGCGCCCGTCCTGCAGCAGCGCATAGCCATGGCCGAACACCGGGTTCTGCAGCGCGCGGCGAATGGTGTTGTAGACGAACAGCGCCGACTTGCCGCCTTCGCGCTCGTAGAAGATGTACAGCACGTCCTCACCGTTGGGCGAGCGGATCGCGCGCTTGAACTGCATGCCGTCCATCGCCGCGTCGAACGCCTTGTGATCGCCGTTCTGCAGGTAATAGCCGCCGGGGAAGATGATGCCGTGGTCCTCGGGCAGCTGCACGCAGGCCTGCACGATGGCGTCGTTGCGCACGATGCGGCCGCTGAGCGTGTTGTAGATCAGCCCGCGCCATTGCGTCTCGCGGTACGGCAGCACCTTGAGCAGGACGAGCGTGCCGACCCGCGCGAAATCGAACTGCGCGTCGTCCAGCGACTGGGTCTTGTCCTCGACCGGCTCGCTGTAGATGCCCTGCCCGGTCTCGGTGTTGTTCTCGACCTTGATGGTCAGGTCGCCGCCGATGGTTTCCACGAACAGGGTGTCGAGGATGTTCAGGTGCGAGTGGCGGCCGTTCACCGCCATCTCGCGGGTGGCGCGGGTCCATTCGAAATCGAACGGCGGCGGCAGCGCGATGTCGCGCTCGCCGCGCGCGTCGATGTAGCTCAGTTCGCCGGCGCTGTCGATCGCCCAGCGGAACACGCGCACGTCGGCGCTGCGCTCGCCGATCTGGAACGACGCCAGCAGCTTGCCGCCGATGACGATCAGCTGCAGCAGCCGCGCGTGCTTGTAGTAGGCGTACAGCTCGCCGAAATCGTGCACGAAGCCGGGCTGGCCGAGGAAACTGCCGGCCAGGTCGATCGGGCTGACGTCGTAGCCGTCGGCGCCCTCGACCAGCCGGTACAGGCCGAACACGTCCTCGATGCGGGTCTGGTTCTTGAGCCCGAGGAACACGTTGTAGCCGAACAGCAGCATGTCCTGGCCGACCTGCACGATGTCGCGGCCGACGCAATTGTTCTCGGTGCGGATACGGAAGCGCCCGACCACCTCGAGCCGGCTGTCGCCGAATTCCTGCAGCCGCTGCGCGTTGAGCGCCTCGACCGCTTCGTGCAGGCGCGCGCCCTGCTCGACCAGGCGCCGGCGCAGCACGTCGTAGGCGCCGCCCTGGGCGACGGCCTGGTCGACCTGGGACGGATTGGCGCCCTCGGGCTGCGGATCGGTCGGGGATTGGGTTGCTGCCATCGTCAACGGCTCCTGCCGGCTTGCATACGGCCGGCGCGCGTCGCCGCGCGCCGGCTTCTCAACGGGGTCCGGCGGCACGCGGCCGCCAGCGGGCCGATCCGCGCGCGCGGATCAGCCCAGGTCCAGGATCACGGCTGCGCGCCGGCAGCATCGGCGGCCACCGGCTTGTGGCGCTCCACGCCCAGGTAGCGCTGCATCAGGTCCTGCACGATCGGGCTCTTGTCGGCCAGGCCTTCGATCGACTTGCCGAGCGAGACCGCCTTGATCAGGTTCTCGAACATGCCGCCGTCGCCGCCGACCAGGTCGATATCGGCATTGCGCAGCGCACTGGCGATGACCTCGGCGTTTTCCTTGGACACTTCCTTGCCGGCTTCGATCGAGGCCAGCGCCTGCTTGAGGCTGTTGTCGAGCATCATGCGGAACTCTTCGTGGCCGCGCGCGGTGTCACTGAGCGCGCCGATCGCCTCGAACTTGCGGGTCAAGCCGTCGGCTTCGGCGAACAGGCGCTTCTCCACCACCGCCGCCTCGGCCATGCCGATCGACTCGGCCGCGCTGGCCTTGGCCTTGCCCATCTGCTCCTCGCCCTGCGCCTTGGCCTGCAGCGTCTCGGCCAACACGCGCGCATCGTTGCTGCCCTGCTTGAGGCTGGCGTCGGCCTTGGCCTCGATCACCCGCGCCTCGGCGATACCCACCTTCTCGATCGCCAGCGCCGAGGCTTCCTTGACCTGCGCGTCGGCCAGGCCGGGCGCGGCCTTTTCGGCGCGCGTGCCGTCGGCGAGCAGCTTCTTGGCTTCGGCCTGCTTGCCCGCGGCCTCGTGCTCGGCCTGGGCCAGGGTGGTGAGTTCGACCGCGCGGTGCTTGGCCGCGGTCTCGCGCGCCTGCGCTTCCTTGACCTGGCGCACCAGCTGTTCCTGCGCCTTGGCCTCGGCTTCCAGGATCGTCACCTGCTTGTGCCGGTCGGCCTCGGCCACTTCGCGCACTTCCTTGATCCGCTCCTCTTCCTGGGCCACGGTCTTGTCGATGGCGATGCGCTCGCGGGTGATGTTGGCCACATCCATCTTGCCGTTCTCGACCACCTTGTCGCGCTCCACGCCCTGCAGCTGCACCTCGCGATCGGTGGTGACCTGCTCCAGCTGGCGCGCGCGTGCCACCCGCTCGACCTCGATGGCGACCGCGCGCTGGCGGTTCTGCTCGGCGACCTCGACCTCGCGCAGGCGGTTCTGCTCGCGGATGTCGATCAACTGCTGCGCCTCGATGCGCGCGTTCTCCGACAGCTGGCGCTGTTCTTCCTGCACCTTCAGCGTCTCGGCCTGCTCGCGCGCGCGGATCGTGTCGACCTCGCGCTTCTGCCGCGCCTCGGCCTCGGCCTGCTGCCGCTCCAGCGCCAGCAGCGCCTCGCGCGCTTCCACGTTCTTCTTGGTGATCGCCAGCTTCTCGTTCTGCTCCAGCTCGTTGGTCACCACGTTCTGGGTGGCGGTCAGCTCGGTGATCTTGCGGATGCCCTCGGCGTCGAGGATGTTGTGCGGATCCAGCAGCGACTTCGGGGTCTGCTCCAGATAGTCGATCGCCACGTCCTCGAGCACGTAGCCGTTGAGGTCGTTGCCGATCACCGCGATGATCTCGTCGCGGAATTCCTGGCGCTTCTCGAACAGTTCGGTGAAGTGGAACTTCTTGCCGACCGTCTTCAGCGCCTCGGAGAACTTGGCGTTGAACAGTTCGTCGACCGCATGCTTGTCCGAGGCGCGGTCGGCGCCGATCGCCTTGGCCACGCGCAGCACGTCGGCCTGGGTCTCGTTGACCCGCAGGTAGAACGCGACGGCGATGTCGGCGCGCATGTTGTCGCGGCAGATCAGGCCTTCCTTGCCGCGGCGATCGACCTGCAGGGTGATCAGGCTGATCCGCATCAGCTCGGCGCGGTACAGCACCGGCACGATCAGCGCGCCGGTGAAATGCACCTTCGGCGTCGAACTCATGTCGTTGACGATCAACGCCACGCCCTGGTCCACCTTGCGGTAGAACGCCTTGAACAGGCCGGCCAGTCCCAGCAGCAGCACCAGCAGGATGCCGACGCCGATCAGAAACGGCGCCATCGTCGCAAAACTCATCGGTGGATCTCCTTATCGCCCGCAATCAGGCTATGGGGTAACGGCGAACCCGGCTGATCCTGCTCGCGGGCCACCAGGTAATGGTTGTGCGCATGCACGTAGTCGACCAGCACGACACGCTCGCCACGCAGGTAGTGGCTGCCGGCCGGCGCGCGCACCTGCAGCACCAGTCCGGCGCCGCCGTCGTCGACAGTGGCGTAGCCGCTGCCGGCATCGGCGCGCGGCGAGGCGATCACCCCGACCTTGCCGAGCAGCGACTGCTGCGCGACCGGACGCAGCTTCAGCAGCAGCCGGCGCAGCGGCCGCAGCATCCACGAGGTCAGCGGCACCGCCGGCACCAGCGCCAACAGCGCGACCACGCTGCCCAGGCCCCAGCGCACCCCGTCCGGCAACGCCTGCAACAGGAACAGATGCGCGAAATAGGTGCCGGTCCAGGCCCAGAACGCCAGCAGGGCCACGACCAGCATCAGCGGCGCGCCGCCCAGGCCGAGCCGCGCGAAGATGCCGGAAATGCCATGCAGGCCGTGCTCGGCGCCGTGCGCGCCGTCCACATGCAGATGCCCGTCGGCGAGGTGGTGGTCGGCCATGCCGGTCGCGGCCAGCAGCCAGTAGATCGCCGAGAATCCCAGCAAAATGCTGTACGGCAACGTGGGAAACCCCAGTGCGACGCTCAAGAACTCGGCCATTCCCTCATCCATCCCTGCGCGAGCGGCGCACACCGCCATCGGGCGCGTACGCTGTCGCTTCATCCTCATCGGCCGGCAGCGCGCATGTCGCGCGGCGCGGCATCGCCGACCGACCCCTGGTCCGGATCATACGATAAAGGCGTGACGGCACCCAGCGCGGCGCGCGGGCGCCCTGGCGGTGGCGCGCCCGGAACGGCCGGCGCGCGCGGCGGCCGACCTTCTTGCCATACCGCCGCGTACGCGGCCTGGACGCCCTAGCGTGGCGGCGCCGCCCGCGCTAGCAGTTGGTGTTCAGTTCGTGGCAATCGGCGCGGCGCACTTCCTCGACGAACTTGCGCATCTTGTGCCCGTCCTTGATGCCCGGCTGGCTCTCGATGCCGCTGGACACGTCCACGCCCCACGGCAAGGTGGCGATGATCGCGTCGAACACGTTGTCGGAGGTGATGCCGCCGGCGAGCAGGAACGGCCGGTGCAGGCCGGTGGGCAGGCGCGTCCAGTCGAAGGTCTTGCCGGAGCCGCCGCTCTCGCCCGGGGCGTGGCTGTCGAACAGGAAGCCGGCCGCGTTCGGGTACTGCAGCTGCAGGGTGCGCGCGTTGATGTCGCTGCCGCCCATCGGCACCGCCTTCAGGTACGGCAGGTTGAAGCCGCGGCAGAAGCCGTCGTCCTCGTCGCCATGGAACTGCAGCAGGGTCGGGCGCACCGTGCGCAGCACTTCGCGCACCTCGTCCTTGGGGTTGTCGCGGAACAGCGCGACCACGTCGACCATCGGCGAGGCGGCCTGGCGCATCGCGCGGGCCTCGGCCGGCGCCACCCGCCGGGGACTGCCGTGGGCGAACACGAATCCCACCGAATCCACCCCAAGTTCGCCCGCCAGGCGGATGTCGCCGGCACGGGTCATGCCGCAGAACTTGATGCGGGTGCGATACAGGGTTCGATTCATAGGGTGACCTCGGCCGGTAGCTTCCAGATATCGGGGTAGAGAGGACCGACGAAGACCAATCCCTGCGGCGGTGCCGTCGGGCCGGCGACGCTGCGGTCGCGCCCGGCAAGCAGTTCGCCGATCCAGGAAACCGGCTTCTCGCCTGTTCCTACCATGATTAAGGAGCCTACGATATTGCGCACCATGTGATGAAGGAATGCATTGGCCTGGACCTGGACCTCGACGACCTCGCCGATCCGGGTCACTGCGATCGCCTGCAGCTCGCGCCGCGCGTGCAGCGCCTGGCACTGGATGCTGCGGAACGCGCTGAAATCCTGCTCGCCCAGCAACGCCTGCGCGGCGGCATGCATCGCCTCGGCCTGCAGCGGCCGCCGCTCCCAGCTCAGCGTCTGCCGGTACAGCGCCGGGCGTACCTGGCGGTTGAGCAGGCGGTAGCGGTAGCGTCGCGCGCGCGCCGAGAAGCGCGCGTGGAAATCATCCGCCGCCGGCACGCACCAACGCACGCACACCGATGGCGGCAAGCGCGCGGTGGCGCCGAGCATCCAGCCGCGCGGCGCGCGCGGCGCATCGCAATCGAAATGCACGACCTGGCATTCGCCGTGCACGCCGGCATCGGTGCGCCCGGCGCAGACCACGCTCACCGGCGTATCGGCCACCGACGACAGCGCCGCCTGCAGCGTCGCCTGCACGCTCGGCCCGCCGGATTCGCCCAGCTGTTGCCAGCCCTGGAACTCGCTGCCGTCGTATTCCACGCCCAGCGCATAACGCATCGCGCCCTACTCCGTCACAACGCGCACTGCGGGCTGCAGCGGCCACGGCGCTGCGCTGCGGCACGCGCGCATCAGCTCAAGCGGGCCAGCAGCTGCTGGGCTTCGGCACGCGCCGCCGGATCGCCGCCGGCCGCCACTTCGCTCAGCAGGGTCCGCGCGGTTTCGTTGTCGCCCAGGTCCATGTAGGCCACGGCCAGTTCCAGGCGCTCGCGGCCGATCGGCGGATACGCGGGCGCCGGTTCGACGCTCGGCTCGGCGGCGGCAGGCAGATCGCCCTGGTGCCAGGTCGGCTCCTGGCGTTCCGCAAGCACCGGCGCGACCGGCGTCGGCGCCAGCACCGGCGGCTGCCGCCATGGTTCGTCGGCATCGAGCGGCGCCTGCGGCGCCGGCGCGATCTCGGCGTCGGGCCGTAGCGCGAACTGCGGATGCTCCGCGGCAGGCACAGCGTCGGCGTCGGCGTGATGCTGCGCCTGCGCGGCCAGCTCGCGCTCGAATGCGTGGTCCTGGTAGGCCCGGTCTTCGTCGGCCGCGTCCTCGGCCACTTCGCGCTCGTGTTCGTCCAGCGGCGGCAGATCCGGTGCGTCCACCTCGCGATGCGCCACCACCGGCACCGCCGCGGCCAGTTCCGCCGCGTCGTAGCCGTGCCGCGGCAGCGGCGGCAACGGCGACGGCTTGCGCCGGCGCGACAGCAGCAGCGCGCCGACGCCCAGCACCAGCAGCGCCAATCCGCCCCACAGCCACAGCGGCCAGCCGCCGGAGGCCGCGGCCGGCGCCGGTTGCGCCTGCGCCTGGGTCTGCCCGGATTGCGCCAGGCGCTTCTGCGCTGCGGCCAGGTCGCTGTCCTTCAGCGCGATCAGTTGCTGCTGCTGGGCCTTGAGCTTTTCCAGCTGTTCGACCCGCGAGCGCAGCTCCTGGACCTCGGCATCGCGTGCCGCGAGATCTTCGCGCGCCTGCTGCAATTGTTGAGTCGCCACCATGTCTCCCTCGTCGCCGGCACCGGTGCCGGACTTGGTTCCTGCGTTGTCGCGCTGCGCCGGCACCGCCGGCGCGATTTCCAGGCGTGCGCCCGACGTCGCCGCGGTCGCGGCGGCGGGCTTGGCGGCGGCCGGCGCAACCGCAGCGGCCTGCTGCGCCTGCGCCGGTTGCGGCACCGGCGCGCGCGCCTGGCGCCATTGCGCGGCCTGTTCGCGGACGATGGCGGTGGCCGCAGCGGCATCGATGCTGGCCAGCTCTTCCTGGCGCGGCGTGCGCAACACCACGCCCTGCTTGAGCAGGTTGACGTTGCCGCGGATGAACGCATCCGGATTGGCGCGCAGCAGCGCGACCATGGTCTGGTCCATCGAATGGCCGCTGCCGCGCGCCAGCTGCCCGGCGATCTGCGACAGGGTCTGCCCGCGCTGCACCGGCGCCAGCGCATCGCCGGGCGCCGCCGTGGGCGCCGGGGCGCTGCGCACCGGCGCGGCGGGTGCGGCCGACACCGCGGGCGGCGGTGTGGGGGCGACCGGCGCCGGAGCCGTTGCCGGCGCCGGCAACGGCTCGCTGCGGACGATGCGGTCGGACGGCGCGGCGGCGGCGGGGGCATCGATCGCCGGTGCGTCGATCGCCGCGGCGGTGTTGGGCGCGTTGAGCAAGGCCGAATATTCGCGGATCAACCGGCCCTGGCCCCAATCGACTTCGATCAGGAAGCTCAGCGACGGCACCTCCACCGGCATCTGGCTGCTGACGCGGATCACCGCGCGGCCCTGGTTGGTCTGCGCGAAGCGGAACTGCAGGTTGCCGACCAGGCCGTCCGGGCGCTCCAGCCCGACCCGGGCGAAGGTCGCCGGCGAGGCCAGCGCGACGCGTGCGTTTTCCAGTTCGCCCGGTTCGTTGGAGATCACCGGGATCTCGGCCAGGAACGGCTGGCCGGGTTTGGACAGGACGCGGATGTCGCCCAGCCCCAGCGCCAGCGCGGCCTGGCTGCAGGCCAGCAACAGCAGCGCGCACGCCGCACGCCAGCCGCGGCTCGGAGCGAACGCAATGGAAATGCCGTCGCCGCCATGGCGGCGGCGGAAGAAGCGTGGTTGTAGGCGCATCACGCCCCTGCCCTTGGTGTCATGGCGTGCAATATAGCCGTTGCCCTTCGCATTGTGGCGTTCGTCTACGCGGCCGTGCGACGGAGCCTGCACAGGTTCGCGCGGCCCTACCCCCTTCTCCCATCGGGAGAAGGTGCCCCGAAGGGGCGGATGAGGGTCCGGGCGAAGCCTCGTGGGATCGAAACAGTGCGAGGGCTTCGCCCCGTACCCTCACCCCCGATCCCTCTCCCGAGGGGCGAGGGGCGTCTTGGCTTCGCTTGTTGTGTTGCACGCTCGGGCAGCCCTCCCTTCTCCCATCGGGAGAAGGTGCCCCGAAGGGGCGGATGAGGGTACGGCGAAGCCTCATGGGATCGAAACAGTGCGAGGGCTTCGCGCCGCACCCTCACCCCCGTCCCTCTCCCGAGGGGAGAGGGGAGATATCGCTCAGCCTTCCTGCGCCACCAGCTCGGCCAGCTGCACCGCATTGAGCGCAGCGCCCTTGCGGATGTTGTCGGAGACGATCCACAGGTTCAGGCCGCGCGGATGCGAGATGTCCTCGCGGATGCGGCCGACGTAGACCGCGTCGTTGCCCGAGGCGTGGGTGACCGGGGTCGGATAGCCGCCGGCCTTGCGCTCGTCGACGACTTCCACGCCCGGCGACGCGGCCAGCAGCGCGCGCGCCTGCTCGGCGCTGACCTTGCGCGTGGTCTCGATCGCGACCGCTTCGGAGTGGCCGTAGAACACCGGCACGCGCACCGCGGTCGGGTTCACCTGGATGTTGTCGTCGCCGAGGATCTTGCGCGTCTCCCAGACCAGCTTCATCTCTTCCTTGGTGAAGCCGTTCTCGAGGAAGTCGTCGATGTGCGGGATCAGGTTGAAGGCGATCTGCACCTGGAACTTCTTCGGCTCGATGTCCTGGAACGCCAGCAACTGCGCGGTCTGCTTGCCCAGTTCCTCCATGCCCGAACGGCCGCCGCCGGACACCGACTGGTAGGTGGCCACGTTGATGCGCTCGATGTTGTATTCGCGGTGCAACGGCGCCAGCGCCACCAGCATCTGCATGGTCGAGCAGTTGGGGTTGGCGATGATGCCGCGCGGGCGCTGCTTCAGCGCCTCCGGGTTCACTTCCGACACCACCAGCGGCACGTCGTCGTCGTAGCGGAACGACGAGGAGTTGTCGATCACCACCGCGCCGGCGGCGGCGAACTTCGGTGCGTATTCCTTGGAAATGCCGCCACCGGCGGAGAACAGCGCGATGTCCACGCCGGTCGGATCGAAGGTGGCCAGGTCGAGCACGGTGACCTTCTGGCCCTTGAACTCGATCTGGCCGCCGGCGGAGCGCTCGGAGGCCAGCGGGTACAGCGTGGCGATGGGGAAGTCGCGCTCGGCGAGGATGGCCAGCATGGTTTCGCCGACAGCGCCGGTGGCGCCGACGACGGCGACGTTGAAACGACGGGATTCGTTGCTCATGGGAGATTGTTCGATCGGGTAGGAGAAAGGGGGAACAGCCGCACTGCCAGCTGGATTCGGGGAACCTCCCGAGCGCGCCGCTCAGGTCGCCGGAGGTTCCCTATCGTTTTTTGCTCGCGATGCTGCCGTCGCCATTGCCGGCGCCAGCGGCGATCGCATCCAGGTTCAACGCATTCGGCGGACGCCCGGCGTCGGCACCGAAGCCCAGCGCGGCCAGCAGGTTGTCCACCGCCAGCGCCACCATCGCGCGGCGGGTCGCGGCGCTGGCGCTGCCGATATGCGGGGTCAGCACCACGTTGCGCAGCGCCAGCAGCTCCGGGCGCACCGCCGGCTCGCCCTCGTACACGTCCAGCCCGGCCGCGGCCAGGCGCCCGTGCGCGAGCGCATCGGCCAGCGCCAGTTCGTCGACCAGGCCGCCGCGGGCGATGTTCACCAGCGTGGCGCCCGGCTTCATCTGCGCCAGCGCGGCGGCATCGAGGATGTGGTGCGACTGCGTCGAATACGGCAGCACCAGCAGCAGGTGATCGGCGCGCGCCAGCAGTGCGTCGAAGCCGACGTACTCGGCGGCGTGCGCACGCTCCACCTCGGCCGGCAGGCGGCTGCGGTTGTGGTACAGCACGCGCATCGAGAAGCCCGCGGCGCGGCGCGCGATGGCCTGGCCGATGCGGCCCATGCCGAGGATGCCCAGGGTGCTGCCGTGCACGTCGGCGCCGAGCATGGTCTGGAACGACCACTGCTGCCACTGCCCCTCGCGCAGCCAGCGCTCGGATTCGGCGATGCGCCGCGCGGCTGCCATCAGCAGCGCGAAACCGAGGTCGGCGGTGGTTTCGGTGAGCACGTCCGGCGTGTTGCTGGCGACGATGCCGGCCGCGCTGAGCGCGTCCAGATCGAGATTGTTGTAGCCGACGCCGACGTTGGCGATGGCGCGCAGCCGCGGCGCGGCAGCGATCTCGGCCGCGCCGATACGCTCGTTGAGGGTCACCAGCGCGCCGTCCAGCGGCGCCAGCGCCGCGGCCAGGTCTTGCTGCGAATACTTGGTCACGTCCGCGGTGGTGGTCAGCGCGCAATGTTCGCCGAGTCGTGCGACGACATCGTCGAACAGCGGTTGGCTGACCCACACCCGTGGCCGCGACTCAGCCATCGCCACCGCCGGGGATGCGCGGGGCGACGCTGCCGACGTCGCCGCACTGCGCGCGATGGCGCAGCGCCTGGTCCATCAGCACCAGCGCCATCATCGCCTCGGCGATCGGGGTGGCGCGGATGCCGACGCAGGGGTCGTGGCGGCCGGTGGTGATGACATCCACCGCCTGCCCGTCCACGTCCACCGTGGCGCCGGGCAGGCGCAGGCTGGAGGTGGGCTTGAACGCCAGCGAGGCGACGATCGGCTGGCCGGTGGCGATGCCGCCGAGCACGCCGCCGGCATGGTTGGACTGGAAGCCGTCCGGCGCGATCAGGTCGCGGTGCTCGGTGCCCTTCTGCGCCACCACGGCGAAGCCGTCGCCGATCTCCACGCCCTTGACCGCATTGATGCTCATCAGCGCCGCGGCCAGTTCGCCGTCCAGCTTGCCGTAGATCGGCTCGCCCCAGCCCGGCGGCACGCCGTCGGCGACCACGGTGACCTTGGCGCCGATCGAATCGCCGGACTTGCGCAGCGCGTCCATGTAACGTTCCAGCTCCGGCACCTGCGCCGCATGCGGCCAGAAGAACGCGTTGTCCTCCACCGCATCCCAGGCGAAGCCCTGCGGCACGACCGGCCCGAGCTGCGACAGGTAGCCGCGCACGCGCACGCCGTAACGCTGCGCCAGCCACTTCTTGGCGACGACGCCGGCGGCCACGCGCATCGTGGTCTCGCGCGCCGAGGAGCGGCCGCCGCCGCGCGGATCGCGGATGCCGTACTTCTGCCAGTAGCTGTAGTCGGCATGGCCCGGACGGAACTGGCGGGCGATGTCGGTGTAGTCCTTGCTGCGCTGGTCGGTGTTGCGGATCAGCAGGCCGATCGGGGTGCCGGTGGTGCGGCCCTCGTAGACCCCGGACAGGATCTCCACTTCGTCGGCCTCGCGCCGCGCCGAGGTGTGGCGGCTCTTGCCGGTGGCGCGGCGCTGCAGGTCGTGGGCGAACTCGGCCGCGTCCAGCTCCAGTCCCGGCGGGCAGCCGTCGATCACGCAGCCGATCGCCGGCCCGTGCGATTCGCCGAAGGTGGTGACGGTCAGCAGGGTGCCGAAGCTGTTCGCGCTCATGGCCGCCGGCTCACCGGCTCGCGGCCAGGTCGGCGATGCGCGCGTGGTGCGCGACCAGTTCGCTGGCTTCCACCGCGAAGATGCCCATCTGCCCGACCTTGAACTCGACCCAGGCGAAATCGACCTCCGGCAGCAGCTGCACCAGCGCGCGCTCGGATTCGCCGACTTCGCAGATCAGCAGGCCGTCCTCGCTCAGGTGCGCCGGCGCGTCGCGCAGGATCTTCAGCGCCAGGTCCAGGCCGTCGTCGCCGGCGCGCAGGCCCAGTTCCGGCTCGTGCGCGTATTCGGGCGGCAGCGCGTCGGTCTCGGCATGGGTGACGTAGGGCGGATTGGTGACGATCAGTTCGTAGCGGCGCCCGCCCAGCCCGGCGAACAGGTCGGACTTGACCAGCTCGACGTTGTCGGCCAGCAGCCGCGCCTTGTTCTCCGCGGCCAGGGCCAGCGCGTCGTCGCTGATGTCGACCGCGTCCACCTGCCAGTTCGGGTTGTAGTGGCCCATCGCGATGGCGATGCAGCCCGAGCCGGTGCACAGGTCGAGCGCGCGGTTGACCTCGCGCCCGGCCAGCCACGGCTCGAAGCCGGCCTCGATCAGCTCGGCGATCGGCGAGCGCGGCACCAGCGCGCGCGCGTCGCTCTTGAAGCTGAGCCCGGCGAACCAGGCCTCGCCGGTCAGGTAGGCGGCGGGGATGCGCTCGGCGATGCGGCGCTCGAACAGCGCCAGCACCTGCGCCTTTTCCGGCGTGGTGACGCGCGCGCCGCCGTAGGCCGGGCCCAGGTCGTGCGGCAGGTGCAGGGCGTGCAGCACCAGTTGCGTGGCTTCGTCCAGGGCGTTGTCGTAGCTGTGGCCGAAGCTCAGTTCGGCGGCATTGAAACGGCTGGTGCCGTAGCGGATCAGGTCGATGATCGTGTGGAGTTCGGCGGCCGCGTCGGCAGTCATGGCAACAGGCAAGGCAATTCGGCCCCCGATTATAGAGGCCCGGCCGCTATCATGAGCGTTCGTTGCAAGGGAAATCAGTATGTTCAACCGCAACTTCGGCATCGTCCTGGTGGTCGCCCTGGCCGCCGGCCTGGGCCTGCTGCTGGCCCAGAAGTACTTCGGCGGCAGCGCTTCGGCGTGGCCCGAGACCCGCAGCGTGCGCCTGTACCCGCAGCCGCGCGCCCTGCCCGACTTCCACCTGCGCCAGTCCGACGGCACGCCGCTGGTGCCCGGCGAGCTGAAAGGCCACTGGACGCTGGTGTTCCTGGGCTTCACCGCCTGCCCGGACGTGTGCCCGACCACCCTGGCCGACCTGGCCCGCGCGCAGAAGCAGTGGGAATCGATCCCCGACACGCTGCGCCCGCGGGTGCTGTTCGTCTCGGTCGATCCGGAGCGCGACACCCCGGCGCGGCTGGGCGCCTACGCGCACGGCTTCCACAAGGACACCCTGGCCGCCACCGCCGACGTGCCGGAGCTGGAACGCTTCGCCACCGCGCTGGGCTTCGTGTTCCAGAAGGTGCCCGGCAAGCATTTCCAGGAAAACCCCAACGACTACAGCATGGACCACTCCGCCGCGATCGCCGTGCTCGACCCGCAGGGCCGCCAGGCCGGACTGATCCGCCCGCCGTTCGAGCCGGCGGCGATCGCCGCCGACCTGCAGGCGCTGACCAAGGCGACCGCGCCATGAGCCTGCTGACCACGCTGACCTACGTGCTGCCGCACCGGCTGCTGTCCTCGCTGGCGCGGCGCCTGGCGTATTCGTCGCGGCCGGGGCTGAAGCAATGGCTGATCGACACCGTGGTGCGCCGCTTCGGGGTGAACCTGGCCGAGGCCGCCGAACCCGATCCGCGCGCCTACCCGACCTTCAATGCGTTCTTCACCCGCGCGCTGAAGCCCGGCGCGCGCGTCGCCGATCCCGACCAGCAGGCGCTGCTGATGCCGGCCGACGGCCGCATCAGCCAGCTCGGCCCGATCCAGGACGGGCGCATCTTCCAGGCCAAGGGCCAGGCGTTCACCGCCGCCGAACTGCTCGGCGACGCCGCCGCCGCGGCGCCGTTCGCCAACGGCCTGTACGCCACCGTGTACCTGTCGCCGCGCGACTACCACCGCGTGCACATGCCCTGGACCGGCACCCTGCGCGAGACCGTGCACGTGCCGGGACGCCTGTTCAGCGTCGGCCCGGACGCGGTGCGCGACGTGCCGCGGCTGTTCGCGCGCAACGAGCGGCTGGTCTGCCATTTCGACACCGAGTTCGGCCCGATGGCCTCGGTGATGGTCGGCGCGCTGCTGGTCAGCGGGGTGGAGACGGTGTGGAGCGGCGTGGAGATCCCGCGCTACGGCGACCGCATCACCCGCAAGGACTGGCGCGGCAAGGGCATCGTGCTGGAGCGGTTCGCGGAGATGGCGCGCTTCAACTACGGCTCCACCGTCATCGTGCTGCTGCCGCCCGGCATGGCACAACTCGATCCGACGCTGGCGGCGGAAACGCCGGTGCGGCTCGGCCAGGCCCTGGCACGGCGGTTGGATCGCTGACGCGCGGCGGCGCGCCAACCTGCCGGGCGCACCGCATCCACTGCGGCGCGGCCTGCTACTACGGCTCCACCGTCATAGTGCTGCTGCCGCCCGGCGTGGCGCAGCTTGATCCGACGCTGGCGGCGGAAACGCCGGTGCGGCTCGGCCAGGCCCTGGCAGGGCGGCTGGATCGCTGACGCGCGGCGGCGCGCCAACCTGCCGGGCGCACCGCATCCACTGCGGTGCGGCGCGCTACAACTACGGCTCAACGGTGATCGTGCCTGCGGCCAGCCATGGCGACGCTCGATCCGGCGCTGGCAGCGGAAGCGCCGGTCCGGCTCGGTTGAACGCTGGGCACACAGGCGCTGCCTGCAACGCCGCGCGGGTATCGGGGCGGCGACAGCGCGCCCTGGCGACCTTGCATTCCCGGTGCTGCCGTACCCTCACCCTACCCCTCTCCCGACGGGAGAGGGACATCCTGGCTGCGCGTTTGATGTGAGGCGCGGCTGGACCATCACCGCGCGTTGCGCCCCCCTTCTCCCATCGGGAGAAGGTGCCCGAAGGGCGGATGAGGGTACGGCGCCGCAGCCAGGCGGGCGACGCTCCTGATAGCAGGGGTGGAAAACCTCTCCCGAGCAATTGATTGCGCCCCCACCCTCATCCGGCGCTGCGCGCCACCTTCCCCCGAAAAGGGGGTCTTGGTCCCGGTGGGAGAACGAAGGCCTACTTGTCGCAGCCGGTCATCTTCAGCGATTGCCCCGGCTTCAATGCATAGCCCGGCGCGCGCAGGCCATTGGCCTTGGCCAGCTGCTTGAGATCGCAGCTGTAGCGGTCGGCGATGCGGCCCAGCGTGTCGCCCTTGGCCACGCGGTAGCTGCGCACCTGCTTGGGCTTGGGCTTGACCGGCGCCGGGCGCCCGGTGGCGATGGTGGTGGGCACGCCGGCCACCGGCGTCACGTCGCCCACCGCCACGTTGCCGGTGGGATCGGCGACCACGGGCGTGTTGCTGCGGATCGCGGCGTTGACGTCGGCGGTGATCAGCGCGCGCGCCAGGTCGGCACGCGGACCGCTGACGCAGTAGCGGTTGTACAGGCCGACGATCTTGGTGGTGGCGTTGATGGTGACTCCGGCCGGGATCCAGCCATCGGGTTCGTAGCGCGGGTTAAGGTTGCGTAGCGCGCGCATGTAGCCGTCGCGGGTACCGTCGCTGCCCAGGCAGATGGTCAGCTCGTAGATCGTGGTGGACTTGGCCAGGCGCAGCGTCGCCGGCTGCGCGTTGATCTTCGGGAACGCCACCCCGTACTGCTGCGGGTGCAGGAAGATCCACGCCGCGGCGATCACCATCGGCACGTAGTCCTTGGTCTCGGCCGGGAACTGGTTGTACACCGAGGCGTCCCAGAAGCTGCGCCCCTGCATCTGGTTGTACACGCGCGCGGCGCGGCCCTCGCCGCCGTTGTAGCCGGCCAGCGACAGTTCGATGCTGCGGTTGAGCTCGGCCATGCGCTCGTTGATGTACACCGCGCTGGCCTCGGCGGCGCTGCGCGCGTCGTAGCGGGTGTCGAAGCCGGTGCCGTCCGGGCCCAGCCCGAAGCGGCGCCCGGTGGCCGGCATGAACTGCATCAGCCCGGCGGCGCCGACCCGCGAATTGGCGTGCACGCGGCCGTTGGATTCCTTGGCGATGATGCCGAACAGCAGCGCCTCCGGCAGCCCGCGCTTTTCCCATTCCGGCCACATGATCGCGCGCAGGTTCTGGTAGTTCTCGTAGCTGTTCATCAGCGACGGGCGCATGTCGGTGAGCCAGCGGCGGATGCCGGCCTGCACCGCCGGGTTGTATTCGACCATCGCGTCGAAGGCATGGCGCTGGTCGTTGAGCAGGCTCGCCGCGCGCGCCGCTTCCGGCACGTTGGCGGCCAGCGGACTGATGTGGTCGGGATCGGCCTGCAGCGGCACCGCGTCGTCGTCGCTCGCATCGGCATCGGTCGCCGCGCCCTGCGCGTCGGCCTTGGCCTTGAGCAGGCGCTTGTACGCGCCCAGGTAGGTGCCGACCTGGCAGCCGCGCTGCTTGATGCAGGCATCGACCACGTCCTCGATGTCCTCCAGCGCCGCGTCGCTTTCCTGGGTGCCCTTGGGGTCGCTGTTGCCGACCAGCACCATCGCGTCGTTGTAGCGCTTCTCGGCCGCCGCCAGGCGCTGGTCGAGGACGGCGATGGCGGCCTTGTCGCGCGCGGAGACGCGTTCGGCGTGGGCAGAAGGCGCGGCGCAAGCCAGCGCCAAGGCAGCCACGGCGGGCCATCCATGGGTGATACGGAACGAAAGGGGCATGATGGGACGCGACGACGGAAAGGCCGCAGGGTAGCCGCCGCTGTCACATCGCGGCAAGGTCGGGCATGCGCCGGCACCGCGCCGGCGGGGCATTCGTTCATCGCCCAGGCCAGGCGAAGCGCGGCCCCGGCGCCCTCGCGGCGAGCGGGCGCCGGCGCGAACGCCTAGAATCCGCCCACCTCACCGCGGAGCTGTTCATGGACCCGATCCTGCTGGGCAAAGGCCTGACCGACGACATCGCGGTGCTGCTGCAGCCGCGCCTGGGCAATCGCCACGGCCTGGTCGCCGGGGCCACCGGCACCGGCAAGACCGTGACCCTGATGACCCTGGCCGAGGGCTTCTCGCGGATCGGCGTGCCGGTGTTCATGGCCGACGTGAAGGGCGACGTGGCCGGGCTGGCGGTGGCCGGCGACGGCAGCGAGAAAGTGCTGCAGCGCGCCAGGGACATCGGCGTGGCCGACTACGCGCCGGCCGCCAACCCGGTGGTGTTCTGGGACCTGTACGGCCAGCTCGGGCACCCGGTGCGCACCACCGTCAGCGAGATGGGGCCGACCCTGCTGGCGCGGATCCTGGAACTCAACGACACCCAGGCCGGCGTGCTCGACATCGTGTTCAAGCTGGCCGACGACCGCGGCCTGCTGCTGCTCGACCTGGACGACCTGCGCGCGCTGCTGGCGCTGGTGGTGGAGCAGCGCAAGGACATCTCCACCGAGTACGGCCTGGTCAGCGCGCCGTCGGTGGCGGCGATCCAGCGCGCGCTGCTGCGCCTGGCGCAGGACGGCGGCGAAGGCTTCTTCGGCGAGCCGGCGCTGGACCTGGCCGAGCTGATGCGGGTCGGCAGCGACGGCCGCGGCGTGATCGGCATCCTCGCCGCCGCGCAACTGGTGCTCAAGCCGCGCCTGTACTCGACCTTCCTGCTGTGGCTGCTGTCGGAACTGTTCGAGCGGCTGCCGGAGGTGGGCGACCTGGACAAGCCCAAGCTGGTGTTCGTGTTCGACGAGGCGCACCTGCTGTTCGACGACGCACCGCCGGCGCTGGTGCAGCGCATCGAGCAGGTGGTGCGACTGATCCGCTCCAAGGGCGTAGGCGTGTACTTCTGCTCGCAGTTCCCCGACGACGTGCCGGACAACATCCTCGGCCAGCTCGGCAACCGCGTGCAGCACGCGCTGCGCGCCTACACCCCGCGCGACCAGAAGGCGGTGCGCACCGCCGCCGAGACCTTCGTCGCCAACCCCAAGCTGGACGTGGCCAAGGCCATTTCCCAGCTCGGCACCGGCGAAGCCCTGGTCTCCACGCTGCAGGACAAGGGCGTGCCGTCGCCGGTGCAGCAGACCCTGATCGCGCCGCCGCGCTGCCGGATGGGTGCGATCTCCGACGCCGAGCGCGCGCAGGTGCGCGCCGGCAGCGTGGTCGGCAACCGCTACGACAGCCCGGTCAACCGCGACTCGGCGGCGGAAATGCTGGCGCGCCGGGTCGAGCAGGTGGCCGAGAAGACCGCGGCACCGGCGGCGCGCACGCGCGAGCAGGACGACGCCCAGGACAGCGGCTTCGGCCAGGCGGTCAAGGACGCGGTGTTCGGCACCAAGCGCCGCCAGGGCATGCTCGAGACGATGGCCAAGCAGACCTCGCGCACCGTAGGCAACCGCATCGGCCAGCAGATCGTGCGCGGCATCTTCGGCAGCATCTTCGGCGGCAAGCGCTGAGCGCAGCCGACAACCACAAGGAGTTCCACCATGGACAAGGAAGCGATGAGCGCCCTGCTGCTCGGCCTGGCGGCGGCCACAGCCGCAATGGCCGCCGATGCCGCGCAACCGGCGTCGGGCGACGACTGGCCGCCGCAACGGCAGCAACTGCTGGCCGGCCGCTACGTCGGCAAACTCCAGGGATATACGCGGGATTGCGAGACCGTTCGCGCCGATCTCAGGCTTGAGGTGGGAGCGGCGAGCGAGACGGCCCATCGCTATACGCTGACGACCACCTGCATCGCCGGCGCCGCACGGCACGCCGCGCCCAGGACCATCACCGGCGTGTGGGGAATCGACCAGATGGCCAGCAGTTGCCTGACGCTCGGCTTCGAGGACCCCGACGATCCGCAGGTGGGCCCCAACATCTACGGGTTCCGTGTCGAAGAGGCCCAGACGCGCGGCCGCCGCGCCGCGGCCGCCGACTACGATCTGGCCCAGGACGGCTTCAACTGCCATAGCGGCATGCCGCCGGAGCATGCCGACAAGCGCCTGCGGCGCGTGCGCTGACCCGATCGGTGCAGCGCGCCCAAAACCAGGGCCACGCGGCGCGGGTCACGCTACGGCGCAGGTGCGTGTACAGCGCGCGCCGACAGGCACGGCAGGCCACGTTCGATCCAGGCGATGCCACACGCAGAGACAAACCGACAGCATTGCGCTATGCCAGCAATCCCTTCAGCTTGGCGTACTGCAACAGCATGATCGTCTTGCCGTCGGCGATCTCGCCCGTCTCGATCATCGCCAACGCAGCGTCGAGCGGCAGTTCCAGCACCTCGATCTCTTCGCCCTCGGCCGCGACCCCGCCGCCCGCGCCGACCTTGTCGCGATCGAAATACTCGCCCACGAAGAAATACAGTTTTTCGGTGACCGAGCCCGGACTCATGAACGCCTCGAATACCTTGCGCACGTTCTCGATCCGGTAGCCGGTTTCCTCTTCGGTCTCCTTGCGGATGCAGGTCTGCGCATCGTGCTGGTCGAGCAGCCCGGCGCAGGCTTCGATCAGCATGCCGTCGGGATTGCCGTTGAGCAGCGTCGGCAACCGGAACTGCCGGGTCAGCATCACCGTCTGCCTGGCGCGGCTGTAGAGCAGGATGGTGGCGCCGTTGCCGCGGTCGTAGGCCTCGCGCGACAGCGTCTGCCAGCTGCCGTCGCTGCGCTGGAAATCGAAGGTGACCTTGCGCAGCACGTACCAGTTGTCGGACAGCACCTCGACCTTTTCGATACGCACACGCGGATTGCCTGTGGCGGATGGGTTCAAACGACACTCCATGCGATGAGCTGGCAGTGCCGGCGCCCGCAGCGGATTGCCGCCGGGGAATGCCGGCATTCGCCGTGGAACGGCCATTCTAGCCGCCGTCCCGCAGGTCGCGGCGACGCCACCCAGGACCCGCCGCAACGCCCGGCCCAGTGAACCTTGCACGCCGCGAACCGATCCCGCCCGGCTCGCGCTGCCCGCCTGCGCGCGCACCGCAAGCATCGGCGCCACGAGCGCGATGCGCGGAGGGACTAGAGGCGCCCTGCCCGGCACGGCTCGCCCGGGCCAAGCGCGCGAGCGCATCCCGATTGCACGCCCGCCCGGCGCGTCGCACAATCGGCGCACATTGAACGCAGGGGGCGTCATGGAAGACCGTCATCGCGCCGGCACAGGCCGCGCGCGCCGCAGCACACCCGAACCTTTCTGGGCGCGCACCCGCGCCATCGCGCTGTATCCGCTGCGCGGCGGCGCGCTGTTCGCCCTGATCGCGCTGACCCTGTGCCGCCTGCTGGGAATGCTGCCGGGCATCGGCTGGATCATCGGCATCGCCACCACGCTGGCGATCTACAAATACGCCTTCGAGATCCTGCGGCATACCGCCGACGGACACATGGATGCGCCCGAACGCGGCTTCGACATCGGCGATGGGGTGGTGCTGCGGCTGCTGGCGCTGATGATCGTGCTCGGCGCGGCGGTCGCCGCCGCGGCGCTGCTCGCCGGCCCGGTCGTCGGCCTGCTGATGCTGCTGGCGGTGGTGCTGCTGCAGCCCGGCTTCCTGATCTCGCTGGCCATCGACGGCAGCCTGCGCCGCGCCCTGAATCCGGCCGTGTCGATCGGCCTGGCGCTGCGCATCGGCTGGCCGTACCTGGCCGCGTTCGGCCTGCTGTTCGTGATCCAGGCCAGCGCGCTGACCGCGGCCAGATGGCTGCAGCACTACCTGCCGCCGCTGGCCAGCGACCTGGCGATCGGCGTGGTGACGATCTGGGGCCTGTTCGCCGCCTTCCACCTGATGGGCTATCTGGTCTACCAGTACCACGAAGTGCTGGGCTACGAACCGGCCGCCGGCAACGACGATGCGTATCGCCTCCACGATCCGGACCAGCGCGTGCTCGACGAAGCCGAACAGTTCGTGCGCGACGGGCATGCGCCCGAGGCGCTGCAGTTGCTGCGCGGCGAATTGCGCACGCGCGCGGTGAGCCTGGCGGTGCACGAGCTGTACCAGCGCCTGCTGCGCACCGGCGGGCGCGCCGACGAGCGCCGCGACCACACCCGCCAGTACATCAATCGCCTGCTGCAGGAAAAGCAGGAGCGGCGCGCACTGGCGCTGCTGCGCGAGGCCCTCGACGCCGATCCCGACTTCGTCCCGCTGCTGCCGGAACAGGCTTCGCTGCTGGCCGAGCGCGCGCAGCTGGCCGGGCAGTTCAAGCTCTCGCTCGACGGCCTGCTCGCCGCGCTGCGCGCCTGGCCCAAGGCGGCGGAATTCGGCGCCTGGTCGCTGAGCGCGGCGCTGTTGCTGGCCGAGCGTTTCGGCGACGACGCGCAGGCGCGCGCGCTGCTGCAGGACGCGCTCGCGCGCTGCGAGGACGAGGCGCAACGCGGCAAGCTGCAGGCGGCGCTGAAGGCGCTGACCATCGCGCCGGCCTAGCAGCGGCGCACGACCGGGCGGCTATGCCGCCGCCAACGGCACTCACGCGTTGGCGAGCAGGAACCGCGCCTTGTCCGCCTGCGGCAGATCCGGGTAGCGCTCGATCACCGCGAGCAGCAGGCGGTGCCATTCGGCAGCGGCCTGTCGCTCGCCGTGGCCCAGCGCGAGCCGGAACCAGTGCTGCGCCTGTTCGGCGCGCGGCACCGCCGCGGCATCCTGCGCCAGCAGCGCTTCGGCATCGTGCAGCCGGCCCAGCGCCAGCCAGCGATCGAACAGCAGCGCACGCGTCGCCGCATCCACGGCGATGGCGCCGGCAGTGCAGTCGCCGAGCAACGCCGCCTGCGCTTGCGCTTCCTGCGCGGTGGTCGCCGGCAGGCGCAGCAGTTCGATCGCGCGCGCCTGCGCGGCACGCGCATCGCCGGCATTGCGTGCGACCCGGTAGCGCGCCTGCGCCACGTCGAAGCGGCGTGGCTGCTCGGCGGCGAGTTCGTCGAGCAGGAACGCGGCCTCGCGGTTCTCCAGCCGCCCAAGATGCCGTTGCGCGCGCTCCCAGCGGTCGTCCACGGCGGCCACGGCGGCGTCGCGCATGAACGCCTCGCGGGTCTGCCGCATCGCCACCAGCGCCGCGCCGAGCAGCGCGCCGACGACCAGGCCGCCGGCATGCGCATCGAAGCCGATCCCGGCATCGCCGTTGGCCAGCAGGTTGTACAGCTCCCAGCCAAGCCACAGCGGCAGCAACGCGATCGCCGGCCCGCGCACGTAGTCGAACACCACCGCGAACCAGTAGAAGAAGCGCACCGGCCGCCGCCCCCAGACCACGCAGAACGCGCCCATCAGCGCGGCGATGGCACCGGACGCGCCCAGCCCGCCACCGGCCTCGCCCCAACGCCACCACAGGCTGACCGCGCTGGACCCGAACGCGCCGAGCAGGTAGACCAGCAGGAACCGCCAGCGCCCGATCGCCCCTTCCAGCAAGGTGCCGAGCACGACCAGGAACAGCATGTTGCCGAACAGGTGCAACGCGTCGGCATGCAGGAACGCCGCGGACAGCATCCGCGCCGGCGACCATTCGGAG
This sequence comes from Xanthomonas bonasiae, assembly GCF_014836395.1. Classification (NCBI taxonomy): domain Bacteria; kingdom Pseudomonadati; phylum Pseudomonadota; class Gammaproteobacteria; order Lysobacterales; family Lysobacteraceae; genus Xanthomonas; species Xanthomonas bonasiae. The sequence continues at coordinate 290,487 of NZ_JACSQX010000003.1, forward strand.
CTTCGCTGGAGATGGCGCAAGGTGAACACGCGATCCAGCAACGCGTCGTAGCGGGCGCGCAACGGCGTCCACGCCTGCCACGCCGCCGCATCCTCGAACGCCGCGCCGCTGCGCAACGCCTGTACGAAGCGTACGTCGCTGACCGTCGCGGCGCCGACGAACTGCGCCTGCTCCGTCGGCGGCATGCGCTCGAACTCGGCCAGCGCTTCCTTGCTTCCGCTGCGCTGCAGGTAGCGCGCATAGGCCGGCGCTTCGTGGGCGCCGAGCCCGGAATCGAGGTAATAGCGTTGCGCCTGCTGCAGCGGCACGGTGTCCTGGCGCTGCCAGCCGAAGTAGATCGCCGCGTTGAGCAGCACCAGCAGCAGCGTGACCAGCGGAAAATTCTCCCGCGACAGCGGCTTGTGCAACGGCAGGATCAGCATCGAACAACGTCCGTGTGGATGGCCGCGCCAGCTTCGGCCATCGCCCGCGCGTGCGCAAGGCGCACGTACGGGCTAGCATCGTGCCCCGCTCCACCGCAGTCCCGACCCCGATGAGCCGCTGGCGCCCCCCTGCCGAAAAGAGCACCGCCCTGATCACCGCCGAAGGCCACGCCCGGCTCAAGGCCGAGCTGGAAGAACTGTGGCGGGTGCGCCGACCGGAGGTGGTCAAGGCGCTGGCCGCGGCCGCGGCCGAGGGCGACCGCTCGGAGAACGCCGAGTACACCTACCGCAAGAAGCAGCTGGGCGAGATCGACCGCCGCGTGCGCTACCTGAGCAAGCGCCTGGAAGCGCTGCGCGTGGTGGACACCGCGCCGTCCGATCCGCAGGCGGTGTTCTTCGGCGCCGTGGTCGAACTGGAGGACGCCGACAGCGGCGAGCTGCTGCGCTACCGCATCGTTGGCCCGGACGAGACCGATGCCGGCCGCGGCTGGATCAGCATCGACTCGCCGCTGGCGCGGGCGCTGCTGAAGAAGCGCATCGACGACGAGATCGAGGCGCAGCTGCCTGGCGGCCGCCACAGCTTCGTGGTGGTGTCGGTGGACTACGCCGCGCGCTGAGCGCCGCGCCGTCCTCACCGGGGCGCGCCGGCACGGCCGGCGGCCTCGCTCACAGCACCCGCAGGTCCAACGCGCGCGGCTGCGCAGTGCCAGCCGGCAACGCCTCGCCGAACAGGTCGTGCTCGTCGCTGTCGGTGATCTCCACGTCGACCAGATCGCCCGGCTGCAGGCCGCGCTCGGCGCCGTTCTGGATGTGCACCAGGCCGTCGATTTCCGGCGCATCGGCCTTCGAGCGCGCCACCGCGATGCCGTCCTCGAGCAGATCGACCAGGCACTGCTGCACGCTGCCGATCTTGGCTTCCAGGCGCGCCGCGGAGATGCCGGCCTGGCGGGCCATGAAGCGCGCCAGCCGCTCCTGCTTGACCTCTTCCGGTACCGGATCGGGCAGCGCGTTGGCGCTGGCGCCCTCGACCGGCGAATAGGCGAACGCGCCGACGCGGTCGAGCTGGGCGGCGTCGAGAAACTCCAGCAATTGCTCGAACTCGGCCTCGGTCTCGCCTGGGAAGCCGACGATGAAGGTCGAGCGCAAGGTGATGTCCGGACACAGCGCGCGCCAGCGCTGCACCCGCTCCAGGGTCCGCTCGACCGCGCCCGGCCGCTTCATCAGCCGCAGGATGCGCGGGCTGGCATGCTGGAACGGGATGTCCAGGTACGGCAGCAGCTTGCCCTCGGCCATCAGCGGGATCACCTCGTCCACGTGCGGGTACGGATACACGTAGTGCAGCCGCGTCCACACGCCCAGTTCCGACAACCCCTCGCATAGCGCCTTCATCCGCGTCTGGTAGCGGCGGCCGCGCCATTCGCGCTCGGCGTATTTCAGGTCCACGCCGTAGGCCGAGGTGTCCTGCGACACCACCAGCAGCTCGCGCACCCCGCCCTTGACCAGCCGCTCGGCCTCGCGCAGCACCTCGTCGACCGGGCGCGAATCCAGGTCGCCGCGCATCGAGGGAATGATGCAGAAACTGCAGCGGTGATTGCAGCCCTCGGAGATCTTCAGGTACGCGTAGTGGCGCGGGGTCAGCTTGACCCCGACGCCGTCCTCGTCGCGCACGCCGTGGCGCCCGCGCGGCAGCAGGTCCACGAACGGGTCGTGGCGCGGCGGCAACGCCGCATGCACCGCTTCCATCACGCTCTGGTAGTCCTGGGGACCGGACACCGCCAGCACGTCCGGGTAGGCCGCGCGGATCTGCTCCGAGCGCTTGCCCAGGCAACCGGTGACGATGACCTTGCCGTTCTCGGCCATGGCCTCGCCGATCGCCTCCATCGATTCGGCCACCGCCGAGTCGATGAAGCCGCAGGTATTGACCACCACCACGTCGGCCGCATCGTAGCTGGGCACGATCGCGTAACCCTCCACGCGCAGTTGGGTGAGGATGCGTTCGGAGTCGACCAGCGCCTTCGGGCAGCCGAGGCTGACGAAGCCGACTTTGGGGTTCGCGAGGGACATTGGAGGGCCTGGGTCCAAGGGGCCTGGGAGAAAAACCGCGCGGATTATACCGGGCAGGAGCCGCCACGCGGCCGGATTGCGCGACGGGCACGCAAGCCGCCGCGCATGGCACACCCCATCCCAATCGCGTTGACAGCCGCCTAGCCGCCGGCATGGATAATCCTCGCCTCTCTCTCCGCCACAGGAACGCACCATGGGCCACTGGACTACCCTCGATACCCCGCACGGCCAGGTCTCCGCCTGGCACGCCGTGCCGGAAGGCGCTCCGCGCGGCGGCCTGGTGCTGATCCAGGAGATCTTCGGCGTCACCGCCTACATCCGCGAGGTCGCCGACTATTACGCCGCGCAAGGCTACGAAGTGCTGGCGCCGGGCCTGTTCGATCCGGTGGAGAAGGACATGCAGCTGAACTACGACCAGGACGGCGTGCAAAAGGGCCTGGAACTGGTCGGCGCGCTCGGCTTCGACAAGGCGCTGGACATCGTGCAGGCCGCGGCGCAGGCGCTGACGCCGGCCGGCAAGGTCGGCACTGTCGGCTACTGCTGGGGCGGCAGCGTCGCGCTGCTGGCCGCGCTGCGGCTGGGCCTGCCGTCGGTGAGCTACTACGGCGGGCGCAACACCCAGTTCCTCGACGAGACGCCGAAGGCGCCGGTGCTGTTCCACTTCGGCGCGCAGGACAGCAGCATTCCGCCGGACTCGGTGCAGCAGCATCGCGAGAAATTGCCGCAGATGCAGACCTACGTGTATCCGGCCGGGCACGGCTTCGACCGCCATGTCGACCCGAACCACTACGAAGCCGACAGCTCCGAAAGCGCGCGCCAACGCAGCCTCGCGTTCCTCGCCGAACACCTGCGCTGAGCCGCGCCCATGGCCGATTTCGCACTCGACCCGCGGCTGCAGGCCGACAGCGCGTTCGTCGCCGACGGCCCGCTGTCGCAGGTGCGACTGATGGACGACGCGCGCTTCCCATGGCTGTTGCTGGTGCCGCGCGTGGCCGGCGCCAGCGAATGGATCGACCTGGACGGCGCCCAGCAGCGCCTGCTGCTGGCCGAGATCAACCAGCTCTCGCAGCTGCTGCGCGGCGAGCCGGGCGTGCACAAACTCAACATCGGCGCTCTGGGCAATATCGTGCGCCAATTGCACGTGCACCTGGTCGGGCGCCACGAAGGCGACGCGGCCTGGCCCGGGCCGGTATGGGGCAGCGGCACGGCGCAGCGGCTGGACGCCGATGTCCTGCAGACCCGTGTTGCGACGTGGCGGCAACGGCTACGATAGGCGCCCTTTTAGCGGAAGCCGCGTCTCCATGAAATCCAATGTGATCGCCGCCATCGTGCTGATCGTGATCGGCCTGGTGTTCCTGGCCAACAACCTGGGCTGGACCAATCTCAGCCTGGGCCGGCTGATCGCCACCTGGTGGCCGGCGATCCTGGTCGCGGTCGGCGTGGGCATGCTGTTCGGGCGCGGCAAGTAGTAGATGCCAGGATTGGGGATTCGGGATTGGGGATTCGGTCCGGCGATCTCCATCCTCCTGACTGCCGGCCGCCGCTGCGCGGCGGCCGGCACGCCGCCTCAACGGCGGACGTTGACCACCTGGGTACCGGCGATCAGGTCGTGCAGGCAGCGCTTGTCCTTGCGGAAGATGAACAGCGCATCCACCAGCGCATAGAAGTTGCCTACGATCGGCACCAACGCCAGCAGTTGGGTCGGCAGGTAGCGCAGCGCGATCAGCCGCCACAGCGGCGGTTGCCCGCCCTCCAGATCGGCGATACGGATCCACAGCAGCTTCTTGCCCCAGGTCTGCCCGGTCTTGGCCAGCGGATAGCCCTGCACCACCAGGAACACCACGAACGACAGCACCGCGTATCCGGCCATGGTCAGCCACGGCATCGGCTCGCCACCGCGCGCCGCGTCCATGACCCTTCCGAAATAGCCGGTGAGCGCGGCCAGCGGCAAAAAGGTCGCCAGCGAAATCACGCCGTCGATCAGCGCCGCGCCGAAGCGCTCGCCGCGACCGGCCAGCACCTCGGTGCCGTCCAGCGCCAGCGGCGCCAACGGCAGCGGCGCCTCGGGCGCCTGGTAGGGATTGGGATCGTTCATTGCGCGCTCCTTGTGCTGTTGGGAAAACTCAGGTCTTGGGCAGGGTCACGCCGGTCTGGCCCTGGTACTTGCCGCCGCGGTCCTTGTAGCTGGTCTCGCAGACGTCGTCGGCATCGGACTGGAAGAACAGCATCTGCGCCACGCCTTCGTTGGCGTAGATGCGCGCCGGCAGCGGCGTGGTGTTGCTGAATTCCAGGGTGACGTGCCCTTCCCACTCCGGCTCCAGCGGCGTGACATTGACGATGATGCCGCAGCGCGCGTAAGTGCTCTTGCCCAGGCACACCACCAGCGTGTCGCGCGGGATGCGGAAGAATTCCACCGTGCGCGCCAGGGCGAAGCTGTTGGGCGGGATGATGCATTCGTCGGCCTCGATGTCCACGAAGCTCTTCGGATCGAAGCGCTTGGGATCGACGATGGTCGAGTTGATGTTGGTGAACACCTTGAACTCGCGCGAGCAGCGCACGTCGTAGCCGTAGCTGGAGGTGCCGTAGCTGACGATACGCTCGCCGTTGAGCTGCTTCACCTGGCCCGGCTCGTAGGGCGCGATCATGCCGTGCTGCTCGGACATGCGGCGGATCCAGCGGTCGCTCTTGATGCTCATACGTCTTCCTGATGCCTGTGGCGGCAGGCCGGAACCTGCCCGCCGGGAGCGCGGCCGACGCCGGAGCGGGCCGCAGTGACCGGCGATTCTAGCCGGTCGCGGCGCGTTCGCGGCGGCCGCGGCGGCGCTCAGAGCAGCGAGGCGGCGATCGGGATCGAGGCGCGCGGCCGCTTGCGCAGTTCCTCGGTCAGGCGCTGCGCGGTCGCCAGATAGGCCAGCGCCGCGGCCGAGTCCGGGGCCGCGGCGACGATCGGGGTGCCGGCGTCGCCCTGCTCGCGGATCGCGATCGCCAGCGGCAGCGAACCCAGCAGCGGCACGCCGTACTGCTGCGCCATGCGCTGGCCGCCGCCTTCGCCGAACAGGTGCTCGACATGGCCGCACTGCGTGCAGGTATGCACCGCCATGTTCTCGACGATGCCCAGCACCCGCACCTCGACCTTCTCGAACATCTTCAGCGCTTTCTTCGCATCCAGCGTGGCGATGTCCTGCGGCGTGGTCACGATCACCGCGCCGGCGACCGGGATCTTCTGCGCCAGGGTCAGCTGGATGTCGCCGGTGCCCGGCGGCAGGTCGATCAGCAGGTAGTCCAGGTCGTCCCACAGCGTATCGGTGAACAGCTGGGTCAGCGCCGAGGTGGCCATCGGCCCGCGCCAGATCATCGGCGTGTCCTGGTCCACCAGCAGGCCGATCGACATCGCCTCGATGCCGAACGCGCGCATGGGTTCGATCGACTTGTTGTCGGGGCTGTCCGGGCGGCCGCTCAGGCCGAGCATGGCCGGCACGCTGGGGCCATACACATCGGCATCCAGCACCCCGACCCGCGCGCCCTGGCGCTGCAGCGCCAGCGCCAGGTTCACCGCGGTGGTGGATTTGCCCACCCCGCCCTTGCCGGAACCGATGGCGATGACGTTGCGGACCCGCGGCAGCGGCGCGAGGTTGGGCTGGACGGCGTGGGCGGGAATGCGGGGACGGTCGGTCATGGGAAAACTCGCGGAGGTGATGCCGGCCTGCGCGCAGTGCGCTGCAGCTGGCGAAAAGAAAGGAAGGGTGACACAGGGCGGGCGTCTTGCGTATCGGGCCGGACGCCGCGCGCGATCGCCGCGGCCGGTCGCGCGCGCCGCGCATTTGCGCGCTCGAACCCGCGATCGCCGCGCGCACGGGGCAATGCAACCGCCGCCGCCTCATTCGCTGTGCCCGCTCGTGGCAGCGATCAAGAACGCATCCATGGCAGCGGCGCGACTCGCCATCGCCATCCATTCCCCATTATGGCGAAACGCCTCACCGCATTGGTGCATGCCGCGCGTGCCGATGATCGGGTTCGCAGCGATGCCCTTCCGCGCACAGACCCGACTTTTCAGGCTTTCTGAAACGCGCCAAAAACACCCCGAACCCCATTCATCTACCTGTCTCGTCCAGGCCCCGAATTGGTGCAAAGCAGCGTGAGCGATGCCGCACGCGACACCTACAGCCACATTTGCCGGGCGTTTGCCGCCCGATCGCTGCAGATGCAACTGCTAGCACCAAAACGTGACGGACCTGTACAAACCGCGTTAAGTTCGTGTTACGTTTGGGTCGCTCGCATGGATGCGACCCCAATTCAAGGCATATGCCGTGGCACGACGCCACCCGCCTTTTCTTTATTGATTTCCGGGGATAGAGAGAAATGACTGCTCGTCAGACACGTAGTTTCAAGCACAGCCGCCTGAGCGCGGCGCTGGTGACCGCCATGGTCGTGCCGGCCGCGTTCAGCGCCTTCGCGCAGGACAGCACGGACACCAAGGCCACCGATCTGGAGCGGGTTACCGTTACCGGCTCGCTGATCCCGCAGAGCGAGATCGAGACCGCCACGCCGGTCACCACCATCACCGCCGAAGACATCAAGGCCCGTGGCTTCAGCTCGGTGGCCGATGTGCTGCAGAAGAGCTCGTTCGCGACCGGCGGCGTGCAGGGCGGACAGAGCTCAAACACCTTCACCCAGGGCGCGAAGACGGTCAGCCTGTTCGGCCTGCCGCCGGGCTACGTGAAGTACCTGATCGACGGCCGACCGATGTCGAACTACCCGGCGCTGTACAACGGCAGCGACACCTTCAACAACATCAGCGGCATTCCGATCGATCTGGTCGACCGCATCGAGATCCTGCCGGGCGGCCAGTCGTCGCTGTACGGCTCCGACGCGATCGCCGGCGTGATCAACGTCATCCTCAAGAAGAAGATGGACGGCGCGGTGTTCAGCATCCGCGGCGGCGGCTACTCCGAAGGCGGCGGCAGCAACTTCCGCGCCACCTTCGCCGACGGCTGGACCTCCGCCGATGGCCGCACCTCCATCCTGGGCGGCGTGCAGTACGAAGAAAAGGATCCAATCTGGGCTTACCAGCGCGACAGGACCAAGCAGTACAACACGCAAGGCTACTCGCCGCAGCTGGTCGGCCGCGACTTCTTGGTCTATAGCCCGTTCACCAGTTACAAATTCCTGGACCCGGCCAACTGCGGCAATGTGACCGGCCTGTTCGGCGGCACCACGGCGTTGCAGCGCCGGGTCGGTTTCGGTGATGAATACTACTGCGGCTCACCGGACAAGCCCGGCTACCGCACTCTGAGCAACAGCCTGAAATCGGGGCAGGCCTATGTGCACGGCACCTTCGACGTCAACGACAAAGTCCAGCTCTACGGCGACGTGCTCTACAGCCACGAAGAGACCAAATATCACTCCGGTGCTGACCTGATCTGGTGGGGCACCAATGCTGATTTTGGCTATTACTACGACCCCAATCTTGACGATCTGGTCAACCTGCAGCGCAACTTCGCGCCGGAGGAAATGGGCGTCAACGGCATCAAGGACACGATGTCGCGTGACAAGAGCGAATCGGTTCGCGTCACCTTCGGCGCCCAGGGCACGCTCGGCCAGTCGAACTGGGATTACGATGCCGGCGTGACCTATACGCAGTACAAGCTGGAAGAGCGCAATTTCGTCCGCTTCAAGAACCCGATCGACCAGTTCTTCATCGACAGGGTGCTGGGCCCGCAGCAGGGACTCGACCCCATCTACAACGCGTATCCGGTGTACACCCCGGATTACGCCGCGTTCTATCAGCCCATCTCGCAGCAGGATTTCGCGAGCTTCACCGGGCACGCGACGAACAAGAGCAAGACCTCCGACGGCATGATCCGTCTGCAGGCGACCAATGCAAAGCTATTCGCTCTTCCCGGCGGCGATGCCGGCCTGGCCATCGTCGGCGAGTACGGCAAGCAGAAGTGGGACTACAACCCGGACGCCAACCTGCTCAACGGCTCTATCTGGGGCCTGAGTTCGGTCGCCGGCGGCGGCGATCGCGACCGCTATGCATTGACCTCGGAACTGCGCATGCCGGTGTTTGAGCCCCTGACCATCACCCTGGCCGGCCGTTACGATGCGTTCAAGGCCAGCGGCCGCACCATCGACAAGCCGACCTACAGCGTCGCGCTGGAGTACCGCCCGTTCGAGTCGCTGCTGCTGCGCGGCAAATACGGCACCGCGTTCCGCGCACCGACGCTGTCCGACCTGTACCAGGGCCAGAGCGGCTACTACAACACCGTTGTCGATTACTACCAGTGCGCACAACGCGGTTTCCTGCCGGGCAACACCGAAAACTGCCCCGCCGCATATTCCAACCGTCAGTTCCAGGGCACCCAGTCCGGTAGCCTGGACTTGAAGCCGATCAACGCCGACGTGTGGAGTGTTGGCCTGGTGTGGTCGCCGGTGGACCGCATGGCGTTGACCGTCGACTACCTGAACTGGGACATCAGCGACGAAGTCACCCAGCAGAGCGCCGATGGCCTGAGCTTGCAGGACTACCGTTGCCGCGCCGGCATCGACGACATCAACTCCGCGCTGTGCACCGCGACCGAGGCGCAAGTCACCCGCAACCAGGCTGGCCAGATCACCGGCATCTACACCCCGAAGATCAACGTCTCCAACCAGAAGCTGGAAGCGCTGACCGCCTCGTTCCGTTACGGCTACGATTTCGGCCGTTGGGGCGACCTCAGCACCGTGACCAGCTACACCGGCAACATTCGCCACAAGTACACGCGATACGCAGGCGATACGGCGGTGGACCTGCTCACCAATCCGTACTGGAGCACCGACCCGAAGCGCAAGGCGGACACCGCGCTGACCTGGGAGATCGGCGACTTCTCGACTACCTGGTACGCCAGTTGGTTCGACAAGACCCCGAACTACGCGTCCACGCTTGATCCCAAGGGCTATGCCGCACAGCGCGCCGGCAAGCTGCCGTCGTACATCACTCACAACGCCAGCATCACCTACAAGGCGTTCGAGGGGATGGAGCTCTCGCTGATGGTGACAAACGTATTCAACAAGATGCCGCCGCTCGACTCGTCGTATCCCGGCAGCGCAAGCTGGGCATACAACGACTACAACTTCGACGTGTACGGCCGCGCGTACTACCTGGAAATGCGTTACGCGTTCGGCAAGTAATCGAGCCTCAAGCGACACCAAGCCCACCCGCGAGGGTGGGCTTTTTTATGCGTGGCGCCTGCTGGCGGAATATGTGCGAAGGCGACTGCAAGCCCCCGCTTTGGCGCCTGCAATGACCCACGGCCGCGCGCGCAAGGATGCGGCCGTTGGCGTTCGGTCGGCTCGCTATCGGAAAGTGCGTGCTGCCTCAGCGGCGGCCTTGCCCATCGCTTCGAGCGATTGCGTATCCAGCAACTGTTTCAGTTCGGCGAGATCCTCGCCGTAGCGCTGCCAACGCCCCATGTAGGCGCGGGTCATCGAGGTGCGCACCTGGACCACGCTGGCGGTTGCCACCGGCGCCTGATTCTGTTCGAAACGCAGACAGGCCTCGTCCCACGGCAAGCCGCAGAACTCCAGCAAGCGGCGCGTGGTCGGCTCCTGCTCCAGCACCAGGTCTGCGTAGTCGATTTCCAGCAGCCGCTGCGGGAACAGCGCGCGCCAATGCGCCATCAAACGCTCGAACATCAGGTAATAGCGGCCGACGTCCATCAGGTCGAAGGAATAGTCGTAGTACGGCGAGGACAGCGCGAACAGCTGGCGGAAGTTGCTCAGGCAGGTGTCCATCGGGTCGCGCCGCAGGCAGACGATGCGCGCGTTCGGCAATGCGCGCACGATATGCCCCACGTACAGGAAGTTGTGCGGCAACTTGTCCACGAACCGCGGCTTGGCGGCGGTGCCGGGACGGGTGGACTCGACATAGGCGCGGCCGAGTTCGCGCCAGTCCAGTCCCTGCAGCTGGGTCAGCGTGGCCACGTCCAGGATTGCCGACGATGGGGTCCGCACCAGGCGCTTGAGCGCCACCGAGAAATTCTGCAGCTCGCCGGCCGAGTGCACCTGCGGATGGCTGGACAGGATCCGGTCCACCAGGGTGGTGCCGCTGCGCGGCATGCCGACGACGAAGATCGGCTCTTGGCTTTGGAAGCCCGACGTGGGCGCAGCGTCGGCGCGGAAGGCCTGCTGCAACGCCTCGAACAGCACCGCATCGCGCTCGGACGTGTAACCGCGTGCGCGCTTCTGCACCGCCTTGCCTTGCACGTAGCCACGGAACGCGGCAGGGTAGTCGCCCAGATCCTCGTGCTCCTTGGCCAGCGCCAGATTGAGATGCAGCACCGCGTCCGGCACGTCGCCGGCCGAAGCCAGCGCCTGCTCCAGCAAGGCCAGGTTGTTCTCGTCGGCGCTCCACTTGCGCAACTGCGACAGCGACAGATAGACCTTCCAGTAGCGCGGCTCCAGGGCCAGGCAGGCCCGGTATTCCTGCTCGGCTTCCTGCAGGCGGCCGGAGAACAGCAGCGAGGTGCCGAGGTTGTAGCGGAAGCTGGCGTGTTGCGGCGCCAGTTGCACCGCCTGGGTGAACGCCTGCAGCGCCGCGACATGCTCGTTGACCTGTGTGTAGACCACGCCCAGCGTGTCCAGCGTATGCGCGTCGGTCGGCCGCAACGCCATCGCCTGATCGGCGAAGCGGTGCGCCTCCTGCATGAAGCGTCCCATCGCCAGCACCTTGGCCAGTTGCGTCGCGTAGTCCGCGCGCTGCGGATTCAAGGTCGTCGCCTGATACAGGTGCGACGCGGCGGCTTGCATCTGCTTCAGTTCCAACGCCGCCACGCCGGCCACGAAATGCACGCCAGGGTGTTGCGGCAACGCGCGCAGAAGCTGCTGCGCGAGCCGCTGCGCCTGGCCCCAGTCGCGCTGGTTGAGCGCGGCGACGGCCTGGTTGTAGAGCTGAACCTGTTCGGTCATGGAGGGGCCTGATGTCGGAGGAAGCCAGCGCCGGCGCGAGGACACTACGGCTCGAGCGAGCGGTCAGCCATTATGCCCGGCGATCGGAACGATGGTCTTGAAGCGGATGCCTGCGCTACGTCGCATCGGACCCGCGCACCGAGCGGCGCGATGGCGAAAGCGGCGCCGGCGCAGCCGTCCGTGAAACGAAGGCACCGCACCGCGGCGCCGGCGAACGGCACCGCGCTCAATCAGCGCCGCCCATCGCCCAGCAACGCCATCGCCGCATTGTGTCCGGGCGCGCCGGTCACGCCGCCGCCCGGATGGGTGCCGGAACCGCACAGGTACAGGCCGGGAATCGCGCCGCGGTAGTTGGCCTGGCCGAGCATCGGGCGCGCGCTGAACAACTGGTTGAGGCTCAGCGCGCCATGGAAGATGTCGCCGCCGATCAGGCCGAAGGTGCGCTCCAGGTCCAGCGGGGTCAGCGCCTGCCGGCCCAGCACCGAGTCGGCGAAGCCCGGCGCGTAGCGCTCGACGGTGGCGATCATCAGCGCGGCCACCTCGTCGCGGTGCGCGTCCCAGCTGCGCCCGTCCGCCAGCTGCGGCGCCACGTGCTGGCAGAACAGGCTGGCCACGTGCTGGCCGGGCGGCGCGAGCGAATCGTCCAGCGTGCTGGGGATCAGCAGTTCGACGATGGGCTCGCGCGACCAGCCATGCGCGCGCGCATCGCGGTAGGCGCGATCCATGTAGTCCAGGCTCGGCGCCAGGATGATGCCGGCGGTGAGGTGGTCGCCCTGCCCCGGCAACGCACGGAACTGTGGCAAGCGCGACAGCGCCACGTTCATCCGGAACGTGCCCGAACCGCAGCGCCAGTTGGCCATGCGTTCGCGGGTGGCGGCCGGCACCTGCGCCGGGTCGAGCAGGCGCTCGTACAGCAGCTTGGGATTGACGTTGGCGACGACGCGGCGCGCATGCAGGCGCTCGCCGTGTTCGGTGACCACGCCGACCGCGCGCCCGTCCTCGACCAGGATCTCGCGCACGCCGGCGTCGGTGCGGATCTGCGCGCCGGCGGCGAGCGCCGCCTTGGCCATCGCCTGGGTGATCGCGCCCATGCCGCCGAGCGCATGGCCCCACGCGCCCTTGACCCCGTTGCTCTCGCCGAACACGTGGTGCAGCAGCACGTAGGCCGAGCCCGGCGTGTACGGGCTGGCGTAGTTGCCGACGATGCCGTCGAAGCCGAACAAGGCCTTGACCGGGTCGCTCTCGAACCAGCGCTCCAGGTACTCGGCGGCGGAGATGGTGAACAGGTCCAGCAGCTCCTGGCGCAGGCCGGGATCGAGCGCATGCAGGCGGCGGCCGAGGCGGCCAGCACGCAGCAGTTCCGGCAGCGCCTGCACCCAGCCGCCATCGGTGACGTTCGGCGGCGGCTGCAGCGCCAGCGCACGCAGCACGTCGGCGATGCGCTCCAGCCGCGCTTCGTAGGCCGGCAGGCGCTCGGCGTCGCGAGCGGAGAACTTCGCCACCTGCGCCTGGGTGATGCCGGCGCCGGCCAGCAGGTAGCGGTCGTCGGGCAGCGGCACGAAGTTGTTGCAGCGGCGCGGCACGATACGCAGGCCGTGTGCGGCCAGGTCGAGATCGGCGATCACCTTCGGCTGCAACAGCGACACCGTGTAGGACGCCACCGAATTGCGGAAGCCCGGATGGAATTCCTCGGTGACCGCAGCGCCGCCGACTACGCCGCGCCGCTCCAGCACCGTGACCTTCCAGCCGGCGCGCGCCAGGTAGGCGGCGCAGACCAGGCCGTTGTGGCCGGCGCCGACGATCAGGGCATCGCAGGACGGTTCGCGCTTCATCCCGGGGATCATACCGGCCCGCCGGCCTCACGCCTGCTGAGCGAGGCCCGCTGAGCGACGCCCGCTGAGCGTGGGCGCCCGGCCCATGACCTTCGACACCCCTGAAACCCCGGGCAGCGGCGTACAGTCTCGCCACGGCCCTTAGGGCCATTCCGTATCCACGCTGGCTTGGAGCTTCCTTGTGACCTTTCGCAATCCCCAGATGCTGTTGTTGACCCTGGCCGTGAGCGCCGCCCTGAGCGGCTGCAACAAGCCCGACGCGGCAGCGCCCGCCGCCGACACCGCCAAGACCGAGGCCGCCGCGCCGGCGCCTGCCGCCACGCCGGCCGAGCTGAAGCTCGACACCAGCAAGCTGCCGCCCTACAACGCGTTCAGCGCCAACGACCTGGACCCGACCAAGGAGGCCTGCAGCGACTTCGCCGGCTACGTCAACGGCAAGTGGCTGGCCGCCAACGAAATTCCCAAGGACCGCAGCAGCTGGGGTGCGTTCTCGATCCTGGACGAGCGCTCGGTCGCCGTACAGCACCAGTTGGCCGAGCAGGCCGCCGCTGCGGCCAACGCGCAGGGCGTGGACAAGATCGTCGGCGATTTCTGGTCCTCGGGCATGGACGAAGCCAAGGTCAACGCGCAGGGCATCGAGCCGCTGAAGGCCGACCTGGCCGCGATCGACGGCCTCAAGGACGGCCCGGCGGTGGCCGAGTACCTGCGCCAGAGCGCGGCCAAGGGCGAGAACGGCCTGTTCGGCTTCGGCGCCGAGGCCGATTTCAAGAACTCCTCGATGAACATGGCCTACGCGATGCAGGGCGGCCTGGGCCTGCCCGACCGCGGCTATTACTTCGATGCCGACAAGAAGGACAAGCTCAACGCCTACCAGGCGCACGTGGCCAAGGTGCTGGAGCTGTCCGGGGTGCCGGCCGCCGATGCGGCCAAGCAGGCCAAGGACGTGGTGGCGCTGGAAACGCGCCTGGCCAAGGTCTCCAAGTCCAGCGAGCAGATGTCGCGCGACGCCGAGCTGTCCTACAACCCGGTGACCCCGGCCGAGGCCGACAAGCTGGCCCCGAACTTCCCGTGGACCAAGTTCTTCGAATCGCAGGGCGTGGCGGTGCCGGAGAAGTTCTCGCTGGCGATCCCGGCGTTCCACCAGGAAGTGAGCAAGGCGCTGGGCGACACCGACCCGTCGGTGTGGCGCGCCTACCTGCGCTTCCACACCGTCGACAGCGCTTCGCCGTACCTGAGCGATGCGTTCGCGCAGGAGAGCTTCGCGTTCTACGGCAAGGAGCTCAACGGCCAGGCCGAGATGAAGCCGCGCTGGAAGCGCGTGCTCGGCAGCATCGAGGACGGCGCCGGCGAGGCGATGGGCCAGATGTACGTCAAGGTGGCGTTCTCGCCCGACGCCAAGAGCAAGATGCAGCAGCTGGTGGACAACCTGCGCCAGGCGCTGAAGGCGCGCATCGAGAACGTCACCTGGATGAGCCCGGAGACCAAGGCCAAGGCGATCGCCAAGTGGGAGACCTTCACCCCGAAGATCGGCTACCCGGACAAGTGGCGCGACTACAGCGGCCTGAGCACCCAGCGCGACAGCTACCTGGACAACGTACGCGCCGCCACTGCGTTCAACTACAAGTACAACCTGAGCAAGATCGGCAAGCCGGTGGACAAGACCGAATGGGGCATGACCCCGCAGACGGTCAATGCCTACTACAACCCGCTGCAGAACGAGATCGTGTTCCCGGCCGCGATCCTGCAGCCGCCGTTCTTCGATCCCACTGCCGACGACGCGTTCAACTATGGCGGCATCGGCGCGGTGATCGGCCACGAGATGACCCACGGCTACGACGACCAGGGCGCGCGCTTCGGGCCGACCGGCAACTTCGAGAACTGGTGGACGCCGGCCGACGCCAAGAACTTCGCCGGGCTCACCGGCAAGCTGGTCAAGCAGTTCGACGAGTACAAGGTGGACGGCAAGCCGGTCAACGGCAAGCTGACCCTGGGCGAGAACATCGCCGACCTGGGCGGCCTGTCCACCGCCTACGACGCGATGAAGAAAGCCACCGAGGGCAAGGACGATCCGAAGGTCGGCGGCATGACCCGCGACCAGAACTTCTTCCTCAACTGGGCCACCGTGTGGCGCACCAAGTACACCCCGCAGAACGCGGCGGTGCGCCTGACCACCGACCCGCACGCCCCGGCGCAGTTCCGCGCGATGGGCGCGCCGTCGAACCTGCCGGCCTTCGCCGCCGCGTTCCAGTGCAAGCCCGGATCGCCGATGGTGCGCGCCGGCGACAAGCAGGTCGTGATCTGGTAAGTCTGGCGATCCGCTGCAACCCGAAAAGGCCCGGCATGTCCGGGCCTTTTCTTTGCGCGCGGCGCGCCACGCCGCGGAAGCCCGCGCTGGCGCGGAAGCGGCCGGCACCGCACGCCCGGATGCGTGTGCGACAGCGCGCCGGCGACACCCGCACGACCGCCCCGCACCCAAGCGCGCATCCATCTGAACCGGTTAGGCAAAGCCGCGCCGCAGCATGGACACAGCTGCGGGCCGCAGCTTGTTAAACTCCGCCGACTTTAATCCTGACCGGATTCGCTCCCGATGCTCAATGCCCGTCCGCTTGCCCTCGCTGTCGCCCTCGGCCTGATCGCCCTGGCGTCCACCGCCGATGCCGCGCCCAAGAAGAAGCGCGCCGCCGCCAAGGCGCCCGTCGTCAGCGCCGCCTGCACCGATTTCTACGACTACGCCAACGCCGACTGGCTGAAGAGCAACCCGCTGCCGCAGACCGGCGCGGTCACCGCCCTGGGCCAGTTGTCCGCGCGCGCGCAGCAACAGCAGCGCGACCTGCTCGACGCGTCGATGCAGTCGCCGCAGAACGACGTGCAGAAGGCGCTGGGCGATTTCTGGGCCAGCGGCCTGGACGAAGCGGCGGTGGAGAAGGACGGCTCCAACCCGATCGCACCGCTGCTCAGCCGCATCGACGCGATCAAGAAGGCCAAGGAGGTCCCGGCCTCGATCGCCGCGCTGCACCAGATCGGCATCCCGGTGGCGTTCAACTTCGGCGCCGACGTCGACCTGAAGGCGCTGGACCGCCACATCGGCTACTTCATGCAGGGCGGCATGGGCCTGCCCGACCCGGCCTTCTACACCCGCACCGACGCCGACACCGTGGCGCTGATGGGCCGCTACCGCGCCTACGTCAAGCAGATCCTGACCCTGACCGGCACCCCGGCGGCCAAGCTCGAGGCCGACACCCAGTCGGTGCTGCAGATCGAGACCGCGCTGGCGCGCAGCGCCAAGTCGCTGGCCGGCATCAACAACCCGTTCAACAACTACGCGCCGATCTCCACCAAGGAGTTGAACAAGCAGTACCGCAACCTGCAGCTGGACGCGTTCCTGAAGGCGCAGGGCGTCAACGACGACCTGGTGTCGATGGCCGATCCGGACATGTTCAAGCAGCTCGACGGCATGATCGTCAGCATCAAGCCCGATCAATGGAAGGCCTACCTGCGCTGGCGCGTCGGCGACGCGATGGCGCCGTACCTGTCCAAGAGCTTCCGCGACGCCAGCTTCGAGTTCCGCGGCCGCGTGCTGGAAGGCCAGACCCTGCCGCCGCAGCGCTGGTCGCAGGTGCTGGACGCGATCAACGTCGCCGCCGGCCCGATGCTGGGCCGCGAGTACGTCGGCCGCTACCTCAACGCCGACACCCGCCGCCAGGCCGAGAGCATCGCCGACCAGGTGCGCGACACCGAGATCGCCGCGATCAAGCGCAACACCTGGCTCAGCGAGTCGGCGCGCGCCGAAGCGCAGGCCAAGCTGGCCGCGCTGAAGATCGAAGTCGGCGCGCCGCGCCGCGACCTGGACTACAGCGTGCAGCCGATGGGCCGCGGCAGCTTCGGCGGCAACATGCTGATCGCCTCCACCTGGCGCCACCGCGAGGAAATGAAGCGCATCGGCAAGGGCAACGCCGACCGCCGCTGGGACGTGCTGCCGCAGCAGCCGGCGCTGACCTACGACCTCGCCCAGAACCGCCTGATCGTCACCGCCGCGGTGCTGCAGCCGCCGGTGTTCGTCGCCGGTGGCGATGCCGCCGCGTTGTACGGCGGCTACGGCGCGCTGGTCGCGCACGAACTGATCGGCGCGATCGACAGCAAGGGCAGCCAGGTCGACGCCAAGGGCGAACTGCGCAGCTGGTGGACCCCGGAAGACAAGAGCGCGTGGACCGCACTGAGCGCGCGCGCCGCCGCGCAGTACGGCGCCTACGACTTCCCCGGCGTGAAGGGCGCCAAGGTCAACGGCCAGCTGACCCAGGAACAGGACCTGACCGACATCGGCAGCGTCGAACTGGCCTGGCAGGCGTATGCCGCCGCCCAGCCGGCCGCCGGCGACACCGGCAAGCAGGCGTTCTACAAGGCCTGGGCCGGCCTGTGGGCGCAGCAGCTGTCGCCGAACGAGGCAGTGCAACGCGTCACCGCCGACGTGCACGCGCCGGGCCGCTGGCGCGCCAACGGCCCGCTGGCCAACCTGCCGTCCTTCGCCGCCGCCTTCACCTGCAAGGCCGGCCAGCCGATGGTGCGCAGCGACGCCGAGCAGATCCGCGTCTGGCCGTAACCGCAATTCGCCAGGCAGTGCATGCACGACGGCGCGGGCAACCGCGCCGTCGTGCGTTGTGGGGATGGCGATCGGCACAACCCGCCAACGTCTCGGCGTTTGGCAACGGCCGCCGGCGCGACGCAGCCAGCGCGCCGCGCCATCAGCCGATGGCGTCTCGCAAAGCCATTCCAGCTGCGACGATACGTGCCCGATGCGCTCGAACGCACGCTCGGTCGGTTGCGGCGGTGCGCATGCACCCACCCCCGAAATGCGCCAAGAGCGCGTCGCAAAACATCGCCGCCGAAGTGGACAGTGGCCGCGTTGCATGCGGCCATGTCGGATCGCCGCTCAGGAGCGTTCGCGGCGCACGCCGGACCAACTCACCACAGCGGCGCTCGTCGCTGCGGGCCGACGTCCCTCAGCGCACGATCCGCGGCCGCGGCGGCTTGCGCTTGCCGAACGGCGGCTGGCCGCGCCAGTAGCGGATCAGCAGCCAGCCGAACAGCATGCCGCCCAGGTGCGCGAAATGCGCCACGCCCGGCTGCCAGCCGGTGAAGCCCATGATCAGCTCCAGCGCGCCGAACACGATCACGAAGGTCCGCGCCTTCATCGGGATCGGCGGGAACAGCAGCATCACCCGCTGGTTCGGGAACAGCATGCCGAACGCCAACAGCAGGCCGAAGACGCCGCCGGACGCGCCCAGGGTCCGGTACGGATCGCCGCCGTTGCTCACCGTCCACCAGCCCACCAGCAGCTGGCACAGGCCGGCGCCGGCCACGCATACCAGGTAATAGGTCAGGAAACGCTTGTTGCCCCAGGTCTGCTCCAGCGGCCCGCCGAACATGTACAGCGCCAGCATGTTGAACAGCAGGTGCGAGAAGCCGCCATGCAGGAAGCCATAGGTCAGCAGCTGCCAGATCTGGAAATTCTGTCCCGGCGAAAACGCATCGAAGTCGCTGAGCGGCCACAGCATGAATGGCGAGAAGGTGTCGTCGCCGAGCAGTTGCTGCAGCAGGAACACCACCACATTGCCGATCAGCAGGGCTTGGGTAACAGGCGGAAGTCTGGGAAACATGGTCGTGTCCGTGGCAACTGCCGACCATCATAGCCGCTCGCTATTGCGGCCCCCATAACGCCGCGTCGAGGTCGCGCGCCGGCGTTGGGGCACGCTTCACCCGTCCGCCCTGCACCGCCACGCCTTCGGCGCGCAGCCGCTGGCACTGTTCGCGAAAGCCGCGCGAGCCTTCCGGGAAGGCGATGCGCCCGTCGCTGCGCAGCACCCGGTGCCAGGGCAGCGCCGGATCGGTGTTGCCGCCGAGCACCCGCGCGACCAGGCGCGCGCGGCCGGGCAAGCCGGCCAGCATCGCCACCTCGCCGTAGCCGCGCACCTGGCCGGACGGGATCGCGCGGATCGTAGCCAGGATCCGCGCCTGGGCCGCCGCCGAGGCCTCGGCCGCCGACGTGGAACCCTGCCCGCTCATGCCGGCACCGTCCGTGCCGGCCGCGACACCGTCAGCACCCCGCCCAGCACCAGCAGCGTGCCGACGATCTGCCACGGCCCCATCGCCTCGCCCAGCAACAGCACGCTGAGCACGATGGTCGAGACCGGGCCGAGCATGCCGATCTGCGACGCCAGGCCCGAGCCGATCCGCCGCACCGCCAGCATCGTCGCCAGCACCGGCACCGCCGTGCACAGCGTGCCGTTGAGCAGCGACAGCCAGTACACCGGCGTGGGCAGCAGCAAGGCCTGCAGCGGTCGCAGCAGCAGGAACTGGGCGATGCACAGCACGCAGGCGACCAGGCTGGCGTAGGCAGTCAGCCGCACCGCGCCGATCCGCGCCACCATCTGCCCGCTGCCGACCAGGTACAGCGCATAGGCCAGCGCGCTGCCGAACACCAGCAGGCTGCCCCAGGCGGTGCGCGCGCCGCCGACCTGCAGGTCGTGGCCGAAGGCGAGCAGCACGCCGAGATAGCTCAGCGCCAGCGCCCACAGCTGGCGGCGTTGCGGCCGGCGGCGGAACGCGAGCACGCCGATCAGCAACACCAGGGTCGGGGTCAGATACAGGATCAGCCGCTCGAGCGTCGCGGTGATGTAGGCCAGGCCGAGGAAATCCAGGTAGCTGGCCAGGTAGTAGCCGAGCACGCCGAGCGCGCCGATGCGCCAGCGGTCGCCGCGCTGCAGCGGCGGCGCCCGGCGCGCGGCCCACAGCGCCATCGCCGCGAAACACGGCAAGGCCACCAGCATGCGCAGCGCCAGCAGGGTCACCGCGTCCACCCCGTAGCGATAGCCGAGCTTGACGATGATCGCCTTGCCGGAAAACGCGATCGCGCCGCCGGCGGCCAGCAGCACGCCGCCCAGGTCGGCATGCGCCGTCGCCAGCGGAGCGGCGGTCGAGCGCTCGGAGGCGCTCATCGCGGACCGGCGCCGAAGCGGAAACGAACATCGTGCATGCCGCCCATTCTACGGCCGCTGCCCGCTGCAGCAGCGCTACCAATGCGGCAGAGCGGAGCGCATCGGCGCGAACCACCCGCAACCAGCCTGCATAACGCCGGCGCCGCAATGCACTAAGGCGGATGACCGCACCGCTCGTACGTCGCCTTGCCCGCGCCATCCCTGGTTTCGGCGCCACCACCTGCAGCAGCACCGCGACGGCACGCGCCTCAGCGCATCAGCACCACTTCCTCGGCCGAGGTCGGATGGATCGCCACCGTGTCTTCCAGCTGGCGCTTGGTCACGCCCAGCTTCAGCGCCACCGCGAAACCCTGCAGGATCTCGTCGGCGCCGTCGCCGAGCAGATGGAAACCGACCACCCGTTCGTCCTCGCCGGCGCAGACCAGCTTGAACAGGCTGCGCTGCGGCGCGTCGGCCAGCGCATGCAGCATCGGCCGGAAATTGCTGCGATACACCGTCACCGCGTCGCCGTAGCGTGCCCGCGCCTGCTCCTCGCCCAGGCCGACCTGGCCCAGCGGCGGATGCGAGAACACCACGCTGGGCACGTTGTCGTAGTCCAGCCGCGCCTGCGGCTGGTCGCCGAACAGGCGATCCATCAGCTTGCGTCCGGCCGCGATCGCCACGGGGGTCAGGCCGACCTTGCCGGCCACGTCGCCGATCGCGTACAGCCCCGGCACGTCGGTGTTCTGGTAATCGTCGACCACGATCTCGCACTTGTCGCCGATGCGCACGCCCAGCGCTTCCAGGCCGATGTCCTTGCTGTTCGGACGCCGCCCGATCGCGAAGAACACCTGGTCCACGGGCTCGCTCGGCTGCCCGTCGCCGTCGTGCAAGTGCAGGCCCTGCTCGCCGCGGCGCAGGGCCGTGGCGCGATAGCCGAAATGCAGGCGCACGCCCTGATGGCGCAGGTTCTCGCCGAGCTGCCGCGCCAGTTCCGCATCGAAACGCTCCAGCAGGCGCTCGCCCTGCACGAACAGATCGACGCGGCTGCCCAGCGCCTGCAGCAGGCCGGCCAGCTCCACCGCGATATAGCCGCCGCCGACGATGGCCACGCGCGGCGGCGCCTCGCACAGATTGAAGAAATCGTCCGATACAAGGCCCAGCTCGGCGCCCTCGATCGGCGGCCGCAGCGCATGCGCGCCGGTGGCGATCACCACGTGGCCGGCGCTGACCTTCACGCCGTCGCCGCATTCCACCGTATGCGCATCCAGCAGCCGGCCGCGCTGCGGAATCAGCACCACGCCGTCGGCATCCAGGCGCCGCCGGTAGCTGCCGTGGATGTTGCCGATATAGCCCTGGCGATGCGCCACCAGCTCCGGCCACGACAAGGTGGAACTGGGGATGGAAAAACCGATGGCGCGGGCCAGGTCGATGCGCCCGACCAGGTCGGCGGCCAGCCACATCGCCTTCTTCGGCACGCACCCGATGTTGACGCAGGTGCCGCCGAGCGCGCCCGGCTCCAGAATCGCCACGCGCGCGCCGAGGCCGGCGGCGCGGAACGCGGTGGCCAGGCCGCCAGAACCGCCGCCGAGCACCAGCAGGTCGTAGTCGTAGACGGCATCGGTCACTGCACACGCTCCCTGCGGTACGGCGTGGGGTCGATCGCGGGCGACTGCCCGCCTCTCTGGTCGTCCATCGGTTGTCCTATCGTGTTGCTCATGCTGGTTCCGAGCATGCCACGCGCGGTGGCGAGCCACGCGTGAGGATGCCGCGGCATACACGGGATCGGCGCATCGTCATGGGCAGTCGCGTTTCAGGCAGTGCCATGACGGCGCATCGGTTGCCAACGCAGATAGCTCGCCGAACGCCACAGCCATTCCGCCGGACCGAAGCGGAAATGGCGCAGCCACAGCTGCGACGCCACCACCTGCAGCGCGAACAGCGCGAACGCGAACGGGATCTGCCAGACGCGCGGCAGGCGCTCGAAATAGCCCAGGCCATAGCCATAGAACAGCGTGGTGCACAGCAGCGACTGCAGCAGATAGTTGCTCAGCGCCATGCGCCCGGCCGGTGCCAGCCAGCGCAGCGCCGGGGCGAAGCGCAGCAACCAGGCCGCATAGCCCAGCGCCATCATCCCGCTGGCCACGGTGGCCAAGGCGAACGCGCTGGCCAGGCGCAGGTCCAGGCGCGCCGGATCCATCCACGGTTCCAGCCGGAAGCTCAGCAGCATCAGCGCCATGCCCGCCGGCAGCACGCCCCAGCGCAGCGCCGCCAGCAGCCGCGGACGCCGCTGCGGCTGCTGCGCCAGGCCGCTGCGCACGCACCATGCGCCGAGCAGGAACATGCCGAAGATGGTCGGCGCATTGAACACCAGCGTACCCAGCGCATCGATCAGGTCGCGCAGGCGCTGCGCGGTCGCCTGCGCGTAGCTGCCGTGGCCGAACACCTGGCGCTGCTGTTCCAGCGCCGCCGCCGCGCGCTGCGCCTGCTCGGCCATGACCTGCCGCCACTGCACGGCGCCGTGCGGATCGGCCTGCGCCGCCGAGCCGACCGCGCCGGTCAGCAGCGACAGCAGCGGCGAGCACAGGTAGACCGCCAGCGCCATCCACGGCAACCAGCGCGTCGGCGCCTCGCGAAAGGCCAGCAGCATGAACGCCAGCAGCGCATAGCTGACCAGGATGTCGCCGGACCACAGCAGCACCGCATGCAGCACGCCGATCAGCAGCAGCACCGTGCTGCGGCGCACGAAGAAGCCGCCGAACTCGCGCCGCGCCGCCTCGGCGCGCTGCGCCATCACCGCAAAGCCCATGCCGAACAACAGCGAGAACAAGGTGTAGAACTTGCCCTGCACTAGCAGGTAGACCGCCGCATCGGCGACGCGATCGGCACCGCGCAACAGCGGATCCAGCCCGGTCATCGCCGTATCCAGCGGACCGACGAAGCCCTCGATGTTCATCAGCAGGATGCCGAGCAGCGCGAAACCGCGCAGCACGTCCAGGGTGACGATGCGTTCGGCGGGCGCGACGGGCTGCAGCACGGGAGCGGAGGAAGCCAAGGCGTGGCACCGGACGAAAGACCGGCGATTATCCATCGCCGCGGCGCGCATGCGCCAAGGCGCATCGCGAAGTACGTGAAGTACGGAAGTGGCCGAGCGGCGAGCGCGGCCGCGCCGTTCGGCCACGCCGATCAGGCAACGGCGGCGCAGCGCGCACCGGCATGGCGCACACGGATCCCGCCAACGGGACCCGCGCCGCGCTCACTCAGTGGTGATGACCGCCCTCGCCGTGCACGTGGCCGTGCTCGATCTCTTCCGGCTTGGCTTCGCGCACCTCGAGGATCTCCACGTCGAAATGCAGGTCCTTGCCCGCCATCGGATGGTTGAGGTCGACATCGACCACGCTCATGCCGACCTTCTGCACGGTCACCGCGCGCGGGCCAAAGTTGGTCTGCAGGACCACCTGGCTGCCCGGCTGCAGCTTGGTCGCGCCGAAATGCTTCTTCGGCACGCGCTGGGTCAGGCCCTCGCGGTAGTCGCCGTAAGCGTCCTTGGCGGCCACGTCGACGCCGAAGCTGGCGCCGGCTTCCTGGTCCAGCATCGCGTTCTCCAGGCCCGGGATGATGTTGCCGTGGCCGATCAGGATCACCAGCGGATCGCGGTCCTTGGACGTCTCGATCGGCGCCTGGCCGGCTTCGGAGACGGTGTAGTGGAAACGGACGACGCGGTCTTTTTCGATCTTCATGTGCAACTCTGCGCTGTGGCTGCCGATGGCAGACGGTGTGGACGGCTTGTCGGCCGACGGGAGCGCCGCCATGATGGCGGCCATCTAAGGTTGCGCATTATCCCGGCTCCATGCAGAACAAGCCAGTTGCAACGTCCACGCGGCGCCGTCTTCCCTGTGGGGCGGTCCTGCTGTGCATGGCCGTGCTGGCCGCCTGCGGCCGCCACGAGGTGCGCCCGTCGCGCCCGCCGCCGCCGGTGGCGGTGCGCAGCTGGCCGCAGGTGGCGCCGGCCGACCCGGCCGCGGCCAACGCGGTGCTGATGCGCGCGCTGGGCCTGGTCGGCACGCCCTACCGCTATGGCGGCAATACCCCCGATTCCGGCTTCGACTGCAGCGGCCTGGTCGCCTACGTCTACCGCGACATGCTCGACCTGCGGCTGCCGCGCACCTCGCGCGAACTGGCCGCGGTGCAGGGTCCGCGGATCGATCCGCAACGCCTGAGCACCGGCGATCTGGTGTTTTTCGGCAGCGGCGGCACGGTCAGTCATGTCGGCATCTATGTCGGCGAGGGCCGCTTCGTGCACGCCCCCAGCACCGGCGGAACGGTCCGCCTGGACTATCTGGACGGGACCTATTGGCGCGACCACTACACCGGTGCCAAGCGCGTCCTGCACTGAACTGTGGTTTCGCTCACATTCATAATTACGAAATATTAACGCAATTTGAACTTCGTCTTGCTGTCTACAGGGCATCATCGCCCATCGTTTGAATTTGTGATCGAAGCGTGACGACCGAAGCCAAGACCTCTCCAGGCAAGACCTCCGTCCCCCGCCGGGCCGCCTTCCGCTTAATCTGCACCGCCTCGCTCTGCCTCTCGGCCGTTCCGGCCCTGGCCCAGTCGGCTCCGGCCGACACCGTAGTCCCCGAAGCCATCGCTCCCGTCGCACCGGCGCAAGTGACCGCCGCCGGCGCCACCAGCACCACTCCCACGATCTCCCAGTCCGCGACCGCCAAGCCGGTCGCCGCGCAGGCCCCGGCCACCGCACGCAGCAAGGCCGACGCCGCCGCCACCGCCACCCTGGCCGCCCTGCTCCCGCATCTGGCCGCCAACGACACCATTCCGCTGATGGACCGCTCGGCGATGTTCGCCGGCGACATCAGCCGCCTGCTGGCCAACTACGACGTGTCCCAGGCGCCGCTGCGCGAAGGCGTGGTCCCGGGCGGCGACAAGGTGCAGTCGGTGCTCAAGCGCGCCATGGCGCTGCTCGGCACCCCGTACCGCTGGGGCGGCGAAGACACCGAAGGCTTCGATTGCAGCGGCCTGGTCGGCTACGTGTTCCGGACCGCGCTGGGCATCGAGCTGCCGCGCGTGTCGCGCGAGATGGCGCGCGAGGCCAATGCCGAACTGATCAAGGACCGCGACGCGCTGGCGCCGGGCGACCTGGTGTTCTTCGGCCGCAAGGGCCGTGTCGACCATGTCGGCCTGTACGTCGGCGAAGGCCGCTTCCTGCACGCGCCAAGCCGCGGCAAGGACGTGCGCGTGGACACGCTGACCAGCGGCTACTGGAGCGAGAAGTTCGTGCAGGCGCGGCGCGTGGCGATGTAAGCGGCGCAGCACGCAGGCAAAAAGAAAGGCCGCTGGAGACAGCGGCCTTTTTCGTTGTGGCGATCGTTCGCCACCCGGCGCCTGGCGCCTGGCTGCCCTGCTGGCGGCACGCTACGCTGGCCCGGCTCGATCATGCCCCCGGGACCACAATGACGCCACCGCCCTCGCCCGCAGCGCCGCCGCGCCGTGTCCACCGGCACCGTTGTTCCTCCATCCCTCCGCGGTGCCGGCAGGCGGCGCACTGATGCCGGCCGCGCCCGTTCTGCCCACACCCGCGCAAGCGCTGGCGATCGCGCAGGCGCTGCTGTCCAGCCGCTACGACGGGGCGGCCTTCGGCTTCGCCGCCGGCTCGATCCTGCGCGGCGAAGGCACCCACCTGTCCGATATCGATCTAGTGGTGGTCTACGAGCGGTTGCCCGCGGCGCGGCGCGAATCGTTCCTGGCCGACGGCGTGCCGGTCGAAGCCTTCGTCCACGATCCGGGCACGCTGACCTGGTTTCTCGATGACGACGTGGCCCGCGGCCGCCCCAGTTTGCTGCACATGATCGCCGAGGGCTGCATCGTCGGCACCGCGAGCGAACCCGCGCGCACCCTGCAAGGCCAGATCGCCGCACGCCTGCAGGCCGGTCCGCCGCCGCTGTCGCCGGCGCAAGTGGACGCGCTGCGCTACCAGATCACCGACCTGATCGACGACCTGTGCGGCGAGCGCAGCGCCGCCGAGATCGTCGCGATCGGCGCCCTGTTGCACCCGCTCCTGACGGAACTGGCGCTGCGCGGGCGCGGGCGCTGGTCCGGCAGCGGCAAATGGGCGCCGCGTCTGCTCGCGCGGATCGATCCCGCGCTGGGCCAGCGCTTCGAGCACGCCTTCGCCGCGCTGTTCGCCAGCGCGGACTGCGCGCCGGTGCTCGCGCTGGCGCAACGGGAACTGGCCGCGCACGGCGGCCGCCTGTTCGATGGCGACTGCCGCACCGCGCCTGCGGACTGGCGCGCCTGAGTCGCGGCGCGGCGTCTTGGCCGCGATATCAGGCCTGGTAGTGGGAGATGGTGTCCTCGATGCCCTTGCTCAGCTCCATCACCTTCAGCGCGTACTCGGACAGGCGATGGTCCTCCGGCGTATCCGGAGTCCACGACGGCACCGGGGTCGGCTTGCCTTCCACCCCGTCCAGGGCCACGAACACGATGATGCAGTGGGTGCACAGCCGCGAGTCGCCGCCCATCGGGTCGCGCGCGCGCACGTCGATCGCGAAATGCATGCTGGTGCTGCCGGTGTAGACCAGCTTGGCGCTGACCGTGACCATGTCGCTGATCCGGATCGGCGAGACGAAGCGGATGCCGCCGACCGCCACGGTCACGCTGTAGCGTCCGCTCCAACCCACCGCGGCGGCGTAGCCGACCTGGTCGATCCACTTCATCACCACTCCGCCGTGGACCTTGCCGCCGTAGTTGACGTCGATCGGCTCGGCCAGGAAGCGGAAGGTCAGTTCGCGTTGCGTGCCGCTCATCGGGGCTCCAGGGAAAGTAAGGAAGCGGAAGTCTGCCACGTACCGATGCTGCAGGCGCCGCAACGCCGCAACGCGCGGATCGGCGGTTCAGGGCCCGGCGACAGCAGCGCGCAGGAACGGCCAATGCCGCGCGCCCTCGCCTCGCCAGCGATGCCCGCCTCGCGATCGCGACAGCCTAGGCAACCGCCAATGCCGGGTTGTCGCGCTTGCGGATGCACAGCCACGGAAAGTGCGGCTGCGGCCGGCGCAGCGCGCGCAGGCAAAGGGCACGCAGGCTGCGCGGATCGAACAGCACGCGCAGCGCGATGCCGTCGAGCGCGGCCCAGGTGTGCTGGTGATACTGATCGGCCAGTTCCGTGCAACCCAGCCCGCTGAAGTAGCGCAGGCTGCGCGCGGCGCTGGCCTGCGCCTGCGCGGCGTCTGCATAGAACGGACTGTCGATCACGTGCAGTTCGCCGTCGTGCTGCAACAGGCCGAGCAGGCGCGCGATCAGCGCGCGCGGGTCGGCGAAATACTGGATGCAGGCCGGCAGCACGACCGCATCGAAGCGCTGCGGCGGCAGCGGCAGCGTGTGGATGTCGCCGGCGACGAAACTCAGATGCGCACTGGCCGCGAACACGCGCGCGGCCTGCGCCAGCTCGGTACGGTTGACGTCGACGCCGCAGACCTCGCGCTGCAGGCCCTCGGCCAGCCGCTGCGACAGCCAGCCGTTGCCGCAGCCCAGTTCGAGCAACGGCCCGCTGCCGCCGCGCGCGCGCAGGTGGCGCAGCAGACGCCGGCACGACTCGGCGCGCACCCGCCACTCGTGGCTGGCGGCCAGCGCCCCGCCGGGATGCGGCAGCGTGCGTACCTGCGCGTCGCTGTAGACGCGGCCTTCCTGCTGCCGGACCGCGAGGTACTGGCGCTCGAACGGATCGGCGGCCAGCGCCTGCTGCACCAGCACCCCATCGATCGGCGTCAGCCCGGGAAGCTGTTGCAGCTGTTCGCGCAGACTGATCGCTGGCGTGCTCACCGCGGAATCAACGCAGCTGGCCGGACCCGTCGGCCGGCGGATCTTCCAGGCCGACATTGCTCGAGGCCGCCTCGTACACGCTGCGGTCGAGCAGGCCGGTTTCCTTGGCCACGAGCACCGGGACCAGCATCTGCCCGGTGACGTTGGTCATGGTGCGCATCATGTCCAGCACGCGGTCGATCGCGTACAGGTAGCCGATCACCTCCAGCGGCAGGTTGGCCGCGCTCAGTACCACCGTGGCCATCACCACCGCGGTACCGGGCACGCCGGCGGTGCCGAAGCTGCCCAGCACCGAGGCGATCAGCACCACGAAATACTGGTTGGCGGTCAGCGGCACCCCGGTGTATTGGGCGATGAACACTGCGCACAGCGCCGGGAAGATCGCCCCGCAGCCATCCATCTTGATGCTGGCGCCCAGCGGCACCGCGAACGCGGCGTAGTCCTTGTTGACGCCGAGGTTGTGGGTGATCGAGCGCAGCGCCACCGGCATCGCGGCGAAGCTGGAGGAACTGACGAAGGCCACCTGCATGCCCGGCGCGGCGCCGCGGAAGAACTTCCACGGGTTCAGCCCGTGCGCCAGCAGCAGGCCGCTGTACACCACCAGGATGTGGATCGCGCAGGCCAGGTACAGCGCCAGCACGAAGTTGCCGAACGGCAGCAGCTTCTCGAAGCCGTAGCTGCCGACCAGCGAGGCGATCAGGCCGAAGGTGCCGAGCGGGGTCATCTCCAGCACGAAGCGGGTGACCTGGATCATGATCTCGCTCATCTGCCCGGTGAGCTTGCGCGCCTCGGCCACGCGCTCGCCCAGCTTGACCATCGCAAAGCCCAGCAGCGCGGCGAAGAAGATCACCGGCAGGATCGAGCCGCGCCCGGCCGCCAGCACCGTCTCGCCGGCGGCGTTGGTCCTGGTGCCGATGCCGGTCAGCGCATAGAACGGATTGGACGGCACCACGTCCAGCAGCACCTGGATCGGGCTGGGCACGTCGCGCGGCTTCCATGCGCCATCCACGCTCAGGCCGAAATGGCCGGCGCCCGGCTGCAGCAGCGTGCCCACGGCCAGGCCGACGCCGACCGCCAGCGCGGCGGTGAGCACGAACCACAGGAAGGTGCGCCCGCCGAGCCTGGCCACCGATTGCTGGCCGTGCAGCGAAGAGATCGCGTTGATCACCGCGAAGAACACCAGCGGCACCGCGATCATCTTGATCAGGGTCACGTACAGGTCGCCGAGCGGCCCGAACCAGGTGTCCGCCGCCGGCCCCAGCGCCCAGCCGGCCAGCGCACCGAGCACGAAGCCGGCCACCACGCGCTGCCAGAACGGGATGCGCAACCAGGCGGTCACCACTTTCATCGATGCTGTCCAGAAAATCTCGGGGTCCTGCACCATAGCGCAAGCCGGCGCGGGCGACGACGCCATGGCTGGAAAGGCGCGATGTCATCGGCGTGCCTTGTCGCAGCCGGCATAATGCGCAGGACTTCGTGCCCAGGGGCCGTTCCTCGCATGCGCCATCTCGTTCCCGCTTTCGCCGCCGCTTCCACCCTGCTGCTGGCGGCCTGCGCCAGTGCGCCGCGCGCACCTGCCAGCGCCGCCATCGCGCCCATCGCCGTGCCGGCCGTCGCCCATCCCGGCGGCGAGACGCCGGACTGGTGGTACCGCAGCGGCGCGGCCAAGGCCGCCAACAACGGCGCGATGCGCGGCAAGGCCAAGAACGTGATCCTGTTCCTCGGCGACGGCATGAGCCTGACCACGGTCGCCGCCGCGCGCATCCTCGACGGCCAGCGCAAGGGCGCCTCCGGCGAGGAGAACCAGCTGTCGTGGGAGGCGTTTCCGGCCACCGCGCTGAGCAAGACCTACAACACCGATTCGCAGACGCCGGACTCGGCCGGCACCATGACCTCGATCACCACCGGGGTGAAGACCCATATGGGCGCGATCGGCGTGTCCGCCGGCAAGCGCGAGGCCTGCGCCGACAGCCTCGGCAAGCGGCTGCTGACCTGGCTGGAACTGGCCGACAGCGCCGGCCTGAACACCGGCATCGTCACCACCACCCGGCTGACCCACGCCACCCCCGCGGCGACCTACGCGCACACCCCCGAACGCAACTGGGAAAGCGACACCGACCTGCCCGAGAAGGCGGTGGCCGAAGGCTGCCGCGACATCGCCCAGCAGATGGTGAGCGCGCGCTACGGCCGCGGCCCGCAGGTGATGCTGGCCGGCGGCCGCAGCCAGTTCACCACGGTCGAGCAGCGCGATCCCGAATACGACGACAAGGTCGGCCTGCGCCTGGACGGCCGCGACCTGGTCGGCGAATGGCGCCAGCGCCACCCGCAGGGCGCCTACGTCTGGAATCGCGGGCAGCTGGAAGCGGCGCAGAACGCGCCGGCGCTGCTCGGCCTGTTCGAGCCGGACCACATGCAGTTCGACCACGACCGCGACCAGAGCGCGGCCGGCGACCCGAGCCTGGCCGAGATGACCCGCGCCGCGATCCGCACCCTGTCGCGCGGCAAGGACGGCTACGTGCTGATGGTCGAAGGCGGCCGCATCGACCACGCCCACCACGCCGGCAACGCCTACCGCGCGCTGGACGAGACCATCGCCCTGTCGCAGGCGGTGCAGGCCGCGGCGGAGGCGACCTCGGCCGAGGACACGCTGATCGTCGTCACCGCCGACCATTCGCACACGCTCAACTTCGTCGGCTACCCGCAGCGCGGCAACCCGATCCTGGGCAAGGTGCGCGGCACCAGCGGCGAAGACGCCAACACCGGCGACCTGGCGCTGGACGGCAACGGCCAGCCGTACGCCACGCTCAGCTACGCCAACGGCCCCGGCTACACCGGCGCCAGCAACCAGCAGCCGGCCGGCATCAAACAGTTCCCGCATGCGCCGAGCAGCTTCGAACCGGTCAAGGGCCGCCCCGACCTGACCCACGTCGATACCGAACAGCCGGACTTCATGCAGGAAGCGCTGGTACCGACCAAGGCCGAGACCCATGGCGGCGACGACGTCGGCATCTGGGCGCGCGGCCCCGGCAGCGACGCGTTCCGCGGCAGCCTGGAAGAGAACGTGATCTACCACGTGATCGTGCAGGCCACGCCGAAGCTGCGTGGGCGCCTGTGCCAGGCCGGCACCTGCAACGGCGACGGCGTGCCGGTGCAGTTGCCGAAGCCGGACGCGTTCGTGGCCGAGGCTGCCGGCGCCACCGCAAAGTGAGTTTGGCGCGGCAGCGGCACGCGATGAAGGCAAGGCGGCGGGCGGCGGCGCTGGTCGCGCTGGCTGCGCTCGCGGCGGCGCCGGCCGCCTGGGCGCAGGCCGACAGCGCATGCCGGATCGCCGACCCGAACTCCGACCGCGCCATCGTGCCCGGCTGCCGCGTCGCGGCCGATGGCCGCCTGCGGCTTTCGCCGCGGACAGCGCAAGGCTTGCAGTTCGACGCCGATGGCCTGTCGGTGCTGACCGTAGGCGACCAGTTCTACTACGTGCGCGCCGATGGCAGCAGCCTGCCGGTGATCCTCTGGGACAGCGGCCCGGACTATTTCGCCGAAGGCCTCACCCGCGGCATCTTCCATGGCCGCATCGGTTTCTACGACCGGCAGCTGCGCGAAGTGATCCCGCCGGTCCACGACTTCGCCTGGCCGTTCGAGAACGGCGTGGCCCGGGTCTGCGACGGCTGCCGCCGCGGCACGCCCGATGGCGACGGGCATACGCCGATGGAGGGCGGGCGCTGGTACGCCATCGACCGCAACAACCGCGAAGTGCCCGAACCGCAGCCCTGAGCGCATCCGACCGCGTCGGCCCACCGACAAAGCGGGCGGCGGACTGCGCCCCTATCCCCTTTGCAGCGCCCGCGCCACTGGCGCGGAGCGAAGCTTGCGGCGCGGCCGCCGCGTACCGTCGAACGTGACAGGAGCCGCAACCCGCCACGGCGCGCGGACGCGGCGCTGCGGTACGGCACCGAGCCCCTGCTCCAGGCGCTCGACAACCGGCAGCCGGTTGCCGCTGCCGTTTTCGACAGGATCGGCTGCAGGCTCCTGCCGACACCGACACCGACACCGACAGCGCGGCGATACGCCGCATGCCGAGCGCGGCCACGTCGGATCGGATCGGATCGGATCGGATCGGGTCGGGTTGGATTGGGTTG
The DNA here is from genome assembly GCF_014836395.1 of Xanthomonas bonasiae. Classification (NCBI taxonomy): domain Bacteria; kingdom Pseudomonadati; phylum Pseudomonadota; class Gammaproteobacteria; order Lysobacterales; family Lysobacteraceae; genus Xanthomonas; species Xanthomonas bonasiae. Next base: position 322,697 of record NZ_JACSQX010000003.1, read on the forward strand.
GGCGGCGATACAAGCGCATGGTCGCGATCCAGGCCACCCTTCGCCGCCGCCTCCAGCGCAATCCGCTGCGCGACCGCGACGTACCGTCCGCAGCATGCTTCGCGGCCACGCCGCCAGCCTCTAAAGTGACGCGATGAAGCCCCATTCGGATATCGCATCGTCCTGCGCCGTGAGCGCCGCCCTGCCCGACCCGGCGCCGGCGGCGGTCCTGGTCGCGCTCAGCGGCGGGCTGGATTCCAGCGTGCTGCTGCACGCGCTGGCGCGACAGCCGCAGTACCGACGCGCCGGGCTGCGCGCGCTGCACGTGCACCACGGCCTGCATGCCGACGCCGATGCATGGGCCGATCACTGCACCGCCTGCTGCGCCGCCCTGGCGATCCCGCTGCAGGTGCTGCACGTGCAGGTCCCGCGCGACAGCGGCCACGGCCTGGAGGCGGCGGCGCGACAGGCGCGACGCGCAGCCTTCGCCCAGGTGCTGGGCGAAGGCGAGTGGCTGGCGCTGGCGCAGCATCGCGACGACCAGGCCGAGACATTTCTGCTGCGCGCGTTGCGCGCGTCCGGCCCGGACGGACTGGCGGCGATGCAGCCGCTGCGCAGCTTCGCCAACGGCATGCTGTGGCGTCCGTTGCTGGCCTTGCCGCGCAGCGCATTGCACGCCTATGCGCAGCGGCACGCGCTGCGCTGGGTCGAAGACCCGAGCAATGCCGACCCCGACTTCGACCGCAACTTCCTGCGCCTGCAGGTGTTGCCGCTGCTGCGCCAGCGCTGGCCGCATGCCGATGCCGCGCTGGCGCGCAGCGCGCAGCTGTGCGGCGAGGCCGGCGCGCTGCTGGACGACGGCGACCAGGCCGCGCTGGAGGCGCTGCGCGCCGACGCCACCGCGCCGCTGTTGCTGCCGCAGCTGCGCGCACTGCCGGCGCCGCGCCGTGCGCGCGTGCTGCGGCGCTGGATCGCGCAAGCCGGCCTGCCGCCGCTGCCGGCTGCCGGCCTGATGGCGATCGAGCGCACGCTGCTGCACGCGCGTGCCGACGCCGCCGCGCAGTTCGCCTGGCATGGCGCGACGCTGCGCAGCTGGCGCGAGGCGCTGTACGCCGAACGCGATCCGCCGCCGCTGCCCGCCGACTGGCAGGCGCAGTGGGACGGCCGCGCACCGCTGGCGCTGCCCGACGGCCGCCGCCTGCGGCTGCTCGCCGACACCCCGCTGGTGTTCGACGCCCCGCTGCTGGTGCGCTTGCGCCAGGGCGGCGAACGCATCCTGTTGCCCGGGCGCGTCCACTCGCAGGCGCTCAAGCAGCTGCTGCAGGAGCGCGCCGTGCCGCCCTGGCAGCGCGCGCGCCTGCCGCTGCTGTTCGACGCCGAGCGCCTGCTCGCCGCCGGCGACCGGATCGTCGCCGCGCCGCTGCACGCCTGGCTGCAGGCACGGCACGCGCGGCTGGTACTGGACAGCGCCGCCACGCCATCGTCACCCGCCTCGCATTGACCCTGCCGCCGGCGCCGCGCACACTTCCGCGATGCCCAAGAAGTCATTAGAAGAAGCCTCCCCGGTCGCCCGCTTCGAGCAATCGCTCGAGGAACTGGAAGTGCTGGTGGAGAAGATGGAAACCGGCGACCTGAGCCTGGAGCAGTCGCTGAGCGCCTACGAGCGCGGCGTCGGCCTGTACCGGCAGTGCCAGCAGGCGTTGGAACAGGCCGAACTGCGCGTGCGCCTGCTCAGCGATCCGGAGCAGCCGGACAGCGCCGAGCCGTTCGATCCCGCCCCGCTCCATGGCGGCTGACGCCGCGTTCGCGCGCTGGCGCCAGCGCGTGGAAGCCGGCCTGGATGCGCACCTTCCCAGTGCCGCCGCCGCGCCGCAGCGCCTGCACGCGGCGATGCGCCACGCCACCCTCGGCGGCGGCAAGCGCATGCGTCCGCTGCTGGTCTACGCCACTGGCGCGCTGTTCGCCGCCGACGAAACCCGACTCGACGCGCCGGCACTGGCGGTGGAACTGATCCACGCCTATTCGCTGGTCCACGACGACCTGCCGGCGATGGACGACGACGCCTTGCGCCGCGGCCGTCCCACCGTACACATCGCCTTCGACGAGGCCACCGCGATCCTGGCCGGCGATGCGTTGCAGAGCCTGGCCTTCGCGCTGTTGGCCGGTGCCGACGCGGCCGATGCGGCATTACGCGTGCGCTGGCTGCAGACCCTGGCCGAGGCCGCGGGCGCGGCCGGCATGTGCGGCGGCCAGGCGCTGGACATCGACGCCACCGGCACGGTGCAGCCGCTGGCCGAGCTGCAGCGCATGCACGCATTGAAGACCGGCGCGCTGATCCGCGCCAGCGTGCGCCTGGGCGCGCTGGCCGGCGGTGCCGATGCCGCCGCGCTCGCGCAACTGGATACCTTCGCCAGCGCGCTGGGCCTGGCGTTCCAGGTGCGCGACGACATCCTCGACATCGAGGCCAGCTCCGAGCAGCTCGGCAAGACCGCCGGCAAGGACGCGGCACAGGCCAAGTCCACCTATCCCGCGCTGCTCGGCATGGACGGCGCCAAGGCCAAGCTCACCGAACTGGCGGCGACGATACGCGACAGCCTGCACGGCCACGGCGCCCGCGCCGACACGCTGGCGGCGCTGGCGCGGCTGGCGGTGGATCGCTCGCACTGAGTCCATCCAGCCGCTCCCTGTAAGCCACTGCAGGAGCGGCTTCAGCCGCGACAGAGGCAGCGGCAGGATCGGATAGGTTAGGTGTCTTCGGGCTGAAGGTTCACGTGGGAGCGACTTCAGTCGCGGCGGATTCCATCGGTAGCCCTCCAGCACGACTAGGCGCTGGCACGTTGTAGGAGCGGCTTCAGCCGCGACCGGAGCTGTCCCAGGCAGGAACGACCCGGTCGCGGCTGAAGCCGCTCCTACAGGTTGCAGGCGCGCGCTGCCAATCGGCGCGAAAACCCGCGCGCTAGCGCGGACGCAACTCGACCAGTACCACATCGTTGGCGCGCATCGCCACGTCCACCTGCGCGCTGCCGTCCTTGCCGACGCGCACGCGGCGCAGTTCCGGCGTGTCGGTCGTCCGCTCCTGCAGCTGCCGCAGCTGCTGCGCGCTCAGCGCCTTCGGCGAGCCCATGCGCAGATAGGCGCTGTAGGCATCGTTGGCGTCGAAACCGGTGCGGCGGATCGCCAGCGCATACGTGCCCGGCGCCAGTCCGCGCAGCTGCAAGCGCAGCGGCGCGGTCGCGGCCGCCGGCAGCACCTGGGTGAAGTACGGGCGATTGCTCTTGTCCTGCTGCGGGGTGACGAACTCCCAGGCCAGCAGCTTCAGCACGCCGCCGTCGTAGGTCGCATAGCTCTGTGCATCCGTAGTGCGCAGCTGCCGCTCGCCCAGCGCATTGAGGTACTTGTAGGCGAAGTACGCCGGCTTGCGGATGCCCTGCGGATTGAGCAGGCCGAAGCCGCCCTGGAACGGCGCGGTCGGCGGGCCCGGTTCCTCGAACAGGTCGCTGTAGGTCCAGTAGCTCATGCCCTGCGCCAGCCCCTCGACTGCCTTGAGCTTGCTCAGGATGTAGGCCGCGCTGAGGTAGGCGTCGTGGACCGGATCGCGCGGGTTGTAGCTGGCGCTCCACTCGGTGAAGTACAGCGGCAGCCCCGGCATCGCCGAAGACTGGATCTGCTCGCGCACGCGGCGCACGTCGCCGGTCACCGCATCGGGCGATGGCGACAGCTTGTTGTCGCTCTCGCCCTTCTCGTCGAGGAAGCCGCCGTCCACGCCGTAGGTATGGGTGGCGATGAAATCCAGCGGCGTGCCGGCGGCATGCGCATGCGCGATGAACTCCGGAACCCAGGCCGCGCCCGCGGTCGACGGTCCGCCGACCTTGAGCTGCGGATCGATGCGCTTGATCGTCTTCGCCGTCGCGGCGTACAGCGCGAAGTACGCGGACTGGTCGGCGCCTTCCCAGAAACCGGCCAGGTTCGGCTCGTTCCAGACCTCGAAGTACCAGCGGCGCACTTCCTCCTCGCCGTAACGCTGGCGCGCATGGCGCACGAACGCGTCCACCAGCGCACTCCACTTGTCCAGCTGCGGATGCGAGGTGTTGCCCTTCCAGTAGAAGATCTGCTGGTCGGAAGTCTTCATCGCCTCGGGAGTGAAGCCCAGTTCGACGAAGGGACGGATGCCCATGCCGAGCATGCGGTCGTAGAGCTGGTCGATCTTGCTCCAGTCGTAGACCGGGCGCCCATCGACCTCGCGGTAGGTGCCGAGCACGTCGTGGAAGATCGCGTGGAAACGCAGATAGCGGAAGCCCAGTTCGTCGCGGGCCGTGCGCAGCTGCGCCAGGCTGTCCTCGCGCAGCAGCGTGCCCGGATAGTCAGAACCCACCGACAGGTCGTAGAAGCGATCGCGCGGCGAAGTCGGCCCCTGCACGTCCAGCGCGATCTCGCGGACCGCAGGCTGCGCCGCGGCAACCGCTGCCAGCGAACCCAATGCAGCAGCCAGCAACAGCCGTAGCACTCCCATGACATCCCCTCTCCCAAGGCGCGAATGCCCGACTCTAGCATCGGCATGCGCACCGGCAAACCGGAAGCGCACGGGCGAACACGCGATGCGAGGCGCTACACGCGCGTTCTGCAGCGAATCGCTGCGCCGCGTCTGCGCGCGAACGTCGTTTGTGGGACCGATCGCCCGGTTCGCTGGACGGAATCGCAGACAAACGCGCAAACGCCGGTTGCCCGCGGATCGTCGGGCTAGTTTGCATACGCCCTCGCACGGGCACCCCCTTTTCGACGGAGAGAGCCTGCATGAAACACGTATCCCTGATCTCGGCAGCCATCGGCTTCAGCCTGGTCGGCCTCATGTCGGCGGCCACTGCGCAATCGCAGCTGTCGCGCACCGCCACGCCGCTGCAGGTCGAACTGGCGCCGGTCGCCGACGCGGACGGCCAGTACCGCGGCCAGGTCGCGGTCACCGTGCGCAACACCGGCGAGCGCGTGGCGCGCGTGCCCAGGTGGGAGCTGCCGCTGGGCGAACTCGATGCCAGCCTGTTCGAGATCGCACGCGACGGCAGCACGGTCGACTACGTCGGGCGACTGGTCAAGCGCGCCGCGCCGCGCGCCGAGGATTACGTGACCCTGCAGCCGGGCGAAGCGCGGCACGCGCAGATCGACCTGGCCAACGCCTACGACCTGTCGCGCAGCGGCAACTACACCATCCACCTCAACGCGTCGCTGCAGTACGCCGCATTCGCCGACGGCGAGCGGATGCAGCGCGCCGACGGCCAGGCGCAGACCGTGTCCAGCGCACCGCTGACATTGTGGCTGGACGGCCGCGGCCGCGCGGTGCGCAACGAGCTGATGGCCGGTCCGCAGGCCGTGGTCAACGGCATCAACTACGCCTCGTGCAGCAGCAGCCAGATCAGCACCATCGGCAGCGCGGTGAACTCGGCGCGCACCTATTCGCAGAACGCCAAGACCTATCTCAACGGCGGCAGCACCGGCGCGCGCTACACCTCCTGGTTCGGCGCGTACAACGCCAGCCGCTACAGCACCGCTACCTCCAACTTCGTCAACATCGATGCGGCGATCGACCAGAACAACGGCCAGGTCACCATCAACTGCGGCTGCAGCGACAGCTCCTACGCCTACGTCTACGCCAATCAGCCGTACCAGATCTACGTCTGCAACGCGTTCTGGAGCGCGCCGCTGACCGGCACCGACTCCAAGGCCGGCACGCTGATCCACGAGATGAGCCATTTCACCGTGGTCGCCGGCACCTCGGACTATGCCTACGGCCAGAGCGCGGCGCGCAACCTGGCCACCAGCAACCCGGCGCGCGCGGTGAAGAACGCCGACAGCCACGAGTACTTCGCCGAGAACACCCCGGCGCAGAACTGAGCCTGGCGCCGCACGCAGCGCACGCGCGACCGGTGCCGGCAGCCCATGCCGGCACCGGTGTCGCAGCGCAGTACGAGGTGATGGCCGCCGCATCGGATGCCGAGCGGCGGCCGGTTTGTCGTGCATGCGACCACGGATCGGAAGCGTCGACGTGCAGCGTCGGCATGCCCTCTCAGCGCGACGCCACCAGTCCCTCCATCGCCCGCACCGCACCGCTGCCCGGAAACACCTGCGTTTCCAGCGCCGCTTCGGACACGCCCAGGTGGGCGCTCAACAGATGCTTGAACAGGCCGCGCAAGTCGGCCGTCGCGCGCAGATCGCGGCCTTCGTTCAAGGCCCGCGGCGACAGCCCCGGCCAGTCGCCGGCAACGCGCCCGCCGCGGATCGCGCCGCCGGCCAGGAAGGCGACGCCACCGGTGCCGTGATCGGTACCGCCGGTGCCGTTGACCGCCGCGGTGCGCCCGAACTCGGTCACCACTGCGACCACGCTGCGCTCCCAGCTGGCGCCGGCGCCATCGTGGAACGCGCGCACTCCGGCATCGAGTTCGGCCAGCTTGCGCTGCAGCACCGTGGCCTGGTTGCCGTGCGTGTCCCAGCCCGAATCCTCGACGAAGCCGATCCGCGGGCCGTCGGCCTTGGCCATGAAGCTGGCGGCGGCGCTCATCGCCTGTGGCAGCTGCCCGCCCTTGACGCTGTCCACCTGCATGCCCTGCCCGCGCACCGCGCGCGCGAAGCCGTCGGCCAGTTGCGCATCTGCGGCGTACAGGGGCTGCAGCCGCTGCAGCAGGATCGGATTGACCGCGGTCGGCAACGGCGGCGACCAACTGCTGACCGCGCCCGGACCGCGCATGATCAACGGCGTCACCGTGCTCACCGAGAGCGCGTCGGCGCCGTGCAGCGCCGCCGCACACCGGTTGAGCCAGCCGCTGGAGGCGCCGCTGGGCCGCGCGGTACCGTTTTCCAGGCAGTCCTGCGCTTCGAAATGCGAGCGTTGCCGATACGGCGGCGCCACCGCCACCACCGGCAGCCACTGCTTGCGCGCATACAGTTCGTGGGCGAAGGCCAGCGCCGGGTGCAGCGCGAAACTGCCGTCCAGCGCCAGGGTCTGCGGCGGCGCCAGCGCGCCGCGCAGCCGCGCGTAGTCCGCATCGCCCTGCGGCACCAGCGCATGCAGGCCGTCCAGCGCGCCGCGCAGCAGCACCACCAGCAGCCGCGTCTGCGCGCCCGGCGTGGCCAGAGCGGCGCCGGACCACAGGCTCAACAACGTGGCCGCACCGCTGGCGGCGAGAAAACGGCGGCGTGTCAGTTGCATCGGGCGTTCTCCGCGATCGTGGTGCGCGACGCGCCGCTCAGGCGCGCCATTGGAAGGCCGGGCTGGCCAGCAGCAAGGCCACGCCGTCGCGCGCCGATTCGGCGCGGCGCAAGGCACTGGCGGTGTCCTGGTCCAGGCTGGTGGCGAACACGCTGCCGGCCAGCGCCAGCGGATCGGTGGGTGCGACCAGCCCGGCCAGCGCCTCGGCCGCCTGCACCCGCTTCCACAGCGCATCCGGCCCGCTCCATTCGGCGGCCACATCGGCATAGCCGGCCGGCGAGCGCGGCGTGAACGGCGGCTGCCCCATGCGCATCAGCAGGCCGAGCACCGTTTTCTGCTGCGCCGGCGCCTGCGGCCATTCGCCGCCGGCGCGCAGCGCCGACAGCACGAAATCCTGCGGCGGCTTGAACTTGCGCGCCTGCGCACTCCAAGCCTCCGGACTGTCGATCAGCGCCCGGTACACGCTGGGCAAATGCCCATCGCTGCGCAGCCAGGCGTCGGCCATGCGCTGCACCAGCGCCGGCGGCGGATCGTCATGGACGAAATGCCGCGCCAGCTTCAGCGACACATGCCGCGCAGTGGCCGGGTGCCCGGCCAATGCGGTCAGGATCGCCTCGCCCTGCTCCAGCCCGGCCTCGGCGTAGCGCCGGCCCAGCACCTGACGGCTGCCGGCGGCATGCGCCGGGGCGCGAAACACGAAGGCGCGATCGGGCGCGCCCTGTTCGAAATCGCGCGGCGTCGGCACGCCCCAGCCGGTGATCGCGCGCGCCAGCTCGGTGACGTCGGCCTGGGTATAGCCGCCGTCCACGCCCAGCGTATGCAGCTCCAGGATCTCGCGCGCCAGGTTCTCGTTGAGGCCGGGCCGGCGCGGCGGCGCATCCAGGCCCTGGCGCGCCGCACGGCGCTGCGCGCGTTGCGCCAGCACCGAGTCGGGACCGATCGAATTGGCGTTGTCCAGGTAGCGCAGCATCGCCGGATGCCGCTCCACCGCCAGCAACAGGTCGGCGAAACGGCCCATGCACTGCGGGCGGATCGCTTCGCGCTCCATCGGCGCGGCGTACAGCGCGGCCGCACGCTTGTCGACCGAGACCGCGAAATGGTTGGACCAGAAATGCACCAGGCGCTCGGCGAAACCGTCCGCGCTGGCGACCGCGACGGCGTAGCGCGCCGCCAGTTCCTGCGCCTGCGCCTGCCGGTACAGGCCGCGCGCCGCCTGCTGCGCGGGCTTGGCATCCGCTGGCGCCTGCATCCGCGCCTGGCGCCGTTCGCGCTGGTAGTCGGCTTCGCGGCGCAGATAGTCCAGGCTGTCGGGCAAGCCCTGCATGGCGGGACCGGCAGCGGGCGCCGCGCGCACCTGCGCGGCCAGCCACGCGTGCGGATCGTCGATGGTCGCCAGTTCGCCGGGGCGCGCGCCCAGACCGAAGCGGTTCGCGGCACTCAGGGTTTCGCGACGGATCATGCGGCGCTCCGGTTCGGCATCGGTAATGCAAACGCGCGACACCAGGCCAGGTTGACCCGCCGCAGCCGCAACCTGCCGCGCGAGCTCGCCGGAAGAGCGGATCGTGGGCCAGGAACCACGCACAGGCCGCGGCGGCACCACGGACCCGGTCACACCGTCGGACGCTCCGGACGGATGCCGAACCAGCACAGCACGCTCCCGCACAGCAGCAACGCCACGGAAATGCCGATCGACAGATGCATGCCGCGCATGAAGGCCGCGGCCGCGGTATCCCGGATCAGGTAGCCGAAGATGGCCACGCCGAGCATGCCGCCCACCTGCCGTGCGGAATTGAGCACGCCGGAGGCGATCCCCGCGCGCGACGCGTCCACCGACGACAGCGTCGCGTTGGTCATGGTCGGCACCATCAGCGCGATGCCGCTGGCCGCCAGCAGCATCGGCACCACCAGGCGCCAATAGCTGCCATCGATGCTGACCGGCAGCAGCAGCGCGTAGCCCAGCGCCGCCAGCAGCAACCCCGCGACCATCAAGCGCCGGCTGCCCATGCGGGTGATCAGGCGGCCGGCCAGCACATTGACCGCCATCAGCACCAGCGTCATCGGCAGGAAGGCCACCCCCGCCAGTTGCGGCGAGAGCTGCTGCTGGATCTGGAAGAACAGGCTGAACACGAAAATCAACCCGTAATAGGCGAAGTTCACCACCACGCCGGCGACCGAGGCCACGGCGAAGGTCGGAATCCGCAACAGCGGCAACGGCAACATCGGCGCGGCGCTGTGCGCCTCGATCCAGACGAACCCCAGCGCCGCCGCGACTGCCAGCAGCAGGCTGCCGAGGACCAGGCCATGGCCCCAGCCGAGCGGGCCGGCTTCGGTCAAGGCCATGGTCATCGCCGCCAACGCCACGATGGCCGTCGCCTGCCCGCCCCAGTCCAGGCTGCGCCGATGGCTGCCGCCATGCGCGGCGACATGGCGCAGCGTCAGGCAGATCCCGATCGCGCCGATGGGCAGGTTGAGCAGGAAAATGCTGCGCCAGCCCAGGTGGGTCACCAGCACTCCGCCCAGCACCGGCCCGGCCGCCAGCGAGATGCCGCCGCAGGCGCCCCACCAGCCCACCGCGCGGCTGCGCCGCTCGCGGTCCGGGAATGCCTGTTGCAGCATGGACAGCGAATTGGGCACCAGCAGCGCCGCGCCCAGGCCCTGCACCAAGCGTGCGGCGATCAACAGCGGCAGGCTGCCGGCCAGGCCGCACGCGGCCGATGCCAGGGTGAACACCGCGAAGCCGAGCAGGAAGATCCGCCGCGCGCCGTAGCGGTCGCCGAGCGCGCCGCTGCTCAGCAGCAGGGCGGCGAACACCAGCGTATAGGCGTTGATGACCCATTGCAGGCCGGCCACGTCGGTGGCGAAGCGCTGGCGCAAGGCGTCCAGCGCCACGTTGACCACGCTGACATCGAGCAGCACGACCACGAAGCCGAGCGCGGCCGCCAGCAACGTGCCACGCGCGGAGGGAGAAGGCGAAGCCATGGAATGCGTCCGAAATGCGATGACGCTGCATGCTAGGCGGCACCGGTGTCCGCGCAAATTCCCTAAAATCGCCAGCCAGCCTGGAGAAAACGCACAGATGTTCGATTGGGAGAACTTTCGTCATTTCCTGGCGGTCGCGCGTGCCGGCACCTTGTCCGGCGCGGCCCGCGCCCTGCAGGTGGACCATGCCACGGTCAGCCGCCGGCTGACCGCGCTGGAAGCCGAGCTGCAGGCTGCGCTGGTCGAGCGCCTGCCGCGTTGCTGCCGCCTGACCGCCCTGGGCGCGCATCTCTACGAACACGCCAAAACGATGGAAGCGGCCGCGTTCGCCGCGGAACGCCTGGTCCGTGCCGACCACACGCCGCTGAGTGGAACGGTGACGCTCAGCGCGCCGCCGGTCTTGGTGACGCACCTGCTGGCACAGCGGCTGCCCGATTTCCGCAGCGACTACCCCGGCATCCGCCTGTCGGTGCTGGCGCAGGCGCAGCAGGTCTCGCTCAGCCGGCGCGAAGCCGACGTCGCCCTGCGGCTGGTGCGCCCCACCGAAGCCAGCAGCGTCGTGCGCAGGCTCGCGCAGATGCCGTTCGCGCTGTACGCGAGCCGCGACTACGCGGCGGCGCACCGCCCCGAGGACTGGACCTTCATCGCCTACGACGCGCAATTCGCCGACATGCCGCAGCAACAGTGGCTGCTGGACATCGCCGGCAAGCGGACGGTGGGCTGCGAACTCAGCGACATCGGCAGTCATCTGGCCGCGGCGCGGGCCGGGACCGGCGTCGCCGGCCTGCCGTGCTTCCTGGGCGACGCAGACCCCGCGATGCTGCGACTGGAACACGCGGGAAACATGTTCTCGCGCGATATCTGGCTGGTCGTGCACCGCGACCTGCGCCGATCTGCGCCGGTGCGCGCGGTGATGGACTTCGTGGCCGCGGCTGTCGCAGCGACACCGGGACTTGGCCTTGAACCGCCGGTTGCCGAGCGGCCGAAATAAAAAAGGCCCGGCGAATGCCGGGCCTTCTTCGCGAACCGGACCGCGCGCTTACTTGATCAGGCGCAGCGCGAACGGGTAGCGGTAGGCCACGCCTTCGTTGGCCTTGATCCCGGCCAGGATGCAGAACACCAGGTTCACCACCCACACCACCGGCATCAGCAGCCCGCCGATCACGATGACGCTGAGCACCACGCAGATCACGTAGGCGATGGCGACGGTGATCTGGAAGTTCAGCGCTTCCTTGGCCTGATCGTTGAGGAACGACTTGGCCGGGTTGTCCTTGTTGATCAGCCAGATGATCAGCGGCACGATGAAGCCGGCGATGATGCCCGACAGATGGGTGATCAAGGCGACCGTGCGGTCTTCCTGCGGACCGGCAGCAGCCGGCGGCGGCGGCGGTGCGGTCACGTTGTCGAATTCGCTCATCGGTATTCCTTTCCTTATGGTGGTGAGTGGGCAAGGCGCTTCGCGCGCCACTCTCGGTGGCCCGCGCGAACCTGTCAAGTGATCCGGCCCCCACGCCGGGGTGGCGCCTGCTCAGTCGCCACCCCAGGGCAGCAAGGGATGGCGGTAGCGGCGGCCGCACACGGCCGCAACGGTGGCGGCCAGGTCAGACCCCATGCTGGCCAACATAACCAGCATCAGCAGCGGCAGCGCAAGCAGCCCCGCAACGACGACCGGCAACGCCGGCGCCAGCAGCGCGCACAGGAGCGACAGGCTGGCGCCGAGGGCCAGCGCCTGCGCGCAATGCGCAGCGGCGAAGGGCCGGCGGCGCCTGGTCGCCAGCCACAGGCAGCCAGGCGGCACCCACAGGCACAGCAGCGCGTACAGCATGTAGACCAGATGCACGTTCGCCGCGGCGAACGCGCCCAGCCACATCGACAGATGCGCGGCCACCGCCACTGCGCGCTGCGGCGCCGATGCGGTCGGATCCGGCGCCCCGGCGCGCATGCCTGTGCGGTGGTCGCGTTCGCCCAGTTTCGGTCCGGACCGGGGAGCGACGGCCTCAGTCGTTGCCGGCCACCGTCATCTTGCCGACCAGCACCGCGCCGATGTGCACGTGCGAACGCACGTCGATGTCGCGGCCGACCGCTTCGATGCGCTGGAACATCTCGCGCAGGTTGCCGGCGATGGTCACCTCGTCCACCGGGTAGGCGATGGCGCCGTTCTCGATCCAGAAGCCGCCGGCACCGCGCGAATAGTCGCCGGTGACCGGGTTGACGCCGTTGCCCATCAGCTCGGTGACCAGCAGGCCGCGCGGGATACCGGCGGCGATCGTGGCCAGATCGTCCGCGTTCGCCGCCACCTGCAGGTTGTGCACGCCGCCGGCGTTGGCGGTGGTCTGCAGGCCGAGCTTGCGCGCCGAATAGCTGCCCAGCACGTAGCGCTGCAGCACCCCGCCGGCAACCAGCGGCGCGGCACGGGTGGCCACGCCCTCGCCGTCGAAGGTCGCCGAGCGCAGGCCGCGGCGCAGGTGCGGCAGTTCGTCGATCGCGAACCACTCCGGGAACAGGCGGCTGCCGACGCTGTCGAGCAGGAAGCTGGCGCGGCGGTAAAGCGCGCCGCCGGACACCGCGCCGAGCAGATGCCCGACCAGCGAGCGCGCCATCTCCGGCGCGAACAGCACCGGCAGCTCGCCGGTCGGCAGCGAGCGCGGCTGCAGCCGGGCCACGGTGCGCTCGGCGGCGCGGCGGCCGATCGCCGCCGGCTGTTCGAGATCCTCGCGCGCCAACGCGCTGCTGTACCAATGGTCGCGCTGCATGCCGTCGCCGTGGCCGGCGATCAGCGCGCAACCGATCGAATGGTGGGTGCTGCGCTCGCGGCCGACGAAGCCGTGCGAGTTGGCGTACACCGACAGGCTCTCGCTGCTGCCGGCCGAGGCGCCGTCGGAATTGGCCACCCGCGGGTCGGCCTCGCGCCCGGCGGCCTCGCAGGCCAGCGCCAGCTCGATCGCCTCCTCGGCCTCCAGCGCCCACGGATGCCAGCGGTCCAGCTCGGGCATGTCGCGCGCCATCAGCGCCGCGTCGGCCAGCCCGGAGGCGACGTCGTCCTCGGTATAGCGGGCGATCGCGCAGGCCTGGGCGACGGTCGCCTCGAGGCTGGACTCGTGCAGGTCGGCGGTGCTGGCGCTGCCCTTGCGCTGGCCGAAGTAGACGGTGACGCCGATGCCGCGGTCGCGGGTGGCCTCGACCGTTTCCACCGCGCCCAGGCGCACGTTGACGTCCAACCCGCGGTCTTCGCTGCAGCTGACCTCGGCCTGGCTGGCGCCCAGCTCGCGCGCCCGCGCCAGCAGCCGCTCGGCGATGCCGGACAGGCGCTCCAGGCGTTCCAGGCTGTCGTCGCGGCGCAGTTCGGAAGTGATCGCGTTCAATGCTTTATCCTTGTTGTGCGAGTCCCTTCGCAAGAGCCCGGCCATCCATGGCCAGACTTGGAATTGTGCGATTCCTTCGCAACAGCCCGGCCATCCATGGCCGGACTTGGAATTTTGCGATTCCTTCGCAAGAGCCCGGCCATCCATGGCCGGACTTTCTAATTTGATGTTTCAGACTGATCGAGTAGTACGACGATGCGCGGACGCGACGAAGACACCGGTGAATTCCGCGGCGACAGCCGCAGCCAGCAGCGCCGCGCGGCGCTGGAAGTGCTGACCCTGGGCGAGAAGCTGGTGGCGCTGACCCCGGCGCAGCTGGCCAAGCTGCCGGTGCCCGAGTCGCTGATCCCGCATATCGAGGAAAGCAAGCGCATCACCTCGCACATCGCGCACAAGCGGCAGCTGGCGTTCCTGGCCAAGCAGATGCGCCGCGAGGACGACGCCACCCTGGACGCGATCCGCGAGGCGATGGACGCCAACAGCGACGGCGCGCGCCGCGAAGTGGCGGCGATCCACCGCGTCGAGGACTGGCGCGCGCGCCTGCTCGCCGACGGCGACAGCGCGCTGTCCGAACTGCTGGGCGACTACCCCGAGGCCGACCGCCAGCGCCTGCGCCAGCTGATCCGCAACGCCAAGGAAGAGCGACTGAAGAACAAGCCGCCGCACGCCTACCGGGAGTTGTTCCGGGAGTTGCGCGAGTTGGTATTGGAGGGTGCGGGACTCGGGACCGGGGACTCGGGACTCGAGGAAGTAGACGACGACGCGTTCGAGGACGACGCGCGCGACTGAGCCGCGGCGGCGCCGGCCCCGCACGGTTGCGCACCCGCGACCGCTTCGGCACGCGGGGCGGCGACGCCGACCAAACGCATCGGCATCGCCACAGCCACCGCGCGCGGCTTTACCGAATCCCGAATCCCGAATCCCCACTCCCGGCTCCTACGCCGTCCCGCCCACGGTCAGCCCGTCGATCAGCAGCGACGGCTGGCCGACGCCGACCGGCACGCTCTGCCCGTCCTTGCCGCACACGCCCACGCCTTCGTCCAGCGCCAGGTCGTGGCCGATCATGCGCACCTTCTGCATCGTCTCCGGGCCGTTGCCGATCAGGGTGGCGCCCTTCACCGGCGCGGTGACCTTGCCGTCCTCGATCAGGTAGGCCTCGGTCGCCGAGAACACGTACTTGCCGCTGGTGATGTCGACCTGGCCGCCGCCGAAATTGACCGCGTACAGGCCCTTCTTCACCGAGCGGATCATTTCTTCCGGATCGTGCTGGCCGGCCAGCATGTAGGTGTTGGTCATGCGCGGCATCGGCAGGTGCGCGAACGATTCGCGGCGGCCGTTGCCGGTCGGCGCCACGCCCATCAGCCGCGCGTTCAGCGAATCCTGCATGTAGCCCACCAGCACGCCGTCTTCGATCAGCGTGGTGCAGTTGGTCGGCGTGCCTTCGTCGTCCACGTTCAACGAGCCGCGGCGGCCGTCGAGGGTGCCGTCGTCGACGATGGTCACGCCCGGCGAGGCCACGCGCTGGCCGATGCGCCCGGCATAGACACTGGTGCCCTTGCGCGCGAAGTCGCCTTCCAGGCCATGGCCGACCGCTTCGTGCAGCAGCACGCCGGGCCAGCCGGGACCCAGCACCACCGGCATCACCCCGGCCGGCGCCGGCACCGCCTCCAGGTTGACCAGCGCCTGGCGCAGCGCTTCCTTGGCGAAGGCTTCGGGGCGGCCGTCGGCGAACAGCACTTCGTAGCCGTAGCGGCCGCCGCCGCCGGCATAGCCGGACTCGCGGCGCCCGTCCTGCTCGACGATCACCTGCACGTTGAGCCGCACCAGCGGACGCACGTCGGCGGCGAGCACGCCGTCGCTGCGCGCCACCAGTACCGTGTCCACGCCGCCGGACAGGCCGACCATCACCTGCTGCACGCGCGGGTCGGCGGCGCGCAGGAACTGGTCCAGGCGCCGCAGCATCTCGACCTTGAGGTCGTTGCCCATGCCGTCCACCGGGTCCAGCGCCGGATACAGCGCGCGCCCGTTGCCGCGCAGCAGCGATTGCGCCGGCTGCGCGCCGCCGTCGCGGGAAATCGCCCGCGCCGACTGCGCCGCGGCCAGCAGCGCGTCGCGGTGGATGTCGTCGGAATAGGCGAAACCGGTCTTTTCGCCGGAAATCGCGCGTACGCCCACGCCCTGCTCGATGGAATGGGCGCCGTCCTTGACGATGCCGTCCTCCACGCTCCAGCTCTCGCGCCGCGAATGCTGGAAATACAGGTCGCCGAAGTCGATGCCGGGGCCGAGCAGCGTGCCGAAGGCGCGCTCCAGGCTGGTGGCATCGAGGCCGGCGGGAAGCAACAGGCGGGTTTCGGCAAGGCTGAGGGCGTTTTCGGTCATGGGGCTCAACATGGGGGACGGGGATGCTCAGCGCAAGCGCCGGCGGTACGGCGCAGGCGCCGATTCAGGGACTTCTGGACGCCGCAGGCGGCGCCGGCGGACGCGCCGATTCGCGCTCGATCACCTCCACCTTGGGATCCTTCCACGGGCCGGTGACGCGGTAGGTGCGCGCGCCGATCGCGCCCAGCGGCTTGCCCAGCACCGCGTTGGCGGCGGCGCCGACCGCCGCGCCGACCGGGCCGCCGGCGACCGCGCCGACCACGGTCAGCAGGTTGCCGGATTTGGGATTGACGTCGATGGTCTGGTCGAACTGCTGCGCGCGCAGGTCGGCCTGCCCGCGCACCTTGATCTCCGCGGCCGGACCGTCGATCAGCATCGATTCGCTGCGCGCGACGCCGTCGCCGAACTGGACCTGGCCGTCGATGCGGTTGAAGGCGAAGCCCTTGGAGAAGAAATCGCGGAAATCGAACATCAGCCGGCGCGGCAGCTGCGCCACGCTGAGCAGGCCGAGCACGCGCCCGGCACCGGGGTTCAGTTCCAGCAGCTGGCCATTGCGCGCGGCCACGTCGAGCTGGCCCTGCAGCGTGGCCAGCTGGAACCCGGCCGGATCGCCGGGCCAGGCGGCGCGCAGGGTGAGCGTGCCTTCGCCACCGCGCACCTGGCCGCCGAAGTCCAGGCTCTGCATCAGTTCGCCCAGGTCCTGGCTGTCCACGTTGGCGCTGAGCTGGGTGCGCGCGGTGGCGCCCTTGCCGCGCCAGTCGCCGCTGATGTCGATCTTCTGCTTGTCCGAGCGCAGGTGCAGCTGGTCCACCTGCATGCCGTCGCTCAGCTTGCGGGTGCGCAGCGAGGCGGCGCCGAGGTTCATCGCGCCGAAACGCAGGTCGTCCACGTCCAGCGCCAGCGCCGGGATCGAGGCCGGATCGATCGCCTCGGTCAGCGGCCGCACCGCCGCAGCCGCGGCCGCGGGGGTGGGATCGGATGCCGCGTTGGCCGGCGCCGCGGCCGCGGCCGCAGGCGCGCTCGCCGCCGGCGCGGCGCGCCAGTGCACCCGCGCCAGGCGGCCGCCGAGCACCCCGCCCTCCTTGCTCGGCACGCTGAGTTCCCCGGCCAACGCCGGTCCGTCCAGATGCACCGCCACCGTGTCAGCCTGCGGCTGCAGCCGCAGCCGGGTGTTGTCGAACACGCCGCCGAGCAGCAGCAGGTGGTCGGCCAGCACGTCGATCTGGCGCAGCGGCATCGGGTCTTCGGCGCCCGGCGTGGCCGACTTGTTCGGATCCGGGCCGCTGACCAGGCCGATCCAGTCGATCGCGTTCAACGAGGCGGTGCGGCCGCTCACGGTCAGGCCGCTGCTGGGCGGATCCTCGGCCACGTGGTCGCTGCCCATCACCACCTTGACCCCGGTCTTGCCGTTCTGGCTGCGCGCGACCAGCGCCATCAGCTTGCCGAAGGCCACCTCGATGCGCCCGCTGCCGACCGGCAGCGGCACGTTGACCGAGGTCGCCAGCGGCGCGGTCACGCCCTTGTCCATCGGCGCCGGCAGCAACAGCTGGGTGCCGACCAGATCCGAATGCAGCTGCAGACGGCTCGGCGGCTGCACTCCGCCATCGGCGGTCTTGGGCAGGCCGACACCGATGTTCCAGCGCGAGCGGCCCTGCACGAACGGCTTGAGCCAAGCCATTTCCGGCGCCCGGTCGAGCAGTTCGTCGGCGTCCACCGAGGCGCTCAGCGCCGCTTCGAAGGCCTGCTGCGGATCGCTCACGCCATCGCCGGCGCGCAGCGCCAGTTCGCCGGCATGGCCCGCGTACTGCACCGCCAGTCTGGGCGCTTCGAAGCCGGTATCGCGATAGTCGGCACTGCCGCGCATGTCGTCGAAGGCCACATCCCAGCGGCGGTCGGCGATGTGCGCGCCGAGCAGTTCGACCTTGCCGCGCAGATGATGCACGCCCACGTCGCGGCGCAACGGCTGCAGCAGGTCGAAACTGACGTCGGCCGGGCCGGAGGCGCTGAGCGCGTCGAGGGTGTCGCCATAGCGCTTGCGCAGCGGACTCTGGCGCAGCATCGCCAGCAGCTGCCCGGTTTCGGCGCGGCTGCTGGCCAGCACGCTGAGCTGGCCCTCTTTGTAGTCCGGCAAGGTCGCCGACAGCCGTTCCACCGGCACCCCGCCCATCTCGCCACGGCCCTGGACCTGGAAGCCATTGCCGATGAACACGACATCGGCGTCCACCTTCTCCACCGCCGGCCATTCGCGCTGGAAGCGGACCTTGCCGTCGTCCAGCCGTGCACTGGCCTCGAAGCGGCCGTTGTGGTCGACGAACGGCCACTGGTCCAGGTCGCCGGACACCAGCGCGCGGCCGCCGCGCAGGCGCCCGCCCTGCAGCGCGGCGTCCAGCCAGTCGGTGGCCGCCTTGCTCATCTTCGAATGCACCCAGAATTTCTTCGCCGCCACCACCGGCGCGTCCTGCAGCTCGGCGGCCACTTCGATCCACGGCCGCGAGCCGTCGGCCTGGAAGCGCAGCCCGCCGCGGAAGTCGGCGCCGTAGTCGGTGCCCTGCACGCGCAGCGCGGGCGTCGCCACGCGCAGGTCCTCGCCGTCGCGGAATACCACGATGCGCCCGGCCAGTTGCACGTCGTGGGGCACGCCGAACCCGCTGGGCCAGTCGAAACGCACCGGGCTGGCGGCATCCAGCACCAGCTCGCCGCCCTGCGCGTCGCCCTCGAAGCGTCCGCGCAGGCCGCTGACGCCGGGCGATTGCCCGACCGGCGCGAACGCCAGCGCGCTCAGCCGGCCCTGGCCGTACAGCGGCCCGCCGGCGCGGCCGGTCAGCGCCACCTGGGTCAGCTGCAGCCGCGGCCGCGCCGCGTGCAGCCAGGCGCGCAGGGACGGCGACAGGCCGTCGCTGAGCGCGGCCACCGCCAGCAGCGGCGCCAGGTCCAGGTGTTCGCCGAGCAGCGCGAAGCGGCGCCCGCCGGCCACGGTCAGCCCGTCCAGGCGCTGCATCGGCTGGCCCGCCTGGCCGATCTGCAACTGCGGCGCATCCAGCCGCCAGCCGCCGTCGATCTGCCGCCAGCGCGCGGTGGCGCGCAGCGTGGTGAACGCAGTCTGCAGCCGTGGGGGGGCCGCGCCCCCCGCCCCCCCCCCCCCGCGGCTCAGGCGCAGGTCGCGCAGCGTGGCCTCGACGCTGACCCCGACGATCCGATGCCGCTGCAACTGCGCCCAGCCCTGCACCTGGCCGGTGCCGCCGTCGACGCGGATGCCGCCGGCCTGCAGCAGCCCCGACCAACCGGCCAGTTCGGCCGGGCGCGCGGCCACATAGGCCTGGCCGTTGCCGCGCCGGCGGTCCATGTCCAGCACCGCGGTCAGCGGCGCCTGCCTGGGATCGATCCAGCCCTGCGCACCGACGCGCAGGCGGTCGCCGTCCACACGCAGGCGCAGGTCGATCTTCGGCAACGTCGCCTCCACGCCCAGTTCCGGCGCATGCACCGCCAGCCGGCCGTCGATGACCTGCAGCTCGCCCAGGCCCTGCAGCGCGTCCAGCGGATCGCCGCCCTGCCCGGTGGTCGGCAGGCCCTGCACCGACCAGGTGCCGTCGGCGCCACGCAGCAGGGTCAGCGCCAGTCCGCGCAGGCGCAGCTCGGTGAACGAGCGGCCCGGCAACAGGCCGGCGTACATCGACACCAGCACCTCGGCCTGGCCGACGCGCACGCCATCGCCGGCGCCCACGCGCAAGCCATCCAGGCGCAGCAGCGGACCGCGCCGGGTCCACGCGGTCTCGACCCGGTCGAACTGGATCGGGCGCCCGGCGCGCTCGCTGAGCCAGGCCTGGATCCGCTGCGGATGCCGCTCCACGAACGGCAGCGCCTGGCTCAGCGCCCCCACCACCAGCGCCACGCACACCAGCCCGATCGCCACCGCGTAGAACGCGAAACGGCGGGCCAGGCGCAGGCGGCGGCGCAGGGGGGTAGGCATCAACGGCGGGGATTGGGCAGTCGGGATTGGGGATTCGCAAACGCCAAAGCGACGCGCGCGGACAGCAACCGGGTGCGATCACGCCGCTCAACCAATCCCCAATCCCCAATCCCGAATCCCGGCTTCACAACAACACCACGTCGAACTGCTCCTGCAGGTATTGCTCGTCGGCCTGGAAACGGATGCTCTTGCCGAGGAATTCCTCCAGCTCGGCCACCGCCGAGGATTCCTCGTCGGTGATCCGCGCCACCACCTTGCTCGAGGCGATCACCAGCAGCCGCGCGGCGTCGAACTGGCGCACCGCGCGGGTGATCTCGCGGAAGATCTCGTAGGTCACGGTTTCGGCGGTCTTGATCGAACCGCGCCCGCTGCATTCCGGGCACGGCTCGGACAGCTGCCGCTCCAGGCTCTCGACGGTGCGCTTGCGGGTCATCTCGACCAGGCCCAGCGGCGAGAATTCGTACACCGTGGTCTTGGCGTGGTCGCGCGACAAGGCCTTTTCCAGCGTGCGCAGCACCTGGCGGCGGTGCTCGGCGTCGTCCATGTCGATGAAGTCGATGATGATGATGCCGCCCAGGTTGCGCAGCCGCAGCTGCCGCGCCACCGCCTGCGCCGCCTCCAGGTTGGTGCGGAACACCGTTTCCTCGAGGTTGCGCTGGCCCAGGAACGAGCCGGTGTTGACGTCGATGGTGGTCATCGCCTCGGTCTGGTCGATCACCAGGTAACCGCCGGACTTCAGCGGCACCTGCTTGTCGAGCGCGCGCGCGATCTCGTCCTCCACGCCGTACAGGTCGAAGATCGGGCGGTCGCCGGTGTACAGCTCCAGGCGCTCGGCCAGGATCGGCATGTACTTGGCGACGAACGCCTGCAGCCGTTCGAAGGTCTCGTGCGAATCGACCTTGACCTTCTCCACGTCCTTGCGGATCAGGTCGCGCACCGCGCGCAGCGGCAGGCTCAGGTCTTCGTAGATGATGCTGGCCGGAGCGCCGTCGCGGCCACGCCGCTCGACCACGTTCCAGACCCGCGACAGATAGGCGATGTCCTCGGCCAGCGCCTCGGCCGGCTGGCCCTCGGCATTGGTGCGGATGATGTAGCCGAAGCCGCCGTGGCTGGCGGCCAGGTCGGCGACCAGGGTCTTCAGGCGCAGCCGCTCGGCCTCGTCCTCGATCCGCGCCGACACCCCGATCACCCGCGACTGCGGCAGCAGCACCAGGTAACGCGAGGGAATGCTGATCTGCGTGGTCAGCCGCGCGCCCTTGCTGCCGATCGGGTCCTTGACCACCTGCACCACGATGTCCTGGCCGTCGCGCAGCAGCTCCACGATCGGCACCCCCGCCGCCACCGGCAGCGGCGGCGCCTCGTCGGTGTCGCCGTTGGCCACCGGCGCCGGCCGCACCACGTCGTTGGCGTGCAGGAACGCCGCGCGCTCCAGCCCGACCTCGACGAACGCCGCCTGCATGCCCGGCATGACCCGCTGTACCCGGCCCTTGTAGATGTTGCCCACCACCCCGCGGCGCCAGCCGCGCTCGATGTGCAGTTCCTGCAGCATGCCGTTCTCGATGACGGCCACCCGGGTCTCGCGCGGTGTGACGTTGACCAGGATCTCTTGCGACATCAAAGCACTCCGAAGGCGCGCAGCAGTTGGGAAGTTTGGTGCAGGGGCAGGCCCATCACCCCGGAATAACTGCCGTCCAGGCGGCTGACGAAGCGCTCGGCGCCGCCCTGGATCGCATAGGCGCCGGCGCGCCCCATCGGCTCGCCGCTGGCCACGTAGTCGGCGATGTCCTGCGCCGACAAGGCCGCGAAGCTGACCTGGGTCGGCACCAGCAGCACGTCCTCGCGCGCCGCGGCGACCAGCGCCACCGCGGTGATCGCCTGGTGGGTGCGCGCGGACAACGCGGCCAGCATCGCCGCCGCGTCGGCGGCGTCGGCCGGCTTGCCGAACACGCGATCGTCCAGCACCACCTCGGTGTCGGCGCCGAGCACCACCGCATCGGCCGCACCGGCCAGCTGCGCCATGCCGGCGCGGGCCTTGTCCAAGGCCACGCGGCGCACATAGGCTTGCGCAGATTCGTCGGCCGCGCGCACCTCCGGCACCTCCAGATCGAGGATCCGGAACGGCACGCCCAGGCGCGTCAGCAGTTCGTTTCTGCGGGGGGAACGGGAAGCGAGATACAGCATGGCTGAAGGATAACCCGGCGGGCCTGACTGAACGATCGCTAATTCCGGAGGCGCACACTCGACCCCGCTCCGAATCACGACGCGTTCATCGTCGCGGCAACACCCTCGCCTCACTTTCAAGGAGAACCTCCAATGCGTGCACCCTCCATCCGTCCGCTGCTGCTGGCCCTGACCCTCGCCCTAGGAGGCACGATGACCGCCCATGCCCAAACCGCCGCACCGGGCTATGCCGTGCCCGCCGACGGCACCCTGCTCAACATCGCCGCACAGGCCGAGGCCAGGCACGCCCCGGACGTGGCCACGCTATCGGCCGGTGTGGTCACCCAGGCCAGCGACAGCGCCGCGGCGATGCGCCAGAACGCCGAGCAGATGACCAAGGTGCTGGCCGCGGTGCGCGCCGCCGGCATCGCCGACAAGGACGTGCAGACCAGCGGCATCAATCTCAGCCCGCAGTACAAGTACGTCGAGAACCAGGCGCCGCAGATCCTCGGCTACCAGGCCAGCAACTCGGTCAACCTGAAAGTGCGCGACATCGCCAAGCTCGGCAAGGTGCTGGACGCGCTGGCCGCGCAGGGCGCCAACCAGATCAACGGCCCCACCTTCGAGATCGACGATCCGGAACCGCTGTACGACCAGGCCCGGGTCGATGCGCTGAAGAAGGCGCAGTCCCGCGCGCAGACCTACGCCAAGTCGCTGGGGCTGCGCGTGCGCCGCATCGTCAGCATCTCCGAAGGCAGCGGCGGCGGCGTGCGCCCGATGCCGATGATGCGCACGATGGCGATGAAGGCGGAGATGGACAGCACCCCGGTGGCGACCGGCGAAAGCAGCGTGTCGGTCAACCTGGACGTGGTGTTCGAACTGGGCAAGTAAGCCCGGCCCGCACCAGCTTGCCGACGACGGCGCCCGCGGGCGCCGTCGTCGTTTCTGCGCCCATGCGATGCCGTGGCGCCGGTCTGGCGTGCGGGTCCGCCGGCGATGCTTGCCATGGCGACGGCAACAGGCGCAATGTCGGAGGCGCGGGCGGGTGCCGCATCGACCCCGTCCGCCGCGCTGGCGCGTTTGGTCGTACCGCAAGTCCACAAGACGCACTTCATCATGGAGGTGGATCATGGTTCGCACGCAACTCCCCGCTCCCTCGTTCGGTATCGACCTGTCGCGGATCCTGGCGCTCAGCGCCGCGATCGGCCTGCACCTGTTGGCCATGCTGCTGTTGCTGATCCCGCTCTCGCACGTGGCACCGCCGCAGGAGCCGGCCAAGCCGCAACCCACCTGGCAGCAACCGATCGTGGTTCCGGTCACTCCAACGCCGCCGCAAGCCACGGTGCAGCCCGAGAAGCGGCCCATGACCCAGCCGCGGGTGCCGACCGCCGTGCCGGTCCCGACCCCGGTGCAGGCGCCGCTGGCCGACACCAGCCCGATGCCGATGCAGGCCGAGGCCGCCGATCCGGCCCCGACCGCGGCCGAGCCGAGCGTGCCGCCGGATCAGGTCAGCGCACCGGTCGCCGGCATGCAGCTGCAGTACCTGCGTGCGCCGGCCCCGCCCTACCCACGCGATGCGCTGCGCGACGGCTTGCAGGGCAGCGTGTTGCTGCGCGTGCTGGTCGGCGTCGACGGCCAGCCGCTGGAGGTCAGTATCGCCAAGAGCAGCGGCCACCGGATCCTGGACCAGGCCGCGCGCGAGCAGGTGCTGAAGCGCTGGAAGTTCCATGCCGCACTGCAGCAAGGAGTGCCGGTTCAGGCTTATGGACTGGTCCCGGTGGATTTTTCCCTGGGCCGTTGAGGTAGCTGCGTCCGTCCCGCTGCGACACCCCGCGACGGGACGGCTGCATCGCCAGGCTTCACTGAAATTTCACAATACCTGCAAGTACATGGCACGCGTCCGACCGGGACAGGTCGGCGCCCTTGCGATTTTTAGCCGTACAACTCGCGTTTCCAGTTAGGAGAGAAACTGTGAACATCCAGCAGCAACGGCGTGCGACCCGCCGCCTTGTCCTGTGCGCGTGCGTGAGCAGCGCCCTCGCGACCGCCGCGGCAACCCCCGCATTCGCACAAGAAGCGGCCACCAACCTCGACCGCATCACCGTCACCGGCTCCAACATCCCCCGCACCAACACCGAGACCCCGTCCCCGGTCCAGGTGGTCACCCGCCAGGAAATCGACCGTACCGGCAAGAGCACGGTGGCCGAATACCTGCAGACGCTGACCTCCGACGGCGCCGGTTCGATTCCCAAGAGCTTCGGCAACGGCTTCGCCGGCGGCGGTGCCGGCATCTCGCTGCGCGGCCTGGGCGCCGGCTCCACTCTGGTGCTGTTGAACGGCCGGCGCATGGCCACCTACGGCCTGGCCGACGACGGCCAGAAGGTGTTCACCGACCTGAGCACCATCCCGCTGGACGCGGTCGAGCGGATCGACATCCTGAAGGACGGCGCTTCGGCGATCTACGGCTCCGACGCCATCGCCGGCGTGGTCAACATCATCCTGCGCAGCGACTTCGAAGGCGCGATCCTGCGCGGCTCCTACGGCATGTCCGGCGACAGCGACGGCAACGCGCGCAAGGCGACCCTGACCGCCGGCACCGGCAACTTCGCCAACGACGGCTGGAACGCGTTCTTCAGTCTGGACGTGGGCAAGTCCGACGCGATCAAGATCAGCGACCGCAAGGACCGCAAGTGGATCGGCACCGGCGACATCCGCCGCTACGGCTACGACCCTGCCGACATACAGTTCATCACCGGCGCCTATCTCAGTGGCGGCACCGCCGGCGGCGCCGGCCCGAACGGCTCGGTGTTCAACAACGCGGCCACGCCGCAACTGGTGGCCTTGCCCGGTTGCGCCAGCGTCAGCACCATCCCCGGCCAGACCGACGCCACCGCGCAGGCCCAGGGCTGCCTGGGCGATGCGGTCCAGCAATACCGCGACCTGAGCCCGGAGGAGAAGTACGTCAACGTGTTCGGCCGCGCCAGCTTCGCCTTCGGCGAGGGCGGCGAGATCTACACCGAGATCGGCTACTCGAAGAAGGAAACCGTGTTCTCCAACACCCCGTCGGGCGTGTCCGGCGGCTGGGGCTATCCCGGCGGCCCGGTCAATGCCAACAGCGGCGCCGGCGCCACCGTGCTCTACGCCGGCCATCCCGACAACCCGCTGCCCTACGCTGCGCGCCTGCGCTACAGCGCCTGGGACGTGGGCCCGCGGGTGACCGACAACACCAACGAGTTCAACCGCTTCCTGGCCGGGGTCAAGGGCAATTGGGGCGAGTGGAGCTACGACACCGCCTACCTGCATTCGGGCACCGACCTGGTCAACAAGCGCACCGGCTTCCTGCGCTACAGCGCGGTGCGGTGCGTGCTCGGCAACCCGGCCTGCCCGGCCGGCACCTGGCGCATCGGCGACGACGCCGGGCTGAACTCGCAGGCGCTGTACGACTACATCTCGCCGACCATCAGCGCGCGCGCCAAGTCCAGTTTGGACATGTTCAACTTCACCGTCTCGCGCAGCCTGGCCGACCTGCAGGGCGGCCCGCTGGGCCTGGCGCTGGGCACCGAATGGCGCCGCACCAGCAACAGCCTGACCCCGCAGACCTACACCGACATCGGCGACATCATCGGCCTGGGCTACTCGTCCTACGACGGCACCCAGAACGTCTACGCCGCCTATGCCGAGCTGTCGGCGCCGGTGCTGGAGCAGCTGGAACTGTCGGCGGCGGTGCGCTACGACAAGTACGAGAGCGGCGACAGCAAGGCCACGCCGAAGCTGGGGGTGAAGTGGACGCCGGCCGACTGGATCGCCCTGCGCGCCAGCTACGCCGAAGGCTTCCGCGCGCCGAACCCGGCCGAGAACGGCGACGGCGGCCTGGCCGCGTTCTCCAATGCGGTCGACCCGATCCGCTGTGCGATCGATCCGGCCAACGAATGCACCGCGCGCTCGGTGGCGATCATCACCCGCCCCAATTCGGCGCTGACCCCGGAAGAGTCCAAGAGCTACTCGGTGGGCTTCGTGCTGCAGCCGACCGCCAGCACCTCGCTGACCGTGGACGCGTGGGAAATCAAGCGCACCAACGAGATCGCGCAGGGCAACACGCGCGACGCGATCCTCGCCGGCGACGTCCTGCGCGACAGCAACGACATCGGCGGCGTGGCCAACAGCGGCACCATCCTGGCGGTGAACACCGATTACGTGAACGCCAATTCCTCGCGCGTGCGCGGCATCGATACCGACATCCGCCAGACCTTCGTCATCGGTCCGGGCCAGCTGGAGCTGGACGCGCAATGGAGCCACCTGCTCAAGTTCGAGCGCACCGAAGGCGACACCACCTACGACTACGTCGGCACCCACGGCAACTGCGACGTGACCAACTGCATCGGCACCCCGCAGGACCGGGTCAACGTCGGCAGCACCTGGAAGCAGGGCAGCTGGAGCGTCAGCGGCGTGGTCAACTACATCGCCAGCATCGAGAACAAGGACAGCCGCGGCGGCGACTACCTGGCGTTCTATGCCGACGGCAGCCCGGTCGAGAAGATCGCCTCGTTCACCACCTTCGACCTGTCCGGCCGCTGGAACGTCACCGAGGCGTTCGAACTCAACGCCTCGGTGCAGAACGTGTTCGACCGGATCGCGCCGCTGGATCCGTCCACCTACGGCGGCGTCAACTACAACCCGCTGCACTTCAGCGGCGCGGTCGGCCGCTACTTCACGGTGGGCGCGAAGTACACGTTCAACTGATCGAACGCGTTGCGATACACGGAAGAGCCCGGGCGCGCGCCCGGGCTTTTTTGTTTGTGCCGACCCTGCGCAAGTCGCGTGGCGATTGCGTTGCCGGCGTCGCGCCGGCGCCGCGGGCGACGCGCGGCTGGCGCGTCGTGCAGGCGCGGGGCGAATCAGGCGAGCCTGGCGGTCATGCGCGATGGTAGGGATGGTTGGCCAGCATCGCCGCGGCGCGGTACAGCTGTTCGGCCACCACCAGCCGCACCAGCATGTGCGGCAGGGTCAGCGGACCCAGCGACCAGGATTCGCTTGCCACTGCCAGCACCTCGGGCGAATGGCCTTCGGGACCGCCGATCAGCAGCGCCAGGTCGCGGCCCTGGCCGCGCCAGTGTTCCATGCGCTGCGCCAGCTGTTCGGAACTGTACGGCTTGCCGGGGACGTCCAGCGCCACCACCAGCGCGTTCTTCGGCAGCGCGGCGAGCACGCGGCGGCCTTCGTCCTCGATCGCGCGCTGCGCGTCGCGGCCCTTGCCGCGCAACCCCGGTTCGATCTCGACCAGTTCCAGCGGCAGCCAGTGCGACAGGCGCTTGCGGTATTCGGCGAAGCCCTGCGCGACCCAGGCGGGCGCGCGTTCGCCGGTGGCGATGAGTCTGCATTTCATGCGGGCATGATAGCCGCGGCGCGGCCTGGCGATCGGCGCGCGGCTGTCGCGCCCTGATCGTGGAGCCAACCGCCCTCCCTGTAGGAGCGGCTTCAGCCGCGACCGCTTTTACCGGCCGCGCCCATAGCGCGCCATGGGCAGACCGCCCGCCATCGCACGTCCACCTGCCTGCAGCGCGCTACTCGTCGCGCTGCGCGTCGTCCAGCATGGCCTGGAACAGCATGGCCTCGCGCGAGATTTGCGGCGGCTGCGGGTGCTGCCGCTTGAGCCAATGCCGCAGCGTCGGCGCCTGCCGCAGTTCGCGCAGGTCTTCGGCCAGTTCGTCGATCTCGTCCTGCAGCGCGCGCTTGATCTCGGCCATCGCCGCATGCAAGCGCTCCGGCTTGAGCCGGCGCGTGCCGAACACCGCGTAGTCGGCCTTGAACGCGGCATCGATCCGCCGCAGCTCGTCCTGGGTGGCCTGCAATTGCTCGCCGAGCATGCGGTTGTAGCGCTCGATGCGGGGTTCGGCCATCGCCGCCAGCGCGGCGGCGTCGAGCTGGCCGGCCTGCAACTGCAATTCGAGCAGGCCGAGCAGGTCGGCATCGGCATAGGCCGCGTTGAGCCGTTGCATCAGCGCGGTCTTGCGCTCGCGCTGCAACGGATCGGCCTCGCGGTCCGGATGCAGCGCCGCGGCCAGCCTGCGGTACACCTCGCGCAACGCGGTCTGCGGATCGAACGCCGGCGCCGGCGCCGCCGAGGCGGCGCGCTGCGCCTTCTTCGCCTTGCGTGCGACCGCCGCGACCTGGGTCTGCCGGCGGCGCTGCTGCAGGCGCTCGAACAACGCCTGCGGCGATGCCAGATACGGCAGGGCATCGGCGTCCACATCGAAATGCGCGGCGATCAACCCGCGCAGCGCCGCATCCGAGGCGGCGATGCGTTCGTCGTAGGAGGTTTCCGCATGGCGGTCGTAGAGCGGCTTGAGGTCATGCAGGCCAACCTCGTCGATCAACGGCTCGATCAGCGCGCAGAGCTGCGCCGACAGCGCGGCGCGGTCGCTCTTGCCCAGCTTCTGCGCCATGCCCGCCGCATCCAGCGCCAGCACGCGCTCGACGTGCAACTGGTCGCGCCGCTGCAGCAAGGGCTGCACCTGTTCGTGGAAGCGCTGCTGCCAGCGCGGCAAGGCCTCGCGCCAGGCGGCGAGTTCGCCGCGGCTGCGCTCCAGCTGCACCACCAGGCTGTCGAAGCGCTCGCCGGCGGCGCTGCGCAGCGCATTGCCGGCGCCCGGCAATGCGGCCGACAGGGTCAGGCCCGGGCTTGCATCCGCCACCGGCGCGTCGTCGCGCCGGGGCGTCGGATCAGGCATCGCGCGCGTCGTCGTCCGCGTCGCTCGGCGGCTGGTCGCCGACCGTCCACAGCCGCTCCAGCGCATAGAACTCGCGCACCCGCGGCAGCATCACGTGCACCACCACGTCGCCGAGATCGACCAGCACCCACTCGGCCTCGCGCTCGCCTTCCACGCCCAGCGGCATCACGTCCAGCTTCTTGGCGTGCTTGATCACTTCGTCGGCGATCGACTTGACGTGGCGGGTGGAGGTACCGGAGACGACGATCATGTAGTCGGTGACGCTGGACTTGCCGCGCACGTCGATTTCCACCGCGTCCTTGGCCTTGAGCTCGTCGAGCGCGTTGCGGACGTGGGCGAGCAGTACCGGCAGCGACGGCGGCGGGTTGGGCAGTTGGGTCTTGATGACGTGGGCTTGACTGGACAAAGGTGCGAACTCGATGGAATGGGCGAATTATAGGGAACTACGCGAAGACGCGTATTCAGCTAGTCGGCGCGGGCGCCGCTGAGGGCCGCCGCATACAGCCCGGCGGCACGGATGTAGTCCGCGACCGCGGCCGGCACCAGCGCCGCCCAGTCGCCGCCGGCGGCGATGCGCTCGCGCACCTGGCTGGCCGATTCGCTGCGCAGCGGCTGCCGCAGGCACCACAACAGGCCGCCCGGCGCGCCGGCCAGCGCCTGCGGCGACGCCGCCCAGCGCCCGGCCACCGCCTGCGCCAGTTCGGCCGGCAAGGCGCGTTCCCAGCCGCTGCCGGCACGGTCGGCGACGACCAGGTGCGCCGTGTCGAGCAGGCTGCGCCAGTCGCGCCAGGCGTTGAAGCCGACGAAGCTGTCGGCGCCGATCAGCAGCGCCAGCGGCGCGGCGGCGCCGAGTTCGGCGCGCAGTTCGCGCACCGTGTCGATGCTGTACGAGGCCACGCCCGGCTGCGCCAGCGCACGCTGCAGTTCGTGCCGGTCGAGCAACAGCCCGGCTTCGCCGTCGATCGCCAGCGCCAGCATCTCGCAGCGCTGCCGGGCATTGGCGCCCGGCGCGTCGCGATGCGGCGGATCGGCCGCCGGCATCAGCCGCACCGGCACCCCGAACGCATCGCGCGCCGCCCGCGCGATCGCCAGGTGGCCGTTGTGGATCGGGTCGAAGGTGCCGCCGTAGATCAGGCTGAGAGGCCGGGATTGGGGATTCGGGATTGGGGATTCGTCAACGGCGGCAACTTCTGCGCGGACATCCGACGCCACGGGATCGCCGCTGTTGCCAATCCCGAATCCCGAATCCCCAATCCCGGCCGTCATACCACCAACAACCGCACCGCCCGCGCCTCGGCGATGGCCAGCAGCAGGCGCTCCAGCGCGATCCAGGCGTCGCCGTCGGCGCGGCCCTTGGCGATGCGGTCGATGCGTCCTGCTTCGGCGGCGAAGCGCTCCCAGCGGCGCGGTTCGGCATGCCGCTGCAGGGCGCGCTTGAACGGCGCCTGGCGCGACTCCCAGATGCCCTGCCCCTTCATCTCCGCGGCCAGGTTGCCGCCGACCGCCTGGACCTTGGCCAGCGCCGCGGTGCGCAGCAGTTCCTTGATCAGGATCGGCAGCAGAGCCGCCACCGCTTCGCCCTCGGCGCGCAGCCCGGCGAGCATGCGTCCGACCACCGGCGCCTGCCCGGCCAGGGTGGCCTCGGCCAGGCGGAACACGTCGTAGCGCGCGGCGTCGGCGACCAGCGACTCCATTGCCGCCACGTCCAGGCTCTGCCCGTCGGCCAGCAACGCCAGCTTGTCGATCTCCTGCGCGGCGGCCAGCAGATTGCCTTCGACCCGCTCGGCCAGGCGCTGCACCGCGCCGGCATCGGCGCGCAGGCCCTTGCTGCGCAGGCGGCGCTCGATCCAGTCGCCCAGTTCGTGCGGCTTGATCGCCCAGGCCACCGCGATCACCCCGAGCCGGCCGACCGCGTCGGCCCACTTGCCCTGGTGCGCCTTGCTCCATTCGTTGCAGGTGATCAGCAGCACCACGTCCGGCGGCGGGTCGGCGCAGAACGCGCTGATCACCTCGCCGCCTTCCTTGCCGGGCTTGCCGCTGGGCAAGCGCAGTTCGATCAGCCGGCGCGGGCTGAACAGGCTCGGCGCATTGAAACTGGAATACAGCTGGCTCCAGTCGAAATCGCGGCCATCGGCGTCGAACACCTCGCGCTCGCCGATGCCTTCGGCGCGCGCACGCGCACGCACCGCGTCGGCGGCCTCGAGCACGCGCAGGGTTTCCGGGCCGGCGATCAGGTAGACCGGATGCAGCGGCTGCGCGGCCGGCTGGGTGACGAGCTGTTCGGGACGCAATTCCATGGCGGCAGCCTAGGGCCTGTCGCTGCGCGCCGCCAGCGGATCGCCCGCTACGGGCGAGCGGCGGGCGGCGGGCGGTGGCCGGCGGATCAAGGCTGCGGCGAGGTCGCCGGCGGCGTGCCGGTGGCCGGCTTGCCTTCGACCGGCGTGCCGGTGGCGGCGGGCGGCGCCTCGTTGACGTTCTTGCCGTTGCGCACTTCGGCGCGCACCACGCTGTCGATCCGGCGCAGCATCGAGGCCGACATCTCGCGGCGCAGTTCGTCGGCGAGGATCTCGCGCTCGGTGGTGGTGCCGGTGGCGTCGGTCGGCGGCGACACGTAGTCGCGCGACAGCTCGATCACCTGCTGCGGCACCAGCACGCTGCCGTCGGCGCGGCGGAACACGAAGATCGCCGCATAGCGCAGGCTGTATTCCTGGGCACGGCCTTCGGCATCGAGCGCGATCGGCAGGTCGCCCCAGCGCTCGGACAGCACTTCCAGGCGCGCCACGCCGGTGTTGACCTCTTTCGGCGCGATCTCCGCGCCGGCGGCGCGCAGGCCGCGTTCGAGCAGCTTCACCAGCTCGCTGTACGGCGCCGAGGAGACCACCTTCACCGAGGGCGTGCCGGCCGGCAGGGTCAGCTTGTCGCGCAGATGGAAACCGCAGGCGGTCAGGGTCGTCGCGAGGACGAGGGCGAGCAGGAGTCGGGTCATGGACACAGTCTGGAGGAGCCGGCTGGGCGCGGCAACAGGCGGCTAGCCTGCCCGATGCCGCGTGAACGAGGGTTGAGACGTGCCGAAGCGCGCGCCGACGGCGCCGCCGCCGCTGGCGCCGCGGCAACGCGTGCGACCGCGGCGGCGCGGTTCACGCCGCCACCAGGTTCACGATCTTGCCCGGCACGATGATGATCTTGCGGATGCTCAGGCCTTCCAGGAACTTGGCGGTGTTCGGCTCGGCCTGGGCCAGCGCCTCGATCTGCTCGCGCGGGGCGTCGGCCGCGACCTCGATGGTGCCGCGCAGCTTGCCGTTGACCTGCACCGCCAGGGTCAGCGCGTCGCGCACCAGCGCGGCCGGGTCCGGCTGCGGGAACGGCAGGTCTTCCAGCAGCGTCGGCGCATGTCCCAGCGCCTGCCACAACGCGTGGCTGGCATGCGGGGTGATCGGGTTGAGCAGCAGCACCGCCGCTTCCAGCGCTTCCTGGCGCACCGCGCGGCCCTGGTCGCCGGCGTCGTCGAACTTGGCCAGCGCATTGGTCAGCTCCATCACCGCGGCGATGGCGGTGTTGAAGCTGTGGCGGCGGCCGTAATCGTCGGCGACCTTGCCGATGGTCTCGTGGGTCTTGCGCCGCAGCGCCTTGTGCTCGGCGCCCAGCGCGGCCGCATCCAGCGCCGGGGCGGCACCGTCGGCGACATGCTTGTGGACCTGCGCCCACAGCCGGCGCAGGAACCGCGCCATGCCGTCCACGCCGGCCTCGTTCCACTCCAGCGACTGCTCCGGCGGCGCGGCGAACATCGAGAACAGGCGCACCGTGTCGGCGCCGTACTTGCCGACCATCGCCTGCGGGTCCACGCCGTTGTTCTTGGACTTGGACATCTTCTCGGTGCCGCCGATCTGCACCGGCGCGCCGTCGGCGATCAGGGTCGCGCCGACGATGCGGCCGCGCTCGTCGCGCTGCACGTCCACGTCGGCCGGGTTGATCCAGTCCTTGGCGCCGTCGCCGGTGTCGCGGTAGTAGGTCTCGGCGATCACCATGCCCTGGGTCAGCAGGTTGGTCGCCGGCTCGTCGCTGTCCACCAGGCGCGCGTCGCGCAGCAGCTTGTGGAAGAAGCGGAAATACATCAGGTGCAGGATCGCGTGCTCGATGCCGCCGATGTACTGGTCCACCGGCAGCCAGTAGTTGCCGCGCTTGTCGACCATGTCCTTGGCGCCGGGCGAGGTGTAGCGCGCGTAGTACCAGCTCGACTCCATGAAGGTGTCGAAGGTGTCGGTCTCGCGCTCGGCCGCCGCGCCGCACTGCGGGCAGGTGGTCTTGCGCCATTCCGGATCGGTCTTCAGCGGCGAACCGGTGCCGCTCAGCGCCACGTTCTCCGGCAGCAGCACCGGCAGCTGGTCTTCCGGCACCGGCACCGCGCCGCAGCTGGCGCAATAGATCACCGGGATCGGGCAGCCCCAGTAGCGCTGGCGGCTGACGCCCCAGTCGCGCAGGCGGTAGTTGATGCGGCGCTGGCCCTGGCCCTTGCGCTCGAAGCGCTCGGCCAGCGCCTCGAACGCGCCGTGGTAGTCCAGGCCGTCGAACTCGGCCGAGTTGACCAGTTCGAACTCGCGGGTCTTGTCGGTGTACCAGTCGCGCCAGACGCTCGACTCCCAAGTGCGCTCCTCGTCGTTCTTCGGCGCCGTCAGCGCGATCACCTGGCGGATCGGCAGCGCGTACTTGTTGGCGAACTCGAAGTCGCGCTGGTCGTGGCCGGGCACCGCCATCACCGCACCGGTGCCGTAGCCCATCAGCACGAAATTGGCGACCCACACCGGGACCTGCTCGCCGCTGATCGGATGCACCGCCACCAGGCCGGTGTCCATGCCGCGCTTTTCCTGGGTCTCCAGTTCCGCCTCGGACACGCCGCCCTGCTTCAGCTCGGCCAGCAATGCGGCCAGCTGCGGATTGGACCTGGCCGCGTGCAGCGCCAGCGGATGTTCGCTGGCGATGGAGACGAAGGTCACCCCCATCAGCGTGTCCGGGCGCGTGGTGAACACGCGCAGCGGATCCAGCGCCGCGCCGTCGGCGTCGCGCACCTCGAACTGGATCTCCAGGCCTTCGGAACGGCCGATCCAGTTGCGCTGCATGGTCTTGACCGATTCCGGCCAGCCCGGCAGCTGGTCCAGGCCGTCCAGCAACTCCTGCGCGTAGTCGGTGATGCGCAGGAACCACTGCGGGATCTCGCGCTTCTCCACCAGCGCGCCGGAGCGCCAGCCGCGGCCGTCGATGACCTGCTCGTTGGCCAGCACGGTCTGGTCGACCGGATCCCAGTTCACCACCGCATTGCGGCGATAGGCCAGGCCCTTGCGCATCAGCCGGGTGAACATGCGCTGCTCGTGCACGTAGTACTCGGGACGGCAGGTGGCGAATTCGCGCGACCAGTCGATCGCATAGCCCAGCGACTTCAGCTGGCTGCGCATGTGTTCGATGTTGGCGTAGGTCCACTTCGCCGGCGCGGTCTTGTTCTTGATCGCGGCGTTCTCGGCCGGCAGGCCGAACGCGTCCCAGCCCATCGGCTGCAGCACGTTCTTGCCGTTCATGCGCTGGTAGCGGCTGATCACGTCGCCGATCGTGTAGTTGCGCACGTGGCCCATGTGCAGCGCACCGGAGGGATACGGCAGCATCGACAGGCAGTAGAACTTGGGCTTGTCGGAGGTCTCGTTGACCTCGAAGGCGCGGGTGGCGTCCCAGAACTGCTGGGCGGACGATTCGACCTGCTGCGGGTCGTAGGCGGTGGGCTCGACGGCGGACATGGAAACGGGCAAGGGCCAGGCGGCAACAAAGCAGGCAAGGGTACCGCAGCGCAGCAGGCGGCTCCAATCGTGGCGACGAGCGGTGCCGGCGGCGCTCGCCCGCGCCCGGGCCGGCGAGCCCGACGCGCATCGCTGCCAGTGCGTCGGATACGGGGAAAACCACGCTGACCGCGCCGGCCGGCGCGGCGGGTGGACCGCGCAACGGCCTCGCGCCAGGCCGGTTCGATGCGCTGCGGGACGGCGCCGATTGCGCGGCGGCGACGGTTTCAGCCGCGGCGCGGCAGCGCCTGCGGGCCGGGCCAGCAGGCCAGCAGCGCCAGCCAGGCCCACCACAGCGCGAACACCAGCCGCTGCGCCACCGCCGCCGACAGCAGCGCGTCCAGTGCGAACGCGCCGAGCGCGGCCAGCAGCGCCACCGCCAGCGCGGCCCGTGCCCAGCCGCGCGCGCCGGGCTGGCGCCAGGCGCCGACGGCCAGCAGGCTGGCCGCCGCCACCAGCGCCACCACCCACAGCAGCCAGGCGCTGGCATGCAACTGGGTGGCGCGCGATTCCAGGTCGGCCGGATCCAGCGGCAGCAGGCCCATGCCGGCGAAGGCCAGCCCGGCCAGCAGCAGCAACTGGCCGCCGACGCGCAGCGACCAGGGCGCGCCACGGCCACTGCGCTGCAGCAGGCGCAGCGCCAGCGCCACCGCCAGCGCCCCGGGCAGCACGAAGGCCAGCAGGTCGAAGGCCCAGGCATGGGGGATGCCGCTGGCGCCGAGCAGCGCGACCGGATGCGACCACGGCAGGTAGCCCGGCAGCGCCCGTCCGAAGCCGACCACCGCGGCCACGGCAGCCAGCGCCAGCAACGGCCCTGCATAGCGCAGCGCCTGATCGTATCGGTTGGCCATCGTGTCTCCGGGCACCTGCGCCGCCACGCCACCGCGGCGCGCCAAGCGCCCATTGTCGCCGCTGCGGCCGCGGCTGGCACCCTGCGTGCCCGGCACGGTCGCGATCGCCGCGGCGCCGGCGTGGAGGCCATCGCCGGCCTGCGCGCCCTTGCGTCGCCGCCGGTCTGCCACCATAGAACCCATCATTCTTCGCCAGCCACGATGCCCCCCATGTCCGACATGCCCCACGTTTTCGACGCCAAGACCGAGACCTTCGAAGCGGAAGTGCTGCAGAAATCGCTGCAGACCCCCGTGCTGGTGGACTTCTGGGCGCCCTGGTGCGGCCCGTGCAAGACCCTGAGCCCGATCCTGGAGAAGCTGGCCGCCGAGTACCACGGCGCGTTCGAGCTGGCCAAGGTCGATGTGGACCAGGAGCAGCAGATCGCTGCCGCGTTCCAGATCCGCTCGGTGCCGACCGTGTTCCTGGTCAAGGACGGGCAACTGGTCGACGGCTTCCCCGGCGCCATGCCCGAAGGCCAGCTGCGCGAGTTCCTGACCCAGCACGGCATCGCGCCGCTGCCGGCGCCGGCCGAGGTCCAGGACGACGCCCCCGCGGCGCCGCTGGACCCGCAGGCCGAGGTGCTGCGCCTGCGCGACGCGGTGGCCGCCGAGCCGGACAAGGACGAACTGAAGCTGGACCTGGCGCTGGCGCTGGTGAAGACCGGTGCGGCCAGCGAAGCCGAGGCGTTGATCGACGCGCTGCCGGCCAACCTGGCCACCGACGAGCGCGCGGTGCGCGCGCGGGCGCGGCTGGGCTTCGTCAGCGCGTTGCAGGCGGCGCCGCCGGTGCAGACCCTGCAGGCGGCGATCGCGCAGGACCCGGCCGACCTGAAGTCGCGCTACCTGCTCGGCGTGCAGCGCCTGGTCGGCGGCGAGGACGAAGCGGCGCTGGAGCAGTTCCTGGAGATGCTGCGCCAGGACCGCAGCTTCGAGGACGGCCTGCCCAGGAAGTCGCTGATCGACGCGTTCCGGGTGATCGAGGACGAGGACCTGGTCGGCCGCTACCGGCGCAAGATGTCGGCGCTGCTATTCTGAGATTCATGTCACGGACGGGATCGGTTGGCGATGATCCCGCGGTTCGGCCACCCAGTGGCGGGACGAGTGGTCCGGCTCCCTCCGCGACATCACGACCAGGGGAAATCCACAGGCCCGGCCCGTCCGGCGTCGCGCACCCGGTCCTTGCCAGGGCGAGATGTTGAGCAGCCAGAACCGCACCCCCTCCCGCCGTGCCCTGCCCCTGCCCCTGCCCGTCTGGCGGCTGCTCTCCTTGCTGCTGGCCTGCGCGGTGCTGACCGCCGCGCCTCCGGCCGCGGCCCAGGATTGGATCTATCGCGTCCGCCCTGGCGACACCCTGTGGCAACTCAGCGACCTTTACCTCAAGCCCGGCCTGGACTGGCAGCGCCTGGGCCGGCACAACGGCGTGTCCGACCCCTATGCGCTGCCGCCGGGGCAGCCGTTGCGCTTCCCGATCGCCTGGCTGCGGGTGCAACCGGCGCCGGCGCGGGTGATCGCGCTGCGCGGCATGGCCAGCGTGCGCGGCATCGGCGCGGCGCCGGCACCGGTCCATGAGGGCATGCTGCTGCCGATCGGCAGCGCATTGCAGACCGAGGCCGAGGCCAGCGTGACCGTGCAGTTCGCCGACGGTTCGCAGATGCAGGTGCGCGAGAACAGCCGCGTGCGCTTCGACCAACTCGCCCGCTACGGCGCCACCGGCATGGTCGATACCCGCGTGCGGCTGGAACAGGGCCGCGCCAGCAACGAAGTGGTCCCGGCCCAGGGCCCGGCGTCGCGCTACATCATCCAGACCCCGGCCGGCACCAGCAGCGTGCGCGGCACCCGCTTCCGCGCCGCCGCCGGCGGCGACGGCCAGTTGGCCGCCACCGAGGTGCTGCACGGCGTCGTGCAGGTCGGCAATACCCACGGCCGGCAGGTGCTGCATCCCGGCGAGGCCTCGCGCATGGCCGCCGACGCCTCGCCGCTGCAGGAACAGTTGCTTCCCGCGCCGGCGCTCGACGAGTCGCGCAGCCGCCTCGACCGCGCGCCGTATCTGCTGGCCTGGCAACCGCTGCCGGGCGCGGCCGCGTACCGGGTCGAAGCGGTGGATGCCGAGCGCCGCCAAGTGCTGCGCTTCGCGCGCCAGACCACGCAGGCGCAGATCGCCCTGGACGACCTGCCCGCCGGCCGCCTGCTGTTGCTGGTACGCGGCATCGCCGCCACCGGCGTGGAAGGCGAGGACGCCGAACGGCCGCTGCAGGTGTGGGCCACGCCGCTGCCGCCGCTGACGCTGCAACCCTTGCAGCAGCAGCAATTGCGCACGCCGCATCCGCGCTTCGAATGGACCCGCAGCACCGATGCCACCGCCACCGTGCTGCAGCTGGCGCGCGATGCCCAGTTCAGCGAGCTGCTGTTCGAGCGCGCGACCGACGCCACCCGGCTGCGCGCGCCGGTGCAGTTGCCTCCCGGCGAATACTTCTGGCGCGTGGCCTCGCGCGATGCGCAGGGGCGCCAGGGCCCGTTCGGACAACCGCTGCTGCTGCGGATCAGCGACGCGCCGCTGGACCCGTCGCTGCAGCCGCCGGAAGCGGCCAAGGGCCAGCTGACGCTGCGCTGGCAGGCCGGCGAGCCGGGCCAGCGCTACCACGTGCAGATCGCGCGCACGCCGGACTTCGCCGCGCCGCTGCTGCTCGACCGCACCCTCGACACCCCGCAGATCTCGCTGCCGCGTCCGCGCGGCGGCACCTGGTACGTGCGCGTGCAGGAGGTGGACGACGACGGCTACGCGGCGCCGTTCTCGCCGACCCAGGCGATCTCGCTGCCGTGCCGCGGCTGCTATCTGGGCGGCGGTGCCGGCGCGCTGCTGTTGTGGTTGCTGCTGTGAAGGCGCCCACGCCGCTACGCTGGCTTGCGGCCGCGGCGGCGGCACTGCTGGCCGCCGCGCTCGGCCTGTCCGACGGCCTGTGGCGGCTGGACAACACGCTCTACGACACGCTGGTGACGCACTGGCGCTACACGCCCGATTCCACGGTGGTGCTGGTGCTGGTCGACGACCGCAGCCTGCAGGCGCTCGGGCAGTGGCCGTGGCCGCGCAGCACCCACGCGCGACTGCTCGACCGGCTGAGCGCGGCCGGCGTCAAGCGCGTGGCGCTGGACCTGGTGCTGAGCGAACCCGACCAGGCCGACCCGGACAACGATGCGCGGCTGGCCGCGGCGCTGCGCCGCAACGGCAACACCGTGCTGCCGGTGACCACCAGCAGCACCGACGCCGGCGAGATGCCGCAGGAACTGCTGCCGGTGCCGGCCATCGGCCGCGCCGCGGCCGGGCTGGCACATACCGACATCGAGATCGATGCCGACGGCGTGTCGCGCGGCATCTACCTGCGCGCCGGCCTGGGCAATACGCACTGGCCGGCCCTGGGCGTGGCCCTGGCCGGCCTCGCCCCGCCGTGGCCCGGCCTGGCATCGGATGCCGGACAAGCGGACGCGATGCCGTATCGCTGGCATCGCGACGACTACGTCGGGGTCCGCTACGCCGGGCCGCCCGGCAGCTTCCCGCAACTGTCCTACGTCGACGTGCTGGAAGGTCGTGTGCCGGCGCAAGCGCTGCGCGGCCGGCGGGTGATCGTGGGCGTCGGCGCCACCGGCCTGGGCCAGCGCTTCCTGACTCCGATGTCGCACGAAAGCTGGATGAACGGCGCCGAATATCAGGCCAACGTGGCCGCGATGCTGCTCGGCGGACATGCGATCACGCCCTTGTCGAAGAACCAGCAAATCGCCACCTCGGCGCTGCTGGCCCTGCTCGCCGTGCTCGGCATGACCTATTCGGTCCGCCAGCGGCGCTGGCCGTGGCTGGCCTTGCCGGTGATGCTGGCCTTGATCGTGGCCGGCAGCCTGCTGTACGCGCTGACCACCGGCCGCTGGTTCGCGCCGACCGCATGCCTGGCGGCAGTGACGCTGGTGTCGGCCTGCTGGCTCGGCCTGCGCATCGCGCACTGGCGGCGCCAGGCCCATCGCGATGGACTCACCGGGCTGGCCAACCGCCACAGCTTCGAACTCGCCTTCCATCAGGAACTGGCGATGGCGCAGCGCAGCGGCAAGCCGCTGACCCTGATCGTGGTCGACGTCGATCATTTCAAGCGCTACAACGACGCCCTCGGCCACCACAGCGGCGACCGCGCGCTGACCCTGGTCGCCGCGGCGGTCGCACGTCATGCGCGGCGTGCGCACGACGTGGCCGCGCGCTTCGGCGGCGACGAGTTCGCGATGATCCTGCCCAACACCGCGCTGGACGATGCGCGCCAGATCGCCGAAGCGCTGCTCGAGGACATCCGCCAGCTGACTGTGCCCGGACCACAGGGCCCGGTGCCGATCACCGCCACCCTCGGCGTGCACAGCACCACGGTCGATGCGGATACCCGCCAACGCGACTTCTTCGCCCAGGCCGACGCGGCGCTGTACCGGGCCAAGACCGCCGGCCGCGACGGCTATGCCTGCAGCACGCCCGGACAGCGTCCGGCACAGCGATGAAATAGCCCACTCCGCGGTTCGGCGTGCACGCGGCAAGCAACAACAGCGGAGCCGACGGGCGATACGCGACGGCGCGACGCCGCCGGCCGCGAACGTGTCACGTTGCAAAACCGTGGGCGGCCGCACCCACGGATGCCGAAGACCCCGGCACACCATACCCATGCGAATGGTAAGCTCGCCGCTTCGTCCCGCCTCCCCCCGTCATGAACGCTTCGCTGTTCCGCTTTGGCCTGAACCTGTGGCCGCCGTTCCTGTTCGCCGGTATCCACCTGGTGGAGCTGAGCCCGGACTACCGCTACGCGCGGGTCGAGCTGCGCATGCGGCCGTGGAACCGCAACTACGTCGGCACCCATTTCGGCGGCAGCCTGTTCGCGATGACCGATCCGTTCTGGATGCTGCTGGCGATGCAAAACCTGGGCAGCGCCTACTACGTCTGGGACAAGGCCGGCAGCATCGAGTTCGTGCGCCCGGGGCGCGGCACGGTGAGCGCGCAGTTCCGCCTGGACGACGCGCTGCTCGACGAACTGCGCACCGCCACCGCCGGCGGCGACAAATACCTGCGCTGGTTCGACAACGAGATCCTCGACGCCCAGGGCGAGGTGGTGGCGCGCACGCGCAAGCAGTTGTACGTCAAGCGCAAGCCGGCGCGGTAGCCGTTCGACGCCGATGGCGTCAGCGCCGGGATGCGCGCGAACGCGCGACGCTGCCTGAGCGGCGGCCCTGGCCTCGCAGGAAAGGCTTCAGCCCGATGCTGCACCCTGCTTCGTTCGTCGCGGTTGCACCGCTCCTGCCCAGGGGCAGTAACCGGCATGGCCGGCATGCCGTGCCTGCGAAGAACTCACGGCGCGAGCGCCGGACCATCCGCTCCCGCGCCGGCACGCAGCGCGTCAGGGCCGCAGCCTGCTGCCCGGCGACGGCAAGCGCAGCGCATCGCCCTCGCTGTCGGCATACAGCGCCACCTGCACGCCCTGCCCGTCGGCTGTCGCCTGTAGCGGCCGCTGCTCCCCGCGCAACTCGGGCGGTAGCGCTGCCAAGCGCTGCGGCAGCGGCTGCGTGCCGGGATGCGCGCGCAGCCACAGCAATGCCGAGGTCAGCCGCATCGCCGCAGCGGTATCCTGCAGCCTCCATTGCGGACCGCCGGCGACGGTGGACGGCGGCAAGCTCACCATCGCGCATCCGAACTGATTGGCCAGGCAGGCGAACGGCGAGCCCACCCATGCGGTCATCTGCGCCGGTGCCAGGCGCCGGTCTTCGCGCAGGCTGGCGCGCACATCGGACGCGCACAACCGGGTGTACGCCGGTGCGACCAGCGCCTCGCTACGCGCGCGGTCGAACAAGAGCGTCAAGCCCATCGATTCGTACCAGCGCCGGCGCGGCGCAGCGCGCGTGCGGTCGAGTTCGTCCAGCGCCGCGAACAGCGCCTGCGCCTCGCCGTGCATCGGCCGGCATAGGCTGACCTCGTCGACCGACAGCGGCGCGAAGGCCTGCGCGCACTGCGCCGGCAGCGCCTGCTGCGCGGGCAGCTCGGCGAGCATGGCGGCGAACAGGCGCGCATTGCCGCGCAACATCGCCGCCCCGATCGTCGTCGTCAGCACGTTGTCGCCACCGCGCAGCAAGACCCGCGCCACACTGGCGTCGTTGCAGACTCCGGCCAGGGCCGGATCGGTCCGGCCCTCGACGAAATCCAGAGCCCGGCGCATCTGCGGCGTCTGCAGCACCGAGAACGCAGGCAGCGCCCCTTCCTGGTGCGCCGGGAATGGCGTGCGATAGCCCGATACCGCCGTCGGCACCGGCATGCGCGCCAGCAAGGCATCCTGCGTGGCCAGCGCCTGCGCATAGTCCCGCGGCCGCGCACGCACCTTGGCCAGGCAATCGTCGGCGTTCCAACTGCAACGCGGCACGCGCTCGGACGGCCAGTCCGGCGTGCGCGGATAATCACTGGCCGCACTGCGCAACGGCTGCCCGGCCAGGCCCTGGCGGAACCTGCGCAAGTCTTCGTCGAGCACCGCCTGTCGCTGTGCCGGCGGAATGGCGTAAGGCAGCAGCCACAGGTCGACGAACAGGTTCGGCCCCTGCAGCGGCGGCGGCGGTTGCCGCAGCTGCGCCAGCGCAGCGCGCTGCGCCGCCGGCACCGGCCACAACCTCGATGCCAGATACAGCGCCACGGCCAGCAGCAGCACCGCGCCGAGCCCTCCCCCGATCCACCTGCCGATCCTTGCCACGCCGCTTCCCCAATCGCACCTGCACGGAGTGCGCCATCTTAGCCGTCGGGCGCAGCGGCAGGCGCAGCGCGCCGCTACACTAGGCGGATGTCGCCCGATACCCCCGCTCCGCACCCCCGCCCGTCCCTGCAACGGCTGTTCTTCACCGGCCTGCTGACCCTGCTGCCGATCTGGCTGACCTGGGTCGTGGTCAAGTTCGTGTTCGTGCTGCTGTCGGGCATCAGCAGCCCGTGGGTGGTGCCGCTGTCGGCGCGCATCGCCGCCTCGTTCCCGCACGAGATGGGCTGGGCCACCGCGCTGTGGGTGCAGAACACCATCGCGCTGGTCGCCACCCTGGCGGTGATCCTGCTGGTCGGCATCCTCAGCCGGCGGGTGATCGGGCAACGCCTGCTGCGCTGGTTCGAGGCGGTCATGCGCCGCATCCCGCTGGCCAGCGTGGTCTACGACAGCGCGCGCAAGTTGCTGGACATCCTGCAGACCCAG
This sequence comes from Xanthomonas bonasiae, assembly GCF_014836395.1. Classification (NCBI taxonomy): domain Bacteria; kingdom Pseudomonadati; phylum Pseudomonadota; class Gammaproteobacteria; order Lysobacterales; family Lysobacteraceae; genus Xanthomonas; species Xanthomonas bonasiae. Next base: position 365,384 of record NZ_JACSQX010000003.1, read on the forward strand.
CCCGGCAGCACCCAGCGCGTGGTGCTGATCGACTTCCCGCACCGCGACATGAAGTCGGTGGGCCTGGTGACCCGGGTGATCAAGGAACAGGGCACCGGCCGCGAGCTGGCCGCGGTGTACGTGCCGACCACGCCGAACCCCACCTCCGGCTACCTGGAAATCGTGCCGGTGGAGCTGCTGACTCCCACCGACTGGAGCGTGGACCAGGCGATGAGCTTCATCATCTCCGGCGGCGCCGTGGCGCCGGACAGCGTGCCGTTCACCCGCACCATGGACCGCTGAGGGAAGACGCATGCGCAACGGCACGCTCGACGATCGCGCCGTTCGCCTGTTCATCGGCCTGGCCGCGTTCTTCTGCGTCAATGCCGCGCTCGCCGAATTCATCGGGGTCAAGATCTTCGCGCTGGAAGACACCCTGGGCATCGCGCCGCTGAACTGGAACCTGTTCGGCCAGACCGGCTCGATGAACTTCACCGCGGGCACGCTGCTGTGGCCGCTGGTGTTCATCCTCACCGACACCATCAACGAGTTCTTCGGCCGCCGCGGGGTGCGCTTCATCTCCTGGCTGGCGGTGGCGCTGATCGGCTACGGCTTCCTGTTCGCGTTCGCGGCGATCGCGCTGGCGCCGGCCGGGTTCTGGGTCGGCGCGGCGCAACACCAGGGCGTGCCGGACTACCAGGCCGCGTTCGCGGCGGTGTTCGGCCAGGGCCTGTGGACCATCGCCGGCTCGCTGGTCGCGTTCCTGGCCGGGCAGCTGATCGACGTGGCGGTGTTCCACCGCATCCGCAACGTCACCGGCGAAAAGCACGTGTGGCTGCGCGCCACTGGCTCCACCGCGGTGTCGCAGCTGATCGACAGCTTCGTGGTCATCTACATCGCCTTCGTGCTCGGCCCGCAGCACTGGTCGATCCCGCTGTTCCTGGCGGTGAGCACGCTCAACTACATCTGCAAGATGCTGCTGGCGGTACTGCTGATCCCGCTGCTGTACCTGATGCGGCGGCTGATCACCGACTACCTGAGCCCCGAACGCGCCGAGCAGTTGCGCGAGGAAGCCGCGGCCGACTGAGTGCGCGGATCGGCCGCGCCGGCGCGGCAACGAGCGGATCCGCGCGCCCGGATGCATCCCGTATTCGCACGGCCGTCGCACCGTTGGCGCGGCCGTCTTCTCGCCCATGCACGGCCGGCGCAAACGCCGAAGACAACCGCCCCGCCTGGGTCGCGCGCGCCATGCGCACCCGCCGCCCCGGCCGCACCTGCCCTCTGGCTTCCCGGGTTTTTCCTGACCGCGCGCGCGGCGGTGGGTGGCCTCCACGGTGCGGATCGGGCAAGCTCCCGTGCTCGCTTGTCGTTGGAGCCCGCAATGCCGCCCAGCTTTCCCCGCCTGCTGTCGCTCGCCATCGCCGCCGTCCTGAGCCTGTCGCTGGCCGCACCGGCGGACGCGGCCAAGAAGAAGGCCGTCAAGAAACAGCAGACCGTGCAGACCCGCAGCAAGGCCAAGAAGGCGCGACCGGCACCGGCGCCGGTGGTGCGCAGCAAGGCCGAGCAGCTCAACCGCCTGTACGACGACTACTGGGAAGCGTCACTGAAGCTCAATCCGCTGCAGGCCACGTTCCAGGGCGACAGCCGCTACAACGACCAGTTGCCCAACTTTCTGTCGCCGGCGTTCCGCCAGCAGTCGCACGACTTCACCGTGCTGTGGCTGGGCAAGGCCGAGGCGATCGGCAAGGACGGGCTGAGCGGACAGGACCTGCTCAGCTACGAGATCTTCGTCAGCGATGCGCGCACTGCGCTGGAAGCGGAGAAGTACCCGAGCTGGATGCAGCCGGTGAACCAGTTCTACAACGTCGGCAGCATCATGGTGATGCTCGGCTCGGGCACCGGTGCGCAGCCGTTCCGCACGGTCAAGGACTACGACAACTGGTCGCGGCGCGCGCTCGGCATTCCCGCCCTGTTCGACCAGGCCATCGCCAACATGCGCGACGGCATGAAGGCCGGCGTGGTGCAGCCGCGCGCCTTGATGGAAAAGGTGCTGCCGCAGCTGGACGCGATCATCAAGCCCACCGCCGAAGAGAGCCTGTTCTGGGGTCCGGTGCGCAACCTGCCGGCGGACATGCCTGAGGCCGACAAGCAGCGCATCACCGCCGACTACAAGCGCCTGATCGAATACCGGATCATGCCGGCCTACCGCGCGCTGCGCGGCTTCATCGCCACCGAATACCTGCCGGCCACGCGCAGCACCGCCGGCGTCGGCGCGCTGCCCGGCGGCGCGGACTGGTACGCGTACAACGTGCGCCAGAGCACCACCACCGACCTGAGCCCGGCACAGATCCACCAGATCGGCCTGGACGAGGTCGCGCGCATCCAGGCGCAGATCCAGGTGGTGATGAAGCAGGTGAAGTTCCGCGGCTCGATGCCGAAGTTCTTCAAGTTCATGCAGAGCGACAAGCGCTTCACCTTCAAGAGCGAAGACGAACTGCTGAACTACTACCGCGGCCTGGAGACGCGGGTGGACGTGGCGGTGCCGCGCCTGTTCGCGCTGAAGCCGAAGGCGGCGTTCGAGATCCGCCCGGTGGAGCCGTACCGCGCGCAGTCGGCGGCCAGCGGCTCGTACATGCGGCCCAGCGAAGACGGCACGCGCCCCGGCATCTTCTACGTCAACACCTACGACCTGCCCAGCCGCAAGACCTGGGACGCGGAAGACCTGTATCTGCACGAGGCCATCCCCGGCCATCACTTCCAGCTCGGCCTGCAGCAGGAGCTGAGCAACCTGCCCAAGTTCCGCCGCTTCGGCGGCGAGACCGCCTACATCGAAGGCTGGGGCCTGTACACGGAATCGCTGGGCAAGGAGCTGGGCCTGTACCAGGATCCGTACAACTACTTCGGCTACCTGCAGAACGAATTGTGGCGGGCGATCCGCCTGGTGGTGGATACCGGCCTGCACAGCAAGGGCTGGACCCGCGAACAGGTGATCGACTACATGCTCGAGAACTCGGCCACCAGCCGCACCGATGCCGAAGCCGAGGCCGAGCGCTACATGGCCATCCCCGGGCAGGCGCTGTCCTACAAGATCGGCGAGATGAAGATCCTGCAGCTGCGCGAATACGCCCGCACCCAGCTCGGCGCCAAGTTCGACATCCGCGAGTTCCACGCCGAGATCCTGAAGGACGGCTCGGTACCGCTGGACGTGCTGCAGGAGAAGATCGAACGCTGGGTGGCGAGCAAGAAGGGTTGAGCGACGCGGCCCGGCTCGTATGGGAGGGGCCTCGGCCCCGACCGGGCCTTGCCGGTAAAAGCGGTCGGGGCTGAAGCCCCTCCTACAGTGGACTCCCGGCGCGTCGGGGCAGCCTGCGTTGCTCCCCAGAGCCGACGTCGGTACAGCGCCTACAGGTTCGCCGAATCAACCACCCTGCAACGCGTTCGCGCGCAACCGCTGCGCCAGCTGCGCGATAACGCGCGGCGTGGTGCGGCAACAGCCGCCGATCAGGCGCGCGCCGGCAGCGCGCCAGGCATCGACACGGCCGGCCAGACCGCAGGCATCGCCGCCGTCGCCATCCCAGCGCTTGCCAGCGGCGTCGTAGCGCTCGCCGGAGTTCGGATACGCCACCAGCGGCAACCGGGTCAGCGTCGCCAGATGCTGCAGCGCCGGGGTGCACAGCGCCGGCGCGATGCAGTTGACGCCGAGCGCGACCACTTGCGGATGGCCATCGAGCAGCGCCGCCACCTCGCGCAGCGGCGTGCCGTCGCTGAGGTGCATGGCATCGCGCAGGGTGAACGAAAACCACGCCCTGCCCTGCGGAAACTCCTGCAGCAACGCCAGCAGCGCAGCGACCTCCGCCGCCGACGGCTGCGTCTCGCAGGCCAGCAGGTCCACGCCCGCGTCGACCAGCGCGGCGATGCGCGGGCGGTGGAAGTCCAGCATCTGCGCCTGCGGCAGCGCATAGTCGCCGCGGTATTCCGAACCGTCGGCCAGATAGGCGCCATACGGCCCCACCGAGCCGGCGACCAGCAGTGGGCCGGCCTCGGGATGCGCGGCCCGATGCACGTCGCGTGCCTGCAGCGCCAGCTGCGCGCTCAGCACGATCAGCCGCCGCGACTGCACCGGATCGATGCCGCGCGCGGCGAACCCCAGCGGCGTGGCCTGATAGCTGGCGGTGATCGCGCATTGCGCGCCGGCTTCGAAATAGTCCAGGTGCACCTGGCGGATCAGCTGCGGCTGCTCGAGCAGCATCTTGGCCGACCACAGCGCATCGCCGAGGTCGCAACCGCGCGCCTCCAGCTCGGTGGCCAGTGCGCCGTCGAGCACGATGCAGCGGTCGTCGGCCAGCAGCGCGGTCAACGGGTTGTGCGGCATGCTCGCGTCCTCGCCGGCGAAACGTGATGCCGCCATTGTGTCAGGCGGTGGCCGCTGCGCGGAATGTGTGCGGTCGCGCGCACCGCCATTTGCGCACACGCAGCGGACGGCACCGCCGCCGTATGCGAACGCATATCCCGCGCCACGCATCGCACAGACTCACACCTGACGCTGCGCTATGCTCGGCGCATGGCCGACCCTCTTCCTTCCTTGCCGGAACAGCGCATGACGTTCACCGCGTTGACGCCGATGCTGCGCAGCGCCGACCTTGCCGCGGCGCTGGCGTTCTACACCGACACGCTGGAGTTCCGTCTCGACAGCGGTGGCGCGGACGCCGGCTGGGCCTCGCTGCGACATGGGTCGCTGGCGCTGATGCTGGCCGCGCAGCAGGCTACCACCGAGACCGCCGTAGCCGGTTTTCCCGGCTCGCTGTACTTCCGCACCGACGACGTCGACGCCTGGTGGCAGCGGCTGCAGCCGCGCGCGCGCATCGCCTATCCGCTCGAGGACTTCGCCTACGGCATGCGCGAGTTCGCGATCCACGATGCGGACGGCCACCTGCTGCAGTTCGGCCAGGCGCTGTGCCGATGAGCCTGACCCTGCGCGGCGTGCACCACGTGGCGATCATCGCCTCCGACTACGCCCGCTCGAAGGATTTCTACTGCCGCATCCTCGGCCTGCGCGTGATCGCCGAGGTCTACCGCGACGCGCGCGACTCCTGGAAGCTGGACCTGGCCCTGCCCGACGGCACCCAGATCGAACTGTTCTCGTTCCCCGCGCCACCGCCGCGGCCCAGCCGTCCGGAAGCCTGCGGCCTGCGCCACCTGGCGCTGCGCGTGGCCGACCTGGACGCCGCCGTCGCCCATCTGCAGGCGCACGGCGTGGTGACCGAGCCGATCCGCATCGACGAATACACCGGGCGCCGCTTCACCTTCTTCGCCGACCCGGACGACCTGCCGCTGGAGCTGTACGAGATCGCGTAAGCGACGCAAGCCCACGTCAATTGGACTGCGTACTCCTAGCGCGCTGCGTTCGCGTCGCACGTTACGCAAACGACCCCGGGGCGCCGCGACCAAGCAGCCCGGCTTCCACTGCCGGACCCTAAGAGCGCTGCCGACTCGCTGAACCGCCCGCGTCCGGCGATTCCCAGCACCATACGCTTGGGTATACAGTCGGCTCCAGGTCGGCATCGCGCCGGCCGCTTCGCACACACCCTGGGAGGGGACACATGCGCACCACCTTCAAGACCCTGCTGCTGGCCCTGCCGCTGAGCGTGGCCGCGTTCGTCGCGCAGGCCGCCGACACCTCGCCGGTCGGCCGCTGGCAGACCATCGACGACGAAACCGGCAAGCCCAAGTCCATCGTGCAGATCGAGCAGGCCGGCAACGGCACGCTGAGCGGCAAGGTCGTCGAGATCCTGCAGTCCAACCACGGCCCGAACCCGATGTGCGACAAGTGCGACGGCGCGCAGAAAGGCAAGCCGATCAAGGGCATGACCATCCTGTGGGGACTGAAGCCGGACGGCACCGCGGTGTGGAGCGGCGGTTCGGTGCTGGACCCGGCCAAGGGCAAGACCTACAAGGCCAAGGTCACCCTCACCGACGGCGGCAAGAAGCTGCAGATGCGCGGCTATATCGGCATCGAGGCGCTGGGGCGGACGCAGACCTGGATCAGGGAGTAAGAGCCGGGAATCGAGAACCGGGAATCGGGAATCGACACGGCAGGCGCCCGCGAGGGCGCCTTTTTTTTGTAGCCATCAGCCAGCGGCCTGCGTTTGCTTCGACCAATTCCCCATTCCCGATTCCCCATTCCCCAGTAATGCGATAATCGCGATCCCCCAGGATCGCCGTTCGCCATGACCCGCACCGCTCTCGTCACCACCGCCCTGCCCTATGCCAATGGTCCGCTGCACCTGGGCCATCTGGTCGGCTATATCCAGGCCGACATCTGGGTGCGCGCGCGGCGGCTGCGCGGCGACCGCACCTGGTTCGTCTGCGCCGACGACACCCACGGCACGCCGATCATGCTCGCCGCGGAGAAGGCCGGGGTCACCCCGGAGAACTTCATCGCCAACATCCAGGCCAGCCACGAGCGCGACTTCGCCGCATTCGGCGTGGCCTTCGACCATTACGACTCGACCAACTCGGCCGCCAACCGCGCGCTGACCGAGGCGTTCTACGCCAAACTCGAGGCCGGCGGCCACATCGCGCGGCGCTCGGTGGCGCAGTTCTACGATCCGGCCAAGGGCATGTTCCTGCCCGACCGCTACATCAAGGGCATCTGCCCGAACTGCGGCAGCGCCGACCAGTACGGCGACAACTGCGAGGTCTGCGGCGCGACCTACGCGCCGACCGAGCTGAAGGAGCCGAAGTCGGTGATCTCCGGCGCCACTCCGGAATTGCGCGACTCGGAGCACTTCTTCTTCGAGGTCGGCCGCTTCGACGGCTTCCTGCGCGAATGGCTGGCCGGCGACGTGGCCCTGCCCGGGGTCAAGGCCAAGCTGATGGAGTGGCTGGACAGCGAGGGCGGGCTGCGCGCCTGGGACATCTCGCGCGACGCGCCGTACTTCGGCTTCGAGATCCCCGGCCAGCCGGGCAAGTACTTCTACGTGTGGCTGGACGCGCCGATCGGCTACCTGAGCAGCTTCCAGACCCTGTGCGCGAGCCTGGGCGAAGCGTTCGAACCGCACCTGGCCGCCGGCACCGCCACCGAACTGCACCATTTCATCGGCAAGGACATCGTCAACTTCCACGGCCTGTTCTGGCCGGCGGTGCTGCACGGTACCGGCCACCGCGCGCCGACCCGGCTGCACGTCAACGGCTACCTGATGGTGGACGGCGCGAAGATGTCCAAGTCGCGCGGCACCTTCGTGATGGCGCGCACCTACCTGGACGTGGGCCTGGAGCCGGAAGCGCTGCGCTACTACTTCGCCGCCAAGTCCTCCGGCGGCGTGGACGATCTGGACCTGAACCTGGGCGACTTCGTGGCGCGGGTCAACGCCGACCTGGTCGGCAAGTTCGTCAACCTGGCCAGCCGCTGCGCCGGCTTCATCGACAAGCGCTTCGGCGGCCGGCTGGCCGACGCGCTGCCGGACCCGGCGCAGTACGCGCGCTTCGCCGCCGCGCTGGCGCCGATCCGCGACGCCTACGAGCGCAACGACGCGGCCAGCGCGATCCGCCAGACCATGACCCTGGCCGACGAGGCCAACAAGTACATCGACGAACACAAGCCGTGGGTGATCGCCAAGCAGGACGGCGCCGACGCGCAGTTGCAGGCGGTGTGCACGCAGGGCCTGAACCTGTTCCGCGTACTGGCCGGCGCGCTGAAGCCGGTGCTGCCGCGCACCAGCGCCGAGGCCGAAGCCTTCCTGTCCGCGCCGCTTACCGCCTGGGAAGATCTCGACGCGCCGCTGCTGGCGCACGTCATCCAGTCCTACACCCCGCTGTTCACCCGAATCGACCCCAAACTGATCGACGCCATGACCGACGCCTCCAAGGACACCCTCGCCCCCGCGCCCGCCGCCGCCAAGCCGGCGCCGGCCAAGACCGAAGCGAAAGCCGCTGCGAATCCCGAATCCCCAGGCCCCAACCCCGGCCTCATCGGCATCGACGATTTCGCCAAGCTCGACCTGCGCATCGGCAAGGTGCTGGTCTGCGAGTTCGTCGAGGGTTCGGACAAGCTGCTGCGTTTCGAACTGGACGCCGGCGAACTGGGCAAGCGGCAGATCTTCTCCGGCATCCGCGGCAGCTACGTCGAGCCGGAAAAACTGGTCGGCCGCAGCGTGGTGTTCATCGCCAACCTGGCCCCGCGCAAGATGCGCTTCGGCCTGAGCGAGGGCATGATCCTGTCGGCCGGCTTCGACGGCGGCGCGCTGGCGCTGCTCGACGCCGACAGCGGCGCGCAGCCGGGGATGCCGGTGCGCTGAAGGCCGGGATTCGGGATTGGGGAGTGGGGATTCGTTGAAGCGGATCCCTTGCCCGATCCGCTCCATGACGCGCTTTGCGAATCCCCAATGCCGAATCCCCAGTCCCTTGCTCTTTTCGACTTCGACCACACCGTCACCACCACCGATACCTATTCGCGGTTCCTGCGCCGCGTCGCCACGCCGCGGCAGCTGGCGCGGGCGAAGTGGTCGGTGGGGCCGTGGCTGGCCGGCTATCGGCTGGGCCTGATCTCGGCGCAGGCGATCCGCAGGCGGGTCACCCGGATCGTGTTCGCCGGCCGGGCCGCCGAAGAGATCGCCGCGCATGCCCAGGCGTATGCGCACGAGGTGCTGCCGACGCTGCTGCGCCCGGAGACGATGCAGCGCATCGCCTGGCATCGCACGCAGGGCCACAGCCTAGTGCTGGTGTCCGCATCGTTGGACCTGTACCTGCAGCCCTGGTGCGAACAGCACGGGCTGGCGTTGATCTGCAACCGCCTGGAAGCGCGCGACGGCCGGCTGACCGGCCGCTACGCCGATGGCGATTGCGGGCCGCACAAGGCGCGCCTGATCCGCGCGCGCTACGATGTGGCCGCCTATCCGCGCGTCTACGCCTACGGCGACAGCCGCGAAGACCGGCCGATGCTGGCGCTGGCGCACGAGCGTTGGTACCGCGGACGCCGCATCGCCTGACCCTCGTCCTGCAGCGCGCCGCATCCGGCACGCCGAATCCGCCATGAAGCCCACCCAAGACACTCTGCTGGAACGCCTCGATCGCCTGCTGCCGCAGACCCAATGCGGCCAGTGCGGCTTCGATGGCTGCCGCCCGTACGCCGAGGCGATGGCGCGCGGCGCGGCGCAGGTGGACCGCTGCCCGCCCGGCGGCGACGCCGGCGCGCGGGCGCTGGCGCGCGCGCTGGGCACCGTGCCGCTGCCCTACGACCGCCGCCGCGGCACGCACAAGCCGCCGCAGGTGGCGTTCGTGATCGAGGCCGACTGCATCGGCTGCACCAAGTGCATCCAGGCCTGCCCGGTGGACGCCATCGTCGGCGGCGCCAAGCACATGCACACGGTGCTGGCACCGCTATGCACCGGCTGCGAGCTGTGCCTGCCCGCATGCCCGGTGGACTGCATCGAGCTGCGCCCGGTCTAGGCGCCGGCGCCCCGCACGGATCGCGCCAAGCTTGCGCGTACATGGTGCAAGCAAGCGGAAGGGATGAGCGCATGTCCGCGCCCGCGAGATGCCGCAGCACCGTACCGGCGCGGGAGCGCGCTTGCGAACCGGGCTTGCCAGGACAGCCGCCGGGTCCGCGCCGCGTGACCTGACGCGGCCTGCCCGGAATGGATGACGCGCCCCGGCGTCCGGCGTCGGCGCGGCCGTCAGCGCATCCGGATCGGCGCCCGCTGCGTATTGCCAGCTGTCACCGTCTCGCGGAAGCGCCACGCATGCCCATGCCGATCGCCCTTTCCCCACTCGCCCGCGCGCGCCAGCCGCTGGCCGCCGCTGTGTGCCTGACCGTGTTGGGCGTCGCCGCCCCGGCGCAGGCGATGCTGCACTACGACGGGCTGGCCTATGCGCCGAACGGCCAGCAACTGCTGTACCGCGAGAGCCACTGGGTGCGCGACGACGGCGCGCGGCTGGTGCTGTACCGCTGCGCCGACGGCACGCCGTTCGCGCGCAAGCGCATCGCCGACGGCAGCACCGCCCCGGATTTCGAACTGGTCGACGCGCGCAGCGGCTACCGCGAAGGCGTGCGCCGTGCCGGCGGCGGCCGAGTGATGTTCAGCCAGCGCGACGGCGAGCCGGAACGCAGTGCGCCGTTGCCGGCGACGGCGGCGCCGCAGGTGATCGATGCCGGATTCGATGCCTTTCTGCGCCTGCACTGGGACGCGTTGCGCCAGGGCACACCGCAACGCGTCGCCTTCGTGTTGCCCAGCGCCCTGCGCACGCTGGAGTTCCAGATCAAGCCCGCGGCGGCCGACGCCGGCGTGCAGCGCTACACCCTGTCGGTGGACGCCTGGTACGGCGGCGTGCTGCCGAATATAGCGGTCGCCTACACGCGCAACGACCGCCGCCTGCTCGAATTCCGCGGCATCGGCAACGTCCGCGACGCGCGCGGCCGCTACGCGCAGGTGCGCATCGATTTTCCCGAGCGGCTGCGCGGCCAGGCCGACGCCGCCGCATGGAACCAGGCGCTGCAGCAACCGCTGGTCGCGCAATGCGCCGCGCGCTGAATCGCGCCGGCGCCACCTTCACGTCCGTCTGCGTCGCGGCCGCTACACCTATGCAGCGGTCTCCCACACCTCCCGACAAGGAACATCCATGGCCAAGGCCTATCTATGGTTCAACGCTGCGCTCTACGCAGTCCTCGCGCTGTGGTGCACGCTGTTGCCGGCGCAGACCGCCGCCGCGGTCGGCTACATCGGCTTGGATCGCTCCGGGCAGTCCGAATACCTGGTCATCTACGGCGGCCTGCAATTGGGGATGGCGTTCCTGTTCGGCTATTTCGCCCGCAGCGGGCAGATCCGTAACGGGCTGGTGCTGGCGCTCGCCTTCTACGTGCCGATCGTGCTCTACCGCAGCGCCAGCCTGCTGCGGCTGTGGCCGGTCGGACCGACCACCACCGGCCTGGCCATGTTCGAGATCGCGCTGCTGCTCGCCGCGCTCGCGCTGTGGCGCGGGCAGCGTCGTTGAGCGACGCGCGCGCCGAAAGCCTGTAGCATCGCTGCCACCTTCGCCACCGCTCCCCGGCATGACCGAGACGCCCGATCACGACGAAGCAGGCCAATTGCTGGTCGCCACTGCGGCCGGCGACAGCGCCGCGTTCGAACGCCTGTACCGCACCACGTCGTCGCGCCTGTTCGGCGTGTGCCTGCGCATCGTGCCGCAGCGCGGTGAAGCCGAAGACGTGCTGCAGGAAGTGTTCACCTCGGTCTGGCGCAAGGCCGCGCAGTTCGATCCGCAGCGCGCGCGCGGCCTCACCTGGCTGACCATGATCGCGCGCAACAAGGCCATCGACTACCTGCGCGCGCGCGCGCCGGCGCGTCACTCCGTGGCGCTCGACGACGCCGGCGAACTGCACGACGACGGCCGCGACCCGCTGGCCGAGACCGAGTGGCGCGTCGCCGGACGGCGCCTGGACGTGTGCATGGGCGAACTGGAGCCGCCGCGCGGCGACCTGATCCGCACCGCGTTCTTCGAGGGCATCACCTACGAGGAACTGGCTCACCGCAGCGGAACGCCGCTGGGCACGGTCAAGAGTTGGATCCGGCGCGGTCTGGCCAAGCTGAAGGCGTGCCTGGAACGATGAACGCATCCGTGCCCGATCCGCAGGAAACCCCGCCGCCGCGCGACGTGCTGGCCGGCGAATACGTGCTTGGCGTGCTCGATGCAAGCGAACGCCGCGCCGCCGAACAACGCATCGACGCCGACGCCGAGTTCGCCGCGGCGGTGACGCAATGGCAGCAGCACCTGATGCCGCTGGCCGAAGAGATCGCGCCGGTCGCGGTGCCGGAACGCGTGTGGGTGCGCATCCGCGCATCGCTCGGCCTGGATGCGCCGGTGCCGCGCGCGCCGACGGCATCGCCTGGCTTCTGGGAAAGCGTGCGCACCTGGCGCTGGCTGAGCGCCGGCGGTTTCGCCACCGCAGCGGCGTGCATGCTCACGCTGATGGTCGCGCGGCAGCCGCTCCCGCCGCAAACGCCCACCCCGCCGGTCGCTACGGCGCCAGCCGACACCGGCATCGCGATGACCTCGACGCTGATGCAGGACGACGGCAAGCCCGGCTACGTGGTGCTGATGGACGCCGACAAGAAGCGCATCACCCTGACCCCGCTGGCCGGCAGCCGCGACCCCGCGCGCGTGCCGGAGCTGTGGCTGATCCCGGCCGACGGCAAGGCGCGCTCGATGGGCGTGTTCGACGACGCGCAGGCGCGCGCGGCGCGCATTCCCGACGCGCTGATGCCGTTGCTCAGCGACGGCGCCTTGCTGGCGGTGACGATGGAACCTCCTGGCGGCGCGCCCGGCGGCGTCGCCACCGGTCCGATCGTGGCAAAGGGCGGTATCAGCACGCTGCGCCTGGCACCGTAGCCAGGCCGCCGCGGCGCCAGCTGTTCCTTCTCCCTGCGGGAGAAGGTGCCCCGAAGGGGCGGATGAGGGTATGGGCGAAGCCTCAAAGATCCAGACGCGCCCGCCTGCCCGTGCCGACGTACCCTCACCCCAACCCTCTCCCGGTGGGAGAGGGGCTACTGCGGCTCGCAGACAATGCAACGCAGACTGCGCACCTCCCTTCTCCCTGCGGGAGAAGGTGCCCCGAAGGGGCAGATGAGGGTACGGGCGAAGCCTCACAGATCCAGACGCGCCAGCCTGTCCGTGCCGACGCACCCTCACCCCAACCCCTCTCCCGGTGGGAGAGGGGCTACTGCGGCTTGTAGACAATGCAACGCAGACTGCGCGCCTCCCTTCTCCCTGCGGGAGAAGGTGCCCCGAAGGGGCGGATGAGGGTACGGGCGAAGCCTCACAGATCCAGACGCGCCAGCCTGGCCGTGCCGACGCACCCTCACCCCAACCCCTCTCCCGGTGGGAGAGGGGCTTGAGCGCCGTGCGTCGATGACACGCTCGGCTCTCGCGCTGCGCGTGATCATCAGAAACACCGCGAACCCGCACGTTCACCCGGCCACCACTCGCGCGCAGGCAGCATCGCCGCAGCCGTCGCGCATGCGCCGGGCAGCCTGATCCTCCGACGATTCGACCTGCGTGGACGCCGCCGCTAGCGGCGACCGCATGCGCTGCCGTGGCCGGCCATCGATGCCGGCCGCAGTGCGCACAGACGCCGCGACGCGAGTGCATCCGTCTTCCGGCTTTGTCCGTATCGCTATCCGAATCCCCACGAGATGCGCTTGTGCCAAGCCCCGTTCCGGACCAGCCCCGTGAACCCACCGCTGCGCCTGCCGAGGCGCCCGCGCGCCGCGGCGGCGTGGCGCGCACGTTGCGGCGCTGGTTCGACACCGGCGCGGAGATCGAACTGGACGAGGCCCGCGCCGATCGCATCGACTGGCTGCGCGCCGCACCCTATTTCGCCCTGCACCTGGCCTGCCTTGGCGTGTTCTGGGTCGGCGCGTCGTGGTTCGCAGTGGGCATGGCGGTGGCGATGTACGCCGTGCGCATGTTCGCGCTCACCGGTTTCTACCACCGCTACTTCGCGCATCGCGCGTTCAAGACCTCGCGCGTGGTGCAGTTCCTGTTCGCCGCGCTCGGCGCGACCTGCGTGCAGCGCGGGCCGCTGTGGTGGGCCGCGCACCACCGCAACCATCATCGCCACACCGATACCCCGACCGACCCGCATTCGCCGCGGCAACACGGTTTCTGGTGGAGCCACAGCGGCTGGTTCCTGACCCCGCGCGGCTTCCGTACCGACTGGGAGGCGATCCCGGATCTGCGCCGCTTCCCGGAACTGCGCTTCCTCGACCGCTTCGACCTGCTGCTGCCGGTGCTGCTGGCGCTGGCGCTGTTCCTGCTCGGCGGCTGGCTGCAACGCCACCATCCGCAACTCGGCACCGACGGACCGCAACTGCTGGTGTGGGGCTTCTTCGTCTCCACCGTGGCGCTGTTCCATGCCACCTTCACCATCAACTCGCTGGCGCACCGCTTCGGCAGCCGCCGCTTCGACACCCGCGACGACAGCCGCAACAACGCCTGGCTGGCACTGCTGACCTTCGGCGAGGGCTGGCACAACAATCACCACTTCTTCCCCGGCGCGGCGCGGCAAGGCTTCCGCTGGTGGGAAATCGACCTGACCTGGTATGGCCTGAAGGCGCTGTCGTGGACCGGCCTGATCCGCCAGTTGCGGCCGGTACCGGCAGGGCTGGTACGGGCGCAGGCGCGCGCACGATGAGCCGCATCGCGGTAGTGGGCTCGGGCATCGCCGGGCTGGGCTCGGCCTGGCTGCTGTCGCAACGGCACGAGGTCACCCTGTACGAGGCCGCCAATTACTTCGGCGGGCACACCCATACCCATGCGATCGAACTGGGCGGCGTGGAGTACGCGGTGGACAGCGGCTTCATCGTGTTCAACCCGCAGCACTATCCGCTGCTGAGCAAACTGTTCGCGCAGCTCGGCGTGGCAGCGCAACCGACCACGATGAGCTTTTCGGTACACGAAGCGCGCAGCGGCCTGGAATACAACGCAGGCAGTCTCGGCGGCCTGTTCTGCCAGCCCGGCAACCTGGCCAGCCCGCGCTTCTGGCGCATGCTGGGCGATCTGCGCCGTTTCTACCGGCAGGCGCCGCAGGTACTGGCCGATGCGGCGCAGGCGCAGCTGACGCTGGGCGAATTCCTGCAGCGACATGGCTATTCGGACGTGTTCCGCGACGCGCACCTGGTGCCGATGGCGTCGGCGCTGTGGTCTTCGCCGTCGCAGCGGATCCTGCAGTTCCCGATGCGCCAGCTGATCGGCTTCATGGCCAACCATCACATGCTGCAGATCAGCGGCCGGCCGCAGTGGCAAGTGGTGCAAGGCGGCTCCAACAGCTACGTGCGCGCGCTGCGCAGCCGCTGGCGGGTGCACGAGCGCATCGGCACGCCGGTGCGTTCGGTGCAGCGGCTGTCGCAGGGCGTATCGGTGCTGACCGAGGCCGACAGCGATGCCGATGCGCAGCACTACGACCACGTGGTGCTGGCCTGCCACGCCGACGACGCCCTGCGCCTGCTCAACGACGCCAGCGCCGCAGAGCGCGAGATCCTCGGCGCGATCGCCTACCAGGACAACGACACCGTGCTGCACACCGATGCGCGCGTGCTGCCGCGCAACCGCCGCGCCTGGGCCGCCTGGAACGCGCACGTGCCGGCCGATCCGGACGCGCCATGCACGGTCAGCTACTGGATGAACGCGCTGCAGTCGATCGCCTCGCCGCAGCCGTTCATCGTCAGCCTCAACCGCAGCGACGACATCGATCCGGCCAAGGTGCTGCGGCGCATGCGCTACCGGCACCCGCTGCAAACCCACGCTTCGGTCGCCGCGCAGGCGCGCAAGGGCGAGATCCAGGGCCAGCGCGGCACCTGGTTCGCCGGCGCCGGTTGGGGCTTCGGCTTCCACGAGGACGGCCTGCGCAGCGCGGTCGACGTCGCCGCCGGGCTAGGGGTACCCTGGCCATGAATCTGCTGCGCAGCGCTACCGTGTCCGCCCCGCCGGCTGGCGCCGTCTCGACAACGCCGGCGGCGGCGGGCACGACCAAGCGCGGGCTGCACAGCGCGCTCTACAACGGCTGGGTCCGGCACCGTCGCCATGCGCCCAAGCCGCTGGCGTTCCGCTATCCGATCTTCCTGATGTACCTGGACTTGGCCGAACTCGAACAGGTGTTCGCGCGGCGCTGGCTGTGGTCGGTCGGCCGCCGCAACCTGGTCGAATTCCGCCGCAGCGACTACCTCGGCGATCCGGCGCAGCCGCTGGACGAAGCCGTGCGCGACCGCGTGCAGCAGCACTGCGGCGAACGTCCGCTCGGCGCGGTGCGCATGCTGACCCACTTGCGCTACTTCGGCCACTGCTTCAATCCGGTCACCTTCTACTACTGCCACGACGCGCAGCAGCGCCTGCACAGCATCGTCGCCGAGATCACCAACACGCCGTGGAAGCAGCGCCATGCCTACGTGCTGCCGGTGGCCGCCGCGCGCAGCCACGGCAGCGTGCATGCCTGGCGTTTCGACAAGCGCTTCCACGTCTCGCCGTTCATGGCGATGGCGCACGAGTACGCATGGCGCTGCAGCGAGCCGGGCGCGCAGTTGCGCGTGCACATGGACGTGCTGGATCCGCAGCCGGCGGCCAGGCGCTTCGACGCCACGCTGGTGCTGCAGCGGCGCGAACTCTCCGGCGCCAGCCTGGCGCGCGCGCTGCTGCGCTATCCGGCGATGACCCTGCAGGTCGTGGCCAAGATCCACTGGCAGGCGTTGCGCCTGTGGCTGCGCGGCAATCCGGTGCACGACCACCCCGACCATTCCCTTCCGCGAGAACGCCGATGAACGCTCCGCACGCGCCCTCCTCCGCTTCCGTCGCGCTGACCCCGGCCGCGCCGCCGCTGCGCGGCCTCGACCGCCTGCTGCGGCGGCGCCTGCTGGCCACGCTCGACGGCTTGCGCGATGGCCAGCTGCGCATCGAGGAAGCCGGCGCGATCACCACGTTAGGGAGCGCCACGTTAGGAAGCGCCACGTCAGGGAGCGCCCCCCTAGGCAGCGCCACGCAGGCGGACAGCGCACTGCACGCGCACCTGCGCATCCGCGATCCGCGCTTCTACCGCCAGGCCGCGCTGAACGGCAGCGTCGGCGTCGGCGAGGCATACATGGACGGACTGTGGGAATGCGACGACCTGGTCGCGCTGGTGCGCCTGCTGGTGCGCAACCGCGAGCGCCTGGACGCGATGGAGACCGGCCTGGCCCGTCTCGGCGGCATGGCGATGCGCGGCCTGCACGCGCTGGCGCGCAACACCCGCGCCGGCAGCCGCCGCAACATCGCCGCGCACTACGACCTGGGCAACCCGCTGTTCGAACTGTTCCTGGACCGCAACCTGATGTATTCCTCGGCGATCTTCCGCGATGACGACGCCGCGCTCGGCGACGCCGCGCTGGAGCGCGCCGCCGAGCGCAAGCTGCAGCGCATCTGCGCCAAGCTCGACCTGCAACCGCACCACCATGTGGTCGAGATCGGCACCGGCTGGGGCGGTTTCGCGCTGCATGCGGCCAGACATCACGGCTGCCGCGTCACCACCACCACGATCTCGCGCGAGCAGTACGAACTGGCCCGCCAGCGCGTGGACGCGGCGGGCGTGTCCGATCGGGTCGAGGTGCTGTTGCGCGACTACCGCGACCTCGACGGCCGCTACGACCGGCTGGTCTCGATCGAGATGATCGAGGCGATCGGCCACCAGTACCTGGACACCTATTTCGGCAAGGTTGGCAGCCTGCTCAAGGACGACGGCCAGGCGCTGATCCAGGCCATCACCATCGAGGACCACCGCTACGCGCAGGCGCTGAAATCGGTGGATTTCATCAAGCGCCACATCTTCCCCGGCAGCTTCATTCCCTCGGTGGCGGCGATGACCGGCGCGATCGCGCGGGCCAGCGACCTGCGCCTGTTCAACCTGGAAGACATCGGCCCCAGCTATGCGCTGACCCTGCGCGCCTGGCGCCAGCGTTTCATGGGCAAGTTGCCGCAGGTGCGCGCGCTGGGCTACGACGAGCGTTTCATCCGCATGTGGGAGTTCTACCTGGCCTATTGCGAGGGCGGCTTCCTGGAGCGCTCGATCGGCGACGTGCACCTGTGGCTGAGCAAGCCGGGCGCGCGCCCGGCGCAGTTTGCGCCGGCGTTGGCAGGCGACGCATGAGCAACCTCGCCAACTACGTCGCGCTGCAGCTGCTGTGGCTGGCGGCCGTGATGGGCGCCGGGCACGGGCTGGCCTGGGCCGGCCCGGCGGCGCTGGCGCTGTTCGCGCTGTACCAGTTGCAGCCGCGCCGCCGCGCGCGCGGCGATGCGGCGCTGATGGCGCTGGCGTTATTGCTCGGCGCCGGCGTCGATACCGTGCTGGCCGCGGGCGGCTGGGTACGCTACGCCGCGGCGCTGCCGCCGGCGCCGTGGGCGCCGTTGTGGATCCTGGCGCTGTGGGCCGGCTTCGCGCTGACCTTCAACCATTCGCTGGCCTGGGTCATGCGACACCCGTGGCGCGCGGCGCTGTTCGGCGCGGTGTTCGGCCCGCTCGGCTACGTGCTGGCCGCGCGCGGCTGGCAGGCGGTGACGCTGAGCGCGCCGCTGCTGCACCCCGTGCTCGCGCTGGCGTTGGCCTGGGCCGCGGCGCTGGCCGTGCTGAGCGTGGCGACGCGGCGGTTGTCCGCGACCGCGCAGCCCGCGCCACGCATCGCAGGCGCCGCGCCATGAACGCCTGGCCGCTGCTGCACGTGGGTGCGTTCACTGCGCTGATCATGCTCGCCGGCTGGGCCTGGCAGCGGCGCAGCGGCAACGCCGGCGTGGTCGATGTGCTGTGGGCGGCATGCATGGCGCTGGCCGCGCTGTACTGCGCCTGGCGCGCCGACGGCGCCGCGCTGCCGCGCGTGCTGACCGCGGCGATGGGCGGCCTGTGGGGCGCGCGCCTGGCCTGGCACCTGGGCGTGCGCGTATTCGGCGATGCGCACGAGGATGGCCGCTATCGCGCGCTGCGCGAACACTGGCACGGCGACCAGCGTCGCTTCCTGCTGTTCTTCCTCGGCCAGGCGCTGGTCGTGGTGCTGTTCGCGGTGCCGCTGTCGATCGCCGCGCACGCTCCGCTGCCGCAATGGAGCGTGTGGACCACGCTGGCGCTGGCGACCTGGCTGCTGGCGGTGGGCGGGGAAAGCCTGGCCGACCGCCAGTTGGCCGCGTTCCGCGCCGATCCGGGCAACAAGGGCAAGACCTGCCGCCGCGGCCTGTGGCGCTACTCGCGGCATCCGAACTATTTCTTCGAGTTCGTGCACTGGTTCGCCTACGTATTCCTGGCCGTAGGCGGCGGCGCGCTGTGGGTCGGCATCGCCGCGCTGGGGCCGCTGCTGATGTTCGCATTCCTGTACCGCGTCACCGGCATTCCCTACACCGAACAACAGGCGCTGCGCTCGCGCGGCCAGGACTACGCCGACTACCAGCGCAGCACCAGCGCCTTCTTTCCGTTGCCGCCACGGCAATGACCCCGCTTCCAGGAGATTGCCCGATGTCCAGCACCCTCGCCCCTTCGCCTGCGCCCGCGCTGCCGGCCGAACCGCTGGCCACGCGCGTGGCCGAATCCGGCCTGCTGCCCGATGCGCTGCTGCGTGCGGCAATGCGCAAGCTGTGCACGCAGCGCCTGCGCGATGAGCGCAGCGGCGGCGCCGACGCGGCGTGGGAACGCCAGCGCGCCTTCGTCGAGGCCCTGCGCGGCAGCGCCATCGCGATCGAGACCGATGCCGCCAACCGCCAGCATTACGAACTGCCACCGCGCTTCTTCGAGCTTTGCCTGGGCAAGCGCCTGAAGTACAGCAGTTGCTACTGGGACGCCGGTACCCAGGACCTGGACGCGGCCGAGGAACGCATGCTGCACCTGTACGCCGAACGCGCGCAGCTGCGCGACCGCCAGCGCATCCTCGAACTGGGCTGCGGCTGGGGTTCGCTGACGCTGTGGATGGCCGAGCACTATCCCGGCGCGCGCATCACCGCGGTGTCCAATTCGCGGCCGCAGCGCGAGCACATCGAGGCGCAGTGCCGCGCGCGCGGGCTGCGCAACGTGGAGGTCATCACCCATGACGCGAACACCCTGACCCTGCCGCACGCGAGCTTCGACCGCGTGGTGTCGATCGAGATGTTCGAGCACATGCGCAACTACCGCGAACTGCTGGCGCGGATCGGCCAGTGGCTGGTGCCGGGCGGTCGGCTGTTCGTGCACATCTTCTGCCACCGCGACCTGGCCTACCCGTTCGAGGTGCAGGGCGAGGACAACTGGATGGGCCGGCACTTTTTCACCGGCGGGCTGATGCCGGCCGCCGACACCCTGCTGCAGTTCCAGGACGACCTGGCGCTGGAACGGCGCTGGCTGCTGTCCGGCGAACACTACGAGAAGACCGCCAACGCCTGGCTACGCAACCAGGACCGGCACCGCGCCGAACTGATGCCGGTGCTGCAGGCCACCTACGGCCGCGACGCGAAGATCTGGTGGCAGCGCTGGCGCATGTTCTGGATGGCCTGCGCGGAGCTGTTCGGCTACGAGCAGGGCCAGCAGTGGGGCGTGGCGCATTACCGGTTCGTCAGGCGCTGAAGCGCCGGGATTGGGGAGTCGGGATTGGGGATTCGCAAAGGCGGGGCTGCGTGCCCTGAAGGGCGACGTGATGCGGATCGGCCCTTGCAGCGATCGCATGGTGCAGGCAGCCGGATGTGGGGATCGAATCCCGACTCCCCAATCCTCAATCCCGGCTTCCCACTCACACGGCAGCGGTGATCACGATCTCGATCTTCCACTCCGGGTTGGCCAGCTTGGCCTGCACGGTGGCGCGTGCCGGGGTGCTGCCCGGGCAGACCCAGGTTTCCCAGACCTTGTTCATCTCGGCGAACTCGGCCAGGTCGGTCATGTAGATCTCCGCGCGCAGCACCTTGCTCTTGTCGCTGGCGGCGCGCGCCAGCAGTTCGTCGATCGCCGCCAGGACCTGGCGGGTCTGGCCGGCGATGTCGGCGCTGGCGTCGTCGGCGATCTGCCCGGCCAGGTAGGCCACGCCGTTGTGCACGGTCATTTCCGACATGCGCGGGCCGGTATCGAATCGCTGGATCATGAGGCGGTGTCCTGAAGAGGGGAAACCCGGGCATTGTCGCGCGATTGCGCCAGGCCTGCAGGCCGCCACATCCGGTAGGCGACCAGCAGCAGCCAGGCCAGGATCAGCACGATCGCCAGCTTCTGGGTCAGCCCGCGCGGCGGCGCGCGCCACAGCACATGCACCCACAGCGCCACGAACGCCGCCACCGCCAGGGCCATCACCGTGCCGGCATGGCCCTGCCACGGCGCTTGCCGGCGCAGCCAGGCGCTCTGCAGCAGCATCGCGCTGGTCGCGCACAGAAACGCGGTCTGCGCGAACAGCGCGTGCAACAGCGGCGCCAGCAACGGAGCGCGCTGCGGCAGGTAGCTGTCGCCGATCGCCACCCCGCACAGGCCCAGCGCGGCGACCGCGAACAGCAGCAGGGGCGCGGCGCTGCGTGCCGGCGGCGGGGCCTGCGCATACAGGCCAGCGGCCAGTGCGACGATGCCCGCCGCCAGCAGCACGTAGACAATCCGCAGCAGCAGCCCGCCGGGGCCGTGCAGGTACAGGCTCAGCGTCGCCTGCTGCCAGTGCAGGTCGGCGCGCAGCAGCTGCAGCGCCAGCGCCACGCCGAGGAACAGCAGGCACAGCAGCGTGGCGAGGGCGCCGGCGGCGCGCGGCCAATGCGGCGGCGCGGCGGCGCGGGCCAGGGGCGTCGGCATGGGATCGGCTCCGGGTCGTAGCGGGAAACGCGATGCGCGACGCATGCGCGCGCCCGCACCCTCCGCGCACACCGACGCGGTGCCGACGTGCGATTCCACTATGATGCGCGTCACCGGTGTCGCCGGTACAGCCCCAGGCCACCCGATATCGCGATGCACCAGCCCCGTTCCGCCTGCAGGCGCGCCATCGCGCTGGCCCGCACCGCCAACGCCACATGCCTGCGCGACGCCGCTGGCGCCTGCGCACAGTTCCCTCTCTCCTTCGCTTACGCTCCCCTGCAATGACCGACGCCGCGCCCTCCGTTTCCCCGTCCCCCTCCGCCGCTGGCTGGCGCCGTGCGCTGCCGGTGGTGTTCAGCCTGGCGATCCTGGCGCTGGCGCTGCGCGCGCTGGCCACCGAGTTCAGCACCCACGGCTACGCCGCGATCCGCCATGCCTTCAACCAGCTCAGCGTCGGCCAGATCGCGTTGACCCTGCTGCTGGGGCTGAGCAGCTACGCCTGCCTGATCGGCTTCGACGCGGTCGGCCTGCACCGCAGCGGGCGCAAGCTGCATCCGATGCGGATCGGCGTCACCGCGTTCCTGGCGCACGCGGTCGGACAGACCCTGGGCTTCGCCGCGCTCACCGGCGGCGCGGTGCGCCTGCGCGGCTACGGCCGGGTCGGGCTGAGCCTGGCCGAGATCGGCCAGGTGGTGCTGATGAGCACGCTCGGCTTCGTGTTCGGCGCCTGGCTGCTGCTGGCATTGGCGCTGACCCTGGAACCGGCGTCGGCGGCGCTGGCGCTGCCGCTCGGCGCCTCGGCGGTGCGCGCGTTCGGCATCGCGCTGCTGGCCGGCTTCGGCCTGATGCTGCTGCTGGCCGGGCGCGAAGGCCGCACCCTGCGCTGGCGCACCCACGAACTGTGGCTGCCGGACCGGCGCACCGCGCTCGGCGTGACCGCGCTGAGCGTGGTCGAACTGGGCCTGGCCAGCGCCGCGTTCTACGTGCTGCTGCCGAACGAATCGGGCATCGAGTTCGTCGGCTTCGTCGGCCTGTACCTGGTCGCGGTGGTGGCCGGCCTGATGTCCACCGTGCCGGCCGGCCTGGGCGTGTTCGAATGGAGCCTGCTCAAGCTGCTGCCCGGCGTGGCCCCGGCCGCGGTGCTGGCGGCGGCGCTGATCTACCGCATCACCTACTACGTGGTGCCGCTGCTGCTGTCGGTGCTGATGGCTGCGGTCTCGGGCCTGCGCCGGCCGCTGGCGGCCAGCGCCGGCGGGGTGCGCGTGGCCTGGGGCACGCTGCGCCCGTGGCTGCCGCAGATCATCGCGATGGCGGTGTTCGCGGTCGGCGCGGCGCTGGTCATCGACGGCACCCTGCCGACGCCGAAGCGGCGCCTGGGCATGGCGCCGCTGTCGATCGTGGAGACCTCGCACCTGCTGGCCAGCCTCGGCGGCGTGGTGCTGCTGCTGATCGGCCAGGGCCTGCAACGGCGCAGCCATGCGGCCTGGGTGCTGGCGATCGGCATCTGCGTGCTGCTGCCGCTGCCGGCCTGGCTGCGCGGCGGCCACGCCTCGGTGGCGCTGTCCTCGCTGGTGGTGGCGGCCGGGCTGTGGGGCGCGCGGCGCGAGTTCTACCGCCAGGGCGCGCTGCTCGACGAGGCCTGGTCGTGGCCGTGGCTGCGCAACCTGGGGCTGGTGCTGATCGCCACGGTGTGGCTGCTGTTCTTCGTCTACAGCCACGTCGAATACCAGAACGAACTGTGGTGGCAGTTCGCCACCTCGGCCAATGCGCCGCGGGCGCTGCGCGCGGTGCTGCTGGTCAGCGTGGCGGTGGTGGTGTTCGGGCTGGCGCGGCTGCTGCACAGCACGCGTTCGCCGCTGCCGGCTGCAGACGCGGCGCAGCTGGATGCGCTGGCGCCGGTGCTGGCCGCGGCCACCGACACCCAGGCCTGCCTGGTGCTGACCGGCGACAAGGCGCTGCTGCCCGACGAAGGCGGCCAGGGTTTCGTGATGATGCAGCGCTACGGCGGCTCGCTGGTGGCGATGGGCGACCCGGTGGGGCCCCCGGAGGTCGCGCGGGCGCTGATCTGGCGCTTCCGCGAGGAAGCCGACCGGATGGGCCTGCGCCCGGTGTTCTACCAGGTCGGCGAGCAGCACTGGCAGACCTACCTCGACCTGGGCCTGACCCTGGTCAAGCTCGGCGAGGAAGCGATGGTGTCGCTGGAAGACTTCCACCTGGAAGGCCGCGACCGCGCCGACCTGCGCCAGGCCTGGAACCGCGGCAAGCGCAGCGGGCTGAGCTTCCGCATCGTGCCGTTGGAGGAGATCGACGCGCTGATGCCGGTGCTGGCCGACGTCTCGCAGCAATGGCTGGAGGAAAAGGCCGGCGAAGAGAAGGGCTTCTCGCTGGGCAGCTTCGACCCGGCCTATCTGCGCCGCTTCCCAATCGCGGTGGTCGAGGCCGAGGGCAAGGTCGTGGCCTTCGCCAACCTGTGGCAGGCGCCGGCCGGACACGAGCTGTCGGTGGACCTGATGCGGCACATCGCCGATGCGCCGAAGGGCACCATGGATTTCCTGTTCATCGAGCTGTTCCTGTGGGGCCGCGAACAGGGCTACAAGCGCTTCTCGCTGGGCATGGCGCCGCTGTCGGGCCTGGCCCAGCATCGCCTGGCCGGACGCTGGAACCGCTTCGGCAACCTGATCGTGCGCCATGGCGAGCGCTTCTACGGCTTCACCGGCCTGCGCCGCTTCAAGTCCAAGTTCGCGCCGGCCTGGCGCACCCGCTACCTGGCCGCGCCCGGCGGCATGCATCTGCCGGCGGCGCTGCTGGACGTGACGCGGCTGATTTCGCTGGATCCGCGTAAGCCCGATTGACGGCCGGGATTGGGGATTGGGGATTTGGGATTGGTAGCCATTCGGCTGCGGAAACAGGGATTCTGGGACCTGGGAAGAGGTCTCTGCGGCAACTGCGGGTTTGTGGGAGTGGTTTCAGCCCCGACGCTTCAGCGGCACTGCGTCGGGGCTGAAGCCCCTCCCACACATGCCGCTCTTGCGAATCCCAAATCCCCAATCCCCAATCCCGGCCTTCAATCGATGCGCTGCAGGATCTGTTTGGCCAGTTCCGCGTAGTCGCCCTTGAAGTGGTGGTCGCCCGGCAGCTTCACCTGTTGCGCGCCGCCGTGCGGCAGGTCCGGGCACAGCGTGTCGTCGTCGTCTTCGCCGTAGATGCACAGGGTGTGCGCGCCCGGCATCTTCGCCACTTCCGGGGCGATCGGCAGGCCGTCGTCGCCGGAGCTGATCCAGTTGGAGACGTGGAATTCGTAGTCGGCGGTCTTGCCCAGCGACAGCAGCGCGGTGGCCTGCACCTGCTCGCGCATCGCCGGCGGCAGTTGGTTGTAGGCGGCCGGCAGCACGTCGGCGCCCTGCGAGAAGCCGATCAGCACCACGCGTCCGCGCTGCCACAGGTGGCTGTAGTGACGGTAGATGCGATCCAGATCGGTGGCGAAGCCCTGCGGGGTGCGCTCGCTCCAGAAATAGCGCAGCGAATCCACGCCGACCACCGGGATGCCGGCCTGGGCCAGCGCGCCGGCGACCTGCTGGTCGAGCCCGGCCCAGCCGCCGTCGCCGGAAACGAAGATCGCGAACACCTGGTCGTTGGCGTTGCCGGTGGCCGCTGCGCCTGCCGCGGCCGGCGCAGCGACCGCAGGCACCTCGACCACCGGCAGCCCGGCCAGGTCGACCGGCGTCGGCGGCAGGCTGACCCCGCGCTGCGCGCCCAGCGAACGCACCGCCGCGCGCAGTCCGGGCAGCGGATCGCCGCTGGCGCTGCGGCGGAACTGCCGAGCCTGCGGCACCTTCTGCAAGAACGCATCGCTCTGCTGGGTGCAGCGGCGCTTGCCCGGCGCATCGATCGCCGCCAACCACGGCAGCGGCAGCGTCGCCGGCTGCAGCGCGCGCGCCGGCGCAGTGATGCCGGCGCCGCAGATCTGGTCGTCCAGCACCTGCACCGGGCAGAAATCCTCGGTGACCAGGCCGGCCAGCAGGTGCTTGGGCGCCTGCGCCGCGACCGCATAGGCCAGCGCGGCGCCGTCGCCATCGCCGACCAGCAGCGGCAGGCGGTAGGTCGGCACATGGTAGTAGGCCTGCACGTAACGCGAGAAGTTCTCCACGTCGCCGGCGGAGAAACCGCAGGTGCCGGGGATCTTGGCCAGCACCGCCTGCAGGTGCGCGCCATCGATCACCACCACCATCGCGCCGTCGTCGCGCAGCGCCTCGATCTGGCGCATGCGCGCCGCCTCGCCGTGCTTGCCGCCGGCGAACCACAGCACCACGCGCTGCGCCTCGCCACGCGGCAGCAGCACCGGGACCTGTTCGAAGCGGCCGTGGCTGAGTTTCTCCGGGACCGCAGCCGGTGTCGCCGCTGGCGCGGCTGGCGCTGGCGCCGCTGCCGTCGTCGCAGGCGCCGCCGAGGCGGCAACCGCGGCGGCCAGGCCGGCCAACGCACATCCCCACATCCATCCGCCACGCATTCGCATCATCCGGCAATCCTGAAAAGGCGTGTAAAGATAATCCCGAACGGCGGCGGCGCGAAGCACGGCGCGGGCGCCGGTTCATGCGGGGTACGCCGGGACGTTGCACGCGGGGCCGGCACGGCCGCCCGCAGGCGGGCGCTCACGCGCCCGGGTCGGCCTCGGGATGGCGCAGCCGCCACGCCGCCAGCGCCAGCCGATAGCGCGCCACTTCGTCGTTGTACAGGTCGTGGACGCACAGCGGGCAACCGCTGTTGCAGCAATCGCTGGGCAGCGGCGGCTGCGGCGCTTGCGGGCACGGATCGGCAGTGGCGGAATCGGGATCGGACATCACGGTGCGCGGCGGGTGGCACGCCAGCGGCGTGAACAGGTGCGCATTGTAGAACGCCGGCGCGGCCGGCTCAGCCGATCGCCTGGCGCAGGTTGGCGCGCGCCGCCGCGTCGTAGCGCGCATGGAACCAATCGCTGAGGAAGATGCGCGGCTGCGCCAGCACCGTCTTCAGGAACGCCCGGCGCTTGCGCCGGTACAGCCAGCCCGGCACCACGCCGCGGTATTCCTCGGCGATGGCGCGATCGTAGGCGGCGAACCCGGCGGGATCGGCGCCGAGAATGGCCATGTCGCAATCCAGGAACAGCGCCGCCTCGGCATCCACCGCAGCGGCGGACAGTTGCCCATGGCGCGCTGTCAGCTCGATCAGCGCGGCGACGCGCGCCGCGTCCAGCCCGGCAGCGGGCAGCCACTGCGCGATCGCCGCCTGCGCCATGCGTGCCGACTGCGCCTCGTTGTCGCCACGCCCGGCCTGATACACCGCGTCGTGATAGAGCACGGCCAGGTAGACCTCGCGCGGCTGCCGCCAGCCCAGGGCCGCGGCGACCTCGGCATAGTGGCCCAGCACCGCCTGCACATGGCCGAAGTGGTGATAGGCGCGCGGCGGCGTGGCATAGGCCGCCTGCAACTGCTCCCATTGCGCGGCGGGCAGGGTCAGCGGCGGCGCCGGTTCGCTCATCGGATCGCCTCGCCGCCGGCAGACGCAGGCCCGGCCGCATCCGCCGACAGCGGCCAGGTCGCCTCGTGCACATAGCGTCCCTGCCCTTGCACGCTGCGGATCAGGCTCAGCGCGGCGACCGTGCAGCGCAGTTCCGGCACGGTTTGCGGCGGCACCGTCTGCTCGTCGTAGCTCAGGGTGATATGCGGGACATAGGCCGTGTCGGCGCGCGTGGCCACGCCCTGGCGGCCGAGTTGCCGCTGCAGCGCCTCGCGCAGCCGGCGCAGCGCGGGCGGCTCGGCGTCGCCAAGCAACACCAGCGGCCGCGTGCGCGCGCGGCCGCCGAAGCTGGCGACCCGATCGAAACACAGCTCGAACGGCGCCGCCGCCAGTGCCTGTCCGGCGGCATGCGCCTGCTGCAGCAGCCGCGGCGGAATGCCGGCGTATTCGCCGAGGTAATGCAGGGTCAGATGCAGACGTTCCACCGGCAACGCGCGACCGCGCAGATCGTGCGCGGCACGCAGGCGCTCGCCAATCGCGAAGGCGCGCTGCGCGGTGGCCGGGTCCGGCAGCACGGCGAAGAACAGGCTCTCGCGCGGCGCGGGCGCAGCGAAGCCGAGCGAGAACTGCGCGTTTGCGGAAGAAGGATCGTGGGCCATCGGCAGGGTGCGGACGCCGCGGGCGCTGCGGCGACGGGACAGGGACCGCCATGGTAGCAAGCGCGTTGCGCCCGGCGCGCGACCGCTCGCTGCGCAGCGCAAAAGGCCGACCGGACGGACTCCGGTCGGCCTTCGCGCCTTTCGGCATCGGCACGTTGCGATCCGCGCGGATCGCAACGTGCGTTGCCGTCGATGAAGGCCAGGCGCGAGCCCGGCCTGCGGCTCAGGCCGCGTTCTTCATCGCCAGCTTGCGGTTGCGCATCACGTCGTGACAGGCACGCACTTCCGGCAGCAGCTTGGTGGCGGCATCGCGCGCGGCGACCGGGGTATCGCTGTCGGCGATGGTCTCGTTGAACGCCTTCAACAGGCGATCCTCGGACTCTTCCAGCTCGGCCACGTAACCGTACTTGGTGTCGCCCAGCGTCGCGCGCACCTTGCCATACATCTGCTGCATGCTGCCGACCAGCGTGCCGTGCTCGTCGGGCTTGCCGCCGACCGCCTGGACCACGGCGCTCAGGCTGCTGACGATGTCGGACTTGACCCCGGCAATGCGCAGGAACAGCGCGGACAGCTCGGTATCGCCGACCTTCTGCGCCGCTTCTTCGTAGAAATCCTTGCCGTCGCGGGAAATGGCGATCAGGTCGTTGAGGCTGTGGGTGGTCTTGCTCTGAATGCTCATGGATGGAACTCCTTCTGCAATGGGCCGGCGAACATCGCGCAACGGGCACGTTGGGTCGTGTTCCCTGGATGTCGCTTGGCCGCGGGATGAAGAGTCTTGCCGCGTTGCGTCGTGGGAGAGATGCTGGACGCCGGGGCATAAAGTGCACGTGAGCCGAAACGGCCGCGTCCTCACGCGACGCTGGCAGGCATGAACGAACATTCATCGCCAGCGCGCGGCACTCACTGGCGATATTTTCGCCAGGCCGTGCATGCGCCCGGCACGGCACGCCGCGGCGGAGTTATCCACACGCTTGCCCCGCAATCATCCACAATCGCTGTGGATGAATACGCGGCGCCGGCCAGCCGGCAGGCACGGCATCGGACGCGGTCGCGATGGCCGCATTCCCTGGCACGTGCGACGCGCCGGCAAAGGGCTATATTTGCCGAAAGACCCTCCCATCCGGGATTCCCCACGAGGTGCGCCATGTTCGGCTGGACCGCATTCGCCCTGGTCGCCGCGACGGCGATCGCGCCGCCGCCCGCACCGCCGTCGCCGCCCGCTCCATCTGCGCCACTCGTCCCCGAAGAGATCATGCGCGTCCCGCCCGCGCTGCATGCGCTGGTGCAGCAGCGCATCGACCGCCACGGCCCGCCCGAGCAGCGCCTGCAGCAGTTGGTGCGGCTGGCCTTCGACGTGGACGGCCTGGATCTGCAGTACGACGCCAAGGCCACCAACAGCGTTGCCGAGAGCTATACGACGCGGCGCGTCAACTGCCTGTCCTTCACCCTGCTGTTCGTGGCCCTGGCGCGCGACGCCGGGGTGGACGCGCAGGTGCAGGAAGTGGGCCGCGTCCTGAGCTGGTACGAGGACGGCAACGCGCTGTACAACGCCGGTCACGTCAACGTCCTGGTGCGCATCGACGGCAGTCGCCGCAGCGTGGACCTGGACCGCAGCGTGCTGATGGACCGGCGCGGTCCGCAGCCGATTTCCGACCGCCGCGCACTGGCGCACTACTACAACAACCGCGGCGCCGAGCTGATGGCCAACGGCGACCTGCCCGCCGCGCAGCAGCACATGGAGATGGCGCTGCGGATGGACCGCGACTTCGCCGCCGCCTGGAACAACCTCGGCGTGCTGGCGCTGCGCCAGGGCGATCCGCAGACTGCCGCGAACAACTATGCGACCGCACTGTCGATCGATCCTGGCCACGTGTCCGCGCTGTCCAACGCCGCCATCCTGTACCGGCACCTGGGCGACAGCCGGCACGAAGCGGCGATGCTGGCGCGGCTGCAACGGGTGCAGCTGACCGACCCGTTCCATCAGTACCTGCTCGGCAACGAGGCGGAACGGCGCCAGGACTATGCCGCGGCGATCGGCTACTACCGGCATGCGCTGCGCCTGTACGACAACGCGCACCTGCTGTATTTCGCCCTGGCCCGCGCCTATCTGCTCAATGGCGATCCGCGCCGCGCCAACTGGGCGTTGCAGCAAGCCGTGGAGCACGCCGACAAGACCGCGCAGCCGCGCTACCAGGCCAAGCTGGAGGCGTTGCGGCGGTTGACGCACAACACCCAGGCGCAGCGCTGAGCCGCAGCGGGCGAGCCGATCGGGCCGCGCGCGTGGCGTCGGCGTCGCGCATCCACGCAGCCACACCTACCACAGCGCGCCGCCCCACCCGCCTGGCGCGATCGCACCAGGCCCTATGCCGCTCGGCTCAACAGGCTTGCGCCAGGCGCTGCGCACGGCGCGCGTCGTGGCGCGCCCACAAGTACACCAGCAGGCCACCCAGCGCCGCCGCCGCGCCGACGTAACCGGTCGACGTCCAGCCCAGCCCGGCACTGATCGCGATCCCGCCCATCCACGGTCCCAGCGCGTTGGCCAGATTGAAGGCGGCATGGTTGGACGCCGCGGCCAGGGTCTGCGCCTCGCTGGCCACGTCCATCAGCCGGGTCTGCAACACCGGCGCCAGCGCGCCCATCGTGCCGACCGCGACCACCGCCGGCAGCACCGCCCAGGGCGAGTGCGCGGCCAGCGGCCAGGCCAGCAGCACCGCCATCGACCACAGCAGCACCAGCGGCACCGCACGGAACTGCAGCCGGTCGAACAACCAACCGCCGGCGAGGTTGCCGAGCAGGCCGCCGAAGCCGAACGCGCACATCGCGAACGGGATCCAGCGTTCGGACACGCCGGTGACCTGGGTCAGGGTCGGCGCCAGATAGCTGAACACGCAGAACATGCCGGCGAAGCCGACCGAGCCGATGCCCAGCGCCAGCCACACCTGCGGACGGTTGAACGCGCGCAGTTCGCGCAGCGGCTGCTGCCGCGGTTCCTGCGGATCGGCCGGCAGCAGGCGCGCGACCAGCACCACGGTCAGCACCGCGATCGCCGCCACCAGCGCGTACGCGTAGCGCCATTGCGCCACCTGGCCCAGCCAGGTCGCCAACGGATTGCCGACCAGCACCGCCAGGTTGAGCCCCAGCAGTACCCGGCTCACCGCCGCGCCGCGCTGGTCGGGGCGACTGATCGACGCGGCGACCAGGGTAGCCACGCCGAAATAGGCGCCATGCGGCAGCCCGGCGATGAAGCGCACCAGCAGCATGCTGTGGTAATCCGGCGCCAGCGCACTGGCCAGGTTGCCGACCGCGTAGAACCCCATCAGCGCCAGCAGCAGCGTGCGCCGCGGCCAGCGCGCGCCGACGATCGCCAGCAGCGGCGCGCCGACCACCACGCCCAGCGCGTAGGCGCTGATCAGGTGCCCGACCTGCGGCTCGTCGATCGCCAGCCCGCGCGCGATGTACGGCATCAGGCCCATCGTGGAGAACTCGCTGGTGCCGATCGCGAAGCCGCCCATGGCCAGCGCGAACAGGATCAGCACGTAGCCGCGGCGCGACAGCGGCGCCTGGGGAGTGACGGGAGTGGACATGCCCTGGGACCTGATCGAGGGCTGCCCATTATTGTGCATCGCAGCATGCAAAGGCACCCATGCGCGTGCAACACCGCGTTGCGCGCGGTCTTCGCCGGCGTCGCGCCAGCCGTCCGCCTCGCGCCTGGCGAGGCCGGCCGCGCAACGCCGCCAGCACGGCGCCGCCGTCGCTGGCGAGCCTGGCGCCAGCAACGCACTGTCCCATCGCGGCGACGCGCAACCGCGGCGACCATCCCCATGTCTTAGCGGGAGACGGCGACGCCTTCGGCGCTGTGCCGTCCATGCCCCCATTCCTAGTTCGAGAAACCCTGCCGATGACCGCTACCGCTTCCCCCCTGTTCGCCCCGCTGCGCCTGGGCGCGATCGAACTGGCCAACCGCATCGTGATGGCGCCGCTGACCCGCAACCGCGCCGAAGGCGAAGGCCGCATCCCCTCGCCGCTGGCGCCCGAGTACTACGGCCAGCGCGCCGGCGCCGGGCTGATCGTCGCCGAGGCCACCCAGATCAGCCCGATGGGCCAGGGCTACATGGATACGCCCGGGATCTACAGCGAGGCGCAGGTCGCCGCCTGGAAACAGGTCACCGCCGAGGTGCACCGCCGCGGCGGCAGGATCGTGCTGCAGCTGTGGCACGTCGGCCGCATCTCGCACGTCAGCCTGCTGCCGGACGGCGCCGCGCCGGTGGCGCCGAGCGCGCTGCGCGCCAACGCCAAGACCTATACCGCCGAGGGCTTCAGCGACGTCTCCGCACCGCGCGCGCTGCGCCTGGACGAGATTCCGGGGCTGCTGGAGGACTTCCGCCACGCCGCGCGCAACGCCATCGCCGCCGGCTTCGACGGCGTGGAAGTGCACGCCGCCAACGGCTACCTGATCGACCAGTTCCTGCGCGACGGCAGCAACCACCGCGACGACGCCTACGGCGGCAGCATCGAGAACCGGACCCGGCTGCTGTTCGAGGTGGTGCAGGCGGTGGCGCAGGAAATCGGCGCCGAGCGCACCGGCGTGCGCCTGTCGCCGGTGACCCCGGCCAACGACGCGCACGACAGCGACCCGCAGCCGCTGTTCGAGCGCGCGGTCGAACGCCTGGATCCGCTGGGCCTGGCCTTCCTGCACGTGATCGAGGGCGCCACCGGCGGCCCGCGCGACAACATCGCCTTCGACTACGCCGCGCTGCGCGCCAAGTTCCGCGGCCCGTGGCTGGTCAACAACGGCTACGACAAGGCGCTGGCCGAGCGGGTGCTCGGCGCGGGTGCCGCCGACGCGGTCGCGTTCGGGCGTCCGTTCATCGCCAATCCGGATCTGGTGGAGCGGCTGCGCCGCGACGCGCCGCTCAACCCGCTGGATGCGGACACGCTCTACGGCGGCGGCGCCAAGGGCTACACCGACTACCCGACGCTGGACTGAGAAGCCAGACGCGCGGCGGCACAGGCGGGCCGCCGCCGCTGCACCTCAAGGCGTCGCCGCTTTCTGCGGCGGCGCGTCCGCAGACAGATGCGCCTGCAGGAAGCCGGCCACGCCGCTCCACAGCGCGGCACGGTGATCGACGTCGGCGAAGCCGTGGCCCTCGCCCGCGAAGGTCAGACCCACCGGCGGGTTGCCGGCCATCTCCAGCATCCGCAGCATGCGCCGGGTGTGTTCGTAGTCCACGCGCCGGTCCTCCAGCCCGTGCGCCAGCAGCACCGGCACCTTGATCGCCTCGTAGCGGTACAGCGGCGAGGTGCGGGTCATCTGCTCCAGCTGCGTGTTCGGATTGCCCAGCAGCCGCTCCAGGTCGGCGCGACTGTCGGCATCGCGCGCGCCGTCGCTGGCGGTGTAGATCAGGATCCGGTCGGCGACCCCGGCGATCGACGCCACGCAACGGAAACGCGCCGGCCAGCGCATCGCCATCACCAGCGCCGAGTACCCGCCATAACTGGCGCCGAGCACGCACATGCGCTGCGCATCCAGCGGATAGCGCGCCAGCGCCTGTTCGATCGCCGCGTCGATGTCGTCCTCGATCAGCATGCCGAAACCGTCGCGCCCGGCTTCGCGGAACGCGCGGCCATAGCCGTCGGAGCCGCGGAAGTTGACCCGCAGCACCGCATAGCCGAGCGAGGCCAGGAACTGGGTGTCCGGATCGAAGCCCAGCGAATCGGCCACGCCGATCGGCCCGCCGTGCGGGAACACCACCAGCGGCTTGCGTTCGCCGCCCGGCGGCAGGGTCAGGAACGCTTCCAGCGGCAGCCCGTCGCGGCCCTTGAACTTGAGCACCTCGCTGGGCGCGAAACGCAGGCCCTGCAGCCACGGCATGTCCTCGGCGATCGGCGTGGCGGCGCGCTTGTCCAGGTCCAGGTGGTACAGCTGCGGCGGCTGGTCGGCGGCGTCGGCCCACAGGATCATCTGCCGTCCGTCCGCGTTGCGCGCGGCGATCTGCACGTTGCGCCCGGGCAGTGCGGCGCTCAGCGCGCGGCCGAGGCGTTCGTCGGTGCTTTCGAAGTAGTGGCTGACCAGGCGCCCGCTCTCGTAGTAGGTGACCCCGATCGGCGTGCGCCGCGGGCCCTGGATCAGGTCGACCACATCGACCCCGGGCTGGCTGAACAGGGTGCGCACGATCTTGCGCGCGGCGACGTCGTAGGCGACCAGATCGCGCTGGCCGCGCCCCTCGTCGGTCACCGCGTAGATCTCGCCGGCATCGAAGGACAGCCCGACCGGCTGGAAATCGCGCAGGTCGCTGAGCCTCATCACATCGCGGTAGGTCGCGCCCATGCCGTCGCGGTACAGCAGCACGTAGTCGTCGTCGCGCCGCACCACCGCCAGGCGCAGCCGCCCGTTGCCGTCGGTCAGCCAGCCCACGTCGCGTTCCAGGCCGATGTTCAGCCGTTCCTGGAAACGCGGCCGCCAACGGTCGATCGCCGCCTGGCTGGACACGTCCATCAACTGCACCGCGTTGTCGCCGTTGCGCAGCGTGGTGGCGTACAGCACCGTGTTGGGCGCCTGCGGCAAGGCATCGACGATGTAGCCGCCATCGGGCAGGGTCAGCGCGCTCCACTTGCGCTTGCCGTCGGCGCCGACATCCACGCGCATGCCGCGCACCACGTCCTGGCCATGCGGCACGCGCACGGTGAACAGCAGCGCATCGTTGCCGGCCCACAGCAGCTGCTTGATCGGCTCGACGCTGGTGGCCAGCAGGCGCTGCTGGTTGCTGGCCAGATCCAGCAGTTCGATGCGCCATTCGTCCTTGCGCTCGTGCAGCTGCAGCGCCAGCAGGTCGCCGCGCGGATTCAGCTCCAGCGCGTTGACCAGACCGCCGCGGAACACGGTGGCGGGGGCGATCGGCATTGCGGCCGGCGGCGGCGGCGCGCGCAACGCCACCTTCGCCGCCGGCGTGGCGTTGGGATGCTGGGCCAGCGCCTGGCGGTAGAACTGCGGGAACGGATCGGGATAGTGCCCCGAATAGCCCAGTTCGTAGTGCGTCCACACTGCCGGATGGGTCTGCTGCAGCCAGTCCATCGCCGCCAGCGAACGGTTGACCATGCCCAGGTCGAAATTGAACAGGGACTTGGGCCGAAACAACAGGTCGCCCGGATAGGTGATGCGTCCGGGCTGGATGCGGAAGCGGAACTCGTCGCTGTCGCGCATGTTGTAACTGAATCCCGGCAGCAACGAGATCTTGCGCCAGGCGTAGTTGCCGACCGGCGCGATGTACAGCCGGTAGCTGATGCCCGGCTTGAGCTGGGACATGGTGCCGGCGCCGAAGATCTTGCCGTCCTTGTTCAACTCCACGCCGTACAGGTCGACATCGGTATCCACCGCGACCAGCACCAGGCCCTCGTCGGGCGCCAGCTGCGGCGTCTGCCCGGGTTTGACTTCCTGCATCCGCGCCCACGCCGGCAGCGCCAGCGTGCACAACGCCAGCAGCAACAGCCACGCCAGCGAGCGCCCCACGCGACCGCCGGCCGCGACAACGTGCTTTTCCATGATATCCCCTGTTTCCTTGCCGGGCGGCAGCCCCCTGCGCCCAACGCGCATCATAGCCGCGCCGCAGCCGCCTACGGCTGCCGCTAGAGCACCAGCCGCGCGCCGAGGAAATCGACGAACACGCGCAGCTTCGGCAGCATGTGCCGGCCGGACGGCCACAGCAGGTGGAAGGTGCCGGTGGAGTCGACGTAGTCGTCGAGCAGCGTGCGCAGCGTGCCGGCCGCAAGCTCCGCGCGCACCGAGTGCTCCGGCAGGAAGGCGATGCCGCAGCCGCGCAGGGCGAAGCTCAGCCGCGTCTCGATGTTGTTGCAGACCATCGACACCGGCAACTGCAGGCCGGCTGCCGCCGCGCCCATCGGCCAGGCTTCCAGGCGCCCGCTGCTGCGGAAGCGGTAGTGCAGGCACTGGTGGGCGAGCAGATCGGCCGGCCGCAGCGGCGTGCCGCAGCGCTGCAGGTAGTCCGGCGCGGCGACCAGGCAGCGGCGGAAGCGGCCCAGGCGGCGCGAGGCCAGCCGCGAGTCGTCCGGCTCGGCCACGCGCAGCACCGCATCGAAGCCCTCCTCGATCACGTCCACCAGGCGGTCGTCGAAATCCAGGTCCAGCTGGATCTGCGGATAGGCGCGCATGAAGTCGGCCAGCACCGGCAGCAGCACGTTGTTGTTCATCGGCAGGCTGATCCGCAGCCGCCCCTTCGGCGTCGTGGCCAGGCTGCCCAGCTCGCCGCGCGCCGCTTCGGCCTCGGCCAGGATGCACCGGCAGCGCGGCAGGAACAGCTGGCCTTCGGCGGTCAGGGTCAGGCTGCGGGTGCTGCGATGGAACAGACGCACGCCCAGCGACTGCTCCAGGCGCGACACGCTCTTGGCCATCGCCGACGCGGACAGGCCCTGCACCCGCCCGGCCTCGGCGAAGCCGCCACTCTCCACCACCTGTACGAAGCCGCGCAGGCTGCCCAGACTGTCCATCGCACCGCCACCATTGCGGACATTTACGTCCTCGTAGCCAGGAACTCTACCCGTCTTTTTCCGCAATCGGCATGCGCCCACGCTGCACCTCCCCCTCCACGAGTCGCGCCGATGCCCACGTCCCCCACCGCCGCTCCTGCGCCGACGCTGTCGCCGCACCACGCCGCACCGCTCGATGCCGCGATCGACGCCGCGCTGCGCCAGCAACGCCTGGTCGGTGCGGTGGTGCTGGTCGCCCACCGCGGCGCCTGCCTGTACCGCCGCGCCGCCGGCTGGGCCGACCGCGAGGCGCAGCGGCCGATGCGCGAGGACACGACGTTCCGCCTGGCCTCGGTCAGCAAGCTGGTGGTGGCGACGGCGGCGCTGGTGCTGGTCGCGCAGGGCCGCCTGGCGCTGGATGCGCCGGTCACGCGCTGGCTGCCCTGGTTCCGTCCCGCATTGCCCGACGGACGGGTGCCGGACATCAGCCTGCGCCAGTTGCTCAGCCACAGCGCCGGACTCGGCTATCGCTTCCTGGAGCCGGCGGACGGCGCGCATGCGCGTGCCGGCGTCTCCGACGGCATGGACAACAGCGGGCTGAGCCTGGAAGACAACCTGCGCCGCCTCGCCGGGGTGCCGCTGCAGTACGCGCCCGGCACCGGCTGGGGCTATTCGTTGTCGATCGACGTGCTCGGCGCGGTGCTGCAGGCGGCCAGCGGCCAGGCGTTGCCGGCATTGGTGCGCGACCTGGTCACCGCGCCGCTGGGCATGCACGCCACCGCCTTCCATGCCGAGGACGCGGCCCGCCTGGCCGTGCCCTACGTCAACGGCGCCCCGGCGCCGCACCGGCTGGGCGAAGGCGAAGTCGTCGCGCCGTTCGCCGAGGGCGCCGGCATCGTGTTCCATCCCTCGCGTGCGCTGGACCGCGACGCGTTCGCTTCCGCCGGCGCGGGCATGGTCGGCAACGCCGGCGACGTGCTGCGCCTGCTCGAGACGCTGCGCGGCGGCGGCGCGCCACTGCTGCCGGCCGCGCTGGTCGCCGAAATGGGCCGCGCGCAGGCCGGCGACTTCGGCCCGCCGGACGGGCCCGGCTGGGGCTACGGCCTGGGCTTTGCGGTGCTGCGCGATCCCGCGCCGACCGCGACCCCGGAAGCGCCCGGCACCTGGCGCTGGGGCGGCGCCTACGGGCACAACTGGTTCGTCGATCCGGCGCTGCAGCTGAGCGTGGTGGCGTTGACCAACACGCTGTACGAAGGCATGTCCGGGGCGTTCGTGGTCGAGCTGCGCGACGCGGTCTACGCCAGCCTGCGCGGGGTATCGGCATGAGCGGCGAATGCCTCGCGCCGCGCCCGGCCGGGTCCGCTGCGGCCGCGCCGCCGGCGGCGCGGCGCCTGCCCTGGAGCGGATTGCTCGCGCTGGCCTGCGCCGGCTTCATCACCATCCTCACCGAAGCGCTGCCGGCCGGCCTGCTGCCGGCGATGGCGGCGGGGCTGGGCGTCGGCGAAGCCTGGGTCGGCCAGTTGGTCACGCTCTATGCGCTCGGCTCGCTGCTGGCGGCGATCCCGCTCACCGCCGCCACCCGCCGCTACCGGCGGCGCCCGTTGCTGCTGCTCGCCATCGCCGGCTTCGCGCTGGCCAACACGGTCACCGCGATCTCCGCCAGCTATCCGTTGATCCTGGCCGCGCGCCTGCTCGCAGGGGTCAGCGCCGGGTTGCTGTGGGCGCTGCTGGCCGGCTACGCGCGCCGGATGGTGGCCCCGGCGCAGCAGGGCCGCGCGATCGCGGTGGCGATGGTCGGCACGCCGCTGGCGCTGGCGCTGGGCGTGCCGGCCGGCACCCTGCTCGGGCAACAGTGGGGCTGGCGCTGGACGTTCGGCGCGATGTCGCTGCTGAGCCTGGGCCTGCTCGGCTGGGCGCGCGGCGCGCTGCCCGATTTCGCCGGCCAGGCGGCGACTGCGGCGCTGCCGCTGCGCCGCGTGCTGGGCCTGCGCGGCGTGGCCCAGGTACTGGCGGTGATGCTGTTGTTCGTGCTCGCGCACAACCTGCTCTACACCTACGTGGCGCCGCTGCTGGCGCTGTCGACCGCGGCGGCGGCGCTGGACCGCTACCTGCTGCTGTTCGGCGCGGCCTCGCTGCTGGGCATCGTCGTGGTCGGCGTATGGATCGATCGCTGGATGCGGCCGCTGCTGCTGGCCAGCATCGGCCTGTTCGCGCTCGCCGTGCTGGCGATGGCGCTGTGGCCGCGTTCGCCTGCGTTGCTGGCGGTGGCGCTGGCGACCTGGGGCGTGGCGTTCGGCGGCTGCGCCACGTTGTTCCAGACCGCGATCGCGCGCCGTGCCGGCGACGCCGCCGATCTGGCGCAGTCGCTGGTGGTCACCGGCTGGAACCTGGCGATCGCCGGCGGCGGCATGCTCGGCGGCGCATTGCTGCAGCGTTCCGGCGCCGCCGCCCTGTCCTGGGTGGCGCTGGCGCTGCTGGTGCTGGCGTGGGCATTCGCGCAACGCCGGCACGGCTGGGCGAACGCCGACGAGTGAGCCGCAGCGCCACCACCGGCGCCGGCCATGCGCGTGCCGAATGCCGCGTCCCGTGCGCAACGCCCGCTACGCCGCGCCGCGCATCGCCGCGAACGCGATGCCGGCGCCGCCGACGCGGCTCAGGCCTTGCGCAGGAAGCAGGTCTTCAGCACCAGGCCCTTGATCTTGTCCGAGTTGCCTTCGATGTGCTCGGCATCGTCCTCGACCAGGCGGATGCCGCGGATCACCGTGCCCTGCTTCAGCGGGATCGACGAGCCCTTGACCTTCAGGTCCTTGATCACCACCACCGTGTCGCCAGCCTGCAGCACGTTGCCGTTGCTGTCGCGCACCACCGTTTCCGCGGCGGCGGCGGTGTCCGCCGCCGCCGGCCATTCGTAGCCGCAGTCGGCGCAGATCCACAGCGCCCCGTCGACATAGGTGTTTTGCAGGGTGCATTGCGGACAGGCGGGTGCGGCGGACATGGCGTTCCTTGATACGGCGACGACGGGAGGACGCCTATTGTAGCCGCCCGCTCCACGCCGCCGCGTGCCGCGGCCCCGGCCGCTCTTCCCGCAGGAATCCCATGTCCGCCGCTTCCGGTTCCCGCTTCGCGATCTATGCCGCGCTCGCCGGCAACCTGGCCATCGCCATCGCCAAGTTCGTCGCCGCCGCGTTGTCCGGCAGTTCGGCGATGCTCAGCGAAGGCGTGCATTCGCTGGTCGATACGGTCAACGAGCTGTTGCTGCTGTACGGCCTGCGCCGCGCCGCGCGGCCTGCCGATGCCAGCCATCCGTTCGGCTACGGGCGCGAGCTGTACTTCTGGAGTTTCATCGTCGCCCTGCTGGTGTTCGCGCTCGGCGCCGGGGTGTCGCTCTACGAAGGCATCGCGCATGTCCGCAATCCGGAGCCGGCCAGCAACCACACCCTCAACTACGTGGTGCTGGGCCTGTCGATCCTGTTCGAGGGCGGTTCGTGGTGGGTGTCGCTGCGCGAGTTCCGCGCGCGCAAGGGCGCCATGGGCTACGTGCAGGCGTTCCGCGAGAGCAAGGACCCGAGCCTGTTCACCGTGCTGCTGGAAGACAGCGCCGCGCTGATCGGCCTGTTCATCGCCTTGCTCGGCCTGCTGGCCGCGCAGTGGCTGCAGATGCCCGAGCTGGACGGCGTGGCCTCGATCGGCATCGCCGCGGTGCTGGCCTGCTCGGCCTTCGTGCTGGCGCGCGAGAGCAAGGGCCTGCTGATCGGCGAACCGGCGGCGCGGCCGCTGAGCGATGCCTTGCGCCGCATCGCCGGCGCCGATCCGGACGTGCGCGCGGTCAACGGCGTGCTGAGCGTGCAGATGGGGCCCGAGCAGGTGGTCGCCGCGCTCAGCGCCGAGTTCGAGGACCAGCGCAGCACCGCGCAGATCGAGGCCTGCATCGAACGCATCGAACGCGCCGCGCGCGCCGAGCACCCCGAATTGCAGTCGCTGTTCGTCAAGCCGCAGACGCCCGAGGCGTGGCAGGCACGACGCAGCGCGTTGCGCGCCCCGCCGCCGGCCTGAACGCGCGATCCGGCGCGCAGACTTGCGATCCGCCGCCGCTTTTCGTTAGGGTATTCGGGTAGCACCTCCCATCGCGCTGTGACTGTGCCGGCGTATCCCACTTCCTACTGAATGAGGTTTCCCATGGAGATCGCCAATGGCCTTGTCGCCACCATCCACTACACCCTGACCGACGACGCCGGCGAGGTGATCGATCAATCCGCGCCGGACAATCCGCTGAGCTATCTGCACGGCGCCGGCAACATCGTGCCTGGGCTGGAAAAGGCGCTGACCGGCAAGCGCCCCGGCGAACGCGTGCAGGTCGACGTGATTCCGGCCGAAGGCTACGGCCCGCGCCACGAGCAACTGCAGCAGCAGGTGCCGCGCAGCTCGTTCCCGGATGCCGAGGGCCTGCAGCCCGGCATGCAGTTCCAGGCGCAGACCGACCAGGGCCCGCTGCTGGTCACGGTCACCGAGGTCGGCGCGGAGCTGGTGACCATCGACGGCAACCATCCGCTGGCCGGGCAGGTGCTGCATTTCGCGGTGGAAGTGGCCGGCGTGCGCGATGCCACCGAGCAGGAAAAGAACCAGGGCCACGCGGGCGCGGCGCTGTAACCGCCCGCATCCCGGCTGCACCCGCACGAGGCCCGCAATCGCGGGCCTCGTGCATTGTGCGGCGGCGGCAGCGACAGGCGCGCCACGCCCCGGCAGCGGCCGCCGCCGGCTTGCGCCGCGCTGCGGCTTGCCGCACAGTGCGCGGCCCCCTGCCCGGCCCCGCAGCGACATGAGACTCGGCATCGATTTCGGTACCAGCAACTCCGCCGCCGCCGCGGTGATCGATGGCCGCGTGGTGCCGATCGGCTTCGGCGACCAGCACCAGTTCCGCACCACCGTGTACTTCCCGGAAGTGATGCGCGATCCGTCCGATTTCGAGCTGACCCCGGTGCTGGAGCGGCAGGTGGACGAGCTGATCGAGGCCGGCCGCCGCGATGCCGCCGCCGCCGGCCGCGAGCGCAGCCGCGACGAGTTGCGTCGCGACGCGATCCGCGTGGTGCGCCGGCAATGGATGGAAGCGCAGATGCGCGAGCCGCGCAGTTCCGCGGCGCTGCTGCAGAACGCGGTGTACGGCGACGCGGCGCTGGACGCGTATTTCGTCGAAGGCGAAGGCAGCCTGGTGCAAAGTCCGAAATCGATGCTCGGCTACAACCTGCATCCGCGCGCCAAGCAGACCATCACCGGCATCGCCACGCACATCCTCGAGCACATCCGCCTGACCGCCTCGCAGCAACTCGGCGTGCAGGTGCGCAGCGCGCTGCTCGGGCGCCCGGTGCAGTTCCGCAGCTCGATCGGCGAGGCCGGCAACGCGCAGGCGCTGCAGATCCTGCACAGCGCCGCGATCGCCGCCGGCTTCGACGACATCGCGTTTCTGGAAGAACCCGCCGCCGCGGCGATGCACTACCACGCCGGCAGCGGCGAGCGGCACGACGCGGTGGTGGTGGACATCGGCGGCGGCACCACCGACATCGCGCACGCCAGCGTCGGCGGCGACGGCGCGCCGCAGGTGCATCGCGCCTGGGGCATCGCCCGCGGCGGTACCGACATCGACCTGGCGCTGAGCCTGGCCAGCTACATGCCGCTGTT
This sequence comes from Xanthomonas bonasiae, assembly GCF_014836395.1. Taxonomy (NCBI): domain Bacteria; kingdom Pseudomonadati; phylum Pseudomonadota; class Gammaproteobacteria; order Lysobacterales; family Lysobacteraceae; genus Xanthomonas; species Xanthomonas bonasiae. The sequence continues at coordinate 406,952 of NZ_JACSQX010000003.1, forward strand.
CGGCCGCGGCAGCACCCGCGTGCCGGCGCACCACTACGTCGAAGCGGCGATGGTGCAGGACACCACGCGCCAGCGCGATTTCCGCCAGCATCGCTACGACGACGTGCCGCATCCGTACGACACGCGGCTGCAGGCGTTGCAGGACACCGGCAACACCGCGCGCCTGTACCGCGCGGTGGAGCGCAGCAAGATCCTTCTCAGCGACAGCGCGCAGCACGAGGAGGCGCTGGATTACATCGAAGCCGGGCTGCAGGTGCAGGTGCGGGCCGACGAGCTGACCCACGCCGCACGCAGCTATCTGGAAGCGCTGGGCGAACTGCTCGCGCAGGTCCGCAGCGACATCGCCTGCGATCCGGCCGCGGTGTTCCTGACCGGCGGCATGTCGCGCGCCGGCTACATCCAGCAGGTGGTCGCCGCCGCGTTCCCGCAGGCGCGCCTGGTGCACGGCGATCCTTCGTTCGGCGTGGTCCAGGGCCTGGCCCTGGCCGCCGCGCAGCGCTGACCGACGCAGGCCGCCGCGTCTCGCCAACCGCGCCGCATCGCGCGCTGGCGCGGCCGCGCGTGCGCAAGCCGCTAGCGCAGGTTCCGTTCATACGCAAGAGGCGCGACTGGCGTAATATGCGCGGTCACGCTTCAGCGTCACGTTTCTACACGCGTCTCGTCCGGCCGTTTCTGTCGCCCGACTCGCCCCTCTTCTCGCGCCAGCCTCCGTCCCGCTTCGGGCCGGATCCACCGGGAGCGCCTGTGTCCGGCTACACCACCCAGATCAATACGCTCAACCTGGGCGGCCAGGACTATCGCATCCGTTCGCTGCTCGACACCCAACAGTTCTCCGATCCCGACGCGCAGGCCGAAGCGGCCGGCATTTCCTCGGCGCAATGGAGCCTGTTCGGCAACGTGTGGCCGGCCGGGCGGCTGCTCGCCGAAGCGATGGCGCTGTACGACTTCGGCGGCAAGCGCATCCTCGAGATCGGCTGCGGCCTGGGCCTGGCCAGCCTGGTGCTGCGCCGCCGCGGCGCCGACATCGTCGCCAGCGACCGCCATCCGCTGACCGAGGTGTTCCTGGCCTACAACGCCGCGCTCAACGAAATGCCCGCGGTACCGTACCGCCGCCTCGACTGGGACCAGCCCAACCTCGAGCTGGGCCGTTTCGACGTGATCATCGGCAGCGACGTGCTGTACGAACACCAGCATCCGGCGCTGCTGGCCGAGTTGCTGGCGCGGCATGCGACGGCGAGCGCGGAAGTGCTGATCGCCGATCCGGGCCGCGGCAACAGCGCCGCGCTGACCCGCGCGCTGGCCACGCAGGGCTATGCGCTCAGCGAACAGCGCGAAATGCCGTTGGGTCCGGACGATCTGCCGCCCTACCGCGGCCGCGTATTGCGCTTTCGCCGCGATGCCATGCCCATCGGCGGCAACGCGTGAGCGCGCAACCGGCAACACCGCGCGCCCCGGCCGAAAAATCCGTCGCCTGCGACCGCTGCGACGCGATCTGCTGCCGCCTGACCGTGCTGCTGATGCCCGACGACAAGGTGCCCGACCACTACACCGAGCACACCGCCGAGGGCCTGCACGTGATGGCCCGCGACGAGGACGGCTGGTGCGTGGCGGTGGACAGCAAGCGCATGTGCTGCTCGATCTACGAACAGCGCCCGGCGATCTGCCGCAAGTTCACGATGGCCGGCCCGTATTGCCGCGACATCCGCCGCATCCACAACGATCAGTTGGCACGCGGCATTCCCCTGACGATGTACTGACTCCAGGAGATTCACCATGGCACGTCCCACCAGCAAGACCCCGCCCCCGACCGCCAAGACCGCACGCAGCGGCGCCGGCGACAAGGCGCAAAAAGGCCTCAGCCGCGAGCGTATCGAGGCCGACATGGCCGCGTTCCGCAAGGCCGGCGGCCGCGTCGAAGTGCTCGGCACCACCCGCGTGCTGAAGAAAGTCGACGAAGCCGAAGCCGGCTGAGCCCGCGCGCTGCGGCAGCGCCGCAGCCGATGTCGGCGCCGTCTTCACGGCGCCGGCCGATAATCCAGGCCTCTTCGCTGCGGTAGACGCACGTAGCATGCTCCTGCGATCCCTCTCCGCTGAACTGGGCCAGCCGGCCTGCGGCAATTGCCGCGATGGCGAACCGCTCGACTTCGGCATCCGCATGGCGTTCCAGCCGATCGTCGATGCGCGCGCGCGCACGATCTACGCCTACGAGGCGCTGGTCCGCGGCGAGGACGGCAGCGGCGCGGCCGCGGTGTTGGCGCGGGTCGGCCCGCAGCAGCTGTACCGCTTCGACCAGACCTGCCGGGTGCAGGCGATCGCCACCGCGGCGCGGCTGGGCCTGCGCACCCGGCTGTCGATCAATTTCATTCCCAATGCGGTCTACGAACCGGCGACCTGCATCCGCCTGACCCTGGCCGCGGCCGAGCGCTACGGCGTGCCGACCGGCGATCTGATCTTCGAGATGAGCGAGTCCGAGCACATCCGCGATCTCAGCAAGGTGGTGCGGATCCTGCGCGACTACGCGCAGCGCGGATTCCTGACCGCGATCGACGATTTCGGCGCCGGTCACTCCGGGCTCAACCTGCTCGCCAATTTCCAGCCGCATCTGCTCAAGCTGGACATGGCCCTGATCCGCGACATCGATACCAGCGCGCCGCGCCGGCATATCGTCGCCGGCATCGTCGGCATGGCGGCCGCACTGGGTTGCCAGGTGCTTGCCGAGGGCGTGGAAACGCCCGCCGAGTACCGCGCGCTGCGCGCGTTGGGCATCGACCTGTACCAGGGTTTCCTGTTCGCGATGCCTGCGCTGGAGGCGCTGCCGGAGATCCCTGCGGAACGCTGGGCCAGCCTGGAACAGGCCGCCTGAGCGACGCCCGGCAGCGCGCCTGCGCTGCAGCGTCGGCGTGGCGGCGATGGCGCTGGCCGGACGCCATCCGCACTTGCCCGATGCGGCGACGATTGCGACCATCGCGCCTCCCCCGCCATGCCGAACCCGCCGATGTCCTCGCTGCACACCATGCTGCCACCCTGGGCCCACCGCTGGCTGGACCTGATCGTGCCGAGCGCGCAGATCGCGCTGATCGTGCTCGGCGCATGGCTGTTGCGCACCCTGCTGCGGCGGCTGGTGCGGCGACTGAGCGAACACCACGCGCTGCCGCCCGAACTGACGATGCTGGCGCGCCGCGGCAGCGGCTTCGTGATCTACAGCACGGCGCTGCTGCTGATCCTGGACCGGCTCGGCGTGTCCGGCACGGTGCTGTGGACCGCGTTCACCGGCTTCGCCGCAGTGGCGGCGGTGGCGTTCTTCGCGGCCTGGAGCGTGCTGTCGAACATCTTCTGCACGCTGCTGATCTTCGCCACGCGGCCGTTCCGCCTGCACGACCACATCGAACTGCTCGAGAACGGCGAAAAGCCAGGACTCAAGGGCCAGGTGGTGGACATCAACCTGATCTACACCACGCTGCGCGAGAACCGCGGCGACGATGGCGACAGCGTGCTGCAGATTCCCAACAGCCTGTTCTTCCAGCGCAGCACGCGGCGCTGGCGCGGCCACCCGGTGCCGCCGGGACTCGGCTAGCGCGCAAGCGCACGTCCTAACAAGACACTGATCGCACGAGCGGTATCGTGCCTGGCTCGTGCGCCGCCGTATCGCGGCACGCGCCCCCAACGACAAGGTGCCCCATGGAACAACCCGTCCACCCGTTCGCCGAGCTGTTCGCCCAGTTGGGCCTGCCCAATAGCGAAACCGAGATCCGCCAGTTCATCGGCCGCCATTCGCCGCTGCCGGACACGATGCGGCTGGAAGAAGCGCCGTTCTGGACGCCGGCCCAGGCGCAGTTGCTGCGCGAGGAACGCATCGACGACGCCGACTGGGCGATGGTGGTCGATCAACTCAACATCGCGCTGCACTCGCGGCCGGTACCGCCGGTCAGCAACGCCGCCAACGACGACTGAGTCGCCTCAGCGCAGCTGGCTGTCCTTGCTGCCGCGGCGGTTGTAGCCGCTGTGCTCGTGCTGCTCGCGGTCGTGCGCTTCCTGGCAGGCCACGCACAAGCGCACGCCGGGCACCGCCTTGCGCCGCGCCTCGGGAATCGGCGCATCGCAGGCTTCGCAGTGCTCCAGGCTCGGGCCCTGCGGCAGCTGGCTGCGCGCACGCTTGATCGCATCTTCGACGGTGGCGTCGATCTGGTCCTGCACCGCGCCGTCGTTTGCCCACCCTGTGGCCATCGCCGTCTCCTGCTGTGTCGCCTGTTTCCGATGATGCGGGCGGCGCCCGCCAATGCAATGGCAGGCGCCTTCACATTGCTTGGGGATTCAGTCGCGACCGCGGACGCGGCAAAGCCGGCCACTGCGCCGATGCCGGGAACCCGCGCGTATCGCGCACTAGATCCGTAGCGCAAGATCAGGCGTCCCGGTTCCCGAGTCCCGGCTCGCGCCCAGCCAGAAACCGCTGCAACCGCGGCACCACGAAATCCAGGAACACGCGCACGCGCTGCGGCAAGCGCGGGCCGCCGCGATAGAGCGCATGGATCTCCTCGGTATCGCCTTCCACCGCTTCCTGCAGCACTTCCACCAGGCGGCCCGCGGCCAGATCGTCGCGCACGTGATAATCGCCCAGCCGCGCCAGGCCGATGCCGGCGACGGCCATGCGCCGCACCGTTTCGCCGTTGTTGGCGAGCAGCGCGCCCTGCACCGTGCGATCGACGATGCGGCCGCTGTGCGCGAGCGGCCACACCGGTGCGGCGCGACGGAAATTGAAGCCCAGGCAGCTGTGCCGCGACAGCGCGTCGATGCTGCGCGGCGTGCCGTGGCGCGCCAGATAGGCCGGCGCGGCGACGATCTTGCGCCGCGCCACGCCGACATGCCGCGCCATCATGCTCGAATCCTGCAAGGCGCCGACGCGGAACGCGACGTCGGTGCGATCCAGGTACAGATCGACCATCTCGTCGGACAGCGAAAGATCGACCACGATCTGCGGATGCGCCTGCCAGAACGCCGGCAGCAGCGGCTCCAGGCCGAGAATGCCGAACGCCACCGACGCATTCACCCGCACGCTGCCGCCGGCACTGGCCGCGCCGCGGCCGAGGTCGCGCTCCACGTCGTCGAGTTCGGCGAGCAGCGACAGGCTGCGCTCGTAGTAGACCTGGCCTTCGGCGGTCAGCGACAGGCGCCGGGTCGACCGCTCCAGCAGGCGCACGCCAAGACGGGTCTCGACGCGGCCGATCAGCTTGCTGACCGTGGACGGCGTCATGCGCAGCAGGCGTGCGGCCGCAGAGAAACTGCCGGCATCCACGACCCGCAAAAACACCTGCATTTCGCCGGCCCGATTGTCCATTGCGTCCAACCTGTGAATTCGCTTCACAGATCATAGGCGTGCGCGGCGGATTATCAAATCCGCCGCCGCGGCCTATCGTGGCGTTTCCGACCGAACCGCAAGCCCGCGCTCTCCACCAGCGCAGCATCGAAACCCGGACGAACAGCGCGGCCACGCCTGGCGGCAGCGCGGATGCCGGACCCGCGCGCGCAGCGCCCGCCGCACCCCACCTTTTCCGCCGGATGCGGCCAGCGCCGCACCGCTTCCCTCTCTCTCACCGAAGGATGACCTCATGGATCTGCAGCTCGACGGCAAGACCGTTCTCGTCACCGGCGCCACCGCCGGCATCGGCCTGGCCATCGCCCGCACGCTCGCCGCCGAAGGCGCCGAGCTGATCATCTGCGGCCGCAACCAGGCCAATCTGGACACTGCCGCCGCCAGCATCGGCGGCAACGTGCGCAGCGTGCTGGCCGACCCGGCGACCGCGCAAGGCGCCGCGGCGCTCACCGCCGCGCTGCCGCAGGTCGACGTGCTGGTCAACAACCTGGGCATCTACGAATCCAAGGAATTCGGCGAGATCAGCGATGCGGACTGGCTGCGCTTCTTCGAAGTCAACGTCCTGAGCGGCGCGCGCCTGGCCCGGCATTACCTGCCCGGCATGCTGGCGCGCGACTGGGGCCGGATCATCTTCATCTCCAGCGAAAGCGCGGTCCTGGTCCCACCCAACATGATCCATTACGGCATGACCAAGACCGCGCAGCTGGCCATTTCGCGCGGCCTGGCGGCGACCACCAAGGGCACCCGCGTCACCGTCAATGCGGTGCTGCCCGGCACCACGCGCTCGGCCGGCATCGAGGAGTTCATGCGCAGCGTCGCCAGCGATCCGGACATGCCGCCCGAGGCGATGGAACGCGAGTATTTCGCCAAGGAACGCGCCAGCTCGCTGATCCAGCGCATGATCGAGCCCGAAGAGGTCGCCAGCCTGGTCGCCTACGTGGCGAGTCCGCTGTCGGCGGCGACCAATGGCGCGGCGCTGCGCGTGGATGGCGGCATCACTCCGACCATCGTGTGAGCCGCGGCGCGACGTGCGCGCAGCGGCAATGGATCGATCCGCAGCAGTGCCACGTTCACAGGCGAGGTCCGCTGCGCTCTGTGCAATTCGACGCGCGGCGCATCGTGTCCGCGCACGCCGCACGCCGTTTTTCGCGCATGCCGAGGGGTGACGAGCGTGGCGGTGCCGGCGGCTACCAGATCAGGTCGTCCGGCACCTGGAAGCGGCTGTAGTACACGTCGTCCTCGTCGCTGGCCGCCGGCGCGGCCTGGGTGGTGTCGAGCACGATCGCGGCGGGATCGCGGCTGGCCACCTTTTCCACCACCGCGCGCGGAATCGGCGCATAGCCGGCATCCAGCCGCGCGATCACCGCCGCGCCGCTGATCAGCTGCGCGCGCAAGGCCGCGTCGACCCGCAAGCGCTGGATCTTGCCGGCGTCGGTGAAGTGGTAGTCGATCTCGCCATCGGCCTTGAGCTTGTGGCTGTCGACGAGTTGCCGCGCCTGCGCGCGCTGTTCCTGCGCGCGCACCTGCGCATTGCGCTCGGCGGCCAGCGCGCGGTCGCGCTCCACCCGTTCCAGCCGCAGCCGCTCGCTCTCCAGCTGCTCGGCGCTGGGCGGCGGCGGCGCCTTGCCATGGCGCGCCTTGGCCTGCTCGCGCGCGACCTGCGCCACCTGGTTCTTCTTCACCAGGCCGGCCTTGAGCAGTTGTTCCTGCAGGGGATTGCGCATCGGGAAAATCCAGTCGATCCAAGACGTTGGCCGCTATCTTACCCGCTGCGGCAGACCCCTGGCCGCGGCTGCGCGGCGGCGGCCACCGCTCGTGCCGGCGGCCATGGCGCGCTATCGTGGCCCCATGCAAGCGCTGAAATACCTCGTCGGCTATCCGCCGCATGTGCAGGACCAGGTCCGCGAACTGATCGCGCGCGATCGCCTCGGCGAATGGCTGCGCAAGCGCTACGACACGCCCAATCCGGTCCGCAACGACCGCCAGCTGTACGACTACACGCTGGCGTTGAAGGACCGCCACATGCGCAGCTCCGAGCCGCTGCACAAGGTCATCTACGACAACCGGCTGCAGGCGGTGAAGCACGCACTGGGCACCCACACCAGCGTCTCGCGGGTGCAGGGCAGCCGGCTCAAGGCCAGCCGCGAGATCCGCATCGCAGGCGTGTTCCGCGACGCGCCGGCGGCGTTCCTGCAGATGATCGTGGCGCACGAACTGGCGCACCTGAAGGAAAGCGCGCACAACAAGCCGTTCTACCAGCTGTGCACGCACATGGCGCCGGACTACCACCAGCTGGAATTCGACCTGCGCCTGTACCTGACCCAGCTCGACCTCGCCGGTACCGCGGACCGCTGAGCGGCGCCGCGCATGGCAGCGTGGCGACGGCTGCACGTACACTGCCCTGCCCTGATCGCCGAGCCATTCGATGTCCGCCCCTACCCGCCTCGACAAATACGTGGCCGCCATGCTGCCGTGCTCGCGCAGCGAAGCGCAGCAGTACATCGAGGGCGGCTGGGTCAGCGTGGACGGCGTGGTGGTCGAGGAACCGCAGGCGGCGGTGACCACGCAGCAGGTGACCCTGGCCGCCGACGCGCAACTGGGCGCGGTCGAGCCGGCCACCCTGCTGCTGCACAAGCCGGCCGGGCTGGGCCTGGACGCCGCCCTGGCCCTGGTCACGCCGGCTACGCGCAGCGGCCTGGACATGGCCGACGTGCGCGTGCTGAAACGCCACTTCCTGCGCCTGAACGCGCCGCTGCCGCTGGAAGACGCCGCCAGCGGTCTGCTGGTGCTGAGCCAGGATGGCCGCGTGCTGCGCCGCCTGACCGAGGACGCGACCTCGATCGAACAGGAGTTCGTGGTCGAGGTGCGCGGCGAACTGCGGCCCTACGCCATGTTGCGGCTGGCGCACGGCCTGGTCTACCGGCAGCGCAGCCTGCCGCCGTGCAAGGTCAGCTGGCAGAACGAGGACCGCCTGCGCTTCGCGATCAAGCACGTGCAGCCCGGGCAGCTGCAGCACATGTGCGCCGAGGTCGGGCTGGAAGCGATCAGCCTGCGGCGCCTGCGCGTGGGCCGCATTCCGTTGGGCAAGCTGGCACCGGGCGAATGGCGTTATCTGCCCGGCGGCGAGCGCTTCTGAGCGGCGGCGGCCGGAACCGGTGAAGCGCCGACGCACGGCGCACGCAGCCGTGCCGGCGCGCACAATCGAGCCTGGCGGCGCGAAGTCCCCCTGCCTTGCGGCCTATTGCGCGCGTCGCGACTGGCGGCCGACACTCGCCGCGGGCAAAAGGGGACACGCATGATCGCAACGATTCTGGCCGCGGCACTGGCCGTGGCGCCGACCGATGCCGCGGTGGCGCAAGCCGACCTGCAGTTCGCCGCCGCGCGCATCGCCGCCGATCATCCGGGCCTGGCCCCCGGCGCGGATCCGACACTGGCCGCGCAGGCGCGGCAGGCAGCGAGCGCGGCGCAGGCCCAGGCGCGGCGCATCGTCGATCGTGCCGGCTATGCCCGGGTCATGCAGGCCTATGTCGCCTCGTTCGGCGATCCGCATGTCGCGATCGAACTGGCCTCGTCCGATACCGCCGCCGCGAGCGCGACCGCGACCGCGCCCGCACCCGACACCGCCGCGCAGGGCGCATTCGAACGCGTCACGCCGATGGCCTGGAAACTGACCCTGCCGACCTTCTATGCCGGCGATCCCGGCTTCGAAACGACGCAGGCCGCGATCGCCGCGGCGGCGGACGCGCTGCGCCAGCGCACGCCCGCATTGCTGGTGCTGGACCTGCGCGGCAACGGCGGCGGCGCCGCGGCGCCCGGCGATGCGGTGCTGGCCGCCATCTGGGGCGAGCAGGCGCTGCCCGCGCTGGACCGCCGCCGCGCCAGCGCCTCGCTGTGGCGGGTCTCCGACGGCGTGATCGACAACCTGCAGACGCGCCGCGCGCGGATCGCCGTGCGCTATCCGCAGGAACTGCCCGGCTTCGACCGCTTGCTGGACGGCCTGCGCGCGGCGCAGCGCCAGGGAGAGGCGCTGTTTCGCGACCCGCTGCCGAGCGCGGCCGGCGGCACCCCGCCGCGCGGCGGCCCGGCACGCATCGTCGCGATCACCGATGGCGCCTGCATCAGCGCCTGCCTGGATTTCATGGACCGGCTGCTGGAAGGTCCCGGCGTGGAGCAGGTCGGCCAGCCGACCGGCGCCGACACGCTCTACACCGAAGTGGAAAGCGTGCCGCTGCCGAGCGGACGCGCGACGTTGCTGCTGCCGATGCAGCGCCTGGAGGGGCGCCAGCGCGGCGCGATGCAGGCCTATGCGCCGCATGTGTACCTCGCCGACGACGCGGCGGTGAGCGCCTGGCTGCGCCGCGAAGTGGCCGCGGTGTCGCCCGCCAACGGCGCGCCCTAGCGACTTGGCGCGATCGCGATCGGCTGCTCCGGCTGCGCCGAATGCCTGGCCGCGGCAGCGCTCAAGGCGCGTCATCACTCCACAAGCAGGTGCTGTGGAGTGACACGCCCTACGGCTGCGCCAACGCGCGCTCCACCGCCTGCTGCGCCAATGGTGCCATCAGCGCATAACCGGCCGCGGTGGGATGCACGCCGTCGTTGGCCAGGGCCTTGTCCAGGCCGCCCTGGCGATTGCTCATCTTGCCGTGGTAGTCCAGGTACACCGCGCCATGGCTTTGCGCGTACTGCTTGATCCACGCGTTGAGCGCGCGGATCTTTTCCGCCGGCTGCAGGCCCGGCCGCCACGGGTAGTCGCTGACCGGCAGCACCGACGCCAGTACCAGCTTGATGTGGTTGGCCTGCGCCAGCTCGGCCATCGAGCGCAGGTTGTCTTCGATCATGCGCTGCGTGGACAGGCCGGTGTTGCCGGCCAGGTCGTTGGTGCCGGCCAGGATCACCACGGCCGCCGGCTTCAGGTCGATGACGTCCTGGCGAAAGCGCACCAGCATCTGCGCGGTGGTCTGCCCGGAAATGCCGCGATTGACGTAGGGCTTGCCGGGGAAGAACTTGGCGCCCTCGCTACGCCCCCACATGTCGGTGATCGAATCGCCGTAGAACACCACGCGCCGCTCGCCCGCGGCCGGCGGCGCCAGCGCGGCGTTGTCGGCGCGATAGCGACCGAGCTGCGCCCAGTCCAGCAGGCGCTGCTGCAGCTCGGCCACGTCCTTGGCCTGCAGCGTGTCCGGCGCCTGCGTGTACAGCGCGTCCACCTTGCCCTGCAACGCGTCGGCGGCAGGCGCGGCGGTCTGCGCGAACGCAGGATGGGCGACACTCAGGCACAGCGACAACAGTGCGGCATGCGACAAGGGCTTCACGATCCACCTCCAGCTCGGGGAAACGCGTCACCCTAATCCAAATCGTGCGCCTGCGCGCGGGGCGGTGGCTTGGGCGGTGTGCGCGGAGCGCACAAGCAGTGTGCGCGGCATTGCCGATGCAGCGTTACCCGCGGTTTCTGCGCACGGAGCTCGCTCGTATTCTCGCCTCGGCGATGCTGCGCCCGTACCCTCACCCCAACCCCTCTCCCGTGGGGAGAGGGGCTTGTGCTCCGGTGGGAACGCGCCGTCGCTGGTAGCGCGGCAGGCCGGCTTCGCTCAGTTGCTGGCGGCGGCCTGCCGCGGCAGCGTCGCCAGGAAACGGGTGCCATCCTGCTGCGAGGAGCTGACCTCGATGCGCCCGCCATGCGCCGCGACGATCCGGTCGACGATGTACAGGCCCAGGCCCAGATTCGCGCCGGCGACCTGTGGCGTGCCGTCGGCGTGCGCGGTCGTGGTCAGCGGCTCGAACACCGAGGCCATCATCGCCTCGGGAATCGGCGGCCCCAGGTTGTGCACGCTCAGGCCCACCTCGTCCGCCGCCAGGCCGTTCAATGCGATCGTGATCTGCTGATCGCGGCTGCCGTATTTCAATGCGTTGTTCAGCAGGTTCGCGATCACCCGGCGCAGCCGCATCGCGTCCCAACTGCCGTGCAAATCGCCGACCGTGAGCACCTGCATCGCCCGTTTCGGATAGATCGTGGCCATCTCGTCGACGACGTCCTGGGCCAGCGCGTCCAGGCTGGCCGCTTGCGGACGCACCGGCGTGGACACGCCCAGGTTGTCGCCGGTGAAGTCCATCAGGTCGTCCAGGATCGCCTTCATCTGCATGGCGCTGCGCAGCAACACGCGCGCCTGCGGCGCTTGCGCCTCGCCCTGCCCCAGCATCAGGTCCGCGCAGCTCATCACCGCCGACAGCGGCCCGCGCAGGTCGTGGCCGAGGATGCCCATGAACAGGTGCTGGGTCTGCTCCACGCTCTCCATGAAGGCGCGCACCGAATCGGCCAGGATCTGGTCCAGCGCCTCGTTGAAACGGCTCATGTCCGGCAGATCCTGCACGCCCGGCGTGTGTTCGGATCGGCTCCACAGGCGCATCACGCTGGCGCGCAGCGCACGGAATTCCGATACCAGCTGCATCATGCCGAAGCCGTGCTTGACCCGTTGTCGGGCATGCAGGCTCGCGGCGCCGTCGGTCTCGAATTGCTCCGAGCCGGCATCCAGCGACCTGAGCCGCAGTTCCGTCGCGCTCATCGGCGCGCGCATGTCGGCGACGATTTCGGCCAGCAGCTGCGCGGCGTGATCGCGCAACTGGAATGCGCTCATCGCCTCGCCTTCCGCACCGCGGGTGCGCGCGAACGCGATCCAGTCGTCGCACAACGGCCCGATGTTCGCCTCGATGAAATCAGCCAACTTCATGCCCGCCCCCTCGCACTCGGGCGGCCGCGCCGTAGCCGCCGAGCACGACCGTTCGCCGCGAGCGTGCCCCCGGCGCCGCTTGCCGCCGCCCCGCGGCCTTCCAAGCAAAACGTCTTCATTGCGTCAGCCCCCAGCGTCGATGCGCCAGCTTAAACATTCCCGGTTGAATGCGTACACCTGGGCCTGCCGGAACGGACGAGGCGATGCCATGTACCGCCGCCCGGTGTTCGCGGTGGCGCGCGGTTGGTGGTGCGCGGTACCACACGCGGCCGCTGAACGGATCGATTCTCGTGTGCGGCACCGAAGCGACAAGGCGCACGGCCGTACCGATGCGACATCGGGAATGTGCGCAACGGCGATCCGCCAGGGACCGGCACGCGAACGCGGCACACGCCAGCGATGCGACGCGCAACCTGTCACCAAAACGCCACGCGGCAGCCTCCGCTCGGGCCGATCGCAGGCGTGCCGCCGCGCCACACGCCCGGCATTCAGTCGCCACTCATGCGCCGGCGCCTGCCCCGCATCGGCACGCCTACCGCGCAAGGACGAACGCCCGCATACCGGATGCCGAAGGCACAAGCCGTTGCCCGACAAGGGAAGCGGCGAATGCCGAAGCGCAGACGCTGCGGCATGCCTGCCATCGGCAATGCACACGTTTGCTACGCGATGCCGCGCGCGCGATTGTTTTTCGCTATCCATGCAACCTTTTCGCCGGCCCTAACTTTTTTGTACGTACATGACACGCGCCGTTTTCCGTTCCTACCATTGCGCCGGTAGTGAAGGGGGGGTCCCCACTCCAAGCCCCGAAGGACACCGCATGAACAGGCATTACGCGCACCGGAAACTCTCTCTGCTGTGGCTGGCGTTGGCTCCCGGATTGATGCTCGCCACGGCGGCGTCGGCACAATCCGCAAGCCCTGCCCCGGCGCAAGCTCCGAACGACAGCGCAGCGTCCGCCAGCCCGCAGGGCGGCAGCGACGGCGACAACGCAAGCTCCGGTTCCACCGCTGGCTATGGCACGGCATTCGGCGGCGGCGCGCCCTATGCCACGCGCAGCAGCTGGGAAAACGCCGGTGGCGGCTATCTCAACACGCGCTTCGCCCCGGCCGAATGGCAGATCACTCCGTTCAACGCGGCGCGGCTGAAGACCGCATGGACCTTCACCACCGCAGGCGACGTGTCCGCCACGCCGACCGTGCAGGGCAGCGCGCTGTACGTGCCCGACTGGGGCGGCCAGCTGTATCGCATCGACACCACGCTGGGCAAGGCGGTGTGGCAGGTGAAACTGTCCGACTACACCGGCAATGCCGCCTCGCTGTCGCGCAACAGCCCGGCGATCGCGCGCAACAGCGTCCTGGTCGGCGACCAGGCCAGCGGCACGGTGGTGGCGATCGACAAGAACACCGGCAAGCTGCTGTGGAAGACCCTGGTCGAAGCCAATGCGCAAGCGCGCATCACCGCCTCGCCGGTGGTGTACGGCGATCGCGTCTACGTCGGCGTGTCTTCCGGCGACTGGGGCGGACTGAGTCCTGGCTACAAATTTTCCTTCCGCGGCAGCGTGGCCGCGCTCGACCTGAAGACCGGCAAGCTGCTGTGGAGCTTCCGCACCGCACCGGAAGGCTATACCGGCGCCTCGGTGTGGGGCACGCTGGCGATCGACCCGCAACGGCAGCGCGTCTACGCCACCACCGGCAACAACTATTCGGTGCCGCTGGACGTGGCCAGCTGCGTCAAGAACGCCAACGGCGACAAGACCGCACAGCTGGCCTGCCTGGCGCCGGACAACTACGTGGATTCGGTGCTGGCGCTGGACATGCGCAGCGGCAAGCCGGTGTGGACGCGCCGCCTGCAGGGCGCCGACGCCTGGTCGCTGTCGTGCCTGGTCGCGCCGACCGCCGGTGTGTGCCAGGAACCGCAGGGGCCGGACTACGACTTCAGCGGCGGCGGCGCCAACCTGTTCACCGCGATCCGCAACGGCAAGCCGCAGGCCCTGGTCGGCGCCGGGCAGAAGAGCGGCGTGTACTGGGCCTTCGACGCCGACAGCGGACGCACCGTGTGGTCCACCCAGGTCGGTCCGGGCGGCACCGCCGGCGGCATCGAATGGGGCTCGTCGGTGGATCCGCTCAAATCGCGGGTCTACGTCGCCATCAACAACAACAACCACACCAGCTACACCCTGGCCCCCGGCAACACCGAGACCTGGAACGCCGGCTCGTGGGCGGCGCTGGATGCGGCCAGCGGCAAGATCCTGTGGCAGGTGAAGGTGCCGGGCATCGATCCGATCCAGACCACGTTCGGCGCCGGCGGCCGTGGTCCGCTCGCGTCCTCGCCCGGGCTGGTCTACGCAGGTTCGATGTCCGGCGCGATGACCGTGCTCGACGCCGAGACCGGCAAGACCCTGTGGAGCTTCGATGCCGGCGGTTCGGTGTCCAGCGCGCCGGCCGTGGTCGACGGCGCGGTGTACTGGGGCGCGGGCTATAGCCGCTTCAACTTCGGCACCGGCGTGCACAAGCTGTACAAGTTCGTCCCGGCCACCTCGCACGCTCACTGATCGCGCGGCGGCGCAGCCGAGACAGGCTAGAACCGACAGCCCTCCTGCGCATGCAGGAGGGCTGTTTTCGTAGACGATGCATTTGCCGCGAGGCGGCAGTTCAGCCTCTGGCGGCGCGACAGCGCGCTTCCACCCACCCAGACGACAAGCGCTCAGCCCAGCGCCAATCCTTACGACCGCTTCTTTTTTTTCGCTTCCCGGCTTTCTTCGCCCGCAATCAGCGACAGCACGTCGTGGATGATGGTGAACATCGCCGCCTGCGCCTTGTCCCCGTCGCCGCTCTTGATCGCGTTCAGGACCCGACGGTGCGCCGGGATGCTCGCCGTATGCCCGCCGATGCGGTTGGTGAACTGGATCGAAAAACTCAGCGCGGTGTTCACCAGCTCGTGGAATTGCATGTAGAACGGATTGCCGGTCGCGTCGAGGATCGCGACATGGAAGGCCACGTCCGAGGACAGGTGATCGTCTTCGCCGCGGCCGGCCGCGATCATGCGTTGCAGCGCGTGCTGGATCTTACCGATCGCCTCGGCATTGCCCTGCTGCGCGGCCAGCTTGGCCGCCATCGGCTCGATGCCCTGGCGCATTTCGGTGAACGAACGCAGCAGGCTGTGCGAGAACTTGCGTTCCAGCATCCAGCGCAGCACGTCCGGATCCAGCAGGCTCCAGGTCTGCTCGGGCCGGACCACGATGCCGCTGCGCGGGCGCGCGGACAGCAGGCCCTTAGCGGTCAGCATCTTGATCGCTTCGCGGGTCACGCTGCGGCTGGTGGAGTACGCCGAGGAAATCTCCGCCTCGGTGGGGAAACTCTGCAAACCGTAGATGCCGGCCACGACATCGCGCCCCAGCGCATCGAGCAATTGCGAGCTGAGCGTCGTGCTTCCGAACTGTCGCGCCCCCCTGCCCAGATGGTGCGATTTCATTGCAGGCAGCCGTTTTTACAAGGAAAGATCGAGAGTAGCACGGCGATTTCGGCGCGGAAGTCTTGATTTTTTCACGGCAAATCCGGTGGCCCGGGACACCCGCGGACACGTCCTGGGCACCGGCCGCGCACGCGTGCCGCCGGCCGCCAAACGCCTCACGGCAGCCTTGCGAAAGCGGTCGCGCCGCGACCGGCGATGGGCCCGCACCACGCGCCCCGCCGTGCTGCGCTGCCCTGCCACCGCTCATTCGTCGCGCCCAGGCGCGGCCTGCTCCGCGACGCTGCCCGGCGTCGCGCTCGGCTGCAGGCGGAACCGGTAGCTCGCCGGCTGCAGCGTGATGCGATACGCCGCGTGCGGCTGGCCCCATTTGCTCCACTGATCGTCGCCCCCCAGGCCGATCTGGCGATCGTCGATCAGCAGCGACACCCGGCCATGGGCACGGATGTCGGAACTGTGCGCACTGCCGACCAGCCTGCGCTCCAGATCGGAATACGGGAACGCGAGCGCGTTGACCGACAGCGGCGCGCGCCCGCTCACGGTCAGCGCCGCACCCTGCTCCGGCGCCAGCCGCAGCCAGCGCACGCCGACCTTGTTGCCGGTCTCCTGCGGGCGGATGTAGTCGTGGTGCTGCTCGGCGATCTTGCCCGCGTACAGCGCGACCTCGCCGCTGCTGTAGCGATCGGCATAGGTCTCGTGCGGACCGCGGCCATACCAGGCCAGGTCGACGAAGCGGCTGGGCATGGTGAACGCCATCCCGAAGCGCAACGGATCCGGCAGGCCGGATAGCGCGGGTCGAAGCGCGCGGTCACCTCCACCGAGCCGTCGCGCGCCATTACGTAGGCGACGTCGTAGCGCACGTCGGCCGTCGCGCCATCGCCGCCGAGATCGAAACCGATGTCGATCCTGGCGCTGCCGTCATCGGCCTTGCTGGCGGCGATGGAGCGGACCCGGCGCGTTTCCGACAAGGTCTTCCACACCAGGTGCGTCGCGTACAGGCCGGTGCCGATGTCGTTGTCGGTCGGCGCGCGCCAGAAATTGGGCGCACCGCCCTGCAGCAATTCCTGGCCGCGGTAGGCATAGCGTGCGACCAGTCCGGTGCCGCGGTCGATGCGCAGTTCCGCACCCGCCGCGCGCAGGCTCAGCTCGTCCGGCGCGTCGCGCAGCGCGACCGCGGCGCCGTCCGCCCGCGCCACGGCCGCCGCCGGCGGCGAGGCCAGCGCGAACTGCTCCCAGGACACCACGTGCCCGGCAGGCACCAACGGAATCGTGCCGGCGCGCGCGTGGGCGCGCACGCTGATCAGGTACTCGGCGCCGGCCTGCTTGTGCAATGCCGGCAGGTCCAGTTGCAGCTCGCCGGCGGCGCCGGCGGCGATCGCCAGGTCCGGCGCGCGGCCCTCCTGCACCACCCGCCCGTCCTGGCGGATCTGCCAGTCGAAAGAGAACCCCGACAGGTCGATGAAGGCATGCCGGTTGCGCACCAGGAAGCGCCCGCGATCGGCGTCGATGGCCTCGAACTGGATCGGGCCGTAGACCTTGGCCAGCTCGTGCAGGTGCGGGTTCGGGGTGCGGTCCGACTGCAGCAGGCCGTCGCCGAACTCGATCGCGCTCTGGCCCGAGGGGTTCGGCCCGTAGTCGGCGCCATAGCCCCAGTACGGGCGGCCGTCGGCGGTCTTCAGCAGCATGCTCTGGTCCACCCAGTCCCAGATGAAGCCGCCCTGCAGGCGGTCGTGCGCATAGATGGCGTCCCAATAGGCTTTCAGGTCGCCCAGGCTGTTGCCCATCGCATGCGCGTACTCGCACATGATCAGCGGCTTGTACGCATACTCGGTGCTTGTCGCGTAATCGACGATGCGCGCCACCGAGTCGTACATCGGCGCGTAGATGTCGGCATAGGCATTGGGCGCGTGCTGCGCGTACAGCGTGCCCCAGCCCAGGTAGCTCACCAGCCGGGTCGTGTCGCGCGCGTGCAGCCAGTTGGCGGCCTTCTCGAAACTCGGGCCGATGCCGGCCTCGTTGCCCAGCGACCAGAAGATGATCGACGGATGGTTCTTGTCGCGCTCGAACATCCGCTGCACCCGCTGCAGGTGCGCCAGCTCCCAGGTCGGGTCGTAGCCGAGCTGCACCTTCTCGCGCGGGCGCATGCCCTCGTTGCCGGCCTGCATGTAGGCATGCGATTCGATGTTCGCCTCGTCCATCACGTACAGGCCGTATTCGTCGGCCAGCGCGTACCACAGCTCCGCGTTCGGATAGTGCGAGGTGCGCACGGCGTTGATGTTGTTCTGCTTCATCAACGCGATGTCGCGCCGCATCGAGGCTTCGGAGATCACGTGGAACGTCTGCGGATCGTGCTCGTGCCGGTTCACCCCGCGGATCTTGACCGGCTTGCCGTTGACCTTGACCAGCCCGTCCTTGACCTCGACGGTGCGAAAGCCGATGCGGCTGGCGCTGGCCTGGATCAGCCGCGCATCGGCGTCGTGGACCTCCAGCAGCAAGGTATACAGATTGGGCGTTTCCGCGCTCCACGGGCGCACCTTGCCGATCGCCCCGGACAGCGTGAGCGCCGCCTCCTGCGTGGCCGCCGCCACCGTCGCCTGCCGCACCAGCACCGGCGTGTCGCCGTCGAGCAGCGTGGCGGTGACCCGCGTGCCCTTGGCCGCATGCACCAGGCCGACATCGACATCCAGCGCGCCGCCGACATAGCGCGCATCCAGCGTGGCGCGCGCGAAGAAATCGCGCAGCCAGGTCTGCGGCGTGGCCAGCAGGTAGACATCGCGCTCGATGCCGCTGACCCGCCAGAAATCCTGGTCCTCCAGATAGCTGCCGTCGGACCAGCGATAGACCTCGATGGCGACCGCGTTGCGCCCCGGACGCAGCTGCGCGGTCACGTCGAATTCGGCCGGCAGCTTGGAGTCCTCGCTGTAGCCGACCCGTTGTCCGTTGACCCAGACGTAGTAGGCCGCGCCGGCCGCGCCGATGTGCAGCAGCACCCGGCGTCCGTCCCAGCCCTGCGGCACCTCGAAATCCCGCCGGTAGGAGCCGACGCTGTTGATGGCGTGGGCGATGAACGGCTGGTTGGCCGGGAACGGGTAGTCGATGTTGTTGTACAGCGGCTGCCCGTAACCCTGCGCCTGCCAGTCGGACGGCACCGGAATGGTCTTCCAGGCCGACACGTCGTAATCGTCGCGGTAGAACTGCGCCGGGCGCCGCTCCGGCGTGGGCGAGAACATGAAGCGCCAGTCGCCGTTGAGCGAGAGGTGGTAACGGGAATCGGCGATGCGGCCGGCCTTGGCCAGTTCCACCGATTCGTACGGGAAGGACGTGGCCCGCGCCGGCAGCCGGTCGATCTCGTTGACCTCCGGGCGCTCCCACTCGGGCAGCGTGGCGGCGGCCGAAGTCGTGGCCATGTGCAGGCCGATCAGCAGCAAGGCGCTTGCGCTGGCCAGGAGTCGTTGTCGCACTGTCGGTTTCATGGAAAGCCCCTCGTGTACAAAACGGCCGGTCGGGTTGCACTGCGGCGGCGATTCCCGACGCCGGGATGCAGCGCCGGTACTGCGACGCGTGAACATGCGCGGCCGCGCGGCTGGGCGCGGGCCGGCTTCATCGTTTGCGCAGGACCACGCTGACCACCGACTGCGGCGGCGCCAGCGCCGCTTGCGCACCGGGCGCGGCCGCGCGGCGGCAACCGGTTTCGGCACGCTGCGAGGCCGAGGTGACGATCACCTGCTGCGACCACGCGCCAGCCCCCAGCGCCTGCGGCGCGATCGCCAGGCGCCGCGCCGACAGCCCGGCGTTGACGTGCACGAACACCAGTTCGCGCCCATCCGCCGACAGCGCCGCCACCGTATCCGGATCGTCCACCGGCAGCAGGCGCATGCCCGGCCGCAGATAGCGGCTGAAGTTGGCCATGGCCCAGTACTTGCGGGTGACCTGAAACGGATGCTCGGCCGCCGCCGCGGCGCTCAGATCCATCCGGATCAGGCCCCAATGGCGGCCGGAGCCGGGCTTGCCGGCGGCCGACGTCTCGATCGCCTGCCAGAACACCCACGCCGACGGCTGCAGGCGCTTGAGGTCCAGCACCATGTGCTCGGCCAGCGCCAACGCCGGGCGCATGTCGTCCACGCCCTCCGCCACGTTGGGCGGCGACAGGTCGTTTTCCGACATCCACAGGCGAATGCCGCTGGCGGCGGCGATATCGCGCACGCCGGTCTGCCCGGTGCTGTCGTAGCTGTGCACGTTGAGCTGGCCCAGCACCGCCTTGGTGGCTTCCGAATAGCCGGACCAGTTGCGGATGAAGCCCAGCGCGCTGGTTTCGTCCATCGCCGCGACCCGCGTCTGCAGGCCGCGCGCGCGCAGCACGCGGTCGCTGGCCTGGAGGATGCGCTCCTGCGCCGGCACGCTCCAGTGCGCGCCTTCCTGGGTGTTGCCGGCGAACCAGTAGGGCGTGTCCGGTTCGTTGACCGGCGACAAGGTGCGGAACGCGATGCCGTGGCGGCGTTGCAGTTCCTCGACCACCCGCGCCAGGTAGGTCGCGAACGCCGCGTCCTGGCCGGGCCGCAGATTGTCGTCCAGCCCGCGCTCGGCGCCGGAAACGCGGCCGCTCACGGTCATGAACCACGGCGGCGAGTTGGAGAACGCCTCGAAGATGCGCAGATCCGCGGGCACCCGCGCGCGGATCGCGTCCAGCCACCAGCGCTGGCCCTGGTCGGCCGACCAGTCCCACATCGCCGGATCGTCCGCACGCCACCAGTCCTTGCCCGATGCGCCCGCCGGCTGCCGCCAGAACCCCGGTATCGCCGCGCCGGGACGCAGATACGGCGGCGTGTCGGCCGCATTGCCGCCGCCGATGTTGTAGCGGGCGATCACCCAGCCCAGGCCGTCGCGGCCATAGAGCAGGTCGGCCAGGCGGTTGCGTACCGGATCCGGATAGGTGCCGGTCACGTTGGCGAACCAGGCCAGCGCCGTGCCGAAGCCTTCGAAGCGGGTCCGCGGCGACTGCAGGTCCGGACGCAAGGCGACGGTGACCGGCGCGTCGGCATCGCACAGCGGCGCGCCGAGACACGGCAGCGCCAGCGCCGCGACCGCGATGCCGCCGAGCCAGCGGCGCCGCAGCAGCGCAGGCCACGTGCGCGACGTGCGCGGGCGATGCAGTGCGGCGCTACGCATGCGCCACCTGCATCGGCGTCACCATCAGGCTGCCGCCGCATGCCGGCAAATCCAATCCGCATTGGGTCTCGTCGGCGGCCGCGGCCATCCCGCCCGCGATGCCGCCGCCGACGATCGCGATGCGACGCAACGGCTCGCCGGCATTCACGTCCATTGCCACGTACACCCCTGCGCTGCCGAGCGTGATTGCATCTTCATCGGTCCTTGCGAGACATCGATCGCAGGTGCCCGGCCCGTGCAGGCATGGGCCGGACGCAGCCCGCTTCAACCACCGAAGCGGGCAGCCACCGCATCAGTAGGTGATCCGTGCCGAGAAGCCGTAGCGCCGGTCGTTGAGTTCGTAGCGCAACGGCGCGCTCGCCGTGCCGATGTAGATCTCGTTCATGCGGTTGTTCAAGTTCACCGCGTCGAACGACAGCGCGATGTGTTCGTTCACGTTGTAGCTGACCGAGGCATCCAGCGAGGCGTAAGGCTTCTGGTATTGCGGAATGCCGTTGGCGCCGCTGCCCTGGGTGGTGTCCAGGTATTCGCCACGCCAGCTCCAGGCCAGGCGCGCGGTGACGGGACCCTTCTCGTACAGGGCCACCGCGTTGTAGCTGTGCTTGGACAACTTCTCCAGCGGCACCGTGGCCGGGATGTCGGAGCCGGCGGTGGCGAAGGGATTGGACACGCTGCTGTCCACGTAGGTGTAGTTGAACTGGAACCCCAGGCCGCTGAGCCAACCGGGCAGGAAATCGTAGAACTGCTGGTAGGCGAATTCGGCGCCGCGGATGGTGCCGTTGCCGGTGTTGAGCGAGGTGCTGATGTCGTAGTCCAGGCCGTTGTAGTTGCGCACCACGGTGCCGCTGGCCAGGAAGCCGTCCACCTTCTTGTAGAACAGGCCGGCGGTGAGCGAGCCGGCAGGAGCGAAGTACCATTCCAGCGTCGCATCGTAGTTGTCCGACTGGACCGGACGCAGGAACGGATTGCCCGAGGACCCGCCAGGCCGCCCGGTGATCGGATTCAGCTGGCTCGATGCGCCCAGCGAGACGTTGGTCGACATCTGGTCGAAGTTGGGCCGCGCGATCAGCTGCGAATAGGCGAAGCGCGCCTGCAGGGTGTCGCTCAGGTGCGCGCGCAGGTTGAACGACGGCAGCACGTCGTTGTAGGTGCGCTCGACCGACAACGGGGTGATGCCGCCGCCGTCCATGAACACCGCGCCGTCCGAACCGGTGGTGGTCCTGACCAGGCGCACACCGATATTGCCATCCAGGCGCAAGCCGGCCAGATCGGTGTCGTAGTCGGCGGTGAAATAGCCGGCCCAGGTCTTTTCGGTCTGGTGGTTGAGGTCGCTCGGCTTGAACGCGGTCTGCGGCGCGAAGCCGAACAGCGCCTCGGTGCGCGCGGTGCGGTCGAACAGGCCGCCGCCGCTGGCGAACTCCGGATACAGCACGCCGCCGGTCAGGGTCTTGCCGTCGAAGAAGTCCGGCGACGGCCCATTGCGCACCAGTTCCGGATGCGCCGAAACCGACGGGTAGACCAGGGTCGTGGCGCAGGTCGGATCCGCCCCGGTCACGCCCAGGCAGGCGGCGTTCCAGGTGCCGCGCAGGTCGATGCTGCTGTCGGCGTAGCGCACGCCGGCGCTGAACTTGGTGAACAAACCGCCCTCGGTGAAGTATTCCAGGTCCGATTGCAGCGCCAGCTGGTCGGCGTCGTTGCGGGTCAGCGCATCGGCGATATAGCTGAAGCCGTAGTTGTTGGGATCGCTCAGCAACGCCGGATCGCGCACGTTGAAGCGCGGGTTGCCGCCGCGCAGGTCGAAGTCGACGATCGAGCGGTTGGCCGCGTTGCTGCTGTCCTCCGATGCGCGGTCGTAGAGCGAGACGACGAAGCCGTTGCGGTCGGCATCGTAGGACGAGGTGAGGTATTGCGCGTCGAAGGTCACCGCCAGCTTCTCGCTGGGATTCCAGCGCAGGTTGAGGCTGTAGTTGGTGTTGGTCGAGGTGAGATCCTGGTCGTAGCGCGCCGACTCGAACATCTGGTTGTCCAGCGCGCCCGAGGTGGCGTAGCCGTTCTTGTCGAAGGTGAAGTCCGCGCCCGCCAACGGCGACGCCGCATCGCGTCGGTTGGCCTGGTAGAAGTACTTGCCCTGCCGGTAGAAGTCGTAGGTGGTGCGCAGGAACTGCCCGGTGACCAGCACCGTATCGGACGGCTTCCACTGCAGCGCGGCCGCCGTGCCCAGGCGCTTTCGGTCGCCGCCGTCGTCGTAGATCTGGAAGCCGGAGGGAATCTGCACGCCGCTCGGCGCGCCGGCGATGACGCCGTCCGGCACCGCGACGAACGGGCCGGTCAGGATGCCGTCCTGGCGATAGCTGGAGCGGCCATAGCCGACATTGAACAGCACGCCGATCTCGCCGGCGTCGGTGTCGAAGCGGTCGCTGTACAGGCCCGACGCCGACCCGCCGGTCTTGTCGGCGCGGTCGTAGTAGTTGCCTTTGGCGGTGGCGCTGAGGACCCGGCCGGGCGCGTCGAACGGCAGCCGGGTGCGCAGGTTCACCACGCCGCCGACGCCGCCCTCGATGAGGTTCGCCGGCGGATTCTTGTAGACGTCGATACCGGACAGCAGCTCCGGCGGAATGCCTTCCAGGTCCAGGGTGCGGCCGCCGGAAGCGGAAAACGTATCGCGCCCGTCAAGGAAATTGCGCACCTGGGTCAGGCCGCGCACGGTGACGGCCGGCTGCGTGCGGTGATCGAAATCGGTGGCGCCTTCGCCGTAACGGCGCTGGATCTGCACGCCGGTGATGCGTTGCAGCGCTTCCACCGTGTTCGCATCCGGCAGCTTGCCGATGTCCTGGGCCTGCACCGAATCCACGATCTGCGTCGCGTCCTGCTTGATCGCCTGCGCCGAGCGCAGGCTTTCGCGCACGCCGGTGACCACGATGCTGTCCATTGTCTTGACGTCGGTGCCGGCCGGCTGCGCAGCGGCATCCTGCGCGCCCTGCTCGGCAGGAGTGGTGGGCTTGGCCTGCGCCCACGCCAGCAACGGCGTCAGCATCGCCAGGCCCAAGGCGCTGGCGAGGGGATTCCTGTGCTTGCGGTATTTACGCTTGAAGGGCGCACGACTTGTCATTCGAACTCTCTCCGGTACTGACGAAATTGACCTTCGTATCGAAACCGACATCGGCCTTGATGCTGCGCACGATGGACAGCGAAGTTCTTGCCGGTGGTGGCGACAACTGCAGCGACGGCAAGCAGGGGTTTCAAGCTGTATTTCAAGCTATGTTCATATTTATATGACAATTAGAGAGTGCGCACGTTGCGTCGCAACACGCCTTCTGCACAGGCGTTCGCAACGCCGCGCACCTTGCGGCGCCGACGTTTGACGCCCTATGCGTCGACACTGACACCGGTTGTAGATGCAGGCGACGGCGTATCGCGACGCCGCACCTGTCTACGAAATCGGCCCTGTACGCGTGACGCCGCGCACGCAATCGCCGTGCCTGCGCCCGTAGCCTCGGCATGCACCGTGGAAGTGGGTGCAACGGCATCCGGTCCCCTGCCGGATGGTCTAGTCGTCTTCTAGCAGAAGGAAGATCCATGAATCGCAAGAACGCGCTGTATCTGGCCCTGCTGGCCGGCATCTCCGGTCTTTCCCCCGTCGCCATGGCCGCCAATCCCCCAGCGGCCGAGATGGACTCCGCTCCCGTCGAAGCCCGCCCCAATGCCGCCGCGCTCGGCGGCGCCGAACTGCGCAGCCTCGCCACCGGTAGCGCGCATGCGCCGCGCGTCATCGAACTCGGCGCTCCCGACAGCGCCCAGGCCGCGACGATGAAGCAGCTGCGCGGCCAGCAGGTCAAGCATGGCCAGCCGCTGCAGATCGGCTTCTCGCGCGACATCGCCAAGCCGGCAATCAACCTGCGCCGGCTCAGTTGGCAGAGCCTGCCCAACGGCGCGCAGGTCACCAGCTTCGAAATCGTCTCCACCGATGCGGCGGCGCTGCGCGCGGCATTGCAGCTCAGCGGCAGCGGCGCCCAGCCGGGCGACCCGAGCAAGGCCACGCTGCGCTTCGCCGGCGACGACGGCCGCGTGTTCGAACAGAGCGGCGCCGATTTCGCCGGCAGCGAGCCGGGCTGGTCCGCGGCGGTGTCCGGCTCGCGCCTGGTGGTGGAGATCGAACTGCCGGCCGGCCAGTATCCGCAGGGCTTCGCGCTGAAGATCCCGCAGATCTCGCACATGGACATCAATCCCGTCGCCAGCGAGGAAATGATGCGGCCGATGATCGGCGAGAGCGATTCGTGCGAGCGCGACATCGTCTGCCGCGCCAGCCCCAGCAGCGGCTTCACCTCGGCCGCCAAGTCGGTGGCGCGCATGGTGTTCAGCACCAGCAGCGGCTCCTACCTGTGCACCGGCACCCTGCTCAACAACAGCAACTCGCCGAAGAAGTACCTGTTCTGGACCGCGGCGCACTGCATCAGCACCCAGACCGTGGCCAACACCCTGCAGACCTACTGGTTCTACGACGCCACCACCTGCAACGGCTCCACGGTCAGCTCGTCCTACACCACGCTCAGCGGCGGCGCCTATCTGCGCCACGCCAACACCACCCGCGACACCTCGCTGCTGGAACTGAAGACCGCTCCGCCCAGCGGCGCCTTCTATGCCGGCTGGAGCAGTTCGGCGATCGGCTCCACCGGCACCGCGATCGAAGGCATCCACCACCCCGCCGGCGACGTGAAGAAGTACTCGCTGGGCAGCGTCACCGCGCTGTCGTCCTCGATCGACGGCAAGTCGCCGCTGTACAAGGTGGTCTGGAACACCGGCGTCACCGAAGGCGGCTCCTCCGGCTCGGGCCTGTTCACCGTCAACAGCAGCGGCGCCTACCAGCTGCGCGGCGGCCTGTACGGCGGCACCTCGTACTGCAGCGCGCCCAGCGACCCGGACTACTACTCGCGCTTTTCCGACGTGTATTCCACCATCCAGCCCTACCTGAGTCCGTAAGCCCAGGCCCGGGAGGGCCGTACTCCCGGACCCGGACAGGCCACGCCGCGCGCGTGGCCTGTCCGTACGGCCCGCCACCACCCCGGCATGCAGGGGTTACACTGGGGGCCCCATCTCACACACGGCAGGCATCCACTTGGCAAAGCCCAACTATTCCTTCGAAAAACGTCAGCGCGAAATCGCCAAGAAGAAACAGCAGGACGAGAAGGACGCGCGCAAGCGCGAAGCCCGCGAGGCGGCCAAGGCCGCAGCGGACGCCGAAGCGAAGACGCCCGACAGCGGCACCTGAGCAGCGCCGGCGGAACCGGTCCCGCACCGGCTCCCGCCAATGCGTGCCGCCCGCGGCGTTGCCGGCCATGCGCAATGGCGGGCGCCGTTGCCTCGTCTTGCGCCTGGATCGACTCAGGCGATGCCGGTGGCCGGCGGAGCGGCGCAGGCGGACGCGGACGGCAACGTCGCCGGGAACCACTCCGCGCGTGCCAGCCAACCCTTCAGGAATTTGTCGTCGGCCGGACGCTCCTGCGCCAGCCGGTCGTAGTAGTCGATCCGGCCCTGGCGATACAGCGCATAGACCTGTGCCTGGTCGGCCGCCTGCAGTGCCGCCAGCGTGGCAGGCCCCATTTCTCCATCGGTGGCCAGACCCGTGGCGCCCGATTGCTGCAGGATCCGCTGCAGCAGCAGGACCGCCTCGGTCCCGGCATTGACGTAGAAATCGAACAGGATCTCGGCCAGCGGCTGCGAGGCGACCTGATCGCCGTCCAGCTTGTCCCAGTATGCATTCCGATAGATGACGCCGGCCTGCTCCGGGGTCAGCGCGCGCAGTGCGTCCAGCGTCGGCTGCTCGCCGAGCAACGGCTGCGCATAGCGCTCGAACGTCGCCAGGGTGATGCCGAGGTTGGTAGCGCCGCCGGGATCGGCCGGATCGTCGACGTAGCCCCCTTCGAACCGCAACAACTGCGGCAGATACAGATCCAGCGATGCCATGGCGACGTACTCCTTGACGAACGACAGGACGTCAGTGTGGCACCGAACCGGCAAACCAAGCTGTGCCCCAGGGAACAACTTGCGTGGCCGGAACGCTGTACGGACGTGGGCGACGGACGGCGCCTACACGCCCCGTCGACGCCTCCGTCACGACCCGCCTGCGCGCGGCAATGCACAGTCCGGGCAGGCATTCACGCCCTATCGGAGACCCGCATGGCCAGCCCGCAGGAACTGGAAGAGAAATTCTGGAAAGCGCTCAAATCCGACCGCACGGTCATGCTCGGCCTGGACGGTGTCGAGGACGGCCATGCGCGACCGATGACGGCGCAATTCGAAGGCGACCGCGGCGGTCCGATCTGGTTCTTCACCTCCAAGGACAACGCCCTGGTGCAGAAGCTGACCCAGAGCCAGCGTGTCATCGCCGCGTTCAGCGCCAAGGACCACGACCTGTTCGCCAGCATCAGCGGCACGCTCAGCGTGGACAACGACCAGGCGGTGATCGAGCGCCTGTGGAACGGCTTCATCGACGCCTGGTACGAGCAAGGCAAGGACGATCCCAAGCTGGCGCTGCTGCGCCTGGATCCGGACCACGCGCAGATCTGGCTCAACGGTTCCAGCCTGGTGGCCGGCATCAAGGTGCTGTTCGGCATCGACCCGAAGCGCGATTACCAGGACAAGGTCGCGGACGTGCCGCTGCGCTGAGCGGCATGCACGCGTCCTGACAGGCCGCATCGCGCGCCTGTCGGGCCTATCGCTCGTCCCTTCTCGCCGCGCTCGCTGCCGCGGCGAGAAGGGCTTTTCGCAAGCGCTCGGATACCAGCAGCGCTTCCCCGCGTTGCTACGCCATCCTCCCTCGCCTGCGCTCTCCGCGACCTCAAGCGGAATCGCCCTGGGCAGGGCTGCATCGCGCATCCATAATTGGTGCCAATGCCCGCAGCGCTGAAACAGGTCGTCCGATGCCGCAACCTTTATCCGAAGAAGACCTGCAGTCGGTGCACGAACGCGCCTACGAGAGTTTCAACGCAGGACAGCTGGAACAGGCTGCGCAACACTTCGCCACCCTGCTCACGCATGCGCCGGACGCGCGCCACTATCACTACATGCAAGGGCTGGTGCACAAATATCGGCTGGACTGGAGCGTGTCCCTGCGCCACAACCTGTGTGCGTTGGCGCTCGCCGAAGAACCAGACGAAGCCGCGCACTGGAATGCCGGCATCGCGGCGACGGCCGTCGGCGACTGGGCGCAGGCGCGCGCGCAATGGGCGGCCTGCGGCATCGACGTTCCCGAGGGCAATGGACCGATCGAGACAGATTTCGGCGTGGTCAGCATACGTCTGAACCCATGGTCCGACGGCGAGACCCTGTTCGCGCGGCGCATCGACCCGGTCCGCGCGCGCCTGCTCAACGTGCCGCTACCGGAAAGCGGCCACCGCTATGGCGATGTCGTTCTGCACGACGGCGCAGCGACCGGGCGGCGTGCGTTTCACGACCGCACGGTACCGGTCTTCAACGCCTTGGCACGCCTGCAGCCTTCGCCATTGCGGACCTTCACGGTGTTCGCGCATTGCCCAACCCCGGAAGACCGCGACGCGCTCCGCGATGTGCCCGCCGGCGACGAGATCGCTCTGGTCGAAGACTGGACCGAAACCCTCGTCAACTATTGCCTGCGCTGCAGTTACGGCGCAGCCGCGCATCCGCACCACGACGCGTCGACCGATCCCTGGAAAAGCGATCGCGATTTCGGCGTCGCTGCCACCCAGCGCAGTTCCCTGGACGTATGGTTGCGGCACTGGCAGGCCGGTGCTGCAGGACGTCGCATCGATGCGGTGGAGCTTCGCGAGACCAGCCCGCCATTGCGCCAGGATGGCATGGCCTGGTGGATATCGCCGGACGATGCGGCCGACGACGGCATGGCCGAGCATTCCTAGCGCGTCGGCAAGCGCACCGACGCCGCCCGAGCCTCAACCTGGAGCGGCGTCCAGCAGCGCCAGCGCCGCCTGGCGGCGCCCGATCCGCAGCGAACGCCCCAAGGAACTCAATGCATGCGGCTCGACATGCCTGTGTTGTTCGTCGAGCCCTTGTCGCATGCGCTCCGACAGCGCCCAGTCATGCGAGATCGCCTCCGCCACCCGCGCCGTCCAGTCTCGCAGCAACTCCGCCAGCAGCCCTGCATCGGGTAGGAGTCCGGGCTGTTTCGCATACGCATCGCGAACCACCTGCACCACCGCCACGGCTCCCAACCCATACAGCAGCGCCAGCAACTGCGCCGCCGCGGGATCCTCGCGCTCGGCATCCTCGGCATGGCGCGCGGTGGCCCTGGCCGACAGCAAGGTGTGCTCCCACAGCAGCGCCGCGCAGCGGCCGAACGCGCTGCCGTCGTCGGCAATGACCGGCTGCAGCAGCGCGGCCAGCACGATCTGGCGCAGGCCCTCGGTGCCGAGCAAGGCCACCGCGCGCTCCAGGTTCTCGATCGGCTCGGCGTGGCGGCGGTACGCGGCACTGTTGGCGATGCGCAGCAGATTGCCGGCCAGCGCCGGATCCTGGCCGAGAATCGCCGCGATGGCCTGGGCGCCGGCAGCGGGATCGTTGAGCGCGCGGGTCAGCTGCGGCAACAGCTGCGGGCGGCGCGGCGTATAGCGCGGATGCGCGTCGATGCGCGCCAGGACCGCGACGGCCGCCGCGGCGATCTCGGCCTGCGCGGCACCCGAGGCCGCGCTGGGTTCGGGCGCAGGCACGCCGGCGAACGCCAGCGCGTACAGGCGCAGCAACAGCGCGGATTCCTGCGCTACGGAAAAAAGTTCGGCCGCGGCGGCAGCCACGCCCTGCCCCGGCTCCGCCGCGATCGCCGCATCCGTGCCGGCGTCTTCGGCAGTGACACGGTGCGCAGACGCGGCGGCGGTTTGCGCAACGGCGATCGGCGCCACAGCTCCACGCCGGCGTCTACGGCGCCACATCCAGCCGCCGATACCCAGCAGCAGCGCGACGGCAACGCCTGCAATCCAAATCGACGGCCCCATCATCGGCATCCGCAAGGTCGCCATATCCCCCACCCGGCTGGAAGCGCAACCACGGCCAGGCGCGCCACGCCATTCAAGCATGGCGCGCAGGTTCCTGCTTGAACGGCCGCGGCGGCCTGCACGCGAGGCTGCAGCGACTGCGCGGCGCCTCCGCCATGCACGCTCAGGGCGCCGGCGCAGCCGCCGCGCGATGGCCGTAGCTGAGCACCCGCGTCAGCTTCCAGCCGTCCTGGTCCTGGCGCCACACCATCACGAATTTGGCGATGCCCTCACAGCGCCCGCTGGCCAGCTCGCAGAAGCGGTGTTCGCCCTCCTCGATCGCACCGAAGTCCTTGACCGGATAGACCCGCAGCGTGCCGTCCACCAATTCGCGGCGCACCTTGCCGCAGATCCACTTGCGCGTGTTGTCGACCACGGTCTTGCGGTCCCAGCTGGCGCCGCCGGTGTCGTGATAGAACTCCACGTCGGGCACGAACAGTTGCTCGAACGCCGCCATGTCGCAGCGGTTGTAGGCGCCGAACAGGCGCTGGTCCAGTGCGGCGACCGTGTCGAACAGCGGCCCCGCAGTGCCGTCCTCGGTCGGCGCCGCGGCTCGCGCGGTCGCCGCGCAAGCCAACAGCAGGAGCGATCCCCATATCTTCATCCGCCACCTCCCCCGTCGTCGATGCGCAACTATGCGTCTCCCCAGGCCGTGCCTGCAATGGCTCCAGGCACGTGCCGCAGGCAGTGGGCTGGGCGGCGGCAAACGCAGAGATGGCTGGCT
Organism: Xanthomonas bonasiae; assembly: GCF_014836395.1. Classification (NCBI taxonomy): domain Bacteria; kingdom Pseudomonadati; phylum Pseudomonadota; class Gammaproteobacteria; order Lysobacterales; family Lysobacteraceae; genus Xanthomonas; species Xanthomonas bonasiae. Next base: position 437,420 of record NZ_JACSQX010000003.1, read on the forward strand.
GCAGGCACTCGCAGCGCACGCGCCACGGCCGCCGTTGGCCGGCGGCTACATGTTGCGTCGGTACTCCCCGCCCACTTCGTACAGCGCGTGGCTGATCTGACCCAGGCTGTGGGTCTTCACCGCCTGCATCAGCGCGGCGAAGACGTTGCGGCGCTCGCGCGCGGCACGCTGCAGATAGCCGAGGCCTGCCGCATCGCCGGGAGCCGGCGCGGCGGCCGCTTCGGCCGGTTCCGCTTGCAGCGGCTGTGCCGGCGCAATGCCGTTGCGGCGCTGCTGCCAGTCGCGCACGTTGGCGATCTGCTGGCCCTTTTCTTCCTCGGTGGAGCGGATCAGTTCGATCTGGGTCGCGGTCTCGCCGGCGTGCTGCTTGGGCAGGAAGGTATTGACACCGACCAGCGGCAGGCTGCCGTCGTGCTTCTTGTGCTCGTAGTACAGGCTCTCTTCCTGGATCTTGCCGCGCTGGTACATGGTGTCCATCGCGCCGAGCACGCCGCCGCGCTCGCTGATCGCCTCGAACTCCTTGTACACCGCCTCCTCCACCAGGTCGGTGAGCTGCTCGACGATGAAGCTGCCCTGCCAGGGGTTCTCGCAGAAATTCAGCCCCAACTCCTTGTTGATGATCATCTGGATCGCCACCGCGCGGCGCACGCTTTCCTCGGTCGGCGTGGTGATCGCCTCGTCGTAGGCGTTGGTGTGCAGGCTGTTGCAGTTGTCGAACAGCGCGTACAGCGCCTGCAGCGTGGTGCGGATATCGTTGAACTGGATCTCCTGCGCATGCAGCGAGCGGCCGGAGGTCTGGATGTGGTACTTCATCATCTGGCTGCGTTCGTTGCCGCCGTAGCGCTCGCGCATCGCCCGCGCCCAGATGCGCCGCGCCACGCGGCCGATCGCGGTGTACTCCGGATCCATGCCGTTGCTGAAGAAGAAGCTCAGGTTGGGCGCGAAATCGTCGATGCGCATGCCGCGCGCCAGGTAGTACTCGACGATGGTGAAGCCGTTGCTCAGGGTGAAGGCGAGCTGGCTGATCGGGTTCGCGCCGGCCTCGGCGATGTGATAGCCGGAGATCGACACCGAATAGAAGTTGCGCACCTTCTGCTCGACGAAATACTGCTGGATATCGCCCATCATGCGCAGCGCGAACTCGGTGCTGAAGATGCAGGTGTTCTGCGCCTGGTCCTCCTTGAGGATGTCGGCCTGCACCGTGCCGCGCACGCTGGACAGGGTCTGCGCCTTGATCTGCGCATAGGTCTGCGCGTCGACCAACTGATCGCCGCTGACGCCGAGCAAGGCCAGGCCCAGGCCGTCGTTGGTCGGCGGCAAGTCGCCGTGATAGCGTGGCCGCTGCCGGCCTTCGAACAACTGCGCCAGGGCCTGCTCGGCCTGCGCCCAGCGCTGCGCATCGGCCTTGAGGTATTTCTCCACCTGCTGGTCGATGGCGGTATTCATGAACATCGCCAGGATCATCGGCGCCGGGCCGTTGATGGTCATCGACACGCTGGTCGTCGGCGCGCACAGGTCGAAGCCGGAGTACAGCTTCTTCATGTCGTCCAGGGTGGGAATGTTGACCCCGGAATTGCCGATCTTGCCGTAGATGTCCGGGCGCGGCGCCGGGTCCTCGCCGTACAGGGTGACGCTGTCGAAGGCGGTGGACAGGCGCGCGGCCGGCTGGCCCACGCTCAGATAGTGGAAGCGGCGGTTGGTGCGCTCCGGCGTGCCCTCGCCGGCGAACATCCGGATCGGGTCCTCGCCGGCGCGGCGGTACGGATAGACGCCGCCGGTGTAGGGATAGCTGCCGGGCAGGTTCTCCTTGCCGAGGAAGCGCAGCAGTTCGCCCCAGCTCCTGTAGCGCGGCGCGGCGATCTTCGGGATCGGCTGATGGCTCAGCGACTGGCGGTAGTTCTCCACGCGGATCGCCTTGCCGCGCACTTCGTATTCGGTGACCTCGTCGGTGATCGACTTCAGCCGCTGCGGCCACTCGCGCAGCAACTTCAGCGACTCGCTGGACAGCGCCTGCAGCGCGTCGTTGTAGCGCTGGCGCAGCAGCAGCAAGGTCGCATCGACCGCGGCGCCGGCCATGGCGGGCGCATCAGCGCTGCGCGCGGGTGGCTGCAGTTCCTCGACTGCGTAAAGGTCCAACTGCTTCGGCAACTGCGGGTCCTGCAGTTCGTGCAGCGACTGCCAGAACGATTGCGCGCGATCCGCGGCCTCGGCCTGGCGTTCGATGCCGGCGTTGAGCGCGCGGCCCTGTTCGGCGATCTCGGCCAGGTAGCGCACGCGCGCACCGGGGATCAGCACGGTGGCGCGCGGCTCCTTCAGCGTGGTGTCCAGCTGCGGCCGGAAATCGCAATGCGGCGACGCCGCGGCGCGGCGGGCGGCGTCGCTCGTTTCGGCTCCGGGGTCGGACGCCTCGAGGCCCAGCTTCGCGCGCAACAGCCGGCACAGGTTGACGAACATCCAGCTGATGCCGGGATCGTTGAACTGGCTGGCGATGGTCGGATACACCGGCACTGCCTCGTCCTCGAGCTGGAACGCGACGCGGTTGCGCCGCCACTGCTTGCGCACGTCGCGCAGCGCGTCCTCGGCGCCGCGCCGGTCGTACTTGTTCAGCACCACCAGTTCGGCGAAGTCGAGCATGTCGATCTTTTCCAGCTGGCTCGGCGCGCCGTAATCGCTGGTCATCACGTACACCGGGAAATCGACCAGATCGACGATCTCCGAATCGCTCTGGCCGATGCCGGCGGTCTCCACGATCACCAGGTCGTAGCCGATGCCTTTCAGGAACGCGATGCAGTCCTTGAGCACGCGGTTGGTGGCCGCATGCTGGCGTCGCGTGGCCATCGAGCGCATGTACACGCGCGGGCTGCGCAAGGCGTTCATGCGGATGCGGTCGCCGAGCAGCGCGCCGCCGGTGCGGCGCCGGCTCGGATCCACCGACACCACCGCGATGCGCATCTGCGGGAAGCCGGCCAGGAAGCGGTTGAGCAATTCGTCGGTGACCGACGACTTGCCGGCGCCGCCGGTGCCGGTCAGGCCCAGCACCGGCGCTGCGTGCCGCGTGCGGGACTCGGGACCCGGCAGGCCGGACTGCCACTGCTTGCGCAGCAGGGCCAGTTCGGACTCGGAGAACGCGCCATCCTCGAGCGCCGACAACACCTTGCCGATACCGATCTCGTCGTCGATGTGCGGCAATAGCGCGCCGGCCTGTTCCGGGTCCCGAGTCCCGAGTCCCGAGTCCCGCGCGAGCGAAGCGCGCGCCACCACGTCCTCGATCATCTCCACCAGACCCATCTTCATGCCGTCGTTGGGGTGGTAGATGCGCTCCACGCCGTAGGCCTGCAGCTCGGCGATCTCCTCCGGGGTAATGGTGCCGCCACCGCCGCCGAACACCCGCACATGGCCGGCGCCGCGTTCGCGCAGCATGTCCACCATGTACTTGAAATACTCGACGTGGCCGCCCTGGTAGGAGGACAGCGCGATCGCGTCGGCGTCCTCCTGCAAGGCCGCGCGCACCACGTCCTCCACGCTGCGGTTGTGGCCGAGATGGATCACCTCCGCGCCCTGCGCCTGGATCAGCCGGCGCATGATGTTGATCGCCGCATCGTGGCCGTCGAACAGGCTGGCAGCGGTGACGAAGCGCAGCGGGCTGGTATCGGCTTGCGGCAGCGGCACGCGGGACGCGGGAATGCTCATCGAGAAGACATCGGCAAGAGAATGCGGCAATTCTAGGCGCGCAGCGCAGCGTGGGCAGGTTGCGCTGCAACATGCGACAACCGCCGCGCTGGCGGCGAGCGTGCCGCCGGACGCCACGGCGAACGTAGCTATCCGGGACATGAATGCGGCAGTTCGGCGCGTCAACAGCGGCGGCGCCTGCCGCGTTTGCGTTGACGTCGGCACACCGCCGATGTCCCTGGAGAATCGCATGTCCCTTCGTCCTTTGTTGCTGACCTCCCTGCTCGGCAGCGCGCTCGCCGGCGGCATGCTGGCCGCGCCCGCGCAGGCGCGACCGGTGGTGGAACTGTCGGTGCAGACCGCGCCGCCGCCGCCGCGGTTCGAACGTGTGGTGGTGCGACCGGGCTATGTCTGGGCGCCGGGCTACTGGCATTGGAACGGCCGCCGCCATGTCTGGGTCGCCGGCCGCTACGTGGTCGCACGCCCGGGCTATGTCTATGTCGGCCCACGCTGGGAGCATCGCGGCCCGGCCTACCGCTTCCACGACGGCTATTGGGTACATCGCTAGGCCATGGCGTGGCGGCGCGGCCATGTTCCCGCCGCCACGATGCTGCGCGGCGTCGTGACCGTCCTCATCGCGCTTTGCGATAGTGCGCGGACCACGGCACCCGCCGGTTCCCGAGAGAACGCATGTTCAGGCCTTCGCTGTCGCGTGCGTTCCTGCCGTTGTCGCCGGCCCCTGCCGTGCGTGGCGCCTGCGGGGTGCGCGGTCCGTCGCGCACTGCAGGCCATCGCCTGCCTGGCCTGATTCGGCACTCGCTGCGCACCGGATCCTAGCGATGCCGTTGCGCGTCCCGCCAGGCACCTACGCGATCGCCATCACCGTGCTGGCGGTGGCGATCGCCAGCGTCGCCGCATGGCGCGAACGCCCCACCGACGCGGCCTCGCACCGTGGACTCGGCGATGCCATCGACGCCACGGCGAAGACGGTCGCGGCGCGCAAACGCACCGCCATGCCCGTCGCCAGCGCGCCGGCCGCGCCGAGCGCCACCCCGACCCGCGACGCACCCCGCTTCGACCAGCAAGGCCGGCTGCTGCCGGATCCGGCATTGCGGCACTACCTGGATCGCTATCTGACGGCCGTGGATGCACAGGCCGTGGCGACGCAGCGCCAGGACCTGGAGCGCGACCTGGCCGCGATGCCCGCCGCGAAGGCGGGTCAGATCCTCGCCTGGTTCGATCGCTACGCCGCCTATCTGCAGGCCGAAGCGACAGGCGCGCCGCACGGCACCGACCCGGAGCAGCAGGCGCGGCAGGCGCGTGCACTGCGCGAACGCCTGCTCGGACCGCAAGCGGCCAGCGCCTTCTTCGCCGACGAGACAGCCACGCGCTGAACGGAACAGCGATCGGCGCCCGGAGCCAAAGGGGCCCTCCGCACCGCACCTGGACACCGTCCGAGCGTCGCAAACAGTACCGAGATGCCCATGCCGCACGGGTCTGCACGGAGCTGCCGGAGACTGCACGGCCCGCAGGGAATTGCTTTAAAATGCGCTCATCGCGACGATCAGGACCCGTTCCGGAACCCGTCGCGTTTTTCGTTTTGCGCACCCTCACTAGGCAAGTTCCTGGAACCAAGGTGTCCTACACCTGCAACGCCAGCGGAGCCCCCATGCTTTTCGAAACGCTAGCCACCACCGGCCACGAACAAGTCGTCTTCTGCCACAACCGCGACGTGGGCCTGCAGGCGATCATCGCCATCCACAACACCGTGCTCGGCCCCGCGCTGGGCGGCGTGCGCATGCGCCCCTATCCCAACACCGAGGCCGCGCTGCACGATGCGCTGCGGCTCAGCCGCACGATGACCTACAAGAACGCGCTGGCCGGGCTGAACATCGGCGGCGGCAAGGCGGTGATCATCGGCGATCCCAAGGCCGACAAGTCCGAGGCGCTGTTCCGCGCGTTCGGCCGCTACGTGGATTCGCTGGGCGGGCGCTACATCACCGCCGAGGACGTCGGCACCGACGTCAACGACATGGAACAGATCTACCTGGAGACCGAGTACGTCACCGGCGTGCACCAGGTGCACGGCGGCTCCGGCGACCCGGCCCCGTTCACCGCCTATGGCGCGCTGCAGGCGTTGATGGCGTCGCTGCAGCGCAAGCTCGGCCACGAGGAGATCGGCAAGGCCAGCATCGCCGTGCAGGGCCTGGGCCACATCGGCATGGAACTGGTGAAGCTGCTGAAGGAGCGCGGCGCCAAGCTGTACGTCACCGACCTGGACCAGGCGCTGGTCGAGCGCGCGGTCGCCGAATACGGTGCAGAAGCGGTCAAGCCGGACGAGATCTACGACGTGGCCGCCGACGTGCTGGCGCCGTGCGCGCTGGAAAGCGCGATCGACGAGGCCACCCTGCCGCGGCTGAAGGCGAAGATCATCTGCGGCACCGCCAACAACCAGCTGGCCAACGCCGCAGTGGGCGAAGAACTGCACCGCCGCGGCATCCTCTATGCCCCGGACTACGCGGTCAACGCCGGCGGGGTGATGAACGTGTCGCTGGAGATCGACGGCTACAACCGCGAGCGCGCGATGCGCCTGATCCGCAGCCTGTACCACAACCTCGGCAAGATCTTCGACCTGTCCGAGCGCGACAACATCCCGCCGCAGCAGGCCGCCGATCGCATCGCCGAAGCGCGCATGCACGCGATCGGCAAGCTCAAGCTGCCGCTGGGCCGCACCGCCCCGCGCTCGATGGGACATCTGCGCGGCGAGTAGGCCAGCCAACAGCGGAACCTCCCGACGCGCAGCGCGTCGGGACTGCAGTCCCTCCCACGAGAGCCGGCACGCCATCGGCAGGCCACATGACTTCCGTAGGAGCGGCTTCAGCCGCGACGAACAAAGCCCGATCCTGCCGCAATCCATACGCATCGGGGCCGAAATCCCTCCGACCATAAGCCGGCACGGCATCGCCGGACCGGGCACCCCTGTAGGAGCGACTTCAGTCGCGACAAAGCGAAGAGTGGAAACCTGACGCTGCCCCGGCGCGTCGGGACCGAAGCATTCTCCGCGAATCAAGCGCGACTGCCTCGACCCGCACTGCATCGGCACCCAGCCGACGATAAGCCGGCACCGCATCGCCGGGGCCCGAGCGCCCCTGTAGGAGCGACTTCAGTCGCGACAAGCGAAGAGGAAAACCCGACGCTGCCTCGGCGCGTCGATGCCGAAGCTTCCTCTGCGAATCAAGCGCGGGCCATGCCAGGCCCGCACCGCATCAGAACCCCAACCGATACCGCAGCGACATCGCATGATCGTCGCCGCGCGGGCCGAAGCGCCGGTCGTAGCCGATGCCCAGCGCGCTGCTGCCCCAGCGCCGGTCCAGGCTCGCGCCGAACAGCCCGCCCGAACGCGCCGGCTGCAGATCCACCAGCGGCGCCCAGGCGTCCACGCCGACGAAACTGGCCTGGCGCTGCAAGCCTTGCGCGGCCAGGGTCTGCTGCCATTCGGCATAGCCCTGCAGCGACCAGCCGCGCCCGCCGTAACCGGCACGCAGGCCGGCCAATGCCTGGCTGCGCGAAGAGGACGCGGCCGCGGCCATCAGCCCGAAGCCGTCGCCACCCTGCTCGCGGAAGCCGTCGCTGTCGATGCGGCTGTAGTCGGCGCCGGCATACGGGGTCAGCGACGCCTTGCCGCGCCCGAAGCGGTAGCCGACTTCGACGCTGCTGGACAGGAAGCGTCCGGCGTAGCGGCTGGACGCATCGGCGACGCTGTCGCCGAGCAGCAGGCTGCGGTCGAGCTGGCGCCGGTACTGCCCGGTACCCAGCTGCGCCAGCGCGTAGGCATTGCCGGCGACCGCACCGAGATAGGCCTGGCCCTGCACCTGGCGGTCGCGGCTGTGGTCCAGGCCGCCGTCGCCGCCGCCGTCGGCGCGGCTCTCGCCGAAAGCGAAACCGGCCACGCCGTGCTCGCCCAGGCGCAGGTCCTGGCCCATCATCCAGCCGTCGAGCTGGAACTGGCTGCCGGCGAAGCTGCCCTGCCCGGTCTCGCCCAGGCGCTGGCTCCACGCGCCGATCGCGCGCGGTTGCGCGACCAGGCTGTCGAAGCGGCCGGACAGCGCGCGCCGCTGCAAGTCGATGCTGTCGAAGGTCATCGCGGTGGCCGCCGCATGCGCTTCGCCGGACAGGCTGCGCAGCGTCGCCGCCGCGGCGGCCGCGCTCGGCGATTGCTGCACCGCGCCGGCCGCCTTCAGCAGCGACGCATCGACCGTCGCCGGATCGCGGCCCAGTTGCGCATCCAGTTGCGCGAACGCCGCGTCCACGCGCGTGGCGGAGGCGAGCGTGGCGGCGGTGATGCTGCCGAAACTCGCCGCCGCGGCGGTGACGCTCAGCGCCTGCACGGTGATCGAAGCGCTGGTGCTGTCGTAGGCGAGCGACGAGGTCAGGAACACGTTCGACGGCGTGGTCACCGAGGCGAACGTGCCGCTCAGTCCGCCGCTGGTCTCGAGCACCTTGTAGGCGGTGTTGTTGACCACGTAGTCGCGCTTGCCGAGCACGTACAGCGCGCCGCCCTGCAGCGTCGCGGTACCGGTCACCGAGAGCTTGTCGCCGACCAGCAAGGCCAGCCGGCCGTTGCTGTCCTGCACGTAGTTGCCGCTCAGGCTCAGCGCCGCGGCACCGACCTGGAAGGTGCCGGAATTGCTGACGTTGCCGCGCAGCGGCCCGGTGCCGATGAAGGTGGCGCCATTGCTGATCGCCACGTTGGAGCCGCCCAGGCTGGCCGCGCTGAGCGTGCCGGCCTGCACCTGGGTCGTGCCGCTGTAGCTGTTCTGGGTGCCGCTCAGGGTCAAGGTGCCGCTGCCCTGCTTGATCAGGCCGCCGCTGCCGGCGATGTCGTTGGCCCAGGTCGAGCTGCCGCTGAAGGACACGCTGACGTCGCCCCAGTCGAACCTGGCCGGCCCCAGCACCGCCTTGCCGACGTTGAGCAGGCCGTAGCCGAAGGTGGCGTCCACGCCGGGCGTGCCCAGGTCGGTGGCGGTGCCGAGCAGGGTCTGCCGCAGCAGATCGTTGCTGAAGTAGGGAAACGCCTGCCACACCAGCGCCGCGGCACCGGAGACCAATGGCGCAGCGAACGACGTGCCGCTGCCGTAGTAGTAGTCCGGGTTGGCGGTGGCGGTGGTCGCCTTGGGATCGACGAACACTTCCGTGCCCGGCGCCACCAGGCAGTAATGCATGGCCACGCCGCAGGCGTTGGAATACGACTCCAGCTTGCTGCCGGTGCTCGCGTCCACCGCGGCCACCACCAGCCAGCCGCGTTCCAGGTCCGCCGCAGGACGGCTGCCGCCGGGGCCGGGCTGGCTGGGCAGCGCGGCGACGTCCGACGGATCGGCCTTGGCTTCGTTGCCCGCGGCGAACACCACCAGCCCGCCATTGCTCAGCACGAACGGGCGATATTCGTCGGCGATGGCGTTGGTCGCGGTCGGGTCGGTCCAGTAGATGCCGCCCCAGGAATTGTTCATCACCTTGACCCCGGTGTTGATCAGGTCCTGGTGGACGGAGGCCAGGCCCAGCGCGCCGCTGGTCTGGTTGCCCTCGCCGCTGCCGTCGTCGTCGGGCGAGGTGTCGCTGATGATGCGCGCCGACACGATCTGCGCGCCGGGCGCGATGCCGCCGGGCCACGCGCCCACCGCCTTGCCCGCGGCCAGCTGCGCGACCGTGGTGCCGTGGCCGTCGACATCGTCGACGTTGACGTTGTTCTTAGCCGGATCGACGTAGATCAGGTTGGACACCACGCGTCCGGCCAGCGCCGGGTGGTTGCGGTTCACGCCGGTGTCGACCACGCCGATGCGGTAGCCGCTGCCGTCGTAGCCGGCGTTGTGCGCGGCCAGCGTATTGGTCAGCGCCAGATGCGCGTCGAACGCCGGCTGCGGCGGTGGCGGCGAGGTCGGCGGCGAGGTGGGGGGAGAGGTCGGCGGCGGCGGTGGCGGCGGTGAGGTGGGCGGCGGCGAGGTCGGCGGCGGATCGCTGCGGGTCAGCCCGCCCCCGCCGCCACCGCCGCAGGAGGTCAACGCCACCGCCAGTGCGGTCGCCAGCAGCGACCGGGCCATCAACTTGCGCATGCTCTCTCTCCGAAGATAAGCGCGCCGGCCAAGTCGACCGGCAACGTTGCGTTAGCGGCCGCAAACGGGCGACCTGAATCGACACGAATCTACACCGGAATTCCGCCCCCGCCACCATCCCCGCCCGCGCACCGCGATTGGCAGGAGCGGCGCCGAGGCAGATAATCGGCGACTAATCTTTCGTAAGGGTTTGCCATGACCGAGATCGTCATCGCCGCGGCCAAGCGCACCGCCATCGGCGCCTTCCTGGGCCAGTTCAACGGCGTGCCCACGCCGGAACTCGGCGCCGCGGCCATCCGCGCCGCGCTGGAGCAGTCCGGCATCCCCGCCGCCGACGTGTCGGAGGTGATCATGGGCTGCGTGCTGCCGGCCAACCTCGGCCAGGCGCCGGCGCGCCAGGCCGCGCGCGCCGCCGGCGTGCCCGACGCCACCGGCGCCACCACGATCAACAAGGTCTGCGGTTCGGGCATGAAGGCGATCATGCTCGGCCACGACCTGATCAAGGCCGGCTCGGCCAGCATCGTCGTCGCCGGCGGCATGGAATCGATGAGCAACGCGCCGCACCTGCTGCCGAATTCGCGCACCGGCAACCGCTACGGCAACTTCCAGGCGGTCGATCACATGGCCTGGGACGGTCTGACCAACCCCGACGACGGCCAGGCCATGGGCGTGTTCGGCGAAGCCACCGCGGAGAAGTTCGGCTTCAGCCGCCAGGACCAGGACGCGTACGCGATCGAGTCGGTGACGCGCGCGCAGGCCGCGCAGCGCGATGGCGCCTTCGACGCGGAGATCGTGCCGGTGCGCGTGGCCACCCGCAAGGGCGAGGCGGTGTTCGCCAGCGACGAGCAGCCGGGCAAGTCCGATATCGCCAAGATCCCCACGCTGAAACCGGCGTTCAAGAAGGACGGCACGGTCACCGCCGCCAGTTCCTCCAGCATCTCCGATGGCGCCGCCGCCACGGTGCTGCTCAGCGCCGACGACGCGGCCCGCCGCGGCGTCGTGCCGCTGGCGCGGATCGTCGGCCACGCGACGTTCTCGCAGGCGCCGGAATGGTTCACCACCGCCCCGGTCGGCGCGATCAGGAAGCTGCTCGAGCAGGCCGGCTGGAGCCTGGACCAGGTCGACCTGTTCGAAATCAACGAAGCATTCGCGGTGGTGCCGATGGTGCCGATCAAGGAACTGGGGCTGGACCCGGCCAAGGTCAACGTCAACGGCGGCGCCTGCGCGCTCGGCCATCCGATCGGCGCATCCGGCGCTCGGCTGGTGGTGACATTGCTAAACGCGTTGCGCACCCGCGGCGGACGCCGCGGAATCGCCACCCTGTGCATCGGTGGCGGCGAGGCGACAGCGGTCGCCATCGAATTGATTTGATTGGAATTAACCCTTAAAACACAAAAATGAATGCGCGTGCGCTTGACAGCCGACTTTGGCTTGTCATCATGTTGAGGGCGCGCAATAGCGCGTTGCCTAACTAAACGACGAGGATAGACACACATGAGCATCAACAAGCTGCTGATCGCAATGGCCCTGGGCCTGGCCCTGGCCGCATGCTCGAAGCAGGAGCAGGCGCAGGACGCCGCTGCTTCGGCTAACGAAGCCGCCACCGACGCGCAGGCTGCTGCCGACCAGGCTTCGGCCGCCGGTGCCGCCACCGCCGATTCCGCCCAGGCTGCTGCCGACACGGCCGCTACCGCTGCCAACACCGCTGCCGACGCTTCGGCCGCTGCCGCCGCTGCCCCGACCGATGCCGCTGCCGACAAGGCTGCCGACACCGCCAAGGCTGCTGACGACACCGCCGACAAGGCCAAGGACGCTGCCGAAGAAGCCAAGAAGTAATCACTTCTCGCTTCAGGCACGTCTGAAGAAGCCGCTGGTTCGCCAGCGGCTTTTTCTTTGCCTGCGATTTGCCCAAGCGCATGCGCGACACCGGCGCTGCACGCTGCGCCGGGCTTTCGGCCGACGCTATCATTGGCGAGCGCGAGCGCCTGGCCCGCGCCATCGGCGCCGCCACTTCCCGGCCGCATTTCTTTCGCAACGGACTTGCCAATGATCGTCGGTATCGACCTCGGCACCACCCATTCCCTGATCGGCGCCTACTTCGAGCAAGGCAGCCGTTTGTTTCCCAATGCGCTCGGCGAGGTGCTGACCCCGTCGGTGGTCAGCGTCGACGACAGCGGCATCCTGGTCGGCCAGGCCGCGCGCGAACGCCTGGTCAGCCACCCGCAGCGCAGCGTGGCGGCGTTCAAGCGCTGGATGGGCAGCGACCGCGAGACCGTGCTGGGCGAACATCGCTTCCGCCCGGAAGAACTGTCGGCGATGGTGCTGCGCTCGTTGCTGGCCGATGCCGAAGCCGCGCTCGGCGAAAAGGTGCGCGAAGCGGTCATCAGCGTGCCCGCGTATTTCTCCGATGCCCAGCGCAAGGCCACCCGCGCGGCCGGCGAACTGGCCGGCATCCGCATCGAGCGGCTGATCAACGAACCCACCGCGGCCGCCCTCGCCTACGGCCTGCAGGAACGCCAGGGCCATGGCCGCTTCCTGGTGCTGGACCTGGGCGGCGGCACCTTCGACGTGTCGATCCTGGAAATGTTCGAAGGCGTCATCGAGGTCCACGCCAGCGCCGGCGACAATTTCCTCGGCGGCGAGGATTTCCTGGAACTGCTGCTGCAGGCCTTCCTGGCCGACCACGCGCTCGCGCCGCAGGCGCTGAGCGTGCAGGAAAGCGGCCAGCTGCGGCGGCGGCTGGAAACGGCCAAACGCGCGCTGTCCAGCGGTCAGGAAGCGACCGTGCAGATCGGCGTGGCCGGCCAGGCCTTGCACTGGACGCTGCACGAGGAACGCTTCAACCGCCTGGCCGAGCCCCTGCTGCAGCGCATGCGCGCGCCGCTGGAACGGGCGATGCGCGATGCGCGGCTGCAGCCGGCGCAACTGGACGAGATCGTGCTGGTCGGCGGCGCGACGCGGATGCCGCTGGTCGCCAAGCTGGTCACGCGCATGTTCGGACGGTTGCCGATGCGCCACATCAATCCCGACCAGGCGGTGGCGCTGGGCGCGGCGGTGGCGGCCGGGATGAAGGCGCGCAATGCCGCGCTGGAGGAAGTGATCCTCACCGACGTGTGCCCGTATACGCTCGGCACCGAAGTCGCCTCGCGCGACGCGCACGGCCAGCTGCGCACCGGCCTGTTCCATCCGATCATCCAGCGCAACAGCACCGTGCCGATCAGCCGCGAGGACAGCTTCTACCCGGTCCACGACGAGCAGGAACACCTGGTGATCGACGTCTACCAGGGCGAGAGCCCGCTGGTGGCCAAGAACATCAAGCTCGGCGAACTTCGGGTGCCGCTGCCCAAACACCTGCCCAAGGCCGAGAAGGGCGTCACCACCCGCTTCACCTACGACAACAACGGCCTGCTGCAGGTGGAAGTGACCGAGCACCACAGCGGTCTCAAGCACGAACTGATCCTGGAGCAGAATCCCGGCCTGCTCGGCGCCGAGCAGATCCGCGAACGGCTGGCCGCGCTGCAGGCGCTGAAGATCCATCCGCGCGAACAGCAGGACAACCTGAGCCTGCTCGCGCGCGCCGAACGCATGTACGAGGAATACCTGGACCTGCGCGAACAGATCCAGGCCTGGATCGTCGCCTTCCGCGGCGCGCTCGACACCCAGGACCTGCGCCTGATCGACGACCATCGGCAACGCCTCGGCGAGGCGCTGGACGCACTGGAGCGTCGCGCTTGAACTGGGCGTTGCGGTGGCTGCAACTGCCGCCCGATGCCGACGAAACCGCGATCAAGCGCAGCTACGCCAAGCGGCTGCGCCAGCATCGCCCGGATACCGACCCGGAAGGTTTCCAGCAACTGCACGCGGCCTACCAGGCCGCACTGGCCTGGGCGCGGGCGCGCAGCGACGAGGACGAGGACGAGGACGAGGACGTAGAGGACGACGACGCTCGCGCCGCTCCGGAGGCCGCGACCATGGCTGCCGGCCTTGGCGCCAGCAGTGGCGATGGCGCCGATCGTCGCGACGCGCAGCCGAAGCCGGCCGTTGCATCCGCCACGGACAACGATTTCCTCGATACCGAGCGGCTCCCCCCGGATACCGACGGCGACAACGCGCGCCTGGTGCAGCAGCAACGCCCGACGCCACCGACACCGACACCGCCGCCTGCGCAGATCGACGTAGCGCAGCCTCCCCCGCTGCCCGCGCCCGATCCGGATGCGCTGTGCGACGAACTGCTCGCCCTGGCCACGCGCGCCGAGCCGCAGACGCTGCAGCACTGGCTGGAACGGCAGCCCACGCTATGGTCGCTGCGCGACAAGGCTCACGTCGGCTGGCTGCTGTGCCATCGACTGCAGCAGCGAATGCCGCCGATCCAGCGCGACAATTTCGCGATCCTGCTCGGCTTCTTCGGCCTGGACGACATCGCCGCCGGTAGCGCCGCGCAGACGCTGCCGATGCTGCAGGAGCGCTTGCACCTGGCCTGGGAAATGCAGCCGGGGAACGCCCACGCTCTTGCCCGGCGCGTGTATCCGGCCGGCGACAAACGCTATCGGGTCCCCGCGCTGATGCGCCAGCTGACGCGTCCGTTCGCGCTGCCGCAGGCGCTATGGACAGGCCTGATGCCGGGACGGCCGCGGGCATTGCGGCAATTGCTGCTGCGCCTGGACCAGGGCCGTCTCGACACCCTGCCGGCACCGCTGGATCGGCAGCAAATCGGTTTCTGGATGCGCGCCACCGACGCCGGCTACCTGACCCGCGCGCGGCTGCTGGTCGGCTTGGCGCGATGTGCCGCAGCCGCGCTGCTGCTGGCCATCGTCGTGGTCCTGGCCACTGCCGCCAGCGCCCTGACGCCGGATCCGGTGCCGATGTCGTTCGCTTTGTCGCGCAGCGGCATGGCCGCCGTGACGATCGCCGCGCTGTGGGCAGTGTGGCTGGTGGTCGGCATGCTGCTGCGTTGGCAGAGCGAACCGGAGTCGGCGAATCGCTCGCCGGCGCCGCTGTGGCTGCGGCTGTTGTTCATTCCGTTGCTGGTCGGCATCGCCCTGGGCTTGATCTACGGCGCCGGACAGCGCATCCCCGGCAGCATCGTCGCCATGCTTGCGCTGCTGCTGTCGATCGTACGGGTGTGGCGGCGACGCGGCCTGGAATATCGCCTGAGCGTGCGCAGCACCTGGTGGACGATCTTCGTGATCCCCAGCCTGTTCAAAGGTTTGCTGGCATTGCTCCATTCCGGCGAGATCGGTGCGGCGCTGGCGCTCGCCTTATGGTCGTGGGACCTGCTGCACCAGCGCCGGCGGCTGCGCTGGCGGCGTAGCTGAACGCGAGCCGGCGCCGTGCGCCGGCATTGACGCCGGCTGCATGCGCGCCCGCCTAGGCTGCGCCGCATCACCCCGCAATGGAGAACGCGCATGAACAAGACCCCGATCGCGGCAATGGCCCTGCTGGGCGCCCTGGCGCTGGCCGCCTGCCAAGGCCCGGAAGCGCAGCAGGCGCAGCGCGACGCCAAGGTGGCGGCGGAGCAGACCGGCGAAGCGGCCAAAGAAGCGGCCGACCAGGCCGCGCAGACCGGCCACGAAATCGCCGCCGACGCCCGCGACGCGGCACACCGCGCCGCCAACTCCGAGGCGGTGCAGGATGCCTCGGCCGCTGCCAAGGAAGCCGCGGCCGACGCCAGCGAGGCCACTGCCAGCGCAGCGCAGAAGCTCGCCGACAAGGCGCGCGAGAACGCCAACGAAGATCCGCACAACGGCGACAAAGAGAAGCATTGACCGCCCCCGCCGCACTCGCGCCCTGCGCACGAGTGCGGCGGTCGCGTTGCGGCTCCGCGAACCGCGCAGCCCAGGCAAAACCGGCGTTGCTGCGCCGATGTCGCAATCCGGCCGCGTCGCGGCGTGACCTAGGGCACCTTTTGCACGCGAAGGTTCTGCCGATCCGGTCCCTGGTTACAATTCCCCCATGTCGACGTTCCAACGCGTGCGGATCAGAACCCGCCTAGCGCTTCTGTTCTCCGCCCTGGTCTTCGTCTCGATCGGGTTCGGGGTGTTTTCCGGCGCGCAGCGTTCGATCTCGGATGCGGCGCGCGTGGCCCATACCCACCAGGTGCTGCGCAGCATCGACGAAGTGCAATCGACCCTGCTGCAGGCCGAAACCGCGGCGCGCGGCTACGAACTCACCGGCAACCAGGCCTACCTGAGCAACTATCGCGACAGCGCCGAACGCGTGCCGCGGCACCTGGCGCAACTGCGCGCACTGGTCGTCGACAACCCGGTACAGATCGCGAACCTGGACATCCTGCAGCGCCTCGTGCAGGCGCGGCTGACGCAGATGCGGCAGATGCTCGACCTCTACCAGCGCGATGGATTGGAGGCGCTGCAGCGCGCGATGGCGCCGAGCGTGTTCCAGGACTCCGGTGCGATCCGCGACCATGTGCAGCAGATGACCGAGCTGGAGCAACAGCTGCTGCAGAGCCGCGACCGTTCCAACCAGCGCAGTTCGGATCTGCTGCTGGCGCTGGCCCTGGCCGGCATTCCGTTCGGCCTGGGCAGCGTGGGCGTGGTCTATGCGCTGCTGTTCCGCGAATTGCGCAACCGCAGCAACGCCGAGCATGCCGCTTCGGTCGCCAACGACAAGCTGGCCGCCAGCATCCACGACCTGGAGCGCACCAGCGCCGACCTCAATGCGCTCAGCCGCTACACCGGCCTGCTGCAGAGCTGCGTGGACCCCAAGGAAGCGCTGGAGGTGACCGCGCGCATGCTCGCCGCGCTGATGCCCGACGCCGGCGGCAGCGTGTACCTGCTGCGTGCGTCGCGGGATCGCGCCGAATCCATCGTCGCCTGGGGCGAGGCGCCGGTGCGCAGCGAACCGGCCGTGGCGCCCGAGGAATGCTGGGCGCTGCGCCGCGACAAGGCGCATTTCGTGCACGCGCTGCGCCACGACTCGGCATGCGCGCATCTGCTCGACGATCCGCAGGCGGTCGGCGCCAGCAGCGCCTGCATTCCGTTGTCCGCGCAAGGCACGCAGCTGGGCTTCGTGTTCCTGGCCGGTCCCGGCTCCGGGCCGCTGCCGCGCATCGCCATCGCCGAGGCCGCCGCCGAGCAGCTGTCGTTGGCGCTGAGCAACCTGCGCCTGCGCGAATCGCTGCGCCTGCAGTCGATCCGCGACCCGCTCACCGGCCTGTTCAACCGCCGCTACCTGGAGGAGTCGCTGAACCACGAACTGGCGCGCTGCGCACGCCGCTCGGTGCCGCTGTCGCTGCTGATGCTGGACGTGGACCACTTCAAGCACTTCAACGACCTGCACGGCCATGGCGGCGGCGACAGCCTGCTCGCCGCGGTCGGGCAGATGCTCGCCTCGCGGCTGCGCGGCGAAGACATCGCCTGCCGCTACGGCGGCGAGGAATTCACCGTGATCCTGCCGGAAACCGGCGCGGAGGCGGCGCTGGCGATCGCCGAGCAGATCCGCAGCGCCGCGCAGCAGATGACCACCACCCTGGACGGCAAGGCGTTGCCCGGGGTCACGGTCTCGATCGGGCTGGCCAGCTATTCGCGCGACGGCGTGGTCGCCACCACCTTGCTGCGCAAGGCCGATGCGGCGCTGTACCGGGCCAAGCGCAGCGGCCGCAACCAGGTGCAGCAGTTCGATCCGGCGCTGGACGGCATGGGGTGATCGCCGCGATCGCCGCACGAGGAACGCACTTTAGCGATAGTTGTCACAAAACCTGCGCGATAGAGCGGCGATAGTCGGGTTTCCCCCGACTGGAGACGTCTGCGCATGTCCATCTGGAAAGATCAGGGTACCCCGCGCAAGGATGGCCTGCCGCTGCCCGGCGCGCCCGCCGGCACCGCAGTGCCCGAGCCGCGGCCGGCCACCGAATCGGCGGCCGGCGAGTCCGCGGTCAGCGTCGCCGCGGCCGCTCCCCTCCCCGTACGCGCCGCAGCGCCAGCGGCAAAGGAGTCGCTGATCGCTGCCGACATCACCATCGAAGGCAAGATCGAAGGCACCGGCCACATCCGCATCGCCGGCAAGTTCAAGGGCGACGTCAACGTGCAGGGCGACCTGACCATCGAGACCGGAGCCAAGCTCAGCGGCGGCGTGCGCGCCAACAAGGTGATCATCGCCGGCGAGCTGGAAGGCAACATCGAATCGGCCTCGCAGGTGGAGCTGCTGGCCTCCGGCGCGCTGATCGGCGACGTCAAGGCCGGCTCGCTGACCGTGGCCTCCGGCGCGCGGATGCGCGGCCAGGCCGATTTCGGCTGGGAAGACGACAAGGGCCGCAAGGGCGGCAAGCCGACGGAGCCCGACGCCGGCGCATGAGCACGCCGCGTCCCGGCACCCCGGGGGCGACCCGGACCTGCCCCCACTGCAAGGCGACGATTCTGGAGAGCGCCAGCGTCTGCCCGGCCTGCAAGCACCACCTGCGCTTCGACTCGGCGGTGCTGCAGCAATCGGCGCCAACCGCGACGGTGCCGCTGCGCGTGCAGGGCACCATCCAGCATCCCGCCGACGGCACCGCGTGGGAGTACACGGTGGTGGTGACGATCCGCAACGGCCGCGGCGAGGAGATCAAGCGCCAGCTGGTCGGCGTCGGCGCGATGCTGGACGGCGAGGAGCGCAGTTTCACCCTGTCGGTGGAGGCGACCCAGGCCAAGGGCGGCGGCAAGCGCGGGACGCGGCATTAGGCTTACTGGCTGGCCGGACCCCTCATCCGCCGCTGCGGGGCACCTTTTCCCGGTGGGAGAAGTGAACAGCCGTATCCCCTCTCCCACCGGGAGAGGGGTTGGGGTGAGGGTACGGCGCGAAGCGACTCGCGGAGTTTGGGTGCATGAGGCTGCGCCCGGACCCTCATCCGCCCCTGCGGGGCACCTTCCCCCGAAAAGGGGGCCATGGTCCCGAGAGGAGAAGGAACAGCCGCTAGCCCCTCTCCCCTCGGAAGAGGGGTTGGGGTGAGGGTCAGGCGCGAAGCGTCTCGCGGAGTTTGGGTGCACGAGGCTGCGCCCGGACCCTCATCCGCCCCTGCGGGGCACCTTCCCCCGAAAAGGGGGCCATGGTCCCGATGGGAGAAGGAACAGCCGACTAGCCCCTCTCCCACCGGGAGAGGGGTTGGGGTGAGGGTCCGGCGCCCGCTGCACTTGTCCACCCGTCAGGGCAACACCCGCGCCAACAGCTCGTCCACCGGCACATCCGCGTCCAGCGTCCCGAACGCCAGCCCGTGCGCGCCTGCCAGGCGACTGCGCACGAACGCATCGGCAGCAGGGCTGGCGCTGCGCAACAGCAGCGCAGCCTGCAACGCCAGCGCGATGCGTTCGCTGATGCGGCGCGCGGCGTATTCGTCCACCTCGCCGTTGCCGGCCAGCGGCGCGCGCAACGCGTCCAGCGCCTTGTCGTACTCCGGGCTCGCACCCGCCGCGGCCTCCAACTCTGAAAGCAGCGCCGCCGCGCTGGCCGGCTCGCGCGCCAGCGCACGCAGCACGTCCAGGCACTGGATGTTGCCGCTGCCTTCCCAGATCGAATTCAGCGGCGCCTGCCGGTACAGCCGCGGCAAAATCGATTCCTCGACATAACCCGCACCGCCCAGGCATTCCTGCGCTTCGTTGACGAAGGCCGGCGCGCGCTTGCACAACCAGTACTTGCCCAGCGCGGTGGCGATGCGCGCGAACGCGGCTGCGGCCGGATCGCGTTCGGCCGCATCCACCGCGCGCGCCACGCGCATGGCGAACGCGGTGGCCGCCTCCGATTCGAGCGCCAGGTCGGCGAGCACGTTGCGCATCAGCGGCTGCTCGACCAGGCGCTTGCCGAACGCGACGCGATGCCGCGCGTGATGCAGCGCCTGCGCCAGCGCCATGCGCATCTGCGCGGCGGCGGCGAGCATGCAGTCCAGCCGGGTCAGCATCACCATGCCGATGATGCGCGCCACGCCGCGTCCTTCCGCGCCGATGCGCTGCACCCAGGCGCCGGCGAATTCGACTTCGCTGGACGCGTTCGACCAGTCGCCGAGCTTGTCCTTCAACCGCATCAGCCGCAGCGCGTTGAGCCGGCCGTCGGGCAGGCGCCGCGGCAGCAGGAAGCAACTCAATCCACCCGGCGCCTGCGCCAGCACCAGAAAACCGTCGGACATCGGCGCGGAGAAGAACCACTTGTGCCCGACCAGCGCGTACGCGCCGTCGGCGCCCAGCGGCGTGGCGACCGTGGCGTTGCTGCGCACGTCCGAGCCGCCCTGCTTCTCGGTCATGCCCATGCCCAGCGTGATGCCGGCCTTGTCGGCGATCGGCACGTCGCGCGGGTCGTAGTGCGGCGCGGCGGCCTTGTTCGCCCAATCGCGCAGCGCCGGTTCCTGGCGCAGCACCGCGACCGCGGCATGGGTCATCGTCAACGGACAGCTGGTGCCGGCCTCGGCCTGGTGATGCAGGTAGCTCAGCGCCGCCCGCGCCACGTGCGCGCCCGGCCGCGGCACGTGCCAGGACAGACCGGCCACGCCATGGGTCTTGGCCGCATCCAGCAGCTGGTGGTAGGCCGGATGGAATTCGACCGTGTCGATGCGGTGGCCGTAGCGGTCGTGCGTGCGCAGCCGCGGGCGGTCGCGATTGGCGTCGAAGCCGAGCCGGTACAGGGTGTCGCCGGCCAGCGCGCCGTACTGCGCCAGCTGCGCGGCGAACGCTTCGCCGCCCTCGCGCGCGACCGCGGCGCGCAGCACCGCATCGTCGGCCCACAGATCGCGCGGCTCGAACGGCGGCGGCTGGTTGTCGACCACGTGCGTGGCGAAGGCGGGCAGGTCCGGTTGCATCCATCTTCCTCCCAGAAGCGCGTCCCGCATTGTGGCCGATTCGCGCGCGCACGGTGAATCGCTCAGCCTGGATTCTCATCTCCTGCACACCGCGTTGGACACAGTGGCGGGCATGCCGAATCCCGCCTCCCAGGACCTGGTGGTGCTGCGCCCGGAAGGGCTGTACTGCCCCGCCGGCGACTTCCACATCGATCCCTGGCGGCCGGTGCCGCGCGCGGTCATCACCCATGGCCACGGCGACCACGCGCGCGCCGGCATGGGCGAATACCACTGCGCCGCCGCCGGCCTGCCGATCCTGCGCTGGCGCCTCGGCGACCAGGCCTACCGCGCCTACGACTACGGCGAACGCTTCGCGCTGGGCGCAGCAACGGTGTCGCTGCATCCGGCCGGGCACGTGCTCGGCTCGGCGCAGGTGCGCATCGACGTGGACGGCGAAGTGTGGGTGGCCTCGGGCGACTACAAACGCCAGCCCGACCCGACCTGCGCGGCGTTCGAGGTGGTGCGCTGCGACACCTTCATCACCGAGGCCACCTTCGGCCTGCCGGTATACCGCTGGCCGGACACCGCCGCGGTGGCGCGCGAGATCGTCGCCTGGCGCCACGAATGCGCCGCGCGCGGCGAGGCCGCGGTGCTGTTCTGTTATGCGCTGGGCAAGGCGCAACGGGTGCTGGCCGAACTGCAGCCGTGGGACGACCAGCCGGCACTGCTGCATGGCGCAGTCGCCGCCGGTGTGGCGGTGTACCGCGACGCCGGCATCGCGATGCTGGACACGCACCCGGTGGCCGACATGGACAAGCGCGCCGACTACGCCGGGCAGCTGGTGCTGGCGCCGCCGTCGGCCGCAGGCAGCCCGTGGCTGCGCCGCTTCCGCCATGCGCAGCTCGGCTTCGCCTCGGGCTGGATGCGGCTGCGCGGCAACCGTCGCCGGCGCAACTACGACCGCGGCTTCGTGGTCTCCGACCATGCCGATTGGCCGGACCTGCTGCGCACCATCGAGGAAACCGGCGCGCGACGGGTCATCGCCACCCACGGCAACACCGACGCGATCATCCGCGCCTTGAACGAACGCGGCGTCGCCGCCGAGGCGTTCCGCACCGACTACGGTGCCGAGGAATGAAGCGCTTCGCCGCGCTGTACCGGCAGCTGGACCAAAGCACCGCGACGCTGGACAAGCGCGCCGCGCTGGTCGCGTATTTCGAACAGGCTCCGCCGGCCGACGCGGCATGGGCGATCTGGCTGCTGAGCGGCGGCAAACTGCGGCGCATCGCCAATACCCGCGAACTGCGCGAGTGGATCGCGCAGGAAAGCGGCCTGCCCGGCTGGCTGGTCGACGACAGCTACGACCACGTCGGCGACCTCGCCGAAACCCTCACCTTGCTGCTCGACGATCCGGCCGCAGCCTCCGATCCGGCGCCGCTGCGCGACTGGATCGAGGAACGCCTGCTGCCGGTCGCCGCGCAGGACGAGGCCGCGCGCCACGCCGCGGTGCTCGCCGGCTGGCGCAGCCTGGCGTTCGACGAACGCCTGCTGTTCAACAAGCTGCTCACCGGCGCGCTGCGCGTGGGCGTGTCGCAGCGGCTGGTGCAGCAGGCGCTGGCGGCGATGTCGGGGATCGACATCGCGCGCATCGCCCAGCGCATGCTCGGCGCGTGGTCGCCGACCCCGGCCGCACTGGAAGACCTGTTGTCGCACGAGGTGCTGGCCAGCGACCGCCAGCAGCCCTACCCGTTCTTCCTGGCATCGCCGCTGGAAAACGACGTGGCCACGCTGGGTGCGATCGACGACTGGCAACTGGAATGGAAGTGGGACGGCATCCGCCTGCAGTTGATCCGCCGCGCCGGCGAGACGGCGCTGTGGTCGCGCGGCGAGGAACGCCTGGACGGCCGCTTCCCCGAGATCGAGACCGCCGCGGCCACACTGCCACGCGATGCGGTGATCGACGGCGAACTGCTGGGCTGGCGCGACGGCGACATCGCGCCGCTGCCGTTCACCGCGCTGCAGACCCGCATCCAACGCCGCAAGCCCGGCGCCAAGACGCTGGACGACACGCCGGCGCGGGTGCTCGCCTACGACCTGCTGGAGCTGGACGGCGTCGACCTGCGCGAGCAGCCGCTGGCGCAGCGCCGCGCGCAGCTGCAGGCCTTGCTCGCTGCGCATGCCGATCCGCGCATCGTGCTGTCGCCGCAGGTACAGGCCGCCTCGTGGGAAGACGCCGCAACGCTGCGCGAGGATTCGCGCGAGCGCGGCGTGGAAGGGCTGATGCTCAAGCGCGCCGCGTCGCCCTACCAATCCGGGCGCCGCTGCGGCGACTGGTGGAAGTGGAAGATCGAACCGCTGACCATCGACGCGGTGCTGCTGTACGCGCAGGCCGGCCACGGCCGCCGCAGCACGCTGTACACCGACTACACCTTCGGACTGTGGGACGGCGCGCAACTGGTGCCGGTGGCCAAGGCGTATTCGGGCCTGGACGACAGCGAGATCCTGGCCTTGGACCGCTGGATCCGCGCGCACACCACCGAACGCTTCGGCCCGGTGCGCGCGGTGACGCCGTACCACGTGTTCGAACTCGGCTTCGAGGCGGTGAACAAGAGCAGCCGGCACAAGTCCGGCATCGCGGTGCGGTTCCCGCGCATCCTGCGCTGGCGCCACGACAAGCCGTTCGCCGAAGCCGACCGGCTGGCCACGCTGCAGGCGCTGGCGCGATGACCGCGGCGCAGGCGCGCAAGCGCCCGGCCGATGCGCCGCTGTACGCATGGTTCGCCGCGCAAGGCTGGCAACCGCTGCCATTCCAGCGCGCACTGTGGCGGCACTACCTGGAAGGTGGCTCGGGCCTGCTGCACACGCCCACCGGCAGCGGCAAGACGCTGGCCGCGTTCGGCGGCCCGCTGCTGGAAGGCCTGCGCGAACAGGCCGCGCTGCAGGCGGCGGCAGACAAGCGGCCACGCCGCGCGAAGGCAGCCGCTGCCGACAAGACCGCGTCGGCATCGAGGTCGCGCAGGCAGGCGCAGCGCGACCTGAAAGTGCTGTGGATCACCCCGCTGCGCGCGCTCGCCGCCGACACCTTGCGCGCGTTGCGCGAACCGGCGGAAGCGCTGGGCCTGGACTGGCAGATCGGCCTGCGCACCGGCGATGCCAGCGCGCGCGACAAGCGCCTGGCGCGCAGCGGCAAGCTCGACGTGCTGGTGACCACGCCCGAATCGCTGGCGCTGCTGCTGTCCTATCCGGACACCGCGCCGCAGCTGGCGACGCTGCGCTGCGTGATCGTCGACGAATGGCACGAGTTGCTCGGCAACAAGCGCGGCGTGCTGCTGCAGCTGTGCCTGGCGCGGCTGCGCGCGTGGGCGCCGGCGCTGCGTACCTGGGGGCTGTCGGCCACGCTCGGCAATCTGGACGAGGCGCGCGACGTGCTGCTGCCGCATGTGGCGGATGCGCCGATCGTGGCCGGGGTCAAGCCGCGCACGCTGACCCTGGAAACGCTGACCCCGGCCAGCGGCGAGCGCTTCCCCTGGGCCGGCCACCTGGGCCTGGCGCAGTTGCCTCGGGTGCTGGAAAAACTGTTCGCGGTGCGTACCAGCCTGCTGTTCACCAACACCCGCGCGCAGGCCGAACTGTGGCACCAGGCACTGGAATCGGTGTGGCCCGAGGACGCGCAGAGCCTGGCCCTGCACCACGGCTCGCTGGACCCGGCGCTGCGCCGCACCGCCGAGCAAGGCCTGCGCGACGGCAGCCTGCGCTGCGTGGTCGCGACCTCGAGCCTGGACCTGGGCGTGGATTTTCCCGCGGTCGACCAGGTGCTGCAGATCGGCAGTCCGAAGGGCGTGGCGCGGCTGCTGCAGCGCGCCGGCCGCGCCAAGCACCGCCCCGGCGAGGCCGGCCACGTGCTGTGCGTGCCCTCGCATGCGCTGGAGTTGGTCGAGTACGCCGCCGCGCGCCGCGCCATCGCCCACGGCCGCATCGAATCGCGCCCGTCCCCGCGGCTGTCGCTGGACGTGCTGGCGCAGCATTGTGTGACCTGCGCGCTGGGCGGCGGCTTCCGCGCCGACGCGCTGTTCGCCGAAGTCCGCGGCAGCGCCGCGTTCGCGGCACTCGATGCGCCGACCTGGGCCGCGGTGCTGGAGTTCGTCGTGCAGGGCGGGCGCGCGCTGGCGCAGTACCCGGACTACCGCAAGGTGGTGCGCGACGAGGACGGCGTGTACCGCGTGCACGACCGCCGCATCGCGCTGCGTCATCGCCTGTCGATCGGCACCATCACCAGCGACGGCAGCGTCGCGGTGCGCTTCCTGCGCGGCGGCCGGCTCGGCGCGGTGGAAGAACAGTTCGTCGGCCGCCTGCGCCGCGGCGACCGCTTCCAGTTCGCCGGGCGCCTGCTGGAGCTGGTGCGGCTGGAGGACATGACCGCCTACGTGCGCCTGGCCAAGGGCGGCGACGGCAGCGTGCCGAAATGGATGGGCGGGCGCATGCCGCTGTCCTCGGCGCTGGCGCATGAAGTGGAAGCCGTCTTCGCCGAGCCGCGCGGCGAGGAAGAACTGCGCGCATTGGCGCCGCTGCTCGGCCTGCAGCGCGCGCTGTCGGCGCTGCCGTCGCCGCAGCGGCTGCTGGTGGAAAGCGTGCGCGCCCGCGACGGCCGCCACGTGTTCGTCTATCCGTTCGCCGGGCGCCAGGTGCACGAAGGTCTGGCCGCGCTGCTGGCGCTGCGCTGGGGCCGGCGCCAGCGCAACACTTTCAGCTTCGCCGCCAACGACTACGGGCTGGTGCTGTCGCCGGCGCAAGAAGTGGCCACCGACGCAGCGCTGCTGCGCGAACTGCTCAGCCCCGAGCACCTGTTCGAGGACCTTCGCGAAAGCCTCAACCTGGGCGAACTGGCGCGGCGCCAGTTCCGCGAGATCGCGCGCGTGTCCGGCCTGCTGCCGCCGAGCCTGCCCGGCGGCACGCCGCGCAGCCTGCGCCAGCTGCAGGCCTCCAGCGGCCTGTTGTACGACGTGCTGAGCCGCTTCGATCCCGGGCACCTGCTGCTGGCGCAGGCCGAACGCGAAGTGCTGCAGGGCGAGATGGAACTGACCCGGCTCGCCGCCACCCTGCACGACTGCGCCGCGCGCGAACTGGCCGTGTACACGCCGCGCAGCCTGACGCCGCTGTCGTTCCCGCTGTGGGCCGAGAGCATCCGCGGCCAGCTCAGCACCGAGGACTGGAAGGCGCGGGTGACGCGCGCGGCCGCGCAGCTGGAACAACGCCATGCGCGCTGAACTGGACTGGCGCCTGGCCGGCGAGCCGATGACTCTGCTCGGCGAACGCGCGTTGTACTGGCCGGCGCGCCGGCGGCTGCTGATCGCCGACCTGCACCTGGGCAAGGCCGACGTGTTCCGCCGCGCCGGCATCGGCCTGCCCAGTGGCGGCACCGCGCTGGACCTGCAGCGCCTCGCCGCACTGCTGCAGGCACAGGACGCGCAGGAACTGTGGATCCTCGGCGACGTGCTGCACGGCGCCGCGCCCGCGGCCGCCTGGCAGCGCGACTGGCACGCCTGGCGCGCCGCGCATCCACAGTTGCGCGTGGCCGCGATCGCCGGCAACCACGACCGCGCGCTGGCCGGCGCCGGATTGGACATCGCGCCGCTCGGCGAACAGGTCGAGGACGGCCCGTTCGCGCTGCGCCACGATCCGGTGCCGCACCCGCACCTGCACGTGCTGTGCGGACACCTGCATCCGCTGGCGAAACTGCCCGGCATGCGCCAACGCTGGCCGGCGTTCTGGCTGCGCGAACGGATGACGGTGCTGCCCGCGTTCTCGCAGTTCACCGCCGGCGTGGTGCCGATCCTGGACCCGGGCGAACGCCTGGTCGTCTGCGTCGAAGGCGCGACGCTGGCGTTGCCGGCGGTAATGAAATAGCGCGCCCCCCCAGATACGCCGATCGCCCCCTGTGGGAGGGACTTCAGTCCCGACGCGTTATCGGTAGAGCGTCGGGACTGAAGTCTCTCCCACAAAAAGCGCTGCCGCCGCGGCATCGCAACAGGCCGGCCGATCGCAGAAACAACGTCGGTCGCCACCTGCACGAACGCACTGGCTCACTGCACCTGTTCGCCCTGCGCCTGCGCCGCCGCAATCCGTGGCACTGCCGCCGTCTCCGCCAGCGCCTGCAGAAATCCAGGCTCCAGCGGCAGCTTGCCGAACCACCCGTGCTGGGTACCGCTGAGCACGCGCAGCATGTGCCCGCGACCGCCCGGCATGCGCCCGGCCGGCAGCATGCCGAGGTCGCGCACGCGCGCCACCAGATCACGTTCGGACTGGAACAGCGGGGTCAGCCAGCGGCTCCAGAACTGGTACACCGCCACGTGCGCATGGCGCTGCGCCTGGTAGCGCGCCAGCGCCGCGTCCAGGTCCGGGGCTTCGCGCAGGCTCTCGCTCAACACCCACGCATCCATCAGCGCCATGTTGACGCCCTGCCCCAGCTGCGGGCTCATCGAATGCGCCGCATCGCCGGCCAGCACCAGGCGGCCGCGGTACCAGCGCTGCTGCACCGCATCGCGATAGCTGGCCCGCGCCAGCTGCGCCGGTGCGCACACCTGCGCCAGGCGCTCGCGCGCCTGCGGCCACAGCTGCGCGACCTCGTCCAGCCACGCCTCCATGCCGCGCGCCTGCCAGGCGTCGAAATCGGCGGTGGGCAGGCTCCAGAAGAAACTCATGCGCGGCTCGGGATCGTCCGGCCGGGTACCGACCGGCAGCAGCCCGATCATCTTGCGCGCGGCCACGTAGCGCTGGCGCAGTTCGTCGGCGAAGGCCCAGTCGCCGCGCGGCAGCAGGCACCACAGCGCGCCCCACGGATAGACCCGGTCCAGGCGCGTGCCCTGCACCTGCGCGCGCAGCGCCGAGGCCGAACCGTCGCTGGCGATCACCAGGTCGAACGGACCATGCCAGCGCCCGTGCTGGTCCTGCACCCGGCGCAGGCCGTCGTCGATGGCGACGATGCGCGTGTCGCGCTGCAGCTCGGCATAGCCGTCCCATGCCTGCGCCAGCAGCGAGAACAGCGCGCCGCGCTGCATGCCCAGCCCGAACAGGCGCGTGTCCAGGTCGCGGTAGCGCATGTCCATCACCGCGCGGCCGCACGGCGTCTCGCCGTACAGGCGGCGCACGGGCGCGCCATGCGCCAGCGCCTGCTCGAGCAGGCCGATCCGCCACAGCACCTGCAGCCCGGTCGGCTGCAGCAGGAACCCGGCGCCGACCGGACCCGGCTGCGGCGCGCGCTCGAACACCTGCACCCGATGGCCGTCGCGCGCCAGCAGCAGCGCCAGGGCCTGGCCCGCCGTGCCGTAGCCGACGATGCCGATCTGCATCCGTTGCTTCATCGCATCCACTGATTGCGGGCGACACCGCAGCGGTATCGCCATCCATAAAAAACCCCGCCGAAGCGGGGCTCAAAAACAGCTCAGCCGAGCAAGCGATTTACTCGACAGGCGTAATATTGGAGGCCTGCGCGCCCTTCGGACCCTGGGTCACGTCATAGCTGACACGCTGTCCTTCCTGCAGGCTGCGGAAGCCCTTGGAATTGATCGCGGAGAAGTGCGCGAATACATCGGCGCTGCCGTCTTCCGGTGAAATAAAGCCAAATCCCTTGGCGTCGTTGAACCACTTGACGGTACCGTTCGGCATGGTGATGCGAGACCTTGTGCAATGAATGGGTGGTGGTTGTGCGGCAGCCCGCACCGGCGGAGTATGCAAAGCTTGGGCAACGAAGACAATCACCCGCGCGCCAGTTCGCCGATCAGCTCCGGCAGCCCCGCCGACGCCGCCTCCACATTCGCCAGCACCTCGGCCAGGGTGATTTCCTGCGCGTCGCCGCAGCCCGCGGCCCAGTTCGCCACGATCGCCAGACACACGTATTCCAGGCCCAATTCGCGCGCCAGGCCCGCTTCCGGCATACCGGTCATGCCGACCAGGTCGCAGCCGTCGCGGCGCAGCCGGGCGATCTCTGCAATCGTTTCCAGTCGCGGTCCCTGGGTGGCGCCGTAGCAGCCGCCATCGACCACCTCGGCGCCGGTCACGCGCGCGGCGGCCAGCACCTTGCTGCGCAGCATCGGCGAATACGGATGGCCGAAATCCACGTGCAGCACCTCGCTGCCCGGCTCCTCGCTGAGCGTGGAGACGCGGCCCCAGGTGTAGTCGATCAACTGATCCGGGCAGGCCAGCACGCGCGGGCCGAAGCGCTCGCCGATGCCGCCGACGGTGTTGAGCGCGAGCACCCGCGTGGCGCCGACTTGCTGCAGTGCCGCAAGGTTTGCGCGGTAATTGATCTTGTGCGGCGGCAGCGAATGGCCCTCGCCGTGCCGGGCCAGGAACGCGACCCGGTGACCGAGCAGCGTGCCGATGCGCACCGGGCCGGACGGACTGCCGTAGCGGGTGTCGACCTGGCGGGTCTCCACGTCGTCCAGTTGTGCGAGCTTGTAGACGCCGGTGCCGCCGATCACGGCCAGTGCGATGTTGTCCATGCAGATCCTCGAATCAGAACGTGCGCGAACGCCGGCCGCGACGGCCGGCGCGCGATGGGAAAAGGCGCCGCGCCCTATTCCTTCATCGCGTAGATCGCCGGCAGGTTGCGCAGGCCTTCGTTGACGTCCATGCCGAAGCCGAACACGTAGCGGTCGGGCACTTCCACGCCCACGTAGTCGGCGTTGACGTCGTCCACGCGGCGGTCGTGGCGCTTGACCGTCAGCGCGGCGATGCGCACGTCGGTGGCGCCCTGTTCCAGGCACCACTGGCGTACCGCCAGCAGGGTCAGCCCTTCGTCGAGGATGTCGTCGAGCAGCAGCACGCGGCGCCCGTACAGCGCGGTGGCCGGGCGGTGCTTCCACACCAGTTCGCCGCCGACGGTCTCGCCGCGGTAGCGGGTGGCGTGCAGGTAATCCAGCTGCAGGTCCTGGCCGCGCGCGCCCAGTTCCAGCGCCAGTTGCCCGGCGAACGGCAGCGCGCCGTGCATGATGGTCAGGTAGACCGGGATCTCGCCGCGGTAGTCGGCGGCGATGGCGTCGGCCATGCGCGCGATGGCCTGGTCGAGGTGCGGACGATCGACCAGCAGGTCGGCCTGGGCCAGGGCCTGGGCGATGGTGAGAGTGGACATCAGGCGGTTTTTCCGAGGGTTGCGAGCAGGTGGGATTGGGTGTGGCCGTAGCGGGCATCGGCGAGCAGCCCGTCCCAGCCGAGGGCGCCGCGGCCGATCAGGCCGAGCAGCGCGGCGGTATTGAGCGGGCGGTCGCGCACGGCCTGCAGCGAGTCTTCGACCAGTTCGGGATGGCAGACCAGGACCACGTCGCAGCCGGCGTCCAGGTGCGCGGACACCCGCGCGGCGACGCCGCCGGCGGCGAACGAGGCGGCCATGCCGATATCGTCGGAGAACACCACGCCGCGGAAGCCCAGTTCCTGGCGCAGGATCTGCTGGATCCAGCGCGGCGAATAGCCGGCCGGTTCCGGCGCGACCTGTGGGTAGACCACGTGCGCCATCATCACCGCGTCGGCGCCGGCGGCGATGCCGGCGGCGAACGGCACCAGGTCCTGCTCGCGCAGTTCCTGCAGCGGGCGCGGATCGACGGCGTTGTCGACGTGGGTGTCTTCCAGCACCGTGCCGTGGCCGGGAAAGTGCTTGAGGGTGGCGGCCATGCCGACGCTGTGCATGCCGCGCACGTAGGCGCCGGTGAACGCGGCCACCACCTGCGGATCGTCGCTGAAGGCGCGGTCGCCGATCGCGCGGTTGCCGCGCGCCAGATCCACCACCGGGGCGAAACTCAGGTCCACGCCGCTGGCGCGGACCTCGCTGGCCATCAGCCAGGCATGCTGCTCGGCCAGCGCCAGCGCCGCATCGCGATCGCGCGCATACAGCGCGCCGAAGCCGTGCAGCGGCGGCAAGGCGCTATAGCCTTCGCGGAAGCGCTGCACGCGGCCGCCTTCCTGGTCCACGCAGATCAGCTGCGGCCGCGGCGCCGCGGCGCGGATCGCCGCGGTCAGCTCCACCAGCTGCGCCCTGGAGGCGAAATTGCGCTTGAACAGGACCACGCCGGCGACGGCATCGTGCTGCAGCCAGTCGCGTTCCTGGGCGGTGAGTTCGGTACCGGCGACGCCGATCGCGAGCATGCGGGGGATTCTCCTGCCAGCGCTGTTCAGCGCGCCTGGGCGGCATTGTCGCAGATGCCGGCGCCGGCGACAGGCCGCAAGTGCCGTGCGGTACCGGCGCGTGCCGATGGCGCACCGTGGCTGCGCCACGTTGCGCTCGTGTGACCGGCCTACACCGCGCAACCGTCGGGGCCGCAGTCCTGCGCCGCGGCCGGCGCCGGCGGCAGCAGGCCGCGCAGGGTCGCGGCGAACACCTCCGGCGGCTGCGCTCCCTGGATCGCGTGGCGGCCGTCGACGACGTAGGTCGGCACTGCGCGGATGCCCATCGCCTGCGCCTGCTGCAGCTGCGCCTGGATCTCGGCCAGGCCCTCGTCGCCGTCCAGCAGCGCCTGCACCCGCGCCGCGGGCAGCCCGCCGGCGGCGCCGGCGGCGAGCAGCGTACTGGTCTCGGCCAGGTTGCGACCCTCGGCGAAATGCGCGTGGAACAGCGCCTCGGCCACCGCCTCGGCATCGCCTTCGCGCGCCGCCAGCCACAGCAGCCGGTGCGCCGGCAGCGTGGTCACCCGCACCTGGCCGCGGTCGAAGTCGAACGGCAGCCCCTCGGCGCGCGCGGTGGCCTGGGTCTGCGCCAGGATCTGCTCGGTGCGCGCGGCGCCGCCGAACTTGGCTTCATACGCCTTGCGCAGCGGCACCGGCTCGGTGCCGGCATCGGGATCGAGCAGGTACGGATGCCAGTGGATCTCCAGCGCCGGCGCATCCGCGCCGAGCGCCGCGATGCCTTGCTGCAACCGGCGCTTGCCGATCCAGCACCAGGGGCAGACCACGTCGGACCAGATATCGATGCGCATGAGCGGGGATTCGGGATTCGGGAATGGGGATTCGCAAAAGCATAAGCCTGATCACCGCACTTGACTCGCTTTTGCCAATCCCTAATCCCGAATCCCAAATCCCGGCCACTTACTGAACGGATGCGAAGCCAGCGCCAAATTGTAATAGCGCGCATCGTCGGTGACTTCGGCGCCGATCCAGTCGGGCTTGGCGAAGGCCTCGTCGGCGCTCTCCAGCTCGATCTCGGCGACCACCAGCCCGGCGTTGTCGCCGAGGAACTCGTCCACTTCCCACAGATGGCCCTGGTGTTGCACCAGGTGCCGGCGCTTGTCGATCAGCCCGCCCACGCACAGCGCCAGCAGCGCGCGCGCGTCGTCCAGCGGCAGCGGATACTCGAACTCCTGGCGGGTGTGCCCCAGCTCGCGCGACTTGAGGTTGAGGAACGCCTCCTGGTCCTGGATGCGGACCCGCACCGAGGCCTTCTGCGCGCCGCTGTCCATCGCCGCCTGGTCGTTGATGTAGCCCTGCGCCATCGGGATCACCCGATGCGCCGCAGCGCGCCAGCCGTCGCCGGTGACGAGGAATTTGCGTTCGATTTCGATGGCCATGGGATTGGGGATTGGAGATTCGGGATTGGTCAAAGCATAAGCCAGCGCGCAGACGCCACTGTTACGAATCCCTAATCCCCACTCTCCAATCCCGGCTTCTCGAACACCGCAATGCTCTCCACATGCGCGGTATGCGGGAACATGTCCATCGCGCCGGCGGCCTTCAGCACGAAGCCCTGCTCGTTGACCAGGTAGCCGGCGTCGCGCGCCAGCGAGCCGGGGTGGCAGCTGACGTAGACGATGCGCTGGAACGTCTCCAGCGGCAGCTGCCGCAACACCTCGATCGCGCCGGAGCGCGGCGGGTCGAGCAGCAGCTTGTCGAAGCCCTGCTGCATCCACGGCGCCTGGCGCTGGTCCTGGGTCAGGTCGGCGGCGAAGAACTGCGCGTTGTCCAGGCCGTTGCGCTGCGCGTTGTCGCGCGCCCGTGCCACCAGCCCCGCATCGCCTTCCACGCCCACCACCTCGCGCACCGTGCGCGCCAGCGGCAGGGTGAAGTTGCCCAGCCCGCAGAACAGGTCGAGCACGCGGTCGCCGGGCTGCGCGTCGAGCAGGGTCAGCGCCAGCGCGATCATCTTCTGGTTGAGCGAGGCGTTGACCTGGATGAAGTCCAGCGGCCGGAACGCCAGTTCCACGTCCCACTGCGGCAACCGGAACGACAGCGGCACGTCCTGCGGATACAGCGGATGCACGCTGTCCACGCCGCCGGGCTGCAGGAAGATGGCGAAGTCGTGCGCCTGGGCGAACGCGACCAGCGTCGCCTGGTCGCGCGCGCTGAGCGGCTGCATGTGGCGGAAGGTCAGCGCCACGGCGGCGTCGCCGGCGATGAACTCGATCTGCGGGATGTCGCGCTTGCCGTCCAGGCTCTCGACCAGCTCGGCCAGCGCGCTCACCTTGAAGCCGATCTGCGGAATCACCGTGTGGCACACCGACAGGTCGGCGACGAAGCGCGGGTCGAGCTCGCGGAAGCCGACCAGGGTCTTGTCCTTCTTCTCCACCCGGCGCACCGAGAAACGGCCCTTGCGCCGGTAGCCCCAGGGCGCGCCGGACAGCGCCGGCAGCACCGTCTGCGGGGTCACGTGGCCGATCCGCTCCAGGTTCTCGGTCAGCACCCGCTGCTTGGCCAGGATCTGCTGGTCCTCGGCCAGGTGCTGCAGCACGCAGCCGGCGCAGACCCCGAAATGCGGGCAGCGCGGTTCGACCCGCTGCGGCGAGGCCTGCAGCACCTGCAGGGTGCGCGCCTCGTCGAAATGGCGATTGCGCGCGGTGGGCTCGGCGAGCACCGTCTCGCCCGGCAGCGCGCCGGCGACGAAGGCGACCTTGCCGCCCTCGCCCTCGGGGCGGGCGACGCCGCGGCCGTCGTGGCTGAGGTCGACGATATCGGTCTGGAACGGGGTGCGGTCTAGGCGTTTTCTGGATCGGGCCACGTGGCGGCAGGCTGCGGGCGAAAAAGGGCGGCCATTGTCGCAGATGCGCCAGGGCCTGCCGATGCGCGGGAGCGGCCCTGCGGTGCGCGGGCGCCGACGCCGCCCTATCGGCGCCCGGACGCGGCGCTTCGGGTTGCCCTGGCCTGCGCCGATCCGGCCAGCGGCCCCCGGCGGCGGGCCGGGGCACCGGCTTGCGGACGCGGCGGCAGCGGCGCAAAGTGATGCGACGCATCGTCGCAGCCGCTAAGATGCGCCCAGGCCGCATGGAGGCATAAGGATGGCATCGACCCAGGACCCTGTGACGCGACTTTTACTGGTCGAGGACGACCCGATCAGTCGCACGTTTTTGCAAGTGACGCTGGAATCCCTGCCCGCGCAGGTCGATCTGGCCGACACCGTCGCTTCCGCGCTGGCCAGTGCGCAGGCCCAGGAACACGATCTGTGGCTGATCGACGCCAACCTGCCCGACGGCAGCGGCGCCGACCTGCTGCAGCGCCTGCAGCGGCAGCGCCCCGGCACCCTGGCGCTGGCGCATACCGCCGACGCCAGCGGCGCGGTCCGCGAGCACCTGCTCGGTGCCGGTTTCGCCGAAGTGCTGCTGAAACCGCTCAGTCCCGAACGCCTGCTGCAGGCGGTGCGCCGGTTGCTGGCGCGTGGCAGCGTCGGCACCGCGCCGGGCGCGGTGGAGGCGGCGGTGGACTGGGACGAGACCACCGCCCTGGTCGCGCTCAACGGCGAGCGCTCGCACCTGATCGCGCTGCGCGAACTGTTCCTGGCCGAGTTGCCCGGCACCCGCGACGCGGTCGCCTCGGCGCTGCAGCTCAGCGACGAGCAGGCGGTGCGCAACCACCTGCACCGGCTGCAGGCCAGCTGCGGCTTCGTCGGCGCCGCGCGGCTGGCGCGCGCGGTACGCCAGCTGCAGGGCGACCCGGCCTCGTCGCAGGCGCGCAGCCAGTTCAGCGAGGCGGTCGCGGCGTTGCTGCATTGAGCCGGGATTTGGGATTGGGGATTGGGGATTCGTAAAAGCAGTGCGTCGGCGCACTTGCTGCACGCCCGTGTAGGAGCGGCTTCAGCCGCGACAGACACCGTCGGCAAGCCGGCATGCTGGGTAAGCGGTTGGAGCTGAAGCCCCCTGCAGGAAGCCGGCCGGCGCAAGCGCGGCTCAATCGGTCTTCGGCGCCTGCGGGTCAGCCACTTCCGGTGAGTCAGGCACCTGCGGCAGTTCCCCGGCTTCCGCGTCGCGGCGCTGGCGGGTCAGGTCCTGCAGCATCTCCCACGACTTCAGGCCGCGCCCGCCGAGGTGGTGCATCAACACCACGCGCATGCCGCGGCGCAGGCCAGGCAGGTCTTCGGCCACCGGCATCTCGTCGGCGGCCAGCGCCAGCAGCGCGCGGCCGGTGGCCATGCCGCTGCGCTGGTCGTGGCCGCGGTCGCTGAGCAGGCGGCGCGGGCCGTGTTCGGCGTCCAGCACGTAGCGCGCGGCCGGGTCGATCGGCTCGCCGTCGCCGTCGTGGCGCAGGTCGAAGCCCACACCCAGGGCGTCCAGCAGGTCGCGCTCGAAGCAGCGCAGCGTCCACGCCAGCGGCGCCTCCGCGCCCAGCCGCGCGCGCACCCGTGCGTAGGCCAGGTACAGGTCCGGCGCAGGATCGTCGCGCGGCGCCAGGCGCAGGGTCAGTTCGTTGATGTAGAACCCGGCGAGCATGCCGTCCCCGCTCAGGCGCGGCGCCGTATCCACCGCCTCGGCCGCACGCAGTTGGGCCAGCTCGCCGCGGCGCTGCGCGCTGAAGCGGATCGACTGCAGCGGCTGCAGCGCCGCGCGCAGCGGCTGATTCTTCGGCCCCTGCACGCCCCGCGCCAGCACGCCCAGCCGGCCGTACTGCGCGCTCAGCACTTCGACCAGCAGGCTGGTCTCGCGCCAGGGGCGCGCGTGCAGGACGAAGGCGGGTTCGTGTTCGATGAGCATGGACGCTTCGGGACTCGGGACTCGGGACTCGGGACTCGGGACTCGGGACTCGGGACTCGGGACTCGGGACTCGGGACTCGGGAC